>JAIOYK010000060.1 GCA_021741145.1 Rhodospirillum sp. | reverse complement strand
CGCTACCCGCTATCTGGGATCGTATCTCAAGTGGTTCCATCTCATCGCCCTGCACTCCAATCCAACCCCCCGCTACTGCCTGCGCGCCGCGATGGGGGCATGATCGTCCGCATCAATGCGATTTATGAATAGAGCCTTTTATTTGAAACATTCAGATGGAAGTCAGGAATACAGTGGCGTGAAGGTAAGAGAGTAGTGCCGTTGGCGTGACACGGTGTCTTGATAATATTAGTCAAGGGAGGAGCCTTCACGACTCGACCGCGGTGACTTTGGTTGAAACTTCTAACGGACCCGAAATAAGAAAATTTTGCTCAAGGTTTCATCGGGGGATCGATTGTGGAAATTACTTGACCAATATGGTCTGGCGCAAGAATCCTTCCATTTGAAAATTGTGGTTCCATCCCCCGTGAGGGGTAGGTTAGCTGGAATATGGGATCCAAAAAGGAGGAAGCTGGGCGATCGCGATCTGGCACCTCGACGATAGGTTATGCCAAGCAAGACAGAAGGGCATATCCACGATCCCGCTTCTTTTGATGGGGAAAACGATGACGCCTTTCACCGCTTTTGAAGCCCTTGCCAAACCGTTCCGTACCGGCCCGCTGCCGCGTCTTGGAGCCTTTTTTCGTGACCTGCCGATTGGTATTAAGATTGGACTAGGGTTCGGAGTCATCGTGGCACTGCTCGTTGCCTTGGGGGCGGGAGGAGCCTTGGGACTGTTCGATGCAAAAGACAAGGTTGGCGAAGTGCGGGCAATGAACGCCGCGACCGCGGAATTGTCCGACGCCTATACCACCCTGCTGAAAGTTGAAGGCAGCCTGGACGAGTTCCTTCTTACCAACGAGGCCAGTGCCGGGGATACGGCCCTGGGGAGCCTGGGGGGGGCCCAGGCGGCATTGGCCAAGGCACTGGAGACCGCGCCCGAGGACCAAAGGGAGTCGCTGTCCGAGGTTCTGACCCGCATCGAACACCTGAGCAAACTGATCGAACAGGTTATTGATGCCCAGAACGCCGCGGAAGTGGCCTTCATCGCGGTAAACACCACGGGGTTGGAATTGGAGAAGGTCGTGACCAATCTGGCGACTCTGACGTTCTCCTCTGGATCCATGCGGGACATTTTTAAAACGGGCGAGGTGCGACTGGCCCTGGCCAAGACCCGCATGGGCGCGGATGCCTATTTCATCCGCCCTAGCGTGGTGCCCTTTGAACCTGTTACCGAGTCCCTGTCGGAGGCCCAGGATATCGTTAAAAGCCTGGTGCGGAGCCAGGATGGAAAGCCGGCTGGAGCCTTGGCCGTTTCCCTCGCCGAGGACTTGGCGACCTACGGTGCGAGCCTGAACGCGGCGCGGGAAACCGTGGTTGCCCGCGTGACCCTTATCCAGGACGATCTGATCCCGGAACAACGCAAGGTAATCCAGGGTATGCGTAAGGTGCAGAGGGCCACGGACAAGGTAAGGGCGGCCATGGGCGAGACCATCGACGCGGGGCTGGAACGGAATGCCATCCTGTCCGCGGGAGTCGCCGCGGGTGTAATTCTATTCGCTATCACCCTCAGCTTGGTTTTAGGCCGCTCCATCAGCCGTCCGATTGGTCGTTTGATTCGGGCCGTCGAACGATTGGAGCGCAAGGATATCGACGTGGCCATTTCCGACTCCCATCGCGCCGACGAGGTGGGCCACTTGGCCCGCGCCCTGGAAAGCTTCCGAGGCGGCATGCGCGAGGCGCAGGTCTTGGAACGGGAGAAGGAGGAGTTGAACCGTCGTCGAGAGGAACGGACGGTTCTGCTCACCCAACTCAACACCGCCTTCGAGGAGGCCAGCCGCACCCTGCTGGGCGATACCGCCCGGGAAGTGGAACGCCTGCGATCCATGGCCAGCGACATGGACAAGCTGTCCCAGGATACCGACGCGGGCGCATGTGCCGCCGCCGAGGCCGCCACCCAGGCCAGTGGTGATACGGATTCCGCGGCCGCCGCGGCCGAAGAGTTGTCGGCCTCCATCCAGGAAATCAGCCGTCAGGTCCAGCATTCCTCCAGCGTGTCCAATGCCGCGGCCTCTTTGGCCAGTGGCGCCGTCGGCGTGGTTGGCGGCCTATCCTCCGATGCGGTGCGGATTGGCGAAGTGGTGGATTTGATCACCGCCATCGCCGCCCAGACAAACCTTCTTGCCCTGAACGCCACCATCGAGGCGGCCCGGGCGGGCGATGCGGGCAAGGGCTTCGCCGTGGTGGCGAACGAAGTTAAGAGTCTGGCCAACCAGACCGCCCGGGCCACCGAGGAAATCGACCTGAGAGTCAACGCGGTCCAAGAGAAGACCAAGGAAACCGTCGAAGTCATTCGGAAGATTGTCGAATCCATCGGCGAAGTGATGAACACGGCCACGGCCATCGCGGCCGCGGTGGAGGAGCAGGGGGCCGCGACCCACGAGATCGCCCGCAACATCCAGACCGTTGCCGAGGGGGCCAGGACCGCGGCCAGCGGCGCCACAACCGTGCGCGCCACCGCCGAAAACGCCCGAGGGCGGGCCAAAGGTGTGGTGGAAGCCGTCGGCACCCTCACGGAACGGTCCCAGGCTCTGCGCCATGCCATCGACGGTTTCCTCGGGGATGTGCGGGCGGCCTGAGAGTGGCTTGTGTCGCAATGCGGAAACGGGGGCGTTCTCCAACGCGCCCCCGTTTTCGTTACGGATTCCGTCCCCGGGTCTCCGCGGGCCCAAACCACGGAGCCTTCAGAGGTCACACCGGGGGGATATCCCATGCGTTCTCGGTTTCGTCGCCATCGGTGTAAAGATGGGGCGAAAGAGAATTATGACTGGATTGGAAAGGAGCTCCCATGGCGAAGACCCGCCCCCCCGCTTTCGTCCTTGGGATCCTGGATGTTCTCGACCGTGTTGGCCCGGTGGAGGTCAAACGGCTGTTCGGGGGGTGGGCCTACACCCATGGGGGCGAGATGTTCGCCATGGTCCTGGCCGACCAACTCTATTTCCGGGTCGATGACGCCCTCCGCGCCGCCCTGGAGGCGGAGGGCTCCTTTCCGTTTACCTATGAAAAAGCGGGAAAAGTCATCACCGTAGGAAAATTCCTGTCCGCTCCCGACGCCTGTTTGGATGAGGATGATCTCCTAGTAGACTGGGCCTGTCGGGCCATGGCGGCCAACCCTTCAAAATCGCCCCTCGCCTGAGGGGGCGTGTCAAGCTGGTTCCGGCAATGGAGCATCCGATAAGGAAGACGATTCATGCGGATCCTGGTGATCGATGACGAGGATCCGCCCCGGTTCACCCTGCGCGAGATGCTTATCTCCCTGGGGCCCGTGGTTTTCGAGTCCCGCGACGGGCGGGAAGGACTGGCGCGGCTCGAGGCCGGAACCGGAACCTGGGTTTCCTGAATGACGCCATGGACTACGGCGCCGTGGCCACCCTGCCCAAGCCCTTTGACAAGGCGGACCTGCTGAAAGTCCCGGACGCCGCCCGCGGGGAGGGGGGGCCGCGCGGTTCCGACCCGACCAGAACGGGGACCCCACGCCTATTTTTTTATAAGAGAATCACGCATGGGACTGGGGAAGAGATCTCCCCCAGTCCCATGCGTGGGGTATTTTAAATCGAGAAAATCGAACGAATATGAAGATAATATCAATTATCTTTCTTTTTGAGCACTGGGTACCTTGTTGAGGCGTTAAGGAATTCAACCCGCCGCGCCGGGACCAGGTCCCGGTCGGCCCCTCAAGCCAATACCAGGCAACCCAACAAGGAGTTTTTCCCCATGTCGCTTATCGGAACCGAGGTCAAGCCGTTCTCCGCCAAGGCTTTCCAGAAGGGTGCGTTCATCGACGTCACCGACGCGGATTTGAAGGGCAAGTGGTCCGTCGTGTTCTTCTACCCGGCCGACTTCACCTTCGTCTGCCCGACCGAGCTGGAAGATCTGGCCAACAACTACGCCGAGCTCCGGAAGATGGGCGTGGAAGTCTATTCCGTCTCCACCGACACCCATTTTTCGCACAAGGCTTGGCACGACACTTCCCCGGCGATCGGCAAGATCGAATACGTGATGATCGGCGACCCGACCGGCGTCATCAGCCGCAACTTCGATGTGATGATCGAGGAGGCCGGTCTGGCCAACCGTGGCACCTTCGTGATCGATCCGGACGGTGTGATCCAGGCCCTGGAAATCACCGCCGAAGGCATCGGCCGCAACGCCGATGACCTGATGCGTAAGGTCAAGGCCGCCCAGTATGTGGCCGCCCACCCCGGCGAGGTCTGCCCGGCGAAGTGGAAGGAAGGCGAAGCCACCCTGGCGCCCTCCCTTGATCTTGTTGGCAAGATCTAAAGTCGCCGCTCTTGTTGGCAAGATCTAAAGCTCTTGTGCTTGTCGGCAAGATCTAGGCAAAGCCTTGGATCTTACCGAAGCCGAGTGGCCCGGATCCCTTCCCCCCTTCCTCGGGTCCGGGCCACTCATGCATTGTCCCCCCGCGATGTCCCACGGGAACCCTTCAACCCGAACCACCCCCATTCATTGACGTGATCCCTGGAGACCGCAACCATGCTGGATGCCGCCCTGAAGACCCAATTGAAGTCCTACCTCGACAATGTCACCCAACCGATTGAACTGGTCGCCTCCATCGACGGCGGCGAGAAATCCGGCGAGATGCGGTCCCTGCTGAACGATATCGCTACGTTGTCGGATAAGATCACCCTGCGCGAGGACGGCACGGAGGGTCGCACGCCCTCCTTCGCCATCAAGCGCGTCGGATCCGATGTGGGCGTGACATTCGCCGGTCTGCCCATGGGCCACGAATTCAACTCCCTTGTGCTCGCCCTTCTGCAGGTCGGGGGCCATCCCTCCAAGGCCGCGCCGGAGGTGCTGGAGCAGATCAAGGGCCTGAGCGGAGACTTCGTCTTCGAGACCTATTTCTCCCAGTCCTGCCAGAACTGCCCGGACGTGGTGCAGGCGCTGAACCTGATGGCGGCCCTGAACCCCAAGGTGAAGCACACCGCCATTGATGGCGCCCTGTTTCAGGACGAGGTCGAGCGCCGCCAGATCATGGCCGTGCCCAGCGTCTACCTGAACGGCGAACCCTTCGGCCAGGGCCGCATGAGTCTGGAGCAAATCCTCGCCAAGGTCGACACGGGCGCCGAAGCCCGCGCCGCCGAGGAGATCAAGGGCAAGGAAGCCTTCGACGTCCTGGTGATCGGCGGCGGTCCCGCCGGTGCGGCGGCCGCCATCTACGCGGGCCGCAAGGGCATCCGGACCGGTGTCGCGGCGGAGCGTTTCGGCGGTCAGGTCCTCGACACCATGGGGATCGAGAACTTCATCTCCGTCTCCCATACGGAAGGCCCCAAGCTCGCCGCCGCCCTGGAAAGCCACGTCCAGGACTACGACGTGGACATCATGAACCTGCAAAAGGCCGAAAAGCTGGTTCCCGCCTCCGCCCCCGGCGGTCTGGTCGGGGTGGATCTGGTCAATGGCGCGAGTTTGAAGGCCAAAACGGTGGTCCTTTCCACCGGCGCCCGCTGGCGCCAGATGAACGTTCCGGGCGAGGATGAATACCGCAACAAGGGCGTGGCCTACTGCCCCCACTGCGACGGCCCCTTGTTCAAGGGCAAGCGGACCGCGGTGATTGGCGGCGGCAACTCCGGCGTGGAAGCGGCCATCGATTTGGCGGGCATCGTCGCCCATGTCACCCTGATCGAGTTCGACACCCAACTGCGCGCCGACGAGGTCCTGCAACGCAAGCTGCGGAGCCTGCCCAATGTCACGGTCTTGGTGAACGCCCAGACCACGGAAGTGAAGGGGGACGGCGCCAAGGTGACCGGCCTGTTCTACAAGGACCGCGCCACCGGCGAGATCCGTGAGGTCCCGTTGGACGGCATCTTCGTCCAGATCGGTCTGGTGCCAAACACCGAGTGGCTGAAGGGGGTGGTGGACCTGTCTCCGCGCGGCGAGATCATCGTCGATGACAGGGGCGCGACCAGTGTGCCCGGCGTCTTCGCCGCGGGGGACTGCACCACGGTGCCCTATAAGCAGATCGTCATCGCCATGGGCGAGGGTGCCAAGGCGGCCCTGTCCGCCTTCGATCACCTCATCCGCGCCGTGCCCTCGGAAACGGCGGTCGCCGCGGAATAGGGGATCGCCTTCGGCGAGGCGGGGGCCAGCCCCCGCGGGCCCCCGGTGGGGAGGCTAGCCTCCCCACAGCCCTTAGGCATCTTCGGTGACTTTGCGGAGGACCTCCTTGTAGGTCTCCACGCCCATGGCGCCGTTGCCGATGTATTTTTCCGCGAAGACCATTGTCGGCACGCCGCTCACGCCCTGGCTGGTCCAAGTCAGTTCCTTCTCCCGCACCCGATCGGCGAGCACACCCGACAGCAAGACCTCCCGCGCTTCCGTGGCGTCCAGCCCGATGGACTCGGCCACCTCGGCGAGAACCGCGATGTCGGACACGTCTCTGCCCTCGGTGAAATGGGCGGTCAGCAGGGCCTGTTTGGCCGCATGGGCCCGTCCCTTCGGTTCCGCCCATGCGATCAGTTGATGGGCGAGGAAGGTGTTGCCCATGCGCATGTCGTCGGCAAAGACGAAGGGAAAGCCCAGCTCGGCCCCGATGGCGGTGATCCGCTCCCGGTTCTTGTCCGATTCGGCCTTGGAGATTCCGTATTTGCGCATCAGGTGGTCCCGCAGACCCTCCCCCTCCGGCGGCATGGTGGGGTTGAGTTCGAAGGGATGCCAATGGATGTCCAACGCGATCCCCTCCGCCTCCGCCGCCGTGGCGAGTTGACGATAGCCGATGGCGCACCAGGGACAGACAACGTCCGAAACGATATCGACGCGGATAGGGGCGGGGGCGGACGAGGCGGTCATGGCGCGGCTCCTGGGATTGGTGGGGGACTGACCGTCCATATGGGGAGGGCGGAGAGCCAAAGCCGGGCCGCTTGGGAAAATGAGTGTTTCCGGGATGTGGAAAGCGGGAGGTGGCGTGGTGCGTGGGGGAACTCTTCTCGCTTGCCATGCCCAGGCCACCAGGGTCCTTCGTCCTTTCCGCGTCCCCTCTCCCTTCGTCATCCCCGTGGGCGGACCGTACGCCGGAGGCGTGACAACGGGGACCCTGGGTCGGACCAGGTGACGGAAGCGGTCGACGCGACGGTCGCGCCTTTCACCGACGCCACCGAAATTAACCCTGGATTCCCGCTTACGCGGAAATGAGGAAGTAAAAGCAATATATTCACTGCATTTTTTAACGGGATGGCGATCTGTGCATTCCTTGGAGTGAAGGCGGGGATTTACGGGTGCTTCCGCCAAAATGTCGGATCCCAAGGTTTTGTTTTATAAGGAAAACGGAGGATTAGAGGCATCGCCTCCAACCGGGGGTTCGGGGGCGGGAGCCCCCGAGTGTGCATGATGTCCGCCTCCGGCGGACCGGGCGGGAGCCCCAGAGTGTGCATGATGTCCGCCTCCGGCGGACCGGGCGGGAACCCCCAACCTTATCCCGCGATGCCACATCGAATTGACGCGGCGCACAAACGAAAACGTTTGCGCAAACGTTTGCGTGGAGAGATCCTAACCCCCTGAAGCACGCGCCCAAGGGACGGGCTTCCAAGCAAAGCCCAGCGGTTCCGTCCATGCATGGGAGGATAGACGCCATGAAAAAGTCCGGTCTCCTCAACCCAGCCCTTTGCGCCGCCATCGCGCGGCAAGGCCATCTTGATGGCTTGGTGATTTGCGACGCCGGTTTACCCATCCCGGTGGGGCCGGAGCGCGTTGATCTCTCCGTCGTTCCCGGTCTGCCACCCTTCCTCGACGTTTTGTCCGCCATCCTCGACGAGTTGCAGGTGGAACGGGCCGTGCTGGCCAGTGAATGTGCCCAGGTCAGCCCCGCTCTCCATGCCAAGACCATGTCCTTGCTCAACCGGGCCAGCGCGGCCCAGGGAAGCGGGCTCGAGACGGATGCCGTGACTCACGAGGCCTTTAAGCGGCTGGTGGCCGGATGCAAGGTCGTGATCCGCACCGGTGAGTGCACCCCTTACGCCAACATCATCCTCTATTCCGGTGTGCCGTTTTAGGGCCTTCGGTGACCGAACGGGCAGGGGGAAATGGCCATGGCCGCGATTCTCGAGCTTTCCAATATCTCCAAGACCTTCGGGACCATCAAGGTCCTCGACCGGGTGTCGTTGACCGCCCAGGCCGGGCGGGTGCTCGCCCTGGTTGGGGAGAACGGGGCGGGGAAGTCCACGCTCATGAAGATCGTCATGGGTATTTATCACCCCGATCCCGGTGGCGAGGTTCGTCTGGAGGGCAAGCCCGTGTCGTTCGCCGGTCCGCGACAGGCCATGGACGCGGGAATCGCCATCATCCACCAGGAACTGAACCTGCTGCCCGATCTGTCCGTGGCGGAAAACATCTTCCTGGGGCGGGAGCCCCTGAACGCGATCAGGGCCATCGACTGGGCGGCGCTGAACGCCAAGTCGCGGGAGTTGCTCTCTCGCCTGAAGCAGGACCATGTGGATCCCCGGTGGCCCCTGCGCCGCCTGGGGGTGGGCGCTCAACAGATGGTGGAGATCACCCGTGCCCTGTCCTTGGACGCCAAGGTCATCATCATGGACGAGCCCACGGACGCGCTGACCGACGTGGAGACGGCCATTCTGTTCGAGGCCATCGACCACCTGCGGGCCGAAGGCAAGGCCATCCTCTATATCTCCCACCGTTTGAACGAGATCTTCACCCTCTGCGATGACGTGGTGGTTTTGCGGGACGGTGGCTTCGTCCATCAAGGTCCCGTGGCCGAATTGGATGAACCGGCCTTGATCCGCCACATGGTCGGCCGGGATATCACCGAGCAATACCCCTGGGTCGCCACCGAACCCGGGGCGGCCCGGCTGGTGGTGAAAGGCCTTCGCGCGCCGGGGATCGAGGACATTTCCTTCGAGGCCCATGCCGGAGAGGTCGTCGGTTTCGCCGGGTTGATGGGCGCCGGGCGGACCGAACTGGCCCGGGCCATCTACGGCGCCAACCCGGCCACGGCGGGCAAGCTGCTGGTGGACGGGGTCGAGGTTTCCATCCGCTCCCCCGGGGATGGCGTCCACCTGGGCATCGCCTACGTGACCGAGGACCGCAAGAGTGACGGTCTGATCCAGCCCCATGCCATCCGCGCCAACATGGCCCTTGGCGCGCTGGAGCATTTTTCTCCGGGCTTGATCATGCGCTCCACCCTCGAACGGGCGGGGGTCAGCCGGTTCATGGAGCGGTTCGCCATCAAATGCGCGGGGCCGGAGGCGCCGGTCTCGTCCCTCTCGGGAGGGAATCAGCAGAAGGTTTCCTTGGCCAAATGCCTGCTCGCCGATCCCCGGATCGTTATCCTCGACGAGCCAACCCGGGGGGTGGACGTGGGCGCGCGGCGGGAGATCTACGGGTTGATTAACGAATTGAAAAAGCAGGGGCTTTGTGTGCTGTTGATGTCCTCGGACATGGCGGAACTGCTGGGCCTGTCGGACCGGATCCTGGTGCTCTCCCGAGGGCGGCTCACCGGCGCCTTCGCGCGCGGCGAAGCCACCCAGGAGCGGATCATGGAACGGGCCGTCGCCTGAGCCGATTGTAGAGAGGGAGGGACCGGGATCATGGTCACGTCATCACCGAATGCCACGACCGCCGCGGGCACCGCGTCGCCCGGACCGACCCAACCGGGGCGTCTGGCCGGACTGGGCCGGGTCCTGGCCGCCAACAAGTCCTTGTTCGGCTTATTGATCCTGATGGTTTTCGTGTCGCTTTACAGCCCCAATTTTCTGACCGTGGACAACCTGCTGAATATCCTGCGGCAGACCTCCATCAATGCCATCATCGCCTTTGGCATGACCTTCGTCATTCTGACCGCCGGCATCGACCTGTCGGTAGGGTCGGTCCTGGCATTCACCGGGGCGGTCTGCGCCAGTCTCGTGGCCGCGAATGTGAGCCTTTGGGTCGCCATCCCCGCGACCCTGGTGCTCGGCGCGATGTTGGGCGCGACCAGCGGCTTGATCATCAGCGTTGGCGGCGTCCAACCCTTCATCGCCACCCTTGTGGGTATGACGGCCCTACGCGGCGCGACCCTGGTCTTCACCGAAGGGCGGCCCATCGGCACCATCGATGGGGCCTCGGCCGATGCCTTCTGGGCCTTGGGCGGGGCCTATCTGTTCGGCGTGCCCCTGCCCGTGTTGATCATGATCGCCGTGTTCCTGCTCTGCTGGTTCGTGCTGTCCCACATGCGGTTCGGGCGCCAGGTCTACGCCCTGGGAGGCAACGAGCAGGTGGCCCGCCTGGCCGGGATCGCCGTGGGGCGGGTGAAGGTGGCGGTCTACGCCGTCTCCGGTCTGCTCGCCGCCCTCGCCGGAGTCATTATCACCGCGCGCCTGGAAAGCGCCCAACCCACCGCCGGGACGTCCTACGAATTGGACGCCATCGCCGCGGTGGTCCTAGGCGGCACCAGCTTGATGGGGGGGCGCGGAACCCTGTTCGGTACCCTTGTCGGCGCGCTGATCATCGGCGTGCTGAACAACGCGCTCAATCTGATGGACGTTTCATCCTACTACCAGATGATCGCCAAGGGTGCCGTTATCCTGCTGGCCGTGCTGGTCGACAGTCGTGGCAAGGCCCGTGGGTCCTGATGTGCCTAAGCCGACGCATTTCACCGAAATAAGAGTGAGGGAGTACGAAACGTGCGCAAAATTCTGATGGCGGCCGTCGCCGCGGCGGCCTTGATGGGGGGCGTCTCCACCGCCCAGGCCGCCGACAAGCTGGCCCTGGTGGTCTCCACCCTGAACAACCCCTTCTTCGTGACCCTGAAGGATGGGGCCGAGGCCAAGGCCAAGGACCTGGGCTATGATCTTCTGGTTCTCGACAGCCAAAATGACCCGGCCAAGGAACTGGCCAACGTCGAGGACGTGATCAACAAGGACATCAAGGTTCTGCTGATCAACCCCACGGATTCCGACGCCGTGCGCACCGCAGCCCGCGCCGCCAACCGGGCCGAGATCCCCGTGGTGACCCTGGACCGCGCCGCCAATGGCGCCAAGGTGGTCAGCCATATCGCCTCGGATAACGTGGCCGGAGGCAAAATGGCCGGTGAGTTGATCGTCTCCCTGTTGCCCGATGGCGGCAAGGTCATCGAACTCCAGGGCGTGCCGGGGACCTCCGCGGCGCGGGACCGGGGCGAGGGCTTCCACGCCGTGGTCGACGGCGCCAAGGGGATCGAGGTGGTGGCCAGTCAGCCCGCCGACTTCGACCGCACCAAGGGCTTGAACGTCATGGAGAACCTGCTCCAGGGCAATCCGGACGTGAACGCCGTCTTCGCCCATAACGATGAAATGGCCCTGGGTGCCATCAAGGCCATCGAGGCCGCGGGCAAGACCGTACTGGTCGTGGGCTTCGACGGCACCGACGACGGGGTCGCCGCGGTCAACGCCGGATCCATGGTGGCCACCGTCGCCCAACAGGCGGACCGCATCGGCTCCATGGGGATCGAGACCGCGGACAAAATCGTCAAAGGCGAGGCGGTCCCAGAGTACACCCCTGTTCCGCTGAAGCTGATCCAAAAATAGGCGACAGAGGGACCCATCAGGACATGGGCGCGCCGCGCCGGACCGATGGGCGCGGCGCGCCCCGCCGGATCCATGGGCGCGGCGCGCCCAACCCGGGGGAAGAGGACATGGTCACCATCAAGGATGTCGCCCGCGCGGCGGATGTCTCTGGAACGACGGTTTCCCATGTGATCAACGGGACCCGATTCGTGGCCCCGGATACGGCGGAGAGGGTGCGCGCGGCCATCGACCGCCTGGGGTTTGCCCCCAATGGTTTGGCCCAGGCCTTGAAGGGCAGCCGGACCAAGGCCATCGGCATGATGGTCACCAGCTCCACCAACCCCTTCTTCGCGGCCCTGATCCATGGGGTGGAGCGGGCCTGTTTCGCTCGGGGCTACAGTTTGATCCTGTGCAATTCCGAGGATGACCCGGAAAAGATGCGCGTCTATCGGGAGGTTCTGAGGGTTCGGCGCATCGACGCCCTCGTCCTGCTCACGGCCAATCAGTGGCCCGGTATGACGGAAGACCTCGCCGCCACCGCCGGGGTGCCGACGATCGCCCTGGATGCCGCCCCCGGAAACGGAATCACGGCCATCGCCGACGATAGCGGGCTGGGCGGACGTTTGGCCATCGCCTATCTGGCGGACAGGGGGTTCCGCTCCATGGCCCTGATCACGGGTCCCGCGACCCATGCCCGCTCGGCGGCGCGTCTGACTGGAGCGATGGACGCACTGACGGAGCGGGGCCTGATTCCGCGACCGGAGCATCGGGTGGAAGCCGACCTATCCGTCGCCGGAGGACACGGCGCCACGCGACAGGTGTTGTCCGCCCCTCGGAGCACCTGGCCGCAAGCGCTCTTCTGCTTCAATGATGTGATGGCCATGGGGGCCTTGAGCGCGGCCCAGGGCATGGGCCTCTCCCTGCCCGGCGACCTCTCGGTCGTGGGGTATGACGACATCGAACTCGCGGCCTATACCGCGCCCCCCTTGACGACGATCCACCAACCCGTTCCCGAAATGGGGGAAGGGGCGATAGCCTTGTTGATTGATCATTTGGAACGGGGTGTCCCCTTGCCCGAATCCCTGATTTTGCCGCCCAGGCTGGTGGTGCGGGACTCGGTTGGCATCCCCAGGGAGTTTATAGCATGAGCCTCGTCGTCTTCGGCAGCATCAACGTGGACGTGGTCACCTACGGGGATCGGGTCCCCGGCCCTGGAGAAACCCTACACGGGGAGTCCTATGCCATTTCCCTGGGCGGGAAAGGGGCCAATCAAGCCGTCTCGCTCGCGCGCCTTGGGGTGGAGACCCATCTGGCTGGACGTCTGGGGGCTGATGCCTTTGGCGCCATGGCCAGGGAGCGGCTGACCTATTTCGGTGTGGATTTAACCCATGTCCGTACGGATGAGGGCCATCCCACGGGGATCGCCGTGATCCAGGTGGAGCGGGGCGGGGAAAACCGGATCACGGTGATTGGCGCGGCCAATATGGCCATCAATGGGGATGACGTGGACCGCCTCGGT
The DNA here is from genome assembly GCA_021741145.1 of Rhodospirillum sp. GTDB lineage: Bacteria > Pseudomonadota > Alphaproteobacteria > Rhodospirillales > Rhodospirillaceae > Rhodospirillum. The sequence goes on along the minus strand of JAIOYK010000060.1, from coordinate 21,590 downwards.
CCCCTGCTCGGACGGACCCAGGGATTGCTCTTGCAAATGGAGATCCCCTTGGCTCCGGCCCTGGAAGCCGCCCGGCGCGTCCGTTCCCAGGGAGGATTCGTGCTGCTGGATCCCGCCCCCGCCCCCAAGACGGAATTGCCTCCGGAGGTCTGGGGCGCCGTCGATGGAGTAACGCCCAATGAAACGGAAACGGAGGCCCTGGTGGGGATTCGCCCGACCGACGCGGAAAGCGCGGCCCAGGCCGCCCGGGCCTTGACCGACCGCGGGGTTTCCATGGCCGTGGTCAAGATGGGCGCCAAGGGCGTTGTCTGGCGGGACCGGGATGGGACCGAGGGCTATCAGCCCGCTTTCCCGGTGGAGGCCATCGATACCGTCGCCGCGGGCGACTGTTTCAGTGGGGGCTTGGCGCGATCCCTCGCCGCTGGGCGGTCCCTGGCCGAGGCCGTGCGGTTCGCGTCGGCCTGTGGCGCCCTGGCAACCACCCGTCGCGGCGCCTCCGACGCCGCGCCGAGCCGCGCCGAAGTGGAGCACTTTCTGGGGCGAGACGGGTAAGGGGAGGAGGGAGAACCCTATTCCATCGGGGTCGGGGGCTGGGTTTGGATCTCGGGCTGGGGAGGCTCGTCCATTTCCAGGGCCCGCAGGATCAAATCCAGGGCCGCGTTGACCGTGGAATGGCGGACGTCATGACGGTCCCCGGCGAAGACTTGGCGGCGGGTCTGGATCGGGCCATCGGCGATGGCGCATGCCATGTGCACCAACCCTACCGGTTTGTCCGGGGTTCCTCCGTCCGGCCCGGCGATACCCGTAACCGAAATGGAGATCGTCGCCAGAGAGTTGTTCAACGCGCCCTCGGCCATGGCCTGGGCGACTTCGGCGCTGACCGCGCCGTGGGACGCCAGCATCTCCTCCGGCACCCCCAGCATCTGGGTCTTGGCTTCGTTTGAATAGGTCACGAACCCGCGGTCCATGACCGCGCTTGACCCAACGACCGCGGTTAAGGCCGCGGCGATCATGCCCCCGGTGCAGCTTTCGGCGGTGACAACCAAATACCCCTTATCCTTCAGCGCGGCGACGACCTCCTGGGCGTGTTGTGCCAGATCCTTGGGGAAGGGAAGAGGAGGGGACATGGAAAACGGCTCCTTCGGAGATTACATAACAAAATAGACGTATGCGGCCATCATTGCGGTGGAATAAACCGCCGCGATGCCGTCGTCCAGCATGATCCCCACACCTCCGTGCACACGCCGGTCCGCTAGGCAAGCGGGCCAGGGCTTTGTTATATCGCACAGGCGGAAGCAGGCCAGACCTACCAAATAGGCCATTGGATCCAAGGGGGCCGGGACAAGGGTCAGCCACTGGCCGGCGACCTCGTCTATGACAATTCGCCTCGGGTCGCTCTCCCCCGACCGCCGCACATGGGCCGACGAAGCCATGGTCCCGATCAAGAAAGCCAACGCCGCGCCCGTTGCCAACCCAATAGGGCCAAAAGTCCAGGTCAGTGCCCAGGCAAAGGGGAGGGCGGCGATGGAGCCGACCGTGCCCGGGGCAATGGGAAAGTGACCGGCCCCGAACCATGTGGTGATCGCCAGAATCGACAGGGGGACCCGCTTGTGGGGCGGATGGTCCCGGTCCGATTCGACCAGATTTGTGAGTGACGTCATGGAATCCAACGGTCAGGAATTGGGAGAGTGTCGGCGTGCCTTGGGCCTTCTCTTTTTTCCATTGTAACACAGCTCACTGAATTCTAAGAGAAAACCATGGTCTGGGTGGGGGGGGTGCGCTCTAGCCATCGGTATCCATGTCCTCTCCCCGACGAAAGTTATACGGCGGGGCGGTTCTCTGTGGACCTAATCGATAGAACGCGCGACGATGGCGGTGTAATTGGTTGGTTGTTGGAAGCCAGTGGTGGGATCCGGGGGAGAGGCCTCTCCTGGTCTCTGTCGGTACCAATCCCGCCTTCGCTCCGGTTTTTTGGTTCCCGATGAACCGGAGAAAGGCTGAGTTATGTGGAAACTGAGGAGTGTTCATGTCCGATTTCGACCCCCAGGAACTGAGCCTGTCCCATTTCCATCGACGACTGCGTCGGTATTTTCCCGAACGCTATTTGATGATTCGCAGCGATGGCGCCATGCGCCAGATGACCCTGACCAGCCTGCATCAGATCGCGGCCTTGGTTGTCGCCGTAGTGTTCTTTGGCTGGGTCACCTACGCCACGGCCGCTCTGATTTGGATGGATGACATCGTTTCCGCCAAGAACGAACGAATCGAGGATGCCCGGGAGGCCTATAAATCCCTGCTGGCCGAGGTCAGCGTTTACAAACAGAAGGTGGCGGAAGTCACCAATGCCCTTCAGTCCAACCACAGTCAGTTCGCCAAGCTCGTGGGCGAGGAGGGCGACTCGGTAGCCCCCGAGGAACGGAGCCTCGCGGAGGGTCTGTCTGGGGGCGAAGACGCCGATTTTCTGCAGGAACAGCGCCGCTACGACCGGGAACAACAGATCCTGATGACCCAATTGACCACCCTGCAGCAGGGCATGGAAGACCTCTCACAGGCCCGAGTCTTGCTCACCGATTTTGACGGGATCGAGTTGGAAATGCGCAAGGTGGTGCTTCAACGCGACCTTGCCCTCTCCCAGAATCAGGAACTGTCCACGCGTGTTAAGGGGTTGGAAGATCAACTCCAGAACATGGAGGAAGCTCAGGTGATGTTGGTCGAGCGATTCGGGGAGATGGCCCAGGATAAGATTGCCGCCTTGGAAATCGACCTGAGCGAGACCGGTCTGGACGTGGACAATTTGATCAAGCGTAAGAAGGCGGAAAATGCCTCCTTTGGACAGGGGGGGCCGTTCTTGCCACTTGAATTGCCTGATATCAATGATTCCACCTTTGAAACAAGTCTGGGTGACCTGAACGACCGATTGGACCGTTGGGGCGCCCTCCATAATTTGGTGATGGACTTGCCCTTGGCCGGACCATTGAATGTCTCCTACCGGGTGACCTCCCGTTTCGGCGTGCGCAAGGATCCGGTCAACGGTCGTTTGTCCCGGCATGAGGGTTTGGACATGGGTGCGCCCATGCTTTCACCGATCCTTGCCACGGCACCGGGAAAGGTAGTTTACGCCGGGTGGCGTGAACGCTATGGTCGCGTGGTCGAAGTCGATCACGGCATGGGGTTGACCACCCGTTATGCCCATATGCGGTCCATCAAGGCTCAACTGGGCCAGGAAGTGGGACGCGGTGATGAGATCGGTTCCGTCGGCAGCAGTGGCCGTAGCACCGGCTCCCATTTGCATTATGAAGTGCGTGTGAATGGAAAGCCCCGGAACCCGGCGGTGTTCATGAAAGCGGGAAAAAATGTTTTCGAAGGCAAATAGCAAACCGGTGAAGCCCACCTCTATCCCCGAGAGCCAGAAGGCCGATTCGGCCTCCTCGGAGCGGAGTGTCCCTTCGATCATCAGCGCTGATCTGACCGTTACGGGTGATCTGCAAAGCGCCGGTGAAATACAGATTGACGGGCGGGTAGAAGGGGATATCCGCTGTTCTTCGTTAATCATCGGGATTTCCGGCGGCGTCACGGGCGAGATAAAGGCCGAGCGCATCCGGATGCACGGTTCCGTCAACGGGCAGGTGAATGCGAAATCCGTATTCCTTTCCAGCACGGCCCGTATGAACGGCGATATCAGCCATGAGAGCTTGGCCATCGAGCCCGGCGCCTACATGGAAGGTCATTGTCGTCGTATCATGGAACCTGTTGACCTGATGCTCACCGACGGAAAGAAGGCCGAGGCCAGACGTCCGGAGAAGACGGAGGCGAAGGCGGAAGCCCCAGCCACGTCCTGAGCGAAGAGCGGAAGGGTCCAAGACAAAAGGCACCCGATTGGGTGCCTTTTTCGCGGTGCGCCCAGCGTGAGCGCCTTCCTGTGAGGGCAAGTTCCCCATAAGATCAAGTTGAATGGGTTGAAACTCATACAACGTGTATCGTGTTCAAACGCCACGCGGGCATTACGCGTCATAAGGCGGGGCGGCTGGTTGCGGTGCATGAGGCGAAACCCACGGACCGATGAACAAGAATCGGACCTGTAGGGCCGAACGAAGAAGAGTGGCGTTCGCCCGACGATGCGAGGAAGGCCATGCGTCGGGAGACGGAGGGAGACGGGAGAAAAGGCTAGGTAGTGTGGCGGGGGAACGATCCAGCGGATCGCCCCTTAGGGTGATCGGTACCCTTTCGCCAATCCTATCGGCGAAGGTCTTATCGGCGAAGGTGCTCCACAAGCTCCGGAACGCTCGTCAGGTCTCTCAATTCGTGGGCTGGTCCGTGGGATAGGTTTTCCCGAGGCCTGTTGAATCGATTGATCCAGGCGGTGGTGAACCCGAAGGACGCCGCTCCGGCGATATCCCATCCGTTGGACGACAGGAACAGGATTCGTTCCCGGGGAATGAGCAGGCGGTCCTGGGCCAGTTGGTAGACGCTGGGGTGGGGTTTATAGGCGGCGACTTCCTCCACGGACAGGATGGCGTCGAACAGGTCGCGGATGCCCGCGTGGCGGGTCGCGGAGTCCAACATGCGCGGTGTCCCATTGGACAAAATCACCAACGGCAGGCCCTTGGCCTTCAGGGCGTCCAGCACTCCGGCTACTTCCCCATAGGCCTCCAGGGTCATGTAAAGGGCCATTAGGCGGGCTCGCAGGTCCGGCGTGATGTCCATGCCGAGCGCCTTGTCGGCATGGTCCAGGGCCGCGCCCGTTACGCTCCAGAAATCGGCATGCCGGTCCATCAGCGTCCGCAACCAAGAGTATTCCAGCTGCTTCTGGCGCCAGAGAATGGAGAAGTCTTCCCACAGGTCTCCCAGTTCGCCGCTCACGGCCCGGGCCGCGGCATTCACGTCCAGAAGTGTTCCATAGGCGTCGAAGACGCAGGCGACCGAGGTGGGCGCTGTCGTGGTCATGGTGGATCTATCCCTTTACGGCGGCACTGGGCGCGTTGACCGGCAGGGTCTCGCCCAAACGGACTCTATAGACCAGCATTCCCTCGATCACCCGCTGGACGTAATTCCGGGTTTCCGGAAAGGGAATCTTCTCGATCCAATCAACGGCGTTTTCAAGGGACATGGTCCGAGGGTCGCCGTTGTCTTTCATCCATTGGACTGGCCGTCCGGGCCCGGCGTTATACCCCGCAGCAGATAGGACGACGGATCCGCCAAAACGTTTCATCAGGTCACCGAGGTAACGGGCGCCCAGGCGCACGTTATAGGCGGGGTCCTCGGTTAGATTGGTCTGATTGAAGGGGATGCCCTCTTGTTCGGACACTTTTCTGGCCGTGGCGGGCATCAATTGCATCAGGCCCAGGGCACCGACCCTGGAGTGGGCCGTGGGGTCGAAGTTGCTTTCCTGTCGAGCCAATCCCAGAATCTCCGCGGGGTGCAGGTTCTGGCGATTGGCGTGGTCAACCACCCGTTCGGTCAGGCCCGGGGGCAGGGGATAACCTCCCTCGGCCAGCAGGGTCCCGTCCAGCGAGGCCCGTCGGGCCATGTGGACTCCCACGCCCAGATGCCCCTTGTCCAAGGCGATGGCGGCGATCGCGCCCCTGGACGCCAAGTCGGTGTATTTTCCATTGAGGGTCAGGATGAAAGACATTAATTCGTCGCGGCGATTCAACTCGGCCAATTGCCGGGCGATCGTCACCATGGGATCGGCGGCAAGGGCGGCCCGAGCCTCGGCGGTGGGGGCCGGGTCCTGGGCGGGGATCAAACTCGACAGGGGCTTGCCCAGCTTTTCCGCGGCCAACTGGCCATAGAAGGTCGCTGGGTGAATCGCCGCTTTCTCGTACCAAGCGGTCGCTTCCTTGGGCTTTTTGAGGGCTTCCGCGGCCCGTCCGGCCCAATAGGCCCCGCGGGAACGGCTGATGGGCGTGGCGACGCCGTCATGGAGACTCGTGAAATGGGGATAGGCCTTGGCCGGGTCCTTCAGGAACCGCAGGGCGATCCACCCCGCGAGCCACTCTCCCTCGGCAAAGGCCGCGCCCTGGTCGTGTTCGTGGCTCGCGGCCAAGCGATAGGCCTTTTTAACCTGGTGAGCATCCAGGGCGTCGCGGATCAGGATGGCCCGTTCCCGCCACCACTTGTCTTCCCGCCCCGTGGCGGTTCCCTTTTCCACCAGCAGGTCCCCGGCGGCGGCGGTCAGGCCCGCCATGCGACGCCAACGGACCCGCTCGAAGACCAACCCAGGGTCACCGCGCAGGTCCTTGGGCACCGCGGCCACCGCGGCATCGGCATTGCCCTTGCCCGAGCCCAGCACGATGCGGGCGCTGATCAGGCTGGCGTGGCCTTTGTCGAGCAGGCGGAGCATACGGTTGGCCGCCGGATACTGGTCATCCCAAACCAGTCGATCGGCCCGTGCCCAGTGGTCCTTGGCGGTCAGAAGGGACCGGAACCGGGCAAGCGCGTTTGTTTCGTCCTTTTGGGAATAATCCCCGTCGACCCAAGCCTCCCGGACCAGGGGGCTGGCCTTGTCCGGCAAGCCGCTGTCCATGTAGGCACGGGCAAGGACAAGCTTCCCCTTGTTGGAAACGGGGGGGCGGCGTGTGAAAAAGGCGATGGCGTTCTTGGCTGGGGGTTGACGGTCCAACATGTCATTTTCCACCAAGCGCTGGATCGTTCCGGTCCGGGGCCAATCCGGATGGTGATCAAGAAAAGCCATGCGCTCCTGAATTCCTGGGTCGTCCTTGCCGCCATTGACCTGCAGGTGACGCCACCAGACCACATCGGCCAACAGCGGGTCGGTGGTCTTGCGGGCCAAATTCCTGGCGGTGCTCCATTCGTCCTTGTCCGCGGCATCGAAGGCCGCGGCGTAGGTTGCCGCGTCGATCACCGACAGGGTGTTCTCAGCCAAGGCGGGCGGCGCGAGGATCGGGGAGAACGTGGCGAGGGCGGCGGCGAGGGCGGCGGCGATCCTGGGTAGGCGCAAGGAACTTCCCCTTAGTCGGTGGTGGGGCCCCTGAACGATGCTGGGCCCCTTGACGATGGGGGTGCCAGCCCATTACCGCAAGAGTCTATTCCTCTTCCCACTCAAGTGATCCTTCCGTGGAGGCCCCGGCAGTCAATTCCGGTGGTCCTGGAACCTGTCGGTCCTGGAAACGCCGGTCTTGCTCCGGGCCGTCGCTGTGATACAAAGGCCGGTCCGCGTCCCCGCACGCGGCAAGCAAAACCAATGATCCGGAGAATACCATGTTTCAGGGCTCCCTCACGGCACTCGTGACCCCCTTCCGCGACGGCGCGGTCGACGAGCGCGCCTTTCAGGATTTCGTGACTTGGCAGATCGCCGAGGGTACGGAAGGCCTCGTTCCCGTGGGCACCACGGGGGAATCCCCCACGCTGTCCCACGACGAACACAAACGGGTGGTGGCGCTGTGCGTCGAGGTGGCCAAGGGCAAGGTTCCGGTGATTGCCGGAGCGGGTTCGAACAATACCATGGAAGCCATTGATTTCACGAAGTTCGCCGTAAAGACCGGGGCCGACGCGGTGCTGGTGGTGACGCCCTATTACAATAAGCCCAATCAGGAAGGTCTGTACCAGCACTACAAGGCCGTGGCCGAGGCCGCCGATGGCCTGCCGGTGATCATCTACAACATTCCCGGTCGCTCGATCATCGACATGAGCGTCGAGACCATGGCTCGGCTGGCCAAGGACCTGCCCAATATCAAGGGGGTGAAGGACGCCACCGCGAAATTGGATCGGCCCCTGATGACCCGGCTGGCCATCGGTCCGGACTTCTGCCAGCTCTCCGGCGAGGATGCCACCATCACCGCCTTCCTCGCTCAGGGTGGTGTCGGCTGCATTTCGGTGACTTCCAACGTCGCGCCAAAGCTCTGCGCGGCGTTGCACGCCGCCTGGAGGACGGGGGATCTGGAGACCTGTTTCGCCATTCGCGATAAACTGATGCCCCTGCATGATGCCATGTTCTGCGAACCCAACCCGGGTCCGGCCAAATATGGCGCCAGCCTGTTGGGAAAGATGGGCGCCGAGATGCGCCTGCCCATGGTGCCCCTGTCCGAGACAGCCCGGAAGAAAGTGGAAGCGGCCATGGTCCATGTGGGAGTCCTGTAAGGTAATCTCATGTCCCGAGGTAATGCACTGATATCCCATGGCCGGGTCGCGGAAAACCGCCGCGCCCGCCATGACTACGACATCGAGGAAACCCTCGAGGTCGGTGTCATGCTGTTTGGAACGGAGGTGAAATCCCTCCGGTCCGGCAGGGCCAATATCGCTGATTCCTTTGCTGGCCCCAAGAATGGTGAACTGTACCTGTTCAATGCCTATATCGCCGAATGGCAACAGGCGATGAAAGGCATGGGACACGAGACCCGCCGCCATCGCAAACTGCTGGTCCACAAGCGGGAGGCTCAAAAGCTCATCAGCGCCGTCACCAAGGATGGGATGACTCTGGTTCCCCTCTACCTCTATTTCAATGACCGGGGTTTGGCGAAGCTGACTCTCGGCCTTGCCAAGGGCCGAAAGAGCCATGACAAGCGCCATGCCATCAAGGAACGGGAGTGGAATCGCGATAAGGCCCGTTTGTTGCGCGCCAAGGGGTGATCCAAGTGGCCCGTCACGCCATATGAAGGGAAGACGGTCCCCATTCCCGGAGCCCCATTCCCAGAGGATGCCCTCCATGCGCAACCGGTTCACCTTGTTTATCGCCACGGTCATGACCGCCGCCGGACTTGGAGGGGCAGCCAAGGCCGAAACGGCCCATCATTTCACCTTCAAAAGCATTGAAGGCGGGACCCTGCCGCTGAAGGCCTGGGTCGGAAAGCCCATTCTGGTGGTCAATACGGCGTCACGTTGCGGTTTCACACCGCAATACGAGGGCCTACAGGCACTTTGGGAGCGCTATCGGGATCAGGGATTGGTGGTCCTTGGCGTTCCGTCGAATGATTTCGGCGGTCAGGAACCGGGAACGGCAACCGAGATCAAGGATTTCTGCGAAACCACCTTTTCCGTGGACTTCCCCTTGACCGAAAAGACCGTGGTGAAGGGGGAGGGGATCCACCCCTTTTATGCCTGGGCCAGGGACAGCCGAACGGATCTTCCCACGCCAAGCTGGAATTTTCACAAGTATCTGATCGCCCCGGATGGGTCCCTCGCAGGGGCTTTTGCCACGGCGACGGACCCCCTTTCGCCCCAGGTCACCAAGGCGGTCGAGGATGCATTAAATAGGAACGTCAAATAGGAACGTCGGCGGGTAAGGATCTGAAGTGGGCGGAAAAATAATCCGTTACAAAGGCGGATCGACCCGGTCGACGGTGGAGCTGTTGATTCGGAACCAGCCGGGAATGGCGAGTCTGGAACGGTGGGTTGGTTCCACGGCGTGGGGGATTTCTTCCGACAGGAAGACGACGACTGTTCCGGCCTTGGGTGAAACCCGGGCGACCTCTTGCCCGTCTTCCCCCGCGTTCCAGACGATCAGTTGGCCGCCGTCTCCCTCGGTCCAATTGGGGTTGAGGTAAGACACGACACTGACCATCCGATTGCGCGCGCCTTTCAGGGAGTCCAGATGCCGGGCATAGAAGCCGCCCGGGGGGTAGAAGGCGAAGTGGCTTTCGAATTCGAACAACCCCAGGAACAGGCGGCGGTTCAGGGCCCCACGCAACGCTTCCATGATGCCCAGATAGGCGGATTCGGCGGCGTTGGTGCTGCCCAGCCAATGGATGGAAGCGTTCCGGACCGATCCGTTCAGATGGAGTTCCCCATCGCGGCCGATGCCCGCTTGGGTAGGGAGTCCCTTGCTTTCCAAGGCGGCCGCCCGGGTTTGGAGAGCGGCGGTCAAGTCCGCGGGCAGGAAATCCTCCACGACGCACCACCCCGTGCCGGACAGGGCCTCGGCCACGGCGTCGGAGCGCGATGAATCAAGGGGGGAAACAGGATTAAGGGATCGGAGGCCGGGGATAAGCTCCGCGGTCGCCGGAAGAGTCGGGTGCATGGGGATGAAATCCCGTCGGGCTGTCACGCCGACCGGGAACGGAGGGAGCGTCCGAAGAGGCCTCCGATCCGTCGGGGGGCGGCGCCAGACGGTAAGGCGCATATGGGGGAAGGGGAGGCACCTTTGCAAGCGAAATAGCGGCGTGGGAGACCCTACTGCCCCGTATAGGTGTTCCGGGGATAGACCCTGACGGCAATCCGGCGGTTCAGCTCTTGGTTCAGGGGAATGGGCTGTCCTTCCGGTGTCCGGTTGGGCACCTTGGGAGCCACCTCGGCGTAGGCGATGGCCAGAAGGCGCTCCTTGTCGACCCCATCATCAAGCATCAGACGCAGGACTCGGGTGGCTCTTTCGGCGCTCAACTCCCAGTTCGACGGAAACCTTTCCGTGTTGATGGGGATATCGTCGGTGTGGCCCTGGATCTCGATTTGGAAATTCTGGTAGCGGGGCTCGTTCAGGGTGGCGATGATTTGCTCCAGGACCGGAATGGCGGCTGGGCGGATTTCCGCGGATCCTGGCTCGTAGAAGGCGCTGGAGGCGAATTCGATGACCAGGCCGTCTTGGTCCTGGCCGATTCCCACCACGTCTTCCACCTGCAGGCTCTTGATCACTTCGTTGGTCTGGACGCGCAGTTGCTCGATGGGTTGGGTGACTTCCCGATTGCCGATCCCTTCCTGAATGCCGGCTTTCACCTGTTCGAACAGAACCACATCCACTTTTGAAATGGACACGAGAAGCACGAAAAAAGCGAGCAATAGCGTGGTCATATCGGCAAAAGTAACGATCCAGGATTCGCTGTCGTCTTCCTCTGGTGGAATATTATTGTTGTTGCCCATCATGGCTCGACTACTCCCGTCCCCGCATTTTATCGATGCTGAAATGGATCGAGGGATCCAGGTAGCTGTTCATACGGTCCTGGATGTATCGGGGGCTTTTGCGCTCCGCGAGGAGAGCAAGGCCCTCCGCCACAAGATAGTTGCGATAACGGATAATCTCTTCCCGCTGTCTAATCTTGGAGGCGGCGGGAAGGAAAATCAGGCGTGCGGCCAACACACCATAAAGGGTGGTGATGAGGGCCACGGCGAGGCCCGGACCCAATTTGCTGGGATCGGCGCCCATGTTGTCAAGCATGATGATCAAGCCCACAAGGGTGCCGATCATGCCAAAGGCTGGGGCGGTGGCTCCCATGTTCTTGAGGATATCCGCTTGGACGACCTGCCGCTTGAAGGTCGTCTCCACCGTATTGGCGAGGATCTCCCGGACCTCCTGGCCCGTGTAGCCGCTGACCACCAGATCGATCCCATAGCTGAGGAAACGATCCTGCTTGCGGACCTTCTGGGCATCGCTTTCCAGGCCAGGCAGACCGCTTTTCTGAATGACATACCCCCAGCGGATGATGCGTCCCACCTCATGGGTGAGGATGGCCCGGGAGATCTCGCTGTTGAACAGGATCGAGCTCATCACCTTCAGGGCATTGAAGACGTATCGGGGTTCGAAGGAAATGAAGGTGGCCGCGAAGGTCCCACCGAGCACCATGATGAAGCTCGGCCAATTCACGAACAGGGCGTAGTTATCCGTGCTCAGAAAGATCGAGATGACGAACAGACCAAAGCCGAAAAGAACGCCAAGTATCGTCGCTAGGGACATGCTGGTCCGCCAAATCCATGTTACCTTGCCCGAAGGCCTTCCCCTCGGACGGGGGGGACGTCTTCCGGACTCCACGTGGGCCTCCAGGGGACCCCTTCAAGGCTGTGAGTTTATACACAAATTTCCATTGGGCAAGGGAAGGGGCTGCAATTTCGGCCTCTTATGTCCATCTTCTAAAGCGGGTGGGGCTTGTGCTCCGAGGTGAAAAAGGGGGATTCCGTGGACGGTGACTTGGAAAAGGCGGGCAATGGACGTGGAGCCGAGACGGTGTCGGGGTCTTCCAAAAAAGGCGGGTCGCGTTGGGGAAAAATGAGTCCGCGCAAGGTCGCGACCTCGCCTCGGCTTTGGGCGTTCATCTTGCTGTGTGGGGCCGTCGCCTTGCGTTTGGTGGACCCCGCCCCCGTCGAGTTCATGCGCTCCAAGACCTTCGACTTCTATCAACGGATCCACCCCCGCACCGTCGATCAACGGCTGGTCACCATTGTCGACCTGGACGACCGATCCATCGAGGAGGTGGGGCAATGGCCCTGGCCCCGGACCGTTCTCGCCGATCTTGTGAACAAGATCACGGCCATGAACCCCGTTGTTATCGGCTTCGACGTTATCTTTCCGGAACCGGATAGAACTTCTCCCAAACGGTTGCTCGAAAGCACCCTGGGAGAGGATCCCGCGATCCGTGACCATCTGGAGTCCCTACCCGACAACGACGCGGTCTTCGCCGAAGCCATCAAACGGTCGCGGGTGGTGACGGGGATGGCGCCGTCCGTGAACACCAGCCAGAACCAGACCTTCGAACGCCCCTCGACGTCGATCGCCATCTTGGGTCACGACGTTCTAGATTACCTAACCGATTATCCTCGTATGCTGTTCAACTTGCCGGAGCTAGATCAGGCGGCCAAGGGGCACGGGGTGTTCATCGTCGAAGGGGAGTTGGATGGAATCGTGCGTCGGGTGCCCATGGCCATTCAGGCCGTGGAAGCCGAGCAGGTCTACCCGACCCTATCCATGGAGATGGTTCGGGTCGCCATGGGCGCGCCGACCATGCTGCTGCGGGGCAAGCGCGACGGAACCCTGCGGGGCGTGGAGGATATGGTTCTGAAAACCCGTCTGCCCAACGGTCAGATCTTTCAGCTCGCGGTGCCCTTGGACGAGGCGGGACGGTTCCATGTCTTCTTTTCACGGAGGGATTTGGCGAAATACGTCAGTGCCGTGGATGTACTCAACGGCACCGCGCCGCCGGAGATGTTCGCCAACAAGTTCGTGATCCTTGGGACCTCCGCCGTGGGACTGCTCGATATCAAGGCCACGCCGACGGAGACCTCCTTGCCCGGCGTGGAGGTCCACGCCAATATCATCGAGAATATGCTGACCGGCCAAATGCTCAAACGTCCGCGCAACGCCCTGGATCTGGAGGCCTGGGGAACATTGGGGGTAGGGTTGGTGTTGATCGTGCTCGTGCCAATGATTGGGGCCCGATGGACCTTGTTGTTGCTGGTTGTCCTCCTTGTGTCCACGGGCGGTGGGTCCTTCCTGTTGTACAGGGACAACCTGCAGCTTTATGACCCTGTCTTCCCTGGCTTGGTGGCTTTGCTGCTGTATATGTTTCTGACCTATACGGGCTACACCCGAGAAGAAGCCCAACGGCGCCAAGTGCGCAATGCGTTTTCCCACTACATGTCCCCGGCTCTCGTGGAACGCCTCGCCGACGACCCGTCTCGTCTGCGGTTGGGTGGAGAAATGCGCGAAATGACCATGATGTTCTGTGACGTGCGCGGCTTCACGACCATATCGGAGTTGTTTGACGCCGAAGGGCTGACCCGATTGATCAACATTTTCCTCACTCCCATGACCGACGTGATCCTGGAACGGCGGGGGACCATCGACAAGTACATGGGGGACTGCATCATGGCGTTCTGGAACGCGCCCCTGGATGACGAGGAGCATGCCCGCCACGCCTGCCTTTCGGCATTGGAGATGAAGACCCGTCTGGCCACCCTGAACGAGGTCCTGGAAAAGGAAGCCCGGGAGGAAGGGCGCCCCCACATCCCCCTCAATATTGGCATTGGCGTGAACACCGGTGTTGTCTGCGTGGGCAACATGGGGTCGGACCAGCGGTTCGACTATTCGGTGTTGGGGGATAACGTCAACCTCGCGTCCCGCCTGGAGGGACAGTCCAAGACCTATGGAGTCACCACGGTCCTCGGCGAAAACACCGCTCTGTTGGTTCCTAATTTTGCCTTCCTGGAACTTGACCTGATTCGCGTGAAAGGCAAGACCGTACCCGTGCGGATCTTCGGTCTGCTGGGTGACGAGAGCCTGGCCGAGACACCGGAGTTCCAGACCCTTCGGGACTCCCATGAGGCCATGCTCGTGGCCTACCGCGCCATGCGGTGGGCGGAGGCACGGACCTTGATCGGTCAATGCCGCCAGCTCATGCCCGAATTGACCGTCCAAGGGGTCTATGATCTGTACGAGGAGCGGGTCACAACCTACTTGGAGGCGCCGCCATCGAACGACTGGGATGGCGTCTACGTTGCTTTGACCAAATAGCACCGCGCGCGGGACGACATGGAATTGCCCGGGGCAGGTGGCTTTCCGTTTGCGCTGGACGCGTGATCACGGGATAGTGACTTTGGGGTGGCTGGGGTAACGCACTTGGTTTTCTCGATCCTCCGGTCGAGGCCGTGCCGTGACGCTTCGGGTTTGGAATTTTCACTTATCGCCATGGTGGTTCCGTCGCTTCGGGATCAAACCGAACTGGATCGAACGTCAGGTACCCCACGGATTTTTGTTTGATTTCAGTATTTTAGGGGTTCGCGGGACCGGAAAGCCGAGTTCATTTTCCGCAAATCACTATGGCCTTTTGATCTTGGTTTGGATGTGTAAGGTGCGGTTTTCGGATAGCTTTCTTCTTCAATGGGGGACCGGTCGATGACAACGGCCTATTTGAACCTGTTGGGGGGGCTTCTCGCCGCTGGCGTTGTCTTGGCGGTGCTGTTCACTATTCTCTCTGTATTCAATCGCCATCGGCGTCAAATCGACATCCAACTGCGAGAGGCGGAGTTGGATGTCGATAAAGCACGGATGGAAAGCGCCCACTTCCGATCCCTGATCGAGGGTATGGCCGACGGGCTGTTGTCCCTGGATGGAGAGGGGCGGATCCTGTCGGCGAATCCCGCCGCGTCTCGGATCCTCGGCCGCCTGCCTGAAACGCTCGCCCGGTCTCCTCTGCGCGCCCTCATTCCTGAATTCGATCCCAGTTGGCGATACGAAAGCGGCGCCGCCAAACGTTCCAAGGACGGGGCTGACCTGGTGGTGGTCGCCCACCTGCCCAACGGCGTGACCATGCCCGTATCCCTGACCGTGACCCCCCTTGCCATCGAAAATGGCGAGGGCATGCTGGTCACCCTGCGGGATAGACGGGAACAGACGGTGGGTGAGGAGATGGACGGAATCTCCCGAGCCATTGATACGCATCTGCTGCTTGGCACCCATCTGGAAGGAGTCGCGGCGGAAATTTGCGACCGGATCGCCAAATTGTTCGATGCTTCGGTTGTCTCGATGACGGTTTTGGAGCCAAGTGGCGGTGAACGGATGGTTGGGAGCGGGGGACCTCTGGCTGGAGAGTTGATCCAATCCTTGGAACCGGTTCAGGCGGACGACAGGGTTGCCGTTGGACCCTTGGGTATGGCAAGGAAGCTGGGACGGGCCCAGGCCATGGAACAGGTCGATCCCCTGGCGGAGGCCGCGCCCCCCTGGGTCCGGGCCTGTGGTTGCCATTCCGTCCTTTACCTCCCCCTGTGGGCGGAAAATACCGTAAGCGGCGTCCTTGCCCTAGGGTTTGAAAGCGCGACTCTGCCTCCCGCGGCCCGGCGGCGTTTGGAGGTTCTGGCCAATCGCCTGGGCGCCGCCCTCAGGACCATCCGGGATCAGGCCCGTCTGCGCCTGCAATCGACGGCCATGGGCGCCGCGGCCAACGCCATCTTTATCACCGATGCCGAGGGACATATCGAATGGGTGAACACGGCTTTCACCCGACTTTCCGGCTTTTCGGCCGAGGAAGTTCTTGGACGGACACCCAATCTTCTGAAGTCGGGGGAACAACTGCAGGAGGTTTATACCGAACTGTGGTCGGTTATCCAGCGGGGCCGGGTATGGCGTGGGGAGTTGACCGAACGGCGCAAGGATGGACGGACCTATGTGGTGGACCAAACGATCACGCCCATCGTCGATGATAGCGGACAGGTAACCCACTACGTGGCGGTGCACGAGGACGTGACGGCCCGCAAGAAGGCCGAGGAGCGGGTTCGCTATCTATCCAACTACGATACCCTGACCCGCCTGCCAAACCGCGTTCTCTTCCGGGACCGCCTCTACCAAGCGGTGGTCCAAGCCCGCCGAAGCCATGCGGGAATCGCGGTCATGTTCATCGACCTGGACCATTTTAGCCGAGTCAATGATACCCTGGGCCATGCCGCGGGGGATCAGATGCTCATGACCATCGCCTCGCGCATCAACGCCGCGGCCGAGGAAGCCGATACGGTCGCTCGGGTTGGTGGGGATGAGTTCGCCCTGATCCAAACGGGCGTCACCAGCGCGGAGACGGCATCCGCACTGGCCCGCCGCCTGATCGAGGTCATCCAGACCCCCGTGGACTTGGGCAGTCAGGAGGTGCGGGTGGGGGCCAACGTTGGCATCGCCATCTATCCCCAGGACGGCACGGATCCGGACAACCTGATGAAGAACGCCGACATGGCCATGTACCGGGCCATCAAGTCCGAGGACGACAACTGTTCCTTCTTCTCCACGGAAATGAACGCGGAGGCGGCCGTGCGCCTCGGTCTGGAAGGGGACCTGAGGCGAGCCCTGGATAACGGCAAGGAACTGCACGTGCACTACCAGCTTCAATACGGACTGGAAGCCGGGGTGCCCGTGGGGGCGGAGGCCCTGGTTCGCTGGAACCACCCGGAATTGGGTCCCATTCCCCCAGGCCGCTTCATCCCCGTCGCCGAGGACAGCGGTCTGATCCACGACCTGGGGGATTGGGTGTTGGACCAAGCCTTGGCTGAATATGCCCGTTGGCGGGCCGAAGGGGCCGGCCGGTTGACCATGGCGGTCAATATCTCGGCGGTGCAGTTCCGGCAGAAGGGGCTCGTGGAGCGGGTCACCGCCCTCTTGGCCGAACATGGCGTGGATCCCCAGGACCTGGAAATGGAACTGACGGAAAGCATGCTGATGCAGGATGCCCAACAGGCGGTGAACCTGCTGACAGACCTGTCAAAGGCGGGGATCCGCTTGGCCATCGATGATTTTGGCACCGGCTATTCCTCGCTTAGCTACCTGAAGCAGTTTCGGGTGGATAAGCTGAAAGTGGATCAGTCCTTCGTCCGTCACGTGACCGACGGCGGCAACGACGCGGTGATCGCACGGGCCATCATCAATCTGGGTCACAGTCTTGGCCTGGAAGTCATCGCCGAGGGCGTGGAGACGGAAGACCAATTGGCCTATATGCGGACCGAAGGCTGTGACGTGATTCAGGGCTTTCTCCTGGCCACGCCTGAACCCGGGGACAAGGTCCTGTCGGTTCTTCTCGACACTCCCGCGCGTGTGGAGAAGGCGAGGCGGGTTCGCGGGGCGACCCCAGCCGAGGGGTAGACTTGCTCCAAACATATGGAGGAGGGCCGGGATCTCAAGCTCCGGCGGAGAGGGAGGCGGAGCCTCGCATGGAGTAATTTCTCCTGTGTCGCGTCATTAGACGACGATATTGACGGAGGTATTGACGGAGGTATTGACGGAGGTTGCGAAGGCCGTGATTCCCCCCTCGAGTCCCTTCAGGGAAACGTCGACTTCCTCCAGAGCCCTCTTTCCCTGATTTATCGCGTTCTTTGTCTCCTTGTCTTCACTTTCTTCAATCTTACGCTCCGCTGCCTTGAAGATAGCTTTGAGGGTATTCTTTATGTTCCTCACGGTGGCGACAAACTCGGCATCGGCTTTTGCGTCTCCGAAGGCTTCGTCTCTCTCCGCGAGTTGTTGGTTCAGCTTGTCCTGTCTTGCTTCCTTGGCCTGTTCCGCCTCGGTGTCCGGAGTGCCGCCCGTTTCGCCGCTCGCGCCTTCATCCGTTTCGGTTCCGGATCCTGACTGGGCCTGAGTCCCCGCGGCCCCGCTCTCCTGACCTTCGGAGGGCGTCGGGCTCACCGTGGTGGCGGCTTCAGCGACCCCGGGGCTCACGGCGGTCGCGGTCGCGGTGGTCGCGCCGCCTACGGATGTCGCGGACTCGCCTATACCCGCGGTGGCCGTGCCATCGGTCGAGACCGCCGCTTGGCCCGCGTTGGCTCCCAGGCTGGTGAGTCCGGCACTTCCCCCACCCGCGTATGCCTTCACGGCGGAGGCGAGTTCCTTGGCCAGTTGGGCGGCTTGCCGGGCCGCGGCTTCCGGATTGATGGCCGCCAGCGCGCGCAAGGCCTGCAGCTTTTGTTTGATCTCCTCGATCTTGGCGCGGGCCTGTGCTTTTCGCTGTTTGGCGGCGTCGGGCATCGCCTTAAGGTGTTGAAGAGCGGCGTCCCGGGCCTCCTTCGCGGCGTCCCGGGCCTCTTTCAACGCCTTCGCCTTGTCTGGATCCTTGTCCGCGACGGCTTTCAAAAGGATGGCCTCGGTCGTTTCCATTTCGGACTCTCGGGTCCCATTGGAGGAGCGGAGGCTCGACTTGAAAAGGGAGGACGGCATCGAGAGGGGGGAGGATAATGGGTCCATCAGGGAATCCTTCCTTGGAGATCCTACCCGGCGATTCACCATTCTGGCGCGCCATGGGGTCCTATCTTACCAAGGAATAGGACGCCAAAGGAAGACGGATTAGTATTGTTAAGCGGTGATCCCCTCCGACTTATTCCGCGTCCAGCTTGACCTTTTCCAGCTCCAGCCGCAGTTCCACCACATCGTCATCGATGATGCCGACACGTTCAAAGCCCAGGTTTTCGCAGAATTTGAGCATGCGCCGATTGTCGCGCAGGACCTGACCCAGCATGTAGCGGGTGCGTCGTTCCTTGCAATAGCGGATGATCTTGCGCATCAGGGCTTTTCCCAGGCCGGACCCCTTGAGGTCCGAGCGGACGACGACCGAGAATTCCGTGGTTTCATTGTCAGGATCGGTAACGGCGCGGACGACACCCATGGTTTGCTTGTCCCCATCCTCGGTCAGTTCGGCGATGAACGCCATTTCCCGGGCGTAGTCGATCTGTGTCAGCCGGGCCATCTGATCGTGGGGCAATTCCTTTACCAGACCGAAAAACCGGAAGCGGATGTCCTCTGGTGTCAGCTTGGAGACGAATTCATAGTGCTTGGGCTCATCCTCCGGACGGATCGGACGCATGACGACGGGCCGGCCGTCGTTCATGACGAAGGTTTCCTCCAGTTGCTTGGGATAGGGGCGGATGGCCAGTTTATGGGGGCCCTTGGTCCGGCCCGGTTCCAGGCGGACCCGGGCATCCAGGGCCAGCACGCCCTTGGCGTCGGCGAACAGCGGGTTGATCTCCAACTCCACGATTTCCGGGATGTCGATCATCATCTGGGCGATCTGGATCAGGGTTACGCAGATGGATTCCAGGTCCGCGGGCGGTTTGTCGCGATAGCCCTCGAGCAATTTGTAGACCCGGGTCCGTTCCAGCATGTCCTTGGCCAGGGCCATGTTCAGTGGCGCCAGGGCCACGGAGCGGTCGCGGATGACCTCCACCGCCGTGCCGCCTTGTCCGAAGAGGATCACCGGCCCGAAGATCGGATCGGTGGTGGCGCCCACGATCAATTCATGGGCGCCGGGCCTTCGGGCCATGCGCTGAACCGTGAACCCCTCCACGGTCGCCGCGGGGAAGGTCTCGGCCATGCGTCCAGCCATGTCGGCGCAGGCGCGGCGCACGTCCTCTGGTGTCTCCAGGTCCAAGACAACTCCGCCCACGTCGGATTTATGGGTTACGGCATGGGACAGGATCTTCACCGCGACGGGGCCATTCATGCGTCGAGCCAAAACCTCGGCTTCCTCTGGCGTGCCAGCGATGTGGGTCTCCACCGTGGGAATGCCGAAGGCGGCGAAGACGGCCTTGGCCTCCGGCTCGCTCATGGTCAGGTGACCCCGCTCGATGGCCAAGTCGATGATCAGCCGGGCCGAGGCCACGTTGGCGGTGAATTCCGTGGGCAGACTTGGCGGCGTTTCCATCAACATCACTTGGTTGCGCCGGTATTCCACCATGTGCATGAAGCCTTGAACGGCCTCGTCCGGGGTGCCGAAGGTTGGAATCTGGGCGTCGGCGAAGAGGTGTCTGGCCTCGGCCACGCTCTCCTCCCCCGCCCAACAAGTAAAAATGGTCGCCGACCGACGCTTTTGGGTGAGGGAGATCACCGCCTTGGCCACCGCGGTGGCGGAAATCAGCGCGCTGGGGGCATGCATCACCAGGACAGCATCCACCTCCCGCGCGTCGGTCAGGGTTTCCAGGACCGACTCGTATTGCTCCGGCTGGGCGTGGCCACCGACGTTCAGGGGATTGGCCATGGTCCAGGTCTTGGGCAGGAGTTTGGCCAACTTTTCCTTTGTCTCATCGGAAAAGCGAACCAGATGCCCCCCCTTTTCGGTGATTTCATCCACGGCCATCACGCCGATGCCACCGCCATTGGTGACGATGGCGAGCCGCTCGCCCCGGGTGGCGATACGCTTGGAATGGGCAATGGTTTCCACCGCGGAGAACATTTCCTGCAGACTGTAAACCCGCAGCATGCCCGCACGTTTGAAGGCGATATCATGGATCTCGTCGGATCCGGCTAGATTGCCCGTATGGGAGGCCGCGGCCCGGGCTCCGGCCTTGTTCCGACCGGACTTGATGACGATCACCGGCTTGTTGCGGGCCGCGGATCTGGCCGCGGACATGAACTTGCGAGCATCCGTCAGGGTCTCGATGTATAGTAGGACCGCCCGCACGTCCGGCTGGGCGCCCAAGTAGTCCACTGCGTCGCCGAAATCCACATCGGCCTTGTCCCCCAGGGAAACGAAGTGGGAGAAGCCGATGCCATGGCCCCGAGCCCAGTCGAGAACCGCGGTACAGACCGCGCCGGACTGGCTGATGAAGGCCACTTTGCCAGGCAGGGCGGGGAGGTGCGAAAAACTGGCATTCAGCCCTAGGCCCGGAACCATCAAACCGATGCTGTTCGGGCCAAGCAGGCGCATCCGGTGGGGCCGAGCGGCGTCGAGCATCGCCTGCTGGAGGGACCGGCCCCCCACTTCCTTGGCCCGGGACAATCCTTCGGTCACGACAATGGCGGCCTTGCAGCCCAGCGCCCCCAAGTCGTCGACCAGCGTGGTGACGGTGTCCGGCGGCGTGCAGATCACCGCCAGGTCGGGTATCGCGGGAAGGGAGGCCACATCCGGATAGGCCAGAACTCCCGCGACGGCTTGATATTTGTTGTTCACGGGCATGATCGGCCCGTCGAAGTCTCCCCGCAGCAGGTTGCGCATGACCCATTGGCCGATGGTGTTGTCCTGATTGGACGCGCCAATGACGGCGATGCTGGTCGGGGAGAACAGCGCGGAGAGGTTGCGGACGCTCATGGAAGACTCCAGCGGCGGGGCGCGGGTCGAGGAAAAAGTCCTTAAGAACTTGTCTCAAAAAGACTTTTTGACGTCGAGCCGCCAGGACGAGGGTAGCCTGACCCGTTTTTTCCCGGGGTGCAACCCTCGCCGGATACCACCTGCTTCCGCTTGCGGATAGGCTTTGGTCTTGACCAGTCAATCACTTTTGATAACAGGATGTTACCAAATTATTGCGATGGCGGTTTAAATGGGAATTGTTATTCTGGAAGGCTCTATTCATAAATCGCATTGATGCGGACGATCATGCCCCCATCGCGGCGCGCAGGCAGTAGCGGGGGGTTGGATTGGAGTGCAGGGCGATGAGATGGAACCACTTGAGATACGATCCCAGATAGCGGGTAG
>JAIOYK010000059.1 GCA_021741145.1 Rhodospirillum sp. | reverse complement strand
CCGGCCTCCGCCTTCTGAGCATCCGTCAGCTCGTCGCTCGCTGACAACCACGCTTGAAATGTCTTTTGGTCCATCGATCAGAACTCCCGCATTTCCGCCATTCTAGCATGAGTGCCTACGAAACGCGAATTGAGCCAAACTGAAATCGGGTGTTCGCGTTAAAAGCTCTGAAAGCACGGGAAGAGCATCATTTTCCGGCGGGAGCTGGATCGGGCGCCCACAGACCAACGGTGCCCACAGTGAAAGCAGCGTTGCATCGAAGGCCGAAGCGGTAAGGACCGGACTTCCAGATCCGCTGTCCACCTTATAGGCTCGGATGGCCCAGCTTGGATAGGTGATCAGTCCTTGGCGCGGCACCATCACCCCTTTGGGGCGCCCGGTCGACCCGGAGGTGTGGATCATATAGGCCATATCCCATGGCCCGAGGGGGACGCCACCGCGCCACTGTTTGATCTGGCGCACCACCGTGCCCCCCTCTTGTGGCGGCGCTGTGGTGATCAAGGCGACAGAGGCGGGTAGGGTCGACCCAAGCGCGGCGATCATCTCTGGTGGGCAAACCACGGCGGTGGCCTCGGCATCAACGCGATTTCGCGGATCCGCGCCCGGGGTCGCGCGGGATCGAGCGGGACATAAGCAGCCCCGGCATGGACCGTGCCCAACATGGTCACGACCATATCCGTTCAGCGCGGTAGGGCCATGACGACCCGATCATCGCGGCCAATCCCCGCGGTCGCCAGAATTTCGGCAAAGGCGCGGATCCGTTTGGCCAAGGCGTCGAAGGTCACCTCTCCCTTCGGCGACAGAACCGCCAGCGCGTTCGGTGTCGCGTTGGCCGCCGCCAAGATGGCGCTGTCCAACGTGGTCGGTTCCACGGTCGCGACGGGACCAATTCCGGCGGTGATGATAGTGCGCCCTTCATCCGGCAGCACGCCGTCGAACGTGCCAATCGCCGCGTCTTCCTCTTGGCACAACCAATCAAGCGCCGCTCGAAAGCGATTCGGCAAGGACCGCGCCACATCGTCCGGAAGAATGCCGCCAGCCAGATCAAATGCCGCACGGATACCGCCTTCGCCGCGGACCATGCTTAGCATGAAATCGAACTTGCCCGTGCCCCGATCGACGTCGACGACCGAACGCGAAAGCCCCGGCACATCGGGCATCGTGATGTCCACGTCGTCGCAGTTGAAGACCCCCCGAATGAAGCCTGCCCCATTCGTGCGTTTGGCGTGGGTCGTCATCGCTTCGCCCAGGCAAATGGCTCGGTCTTCCATCGGGTCAAGGACAGAGGCGCGGACTCTGTCCAGATAGGTATCGCGGTGCGTCTGCTCGGGCGTGTTCAGGCAAATGACGGCCGTGTTGATAAAGCAGCCGACGATCGTATGAGTTTCGGACTGCTCGTGCAGGGTGAGCGGCACGCCAAAGGCCGCGGAAGACCGATCCCCGAGACATGCAAGCACCAAGCCGTAAGCCGCGGCGAGTCCTTCGAGGCGTAAACGGACCGACCATCCGTCGACCGCGACATGATGGAAGACCGGCATAAGATGCCAAGATAGATCCTTGGCGCTTCGCAGGGTGGCCTGAACTGGAAGAGCCGACCATAGATCTAAAGACATGCTCGGCCTTTTCCGCGCAAGCCCTCGGCACGGATCGATGGTCCGGCAGGGTGACCTGTCGCGGAATATCGCAAAACCCGTCGGCCTGGGACACAACGCTTTGTATGATGGTGTGGCCATCGTCCTGATAGGCGGTTCGCAAGATTTCATGTCGGGCCACCATGGTGCGTAAGGCCGATCTCAGCGCGGCAACATCAAGGGTCCCATCAAGGCGGAAGCAAATCGGTACGTTATAGCGGGTGCTGTCCGGTGTCAGCCATTGGTCCGTCGGAATCTCGCGTTGGACCGTCGACAGCGGCGGATCGGGTTCCGGAAAGAATGGACCGCGGGTCTCCACGCGGGTCTCCTAGCGGTCTGTCTGGTGTCGACGGATGCGGCGCGGAATGGCGCTGGGATCTTTGGTTGGCGTCTCTGTCCGAGCGGCGTTCCGGATTCTTTCCGCGATGAGAGCGATTTTCGGGGTTTCGAAGATGTCGAGGAGGCCGATTTGGACCGAGAATCGGTCTCGGATTTGGGCGACCAGCTTGACGGCCAGAAGGGAATGACCCCCGGCCTCGAAGAAGTTGGCCCCCGCGCCGTGCGGACCCGTGCCCAGAAGGGGGGACCACTGCTCGGAAATGGCGGGGCTGCCAGATCCCCGTTCGCCATCAGACGGGCCAGGATCTTGCCCGTCGTGGGACCTTGGGTGAAGCCTTGGTGGCCGTGGCCGAAGTGGAGCCAGAGACCTTTATGCCTTGGTGCAGGCCCAACGACGGGCAACTTCGGCCTGATGGGGAGCCAGGGGCATGGCGAAGGGTTCCACCGCCTCGCCCTGGATCAATCCGGCGTTGCCATGACTGGCTTCCTCTCCCGGCCCTCGGCGGTCGACGAGCGGAACGTCCCGGTCCCGCTCGCGCGGGGCCGGGGCGGTGGAAACGCCAACCATTCCGGCGCCCAGGACAATCACGGTCTCGGTCATGGTGGTTCCATGGGTAACGCGGGCTTTCCTTTTTCAGGGAAAGAATGAGACAGTACCGTCCATCATAATAAGCGTGTTTTGGAGGAATATCGTGAAAGTCTATGCCATTGACGGTGTGGTTCCCGTGGTTCATCCGGAGGCCTTCGTGCATCCGACGGCGGTCCTCATTGGTGACGCCATCGTCGGCGCGGGCTGCTATGTGGGGCCGGGAGCCTCCATGCGGGGGGATTTTGGTCGGGTCCAACTGGAAGATGGCGCGAACCTTCAGGACAATTGCGTGATGCACGGGTTTCCCGGCGCGTTGTGTGTTGTCCGGCGCAATGGACACGTCGGCCATGGGGCGATCCTTCACGGCGCCGACGTGGGTGAAGACGCCTTGATCGGCATGAACACCGTGGTCTTGGATAACGCGGTGATCGGAGAAGGCGCGATTATCGCCGCCCAGTCCTTGGTGAAAACCAAGGAAACCGTCGATCCCCGCAGTCTGTGGATGGGAAGCCCCGCCCGCCGTGTCCGGGACCTCACCGAACAGGAATTGGCCTGGAAAAAGCGGGGAACCGAGGAGTATCAGGAATTGGCGCGGCGCTGTCTCGCGACCCTCGAGGAAGTGGCTCCCCTGACGGAGATGCCCGTGGACCGCCCGATCCGGACGGGATCCCTTCTGACCCTGCACGAAACCCGGGATGGGGTCTGACGGCGCGCCGAAAGCACCACTTGGACGAGGTCTTGTGACGGTCCCTGATCCAGTTGCCTCGCCATGGGCGGGGACCTTTTTTGACGCGCGATGGGACCGCCCATCGTTTACACTCCAACCATGACCGCGCCCATGCCCCACCCCACGACCCGCTATGACTTTTACCACCTGACGGCATGGCCTCTCGAAGACGCCTTACCGCGTCTGATGGCACGGGTTCACGGTGCCGGGCATCGGGCGGTTATCCTCGCCGGATCCGAGGAGCGGGTGCGGGTGTTGAATTCCCTACTATGGACTTTTGCTCCCGAGTCCTGGCTACCCCACGGGTCGCGGGAGGATGGGGATCCAGACCGCCAGCCGATCTGGTTGACCACCGATATGGAAAATCCCAACGGCGCTGATGTTCTGGTCCTGACCGATGGAGTTTGGCCGATGGAACAAAGGGGGTTCACTCGGATTCTGACCCTGTTCGATGGTCGGGACGGAGCCGTGGTGGAAGCCGCCCGGGACCACTGGAGGACCCTGCGGGATCAAGGTCTAGACCTCCGGTATTGGAGCCAGGACGACCGCGGGGGCTGGATCGAGAAGGCACGGGTCGAGGCGGGAAAAGCGGCCAGAGGGGAAGGGGCGGTTACCGATTCGGCGGAAGCCAGGGCTGAGGATCGGGGTTCCGAATCCGAGGGTTAGCGCTGGATCGTTTCGATCCGGTGGTACGAATCTTGGATAATCAGTCATTGAGACAGAGGTAATCAGGCCCGAAAATGGGTGCGCGGCGTTTGTTGGAACGCGCGAGCCTTGGGAAATGTAAATTTGGTTCCATAAAAAGGGGAATTTTTAAACTATTGAAAATAAATAAAAAAGCATAGACTGGATCCAAAAATAGCTTGCCTGGGCGACGGGGGGAAAGCGCTTGGGTGATTGTTCCCGCGACGGATGACTGTATATCCTTGTACGGGGGTGCCCAGACCCAATTGGTAAAATGAATGGGCGGATATACCTTGAAGGACAAGCCGCTCCGCGAACGGGGGGCTATCATGGGGAAGAAAGCCCGTGCCGAAATTTGAAGTTCAGATCAATCGGGATAAGCGGTGGATCACCCAAGAGATCCATGACGAGGAACTCCCAGCCATCGTCTCCGCGAAGAGCATGGCCAAGGGCAAACAGGTGGATGGCGTACGAGTTATCAACGACCGCCTAGGCCCCGATGGACTTCATCGGGAACGGGTCGTGTTCGAGGAAATCCTGGGCGACACGCCCGAGGCGCCAGCCCGGATTACGCCCATAGAAGACGGAGCCTATTGCCACTCGGTTGAGGAAGTCTATGGACTGGAGAGCCGGATGACCCTGTCTCGGCTGCTTCGGAAATACTTGGAACGCCAAGTGTTGCTTCCTTCTGAACTGCTCTATTGCTATTCGGCCCTCTCTAGATTGCAGGACGCCGATGGCCAACTTCTGCCCGCCGCCGTGGACCGTATGGTGACTCTCCACAGCCGGGCCAATTCCGAGCTGAACGCCAAGGAGTGGAAAGACGAACTCTACCGTTGGGTTGGAGAAATTGGACGGCGTGCTCGCAAGTCCGAGGGGGAAAAACTGCTGTGGAAGGTGAACCTGGGGGAATTTCGCCGGGTTCTCTCAGCGGTGGGCAAATGTGCCTTCATCCATGAGGAGCAGGAAGCCCTGCTGCGCCATGTGATCGCCCGGGAAACCCATAAGGAACGGAATTACCTGGGAAAGTTGGAGGTCCTGCTGGCCTGTCTGTCCGATGAGTTGACCGAGGATGTCCTAAAGGTCCTGGACGGGTTTATCGCTGATACCCTGAATGTCAGCCAGGTGGTGCAGGAAATCCTGGGAACTCGGCCCAATCTGTCCAATGCCCTGATCGGTCTGCTGGATCTGATGGAGGGCAAAGGCGGTTCGGACGCCAAGGATGACCCGGACACGGTCAAAGTTCTGCGCAAACTGTTCAAGGAAAACAAACTGCCTTCGGGACTGACGGTTCTGATGGAGCGGGTGACCCGGGAAATCGGGGGTCGCCAACCCTTGGCGCGCAATAATCCGGAGCAGGAGCACGAGGCTTTCCTGATCCTTATCGGGCGCTTGGTGCGTCGGGATGGGGTGGCTGGTGGGGCGTCGGTCGCCGCGGCCTTGACCCGCCGCTACGGTTTGCGATTGGAGCAGGGGGGGGCGACGGGGTGGCGCCTGTCGGTTCAGGGGGTGTCGAACTTGCTCAAGGATAAGGCCCGACGCCTGCACTACCTGTTCGCCCTAGCCGACTGCCAGGACGACGACCAGCATATGACCGCCGTGGCGGAGGAAGTGGTGCAGGTCATCAAGGAGGCGGCAAATGTGGACTATTTCGTGGATCCCCGACTGTCGATCACGGAAAAGCTGCAAGTCATTTCTGGCCTCCAGCGGACCCTGGGAGCCTCCACCCTGCCGGAGGTGCTGCGCACCCGCGTGAGCGGACGGTTGGACGACCTTCTGTCCCGTTTCCTACTGGACAATCAGGTGGTGGAAAAGCTGGATGCGCCTGGTGATAGTTTGCGGGTGCGCGCTGTCCGCCTGGTGAAGTTCTGTGGTTCGGGTATCCTGGTGGAAGGGAAGGCCCTGGCGCTGGCCCGCTCGCGGGTGTTGCACCACTTGCGTCAGCCCAACTTCGTGGAGGAATTCACCGCGGGCGTGAAGGAACCCGCGGACCGGGAAGCCAAGGTGCGGGAGTTCCACAGGATGTTGGCCGAGGCGGGATTCAATGCCTGAGCTTTTTCTCTCTGTCCTGATCCTCGAGCAGCCGCCCCAGTCGGGGCCAGAGATCGGGTCGGTCGCAATGGGCGGCGTTGAAGCGCATCCAGTGGGACAGTGTTTTCCCGTCACCGAAGACGAGCCCAGGGGCCAGGACCAGGCCATCGCGGAGGGCGGCGCGGGCCAACATGCTGGAATCGAGCCCCCCGGGCAGTTCCACCCAAAGGGCAAACCCCCACGGTAGGCTTCCCAGGGCGTGAAGCCCAGTGCCTTCAATTGGGTCAGGCACCGCCCCGCTGACTCCGCGAGGCGCGTGCGCAGGCTGTCCGTATGGCGTCGGTGGGCACCCGTGCTCAGCAGACGGTGAGCCAACTGCGCGGCGAGGGCGCCGCTGCCAAAGCTGGTGGCCATGTGCAGGTCTAGAAGGGGGGCGACCCAGGAGTCTGGAACCACCATGTAGCCGATCCTGGCGGCGGCGGACTGGGTCTTGGTGAAACCGCCCACATGGGCCACTCGGCGCAGTCCGTCCATGGCGGAGAGGCGGGGCGAGGGGGAGGGGTCGAGATCGGCGTAGATGTCATCTTCAACGATGGCCAAACCATGGGCCTCGGCCAGCGCCAGCATGCGATGGGCCACTCTGGGGGAGAGCGACCCGCCCGTGGGGTTGTGGAGGAAAGCGTTGGTGATGTGCAGTCTGGGTGTCCAGGTCCGTAAGGCGGCCTCGTAGGTCTGGAGGTCCGGTCCCTCCCGGGTCCAGGGAATGGGGATGGGCTCCAGCCCATTGGCTCGGATCAGATTGTTGAAGTTGAAGTAACCAGGGTCGTCGACCAGGACCCGGTCACCGGGGTGGGTCAAGGCCCGGCAGAGCAGGTCTGCTCCCTGGAGGATTCCGTCCGTCAAGATCACCGCCTCGGGTCGTGCGGGGATTCCCCGATCGGCCAAACGGTCGGCGAGCATGCGGCGCAGGGGAAGCAATCCCTGGGCCGCGCCATAGCCCACCAACTCCCCCTTGCCTTCCCGGGCCAAGGCACGCAGGGCCTTGCGCGTCTCCTCCAGGGGAAGCCAGTCGTCGGGAAGCCATCCGCAGCCGGGAAGGGGCCTGTCCTCGCCCCCAACAAGGGACGCGGCCCAGGGTACGGTGATTCTGGGGGTCATGCCCGGCGTGACCGCCCTCTTTGGCGTGCTTCGGGCCGGGGAACGGCCGCGTCCTTGTTCTGGGGGTTCGTCGTTCTAGGGGGGGCGACGGTCGTCGCCCAGGGGCTCCTGACCGGAGGCGGACGGATACAAGGCGGAGAGGCCTCCCTCATTCTGGCCGTGGGCGTGGTCCTTTGTGGCTTGGGATACGCGGAGGGTGGGAGCCTTGGCCGGAGCCTGGGGGGGTGGCGTGTGATCTGCTGGGCCCTGGTGTTGGCCCTGCCGGTGACCCTGCCATGGTCCCTTTGGTATTTGGTGGTGGACGGAGAGGTTTTGGTTCGGGCGAATGGGGCGGCCTTGGCCGGGCTGGCCTATGTGACGGTCTTCAGCATGCTGGTGGGCTTCTTTTTTTGGTATGGAGGATTGACCTTGGGGGGCATTGCCGCGGTGAGCCAAATCCAATTGCTTCAGGCGTTTTTTGGCCTGGTGGCCAGCGCCCTGGTACTTGGGGAGCGGATCGACCCCACGATGGTCGTCGCCAGCGCGGTGCTGATGGTCAGCGCCTTGGGCGCGAGGCGGTACG
This sequence comes from Rhodospirillum sp., assembly GCA_021741145.1. Lineage (GTDB taxonomy): Bacteria > Pseudomonadota > Alphaproteobacteria > Rhodospirillales > Rhodospirillaceae > Rhodospirillum. The sequence continues at coordinate 26,980 of JAIOYK010000059.1, read as the reverse complement.
CGATGTCTCGCTGACAGGTGACCTCCTGGCGCGTATTCTTGGGCGCTGGCAGAGTCAGAAAGAGTCGTCGGGCGGCGGACGAGGTCTTTCGCTTACGCGTCAGCTTTTCAAATGCCGGCTGTATCCTTTATTTGGGTTGATGCATGAAGCGGGACTTATGGAACTGAAACGGGGGCAATCCATGGACAGCGATATCCGCGAGGGCGAGGTCGCCCTGGACTTTGATCCAGGTGCGCGGGCCGACGGCACGGTCACCTTCATCGGCTGGATCGAAACACCCTGGAAGGAGAGGGGCGGCACCCCCCGCAATCTGGTTCAGGCCCGGGAACGGACCGAGGACCCCGCTCGTCTCCACCTGGACCCGGTCTATGCCGCCGGTCTGTCCAGTCTGGAGGGGTATAGCCATGTGGTGGTGCTCTACTGGATGGATCGTGCGCGGCGAGATCTGATCCTGCAATGGCCGCGTCATTCCGACCGGGCACGGGGTGTGTTCTCCCTCCGCTCTCCGGTCCGCCCCAATCCCATCGCCCTGGGCATCGTGCCCCTCTTGGCCGTCGACCAGGACAAGGCCATCGTGACGGTGGGCCCGTTGGATTGCCTGACTGGGACGCCCCTGCTGGACATCAAGCCCTATCATGCCTCAACGGATTCGTATCCGGAGGCGGTATCATCCTGAGGCGAGGAAAGCCGACGGTGAGAGACCGGGACGAGGGGATTCAGACGGGAAATGACGGCCCAAGAATGGGGGCGCGATGGAAGGCTGAAATCGTGTCGTAAGATCTAAGGCTCGGGAATCGATGATTGACTTTTGTTACCCTAATTGTCGAAAGGGCATGAGTTTGAGATTGACTCGCAATAATAGGCCATCTAGCCTATGTGGACATGAGGCGGGTCGTCCCCCGCCGCGGTCGTGAGAGAGACGGCCAGGGGTGTTTGATGTCGCCCCCGAGAACTTTGAGTTGGAGGACACGGGCATGTACGTATGCGTTTGTCACGCTTTGACCGACCGACATGTGCGGGAAGATGCCCAAGCGGGGGCGAAATCCGCGGGCGCGGTGTTTTCCCGGCGCGGTGTCCGGCCGGTCTGCGGCAAATGTGTTGGGTGCATGCGATCGGTGCTGGACGAAACCCGCAAGGGGCGGTCGGACCAGCATCAGTATCACGACGAGCCGGAGTGCCAAGCGGCCGAATAATACCGCGGGCGAAGAGGCTGTTGGGTGTGTGGAAAGCGGGGTACGAAACCATGCGAATTGTGTGGTTTCGTAACCCATTTTTTTTGTCCCTCATCTTATCGAACCTGTCACGGCCGCCTATATTTCATCACTAGGTCGGATCTCTCCGCGCGGACCTATAGGTCCATTGCGTCCGTCCTTGATACCCGCTTACCAACATCACAATAGACCACCACCACATTAGGGGGACGAACCTATGAAGGGTGATCCGCAGATCATCAAACTCTTGAACGGCATCCTCAAGAACGAGTTAACCGCCATCAACCAGTACTTCCTGCACGCTCGCATGCTGCAGGACTGGGGTCTGGCGAAGATGGGAGCCCATGAGTACAAGGAATCCATTGAAGAGATGGGGCATGCCGACAAGCTGATCAAACGCGTCCTGTTCCTGGAAGGTCTGCCCAATCTGCAGGACCTGGGCAAGCTGATGATCGGCGAGAACGTCCTGGAGATCCTGGAAAACGACTTGAAGCTGGAAGTCGGCGCCCGGGCCGACCTGGTCGAAGGCGTGACGGCTTGCGAAGCGGCCAAGGACTACGTGTCCCGGCAGATTCTGGACGAGATCCTGGCCGACACCGAAGAGCATATCGACTATCTGGAGACCGAAATCGGTCTGGTGGAGAAGGTTGGTCTGCCCAACTATATCCAGTCCCAGATGGACCCTGGCGGCGGGTCGTAACATCCCGTTAACCCGAGTCGTGGCAGGATTCGCCTTGGTTTTCACTGAGGTTCGAGTTCCGCCATGGCCCGTGTCCGTTCAAAGACCACGACGACCCGCTCCCCCTTGGAGGCGCCGCCGCCCCGGCTCCTGTCCAGGCGTCTGATCCTTGCCTGCGCTGGGACCTTGGCCCTGGGCATGGTTGGCGGCGCCGCCTTGGCGCGTCTGGGGAGAGCGACAGGTGCGGGGAGACTGACCCTCGGTGATGGTCCGGGGAAGGCCGTGCCGTTGTCCGCCCCCGACCCAGCCCGGGTTCGCGTGGTGGATGGGGAGGATCTGGCCTCGGTGCGAAAGACGTTCCTGGATCCGGCCGAGTTGGCCAGCCGGGAACCCTTGACCGCCCGGGAGTTCTTGGCCGAGGGCGCCGAGCCTTCCATTTTCGATCCGCCCCGATTTGGCCCCACCCAAGTGATCCGCCCGGAGGAGGTCGCCACCCGGGCACCCATTTCCCAGCCCGCTCCGACGCCTTTGGCCGCTCCTTCCCAAGCCTTGGAACGGTCCGTGGCGGCCCTTCCCCAGCCCAAGCCCCATGCGGCGGCTTGGCTGGAGAACGGTTTGTCGGTGACGGATCCGGGTGGGCGTCCCATGATTGCTGTTGTCATTGATGATCTGGGCCTGAACCGGGTGACCACTCAGGCGATTATCGGTCTGCCCGGTCCCCTGACCCTGTCTCACATGGCCTATGCCAAATCCCCGGATGGACTGGTGTCCGCGAGCCGGGCCTTCGGCCACGAGACCATGTTGCATTTGCCCATGGAGCCCATGGATTCCCGCCAGGATCCAGGTCCAGGCGCCCTGATGGCCCGTCACACGGCCGACGAGATCCGGACCCGGATGATCGCGGCCCTGGATCGCTTTCCCGGGGTGGTCGGTGTCAACAACCACATGGGCAGCCGGTTCACCTCGGATTCCCGGGGCATGGGCGTGCTCATGGAAAATCTGGCGGATCGGGGGCTGATGTTCCTGGACAGTCGCACCACCGGCCGGTCGGTCGCCCCGGCCCTGGCTCGCGCCCACGGGGTGCCCTTCACCGAACGGGCGGTGTTCATCGACCACGAGGATGATCCCATGGTTATCCGGACGCAACTTGCGCTGACCGAACGGGTCGCCGCCCGCCATGGCCACGCGGTCGCCATCGGCCATCCCCGCCAGAATACCCACGAGGCTCTGGCCCGCTGGTTGCCGAAGTTGGCGGCCAGTGGCTATGCCCTGGTGCCCGCCAGCGCGATTATTCGGTATCACGTTTAAGGGGGGAGGCGCCCCTTTGCCCCCGGCGGGCGGCGGGCGGCGGGCGGCGGGCGGTGGGCGGCGGGCGGCCTCCCAGGGTCTCGCTTCGGCTATTTTCCCGTGAAGACAGGTTTCCGCTTTTCCGTGAAGGCCGAGATACCCTCCCGGTAATCTTCCGTGTTCAGGAAGTCATAGCATTCATTCAGGTCCGTGTTGGTGATCGGCGTGGGGTCGAGAAGGCGGCGAACAAAGGATTTGTGCCAAGCGTTCACACCGGGCGCGCCCTTGGCGATGTTCTTGGCGGTATCGGCCAAATGATCCTCGAAGGCGTTGTCGGGGACGACCCGGTTCACCAAGCCCATGCGGAGGGCTTCCACGGCGGGGACCACCTTGGCTTCCAGTAAAACAGACAAGGTGTTGGCTGGGCCGATCAGCCGGAGGATGGCCTGGATCTCCGGGTAGGCCATGACGACGCCAATGCGGTTGATGGGGACGCCAAATCGACCGGATTCATTGGAAATTCTTAGGTCACAGAGGCAAGCCAGCTCCAGCCCCCCGCCCACGCAGGCGCCTTCGATGGCGGCGATCACGGGCATTGGGCAATCCCGGACGAGGGTCAGGGTCCGGCGCATGATCCGGTCGTAATCCTTGGCCTGCGCCGGGGTGGCGCGCACCGTGTCAAATTCCCCGATATCCGCCCCCGCCGCGAAGGCTTTGCCGCCCGCACCCCGGAGGATCAGGCAATGGGGGCCTTCCGCCGCCTTGGACTTCTCCGTCATCGCCTCCAGGGTGTCGCCCAGGGCTTCCCACATGGGCAGGTTCATGGCGTTGAGCCGGTCTGGCCGATTCAGCGTGATGGTGGCCACGGGACCGTCGATGGCGGTGAGGATAACGGAAGAGGTCATCGCGAGAGCGTCCTTTGACGGGGTGGGTGGAGGTTGCCGGACCACGGATTTACCGGTAAATAACGAGAAGCGGAACCCGCCTTTGGTCGGCGGCTTTCTTCCACTTCCAAAGTGCCTCTCCGATCCCTATCGGGTTCGGCCAAGGCGTGCAACCGTCTAGAAGGATCCTCCCGTATGACCCTCGATCCCCAGGCCCTCGCCGACGCCGAGGCCGGTCGCGCCGTCGCGAGCATTTTGTTGGAAATCGGCGCGGTCAATTTCCGCCCCCAGGAGCCCTATACCCTGACCGCGGGTTGGGCCAGCCCGGTCTATATCGATTGCCGGAAGATCATCAGCTATCCCCGGGCCCGGCGTCGGATTATTGAACTGGCAACCCGCAAGATTGAACGGATGGTCGGGTATGAAAGCCTGGACGCCGTCGCCGGTGGCGAGACGGCGGGCATTCCCTACGCCGCTTGGCTGTCGGAGTCCTTGGCCCTGCCCATGCAGTATGTACGGAAGAAGCCCAAGGGCTTTGGTCGCATGGCCCAGATCGAGGGGGATCTGACCGAGGGGCAGCGGGTGCTGCTGGTCGAGGATCTGGCAACCGATGGCGGGTCCAAGCTGGCGTTCGTGACCGCGCTGAGGGACGCCGGCGCCAAGGTCAACCATGCCTTCGTCGTCTTCTTCTATGGGGCCTTCCCGGGCGCCCTCGACTCCCTGGCCCAGCAAGACGTGTCCCTGCACTGGCTGGCGACATGGCACGACGTCCTGGCCGCGGCCGAGGAAACCAAGGCCTTTCCCGAGGACAGCATCGAGGGTGTGCGGGCCTTCCTGGAGGATCCCGTGGGGTGGTCCGCGGCTCGGGGTGGCCGGTCGGCGTAGAGCCTCCACAAAAACACTGATTTTAAAACAGAAAGAGGGGCTGAAGCCCCTCCATTTCATGCCCTTTGGCGTCCGCCCGTTGCTACTCCGCGCGGTGGTGCGTTTTCATGGCTTTGTCCGGATGGACCGGCAGGACGCGCCGACCGGTCTCGCGGAAGGGCAAGGGGTCGAGCATGTGGCGCTCCAGGCGCGACTTCAAGGAATCTAAGCTGAGGGGCTTTTTCAAGAGGTCGTGAATGCCCGCGTCCAGAGCCCGGTTGATGAACCCTTGGGAGACGTCCTCGCCGGTCATTAGGATGATAACCGCCCGAGGACAGGGACTTTCACCCAGATGGCGCAGTTCGCGGGTGAACTCGGCCCCATCCATGGGGGCCATGTGTTGGTTCACAAGAATGACGTCCGCGGGACGCTCGTGCAGGGACCTCAGGGCGTCGATACCATCCCGGGCCTCCTGGATGGCGCGGACGCCCAGGTCCTTGAGCATGGCCCGGGCCGTACCCCGGAAGGCGAATTGCCCGTCCACCACCATGACCGAAAGGCGGTCCCAATGGACATTGCCCGACACCCGACGGGCACCACCGGTTTCGAAGGGCTTGAGCTCAACGCCCCGCACGTGAATGGCCAATGCATGGTCGTGGGTTGGAATATGGTGGTCCCGCCATTCGACGAGAACGGACAGAAGATCGCGACCGGCGTCCAGGGCCCCAAGTCCCCGGGTGTTGGCTTGGGGCAAGGCGCGGATCAACAGCTTTCGATGGCTGTCCTGGTGCTCGCCCCGGGGTCCGTGGGCGCTATTGGCCATCAAACGGTCTTCCCGCTCGAACATCTGGGGGAGGAAATCCAACAAAAATCGCCTTGATGACCTGACGGAGTCAGGATCTTTCCGCTCCAGAGCCTGGGAAAGGAGCTGCGCCTGCTGAAACACCATCATATGGTCGCGATCCAAAAGGCGCACGCCAGTCCGATCTTGGTCCGTCCATTGAAAGAGGCCTGAATGGCGAGCCATGTCGGGCATTGCTTCAATACCCCCACGTGGAATTGACGAAAACCACGGGATGCGGCCCCACGTTCGACCGCAACCGCGTCTAACTTTCCTCAGACTGATAAAAACAGGGGCATACCGCAAGGCAAAAAAAGATGTAGGCGAATTAGTCGCCTTATACCTTTTGGTTAGGGGGGGGTCTCATAAAGGCTGAATACGGTTCGTAAACCCTTATACGGCTCGGGAATGGCGTTGCTCACCCGCTTTCAGGTATTTGTCGAAAACAGCGCAGACCGCGCGGGAAAGGGGCCGACCCATATCCGTGACTCGGATCAGTGATCCCTCTACCGTAACAATTCCGTCTTGTTCGAATGGTTCCATGGCGGACAGCTCGGCGGCGAAGGAGGACTCGGGCAGTCCATGGTCGTGGGCGACTTGGTCCAGATCCACGGCCATATCGCACATGATCCGTTCGATGATGGCCCGGCGGACGATATCGTCGTCGTCCAAGGCGATCCCCCGTTTGGTGGTCAGGGATCCTTCGCGGATCAGGCGCTTGTAAGCGGTGATCTCGCCTTCGTTGGCCACATACCCCTGGGGCAGGTAGCCGATGCCAGAGGCACCCAAGCCGATCAGGGCCGGGGCGGTGTCGGTGGTGTACCCCTGGAAGTTCCGGTGCAGGGTCCCCTTGGCCAGGGCCAGGGCCATCTCGTCATCGGGGGCGGCGAAATGGTCCAGACCGATGGCCGTGTAGCCCAATTCGCGGAAGCGGCGGGTGGCGGCGAGATATTGGCTCCACCGCTCCGAGGCGCCGGGCAGGGTGTCCTCCGGAATCAGCCGCATGTGCTTTTTCATCCAGGGAACATGGGCGTAGCCAAACAGGGAGACCCGGGCCGGTCGCATGGCCACGGCCCGGTCGACGGTCTTCAGAACCGACTCCGTGGTCTGGTGAGGCAATCCGTAGATCAGGTCCATATTGATTTCGGAAATGCCGTTGTCCCGCAGCCAGGCTATGACTTGCTCGACCAGTTCGATGGGCTGGATGCGGTTGACCGCCGCCTGGACCTGGGGTTCGAAGTCCTGCACGCCGATGCTGGCACGGGTCACGCCCGCCTTGGCCATGGTTTTCACGTAATCCAGGGTGGCCGTGCGGGGATCCATTTCGACGGCCACCTCGGCGGTGTCCGACAGACCGAAGCGGGCGCGCAGGGTGTCGAGGACACGGGCGAAATCCTCGCCTTTCAGAATGGTGGGCGTGCCGCCGCCGAAATGGACATGAGTCACGTCCAGCGGCGCCGTCAGACGGTCGGCGACCAGATCGACCTCCGCCAACAAGGCATCCAGGTAATCGGCGATGGGGTCGTAGCGCTTGGTGATTTTGGTATGGCACCCACAGAACCAGCACATTTCCGCGCAATAGGCGATATGCAGGTAAAGGGAGGTCTTGGTGCCCGCGGGAAGCGCGGCCAACCAATCGCCGTAGGTCCTGGCGGTGACGCCGGGGTGGAAGTGGGGGGCTGTCGGATAGCTGGTGTAGCGGGGCAGGCGCAGGTCGTATTTCGCCGCGAGCCGTTCGACCGCCTCGGTCGAGGGCGCGGGGCCGGGGGAAAGGGTCTGGATGGATGCCATGCCAAATGCCTCGCTGCTGATGGTCCGGAAGAGCGCGTCCCGCCTTCGGAATTCGTCTAAAAGGACGCCCTCTGGAAGGTCTCGTCAACGGACGGCGGCGGGAGTAGGATGCCGCTCCCGGTCGAGGGACCGTGCCATCCATATGGGGCGTCCGGGCGCTCACCGATACTCCTTCCTCCCCCCTTTTGTCCAGGACAACACCCCCATGCCGCGTTTCGCCGCCAATCTGTCCACACTGTTCACCGACCGGCCCCTGGAAGATCGGTTCGCCCGGGCCGCCGCCTGTGGGTTTAAGGGCTGCGAAATTCAGTTTCCCTATGCCCTGAGGCCGGAGAAATTCGGGGATTTGGCGGTGTGCAACGGCCTGGAGGTCACCCTGTTCAACGCGCCCCCGGGGAACTGGGCCGCTGGGGAGCGGGGACTCGCGGCCCTGCCTGGACGCCGGGATGATTTCCGGGACAGCCTGGAGGTGGCCATGCCCTATGTCGAGTTGTCCGATTGCCCTCGTCTGCATATCATGGCCGGGGTGGTCGAGGAGGAAAACTGGCCCGAGGCCCTGGAAACCTATGTGGACAACCTGGCCTGGGCGGCGGATTTCTGCGCTGACCATGGGGTCAAGGTCTTGATCGAGCCGATCAATACGGTGGACATGCCGGGCTATTTCCTGAGCCGCCCCGATGATGCCCTGAGCATCCTGGCGGAGGTCGATCACAAGAACCTGTACCTGCAGTATGACCTTTACCACGCACAGATCATGCAGGGCGGATTGACGGACTTTCTGGAATCAAACCTGGATCGAATCGCCCATGTCCAGGTCGCGGGCGTCCCCGGTCGCCATGAACCGGATGCCAATGGCGAGGTGAACTGGTCCTATCTGTTCGGTATGCTCGACGCCCACGGGTTTCCAGGCTGGGTCGGCTGCGAATACCGTCCCCGGGGCAAGACCGAGGCCGGATTGCGTTGGGCCAAGGACTTCGGTATCGCCGCGCCAGCCGAATAGGACAGGACGCGGGCGGTCACACCGTCAGGACGTCAATTGGGGAGTCTCCGCTTCCGGTGTCGTCTGGTCGGGGGAGAGGGAGGTCTGGTCCGACGGATCGGTGGGTCTCGCGGCTCCCTCTTTCCAAAGAGTGACGGTGAAAATGGATCCGCTCGCGTCCATTCGGGGGCGGAAGGTAATCCGTCCCCCATGCAACTCGATCAGCCGCTTGCAGATGGCCAGTCCCAGGCCCGTTCCCGAATACTCCGTATCGGCGTGCAGACGCTTGAAGAGCCCGAAGATCGTCTGACTGTCCTTGGCGGGAACCCCCAGCCCGTTGTCGAGGAAGGACAGGTGTACTTGTTCCTCGGATTCCTTCGCGAAAATGTCGACGTCTGGAGTCCGGTCCGCGGGGGTGTATTTGGTGGCGTTCTCCAGAAGCTCCTGGAAGACATGGGCCAATTGGTCTCGGTTTCCCAGGACCGTGGGCAGGCCATGGGGGGCGGAGACATGGGCCCGCCGTGCCGTCAACCGAGATGCCAGGGCGGCCAGGGCGTCGGCCAAGGGTTGGTCCAGGTTGACCGGTGTCAAAGGATGGTCGACGGGGCGGGCATTGGCGTAATCGAGAAGTCCATGGATCATCGCCGACATGCGTTTTCCCGCCTGAACCGCCAGGTCCATGTCCTGGCGAACCTCTTCGTCGAGGTCGTCTCCCAGGCGGTGTTGGATCAGTCCCAGGTAACTGACCATGGAGCGGATGGGGGTTTGCAGCTCGTGGGAAAGAACATGGGCGAATTGCTCCAATTCCGCGTTGGATTGCACAAGGATGTCCTGCGCCCGTTTGCTTTCCGTTATGTCCCGGAAAATGGCGATGGCCGCTTTCCCCAGAATGGATCCCCGCAGGGGTAGGATGCGCAGGTCGTACCAGACGTTCCCCAGTTTAAGCGTTGTCGGCTGGGCCGGAAAACCCTCGGCGCGGCGGGGATCGCCTTCCAAGTCACATCGGCTCCGGCTCCACTGACCCGACGGACCGATCAGGTCGAACAGGGACAGATGTTCAGGGGATGGCCGCCCCCCGTCGAATGCAAGCTTGGCCGCTCGGTTCATGCGGGTTACCAGGCAGTCCTCGGTAATCAATACCGTGGGGTCGGGGGAGAGCTCCAGAATAGTCGCGTCCCGGGTCACATGGACGAAGGGTTCGGTCATCATGGTCTTTACGGTGGCCAGGAAAATCAGCCAAAAAGCCAGGAAGATCAACAGATGCCCGATGATGTTCCAATAGGTGTATGGACCCGTGTAGAGGGTGAAGGCCAGTTCGGCGGCGGTGGACAGGGCCAGAGCCGCCATCAGTAAGTGGTAGGGGCGGCGGGGCAGGTCCGCCCGCCGCGCCCGGAGGAGCAGGGCACTGACGCCGAATAGGGCGATGACCAGCCATTCCATGGCCACCTTGAAGGCGGTCAAGCCGCCCGGTTCCACATAGGCGTCGGGGAAGCGTGCCAGGATGATCGCCGAAGCCGAGGCCACGGCCAGCAGGCCGAATCCGAGGAAGGCCAAAACGGCGGAGACCCGACGGCCAATGAACAGGGGAGCGACCACGAGGGTCAGTGCCTCGATCAGGCGGGCCGCCACCCACAACTGGGTGGCCTCGTTCGCCGACCCGTGAAACAGGACGCCCATGCCCTTATAGGCGATGGTGTGGAAAAGCTCGAGGAGAGCGACCCAGAAGAATCCGGCGCCCAGCACCAGCATGAAATGGCTCCGCCCAAAGCGGGCCACGCTGCTGGCGATGAAAAACATCATCAGACCAACCGCGGAAATGAACAACTCCGAGGACACGTGGAACAGCAAATAGTTCCATTGGCTGAGGGGAGCGAGAAGGGATACCGCGACGACCGGTGCCAGCCATTCCCAAGGGGAAGGCCAGGTGGCGGGCAATTGGGGCGGTAACGGCGGGACTCTCATGGGAAACCGCGCTTGGCGTGGGGTATCTTGAACCGCGACTTGGGTGCCTCCGTCCGCGGGAGATTCACCAGAATCTCTAGTATGAGGGTATAATAATATGGATTGAAGGGACTTTCATCCCCTTCGTGTCGGTTATTGGGGGTCGGACAGGGCGGTCGGGCGGGGAGGGGCTTCCGGTCGGCTGACGATGAAGGCGCCGACACAGACCAGGACGACGGCCTGGCCAATGGCCGCGAGGGGGTTGTCGGTGACAAACCATGTGACCATGCAGGACAGCGTCATGGCGCTCAGGGACAGGGCCTTGGTCTTGCGTCCAATGACGCCATGTTCGTGCCAGGCGCGGATGCTGGCCCCGAACCGGGGATGGGTCCACAGCCAATGGCGCAGGCGGGGGCTGGCATGGCCATAGGCCCAGGTGGCCACAAGCAGAAAGGGCGTGGTGGGCAACAGGGGCAGAAAGGCGCCGACAAGACCCAAGGCAACGCAAAAGTGACCCAACCCCAGGAACAGGATGCGCTTGCCTTGGGTCATGGATCGCCCCTATCTCGGTTTCGCGTTTCCCCGCCGCCGATTCCCTGGGCTCTGATCCCCGCTATATCCAGGGGCACTTCGCTGTCAGGCCAAGGTATCGATTTCTTCGTCGCTCAGGTTCCCGGGCACGATGGTGACCGGGACGCGCAGACGTCCAGCATAGCGGCCTGTCAGGTCGCGGACCAGGGGGCCAGGATCATCGGCATTGTCCGCGGCACCCAGGACAAGGATTGAGATACCTTGCTCTTCTTCGATCAGTTTGAACAACTCCTGACGGCATTCCCCCTCGCGCACATAAAGGACGGGGAGCTGTCCGCAGAGGGTGCGGATGATTGAAGCATGGCGGTTGAGCTTATGCTCCGCGTCTTCCCGGGCTTCTTCCCGGATCAGATTGCCGACGAACATCCAGTGGTCGAATTCGGCCGGCGCGATGGCGTACATCAAAGCCACCCGGCCGCCGGTATTCTGGGCCCGACGGGCGGCGAAGCGGACCGCCGCGCGCAGTTCCGTCGAGTCATCCACGACCACCAGGAATGTCCGTTGGTCGCCTTGGGAATACCCATCCCGCGTACGCCGTTCGTCCGACGCGTTGGAGCGAACAAGCATCTCCATATCCTCCCGATGAAGGCCAGCCAATGGTGGGGCCATGCCTCGTTTTTCGCGCAAATGATGGGTGGGGAATTGGCTTCTGACAAGAAAACACGTCGCCGCGCCGCAACAATCCAATCGGATTGGGGAGTTGCGTTCACGCCGCTGTCCTGGATTCGATGTGCATTGTTGCTCGCGGCATTCGCCGCATGACCTTCGGATTCGATCCGGACGGGTACCATCTAGGGGGACGCCCGAGGGTTGTGGAGCCAAAGGTCAATCCGAGAGGCGCCGGTCTCGCCAGCCGGTCTCGCCAGCCGGTCTCGCCAGCCGGTCTCGAATGACGACCTTTAATCCCCGTCATGGGAGAAGGGGGATCAATCCTGAACCAAGGGACCGCCCGCCTGATGCCAACCGACGATTCCCCCGGCCATGCGGTTCAGGGTCCCCTTGAAGCCGCTCAGGCGCATCATCTCGGCGGCATGGCCGCAGCGCACGCCACTATGGCAATGAAAGACCAATTCCTTGCCATCCTCGAGACCTTCCGCGGGCAGGAAGTTCGGGTTGAAGCGCGACAGGGGGTTGGAGATGGCGCCTTCGATGCGATAGCTGGCGAATTCGTGAGGTTCGCGGACGTCGACGACGAAGGCCTTGCCGTCCTTGACCCATTGCAAGACGGTGGAGGGATCGATCATCTGTATGGTGAGACCGGACAAATGTGTTCTCCTTGAAGCCTGACATCGGACTGGTTTTCGGTGACGATTATCCTTCATATAGGAATCCCTTCGCACCTGCCATAGGCCGAAAGCGTGATTGGAGAGTGAGACCCGTGAGGATCCCGAATTCCCCCCAGAACATCGATAACATCCTGGATGCCCGGGGGTTGAGTTGCCCCTTGCCCGTGCTTCGGGCGCGCAAAACCCTGAAACGCATGGACGCGGGTCAAGTGCTGGAAATCCTCGCCTCGGATCCGGGGTCCCTGAAGGATTTCGTGAGCTTTTGTGTCCAGACCGGGGACGAATTGCTGTCCAAGGCGACGGAGGAGACGCCCGAAGGGACCCTCTATCGGTTCCACATTCGCCGCGCGGAAGAGGGCGGATGAGACACAAGGGTCTTGCCTAAATCCCCCGTGGCATGGATCTTCTCCGCTCTCGGGTTCCAAGTGGACACAGTCCGCTGGATGAAATGGAAACACGGGAGGGACGACCCAATCGGGGCCTGATCCGTGATGGCCCTCGCACCTGTGAACGCTAGTCGATTCCCTGATACCACTGGCTCCCTTGGACCCGGGGATACCACTGGCTCCCTTGGACCCGGGGAAACCAGCCATTTTTTTCCTTGAGGCTCACACCTTCGCGCCGATATCCCGCTTGGCCACCCGCTTGGCGCTGATGGTCAGGACGGCACCCACCCAAACCAGAACCACGGCCAGGGAGGTCAGATATCCGGGATCGATCAGGAAGGTTGCCGCGTCCTGGTAGAAGGGCGCGCGGATCAGGGTCATGCCATGGGCCACCGGGTTGAGCCAGATGATCACTTTCATGACGATCGGTAGGCCCTCGGTGGGGAAGAGGGCGCCGGACAGGAACCAAAGCGGCATCAATACCAGCATCATCACCGCATGGAAACCCGAGGTGGAGGACATGCGCCAGGCCACCATGAAGCCAAGACCCGTGTAACCCAGGGAGACCAGTGCCAGGGTCAGCAGGATGATCGGATAGTTCTCGACGGGCATGGGGAACCCCAGGAAGGGCGCGACGAGCAGCATGATGACCGCCTGGGACAGCGCGATGGCGGCGGCTCCGCCGACCTTGCCCAGGACGATGGCCATGCGGGAGACGGGCGCCACAAGGACCCCCTGCAGAAACCCCTGGTCCCGGTCCTCGATCACCGTGATGGACGAGAAGACACCGGCGAAGAGCACCATCATCATCAACACACCGGGATAGAAATATTCGGTGTAGGTCATGCCCTCCATGCCCGCGGGCCGGAAGCTGGGCGACAGACCCGCGCCCAGGACGATCCAGAACAGCAAGGGTTGACCGATGGAGCCCGCCACCCGGGAGGGCTGGCGCATGAACCGCGTGTATTCGCGTTTGGCCAAGGTCCAGGAGACGGAGGCCGTGCCCGCCCGGGTGGGGACGGCATGGGCGATGTCGGGGGGGACATAGGAGGTGTCGGTGGTCGTCGTGGTGTTTGTCATTCCGCGGCCTCTCCGGCCCGCGGATCGCTGGCCTGCTCGGTTACATGGATGAAGACGTCTTCCAGGGTCGGACGCTTCACCGCGACGCTGGTGACCTCGTCGCGGAAGTTCGACAGGATGGCGTCGATGGCGGGCACCGGACCGCCGTCGGGGATGCTCTCCACGCGGACCTCCTCCCCATGGCGGCTGGTGGGAACACCCAGAACCTGGGCGATCCGGGGGGCCAGGGTCTCGGCGTCAACCGCGGAAACCACCAGCATATCTCGGCCCAACTGGTCGCGCAGACGGTTGGGGGTGTCGTGGGCGAGCAGCAGACCCTCGCGCATGATCGCCACGCGGTCGGCGTCCTCCGCCTCGGAAAAGACGTGGCTGGTCATCAGAACAGTCATACCCCGGTCTCGTTGGATCCGGGACAGGGCGTCCAGGAAGGCACGGCGGGCCGCCGGGTCAAGTCCCGTCGTCGGCTCGTCCAGTAGGAGCACCCGGGGGTGGGTTATCAGGCATTTCGCCAGTTCCACCTGCCGGGCCAAACCACCCGACAGGGTGCCGACCTTGTCCTTCAACCGGTCCTTCAGTCCCGACCAAGCCAGGGCTTCCTCCCGCCGATCGGTCAGGGTCGCGCCGGTCAGGCCGTACAGGCGGGCGTGAATATCCAGGTTCTCCGCGACGCTCAGATGTTTGTCCACGGCCGGAGACTGGAAGACCACCCCCATCAAACCCCGGACCGCGGCCGGTTCGGCGAACAGGTCGTGTCCACCGATATGGATCGTTCCGGCACTGGGCAGACAGAGGCCGCAAAGGATACGGAACAGGGTGGATTTGCCGCTGCCGTTGGGACCGGCGAGGATGGTGAATGTCCCCTCCGCCACCGAGAGGGAAAACGATTGGATGGCGATTCGGCCAGGTTTGCCCCGGCGGCCGGGGTAGGCATGGGTCAGGCCCTTGATGCGGATCATGGCGTGGGTTCGGGCTCCGTTTTCAGACCAGGATGGGAAGGATACGAGCTGGCGGAGGAGGACCCGTGACCCACGTCGGGGCAGGGGCCGCATTCCACCTGAATGACGGAATGGCGGATCGCCCAACGGACCTCCAACCGGTGTTTCAGCGAGGCGAGGGTGGCTTCCGGGTCGACTTCGTGCCCGACGACGACGTGGAAAGTGACCATCGGATGGTCCGGCGTCAAGCTCCAGGCGTGCAGGTGGTGGACGGCGGCCTTCCCTTCGACGGTGCGTTCCATGTCCTCGGACAGGGATCGGACGTCCAGGCCTGGAGGGGTGCCCTCGACCAGCACATGGGCACTTTCCCGGATGATGGCCAGGGCGGACCGGGCCACCAGGGCGGAAACGAGGATCGACAGCAGGGGGTCGGCGACGGTCCAGCCGGTGGTCAGGATGATGCCCGCGGCCAGGATCGCCGCGACCGATCCCAACAGGTCTCCCATCACATGGGCCAATGCCGCTCGGGTATTTAAATCCTTACCGACGCCATGGGCGCCATGCCCATGCCCGCCATGTCCGTGCCCGCCATGTCCGTGCCCGCCATGACCTTGGGCATGCGCGAGGACAGGGGTGTCCGCGTCGCCTGCGCTTCCGGAAAGGATGCGATAGACCGCGATATTCACCACCAAGCCAAGGACGGCGATGAACATCATCGGTCCGGCGATCACCGGCACGGGGCTGGTGATGCGGGGAATGGCTTCGACGACGATCCAGATCGCCAGTCCCAGCAGCACCAGGCCATTGATGAAGGCGGCGAGTACCTCCATACGATGAAGACCATAGGTCCGTTGGTCATTGGCCGGGCGCCGGGCGAGGGTCATGGCACCCAGGGCGAGCGCGAGCGCGCCCGTATCGCTGAGCATATGCGCGGCGTCGGCCATCAGGGCCAGGGAGCCGGTCAGCCAACCGCCAATGAGTTCGGCCACCATGAACCCACCGGTCAGGGTCAGGGCCAACGCCATGCGATTCCGCCGCCCATTGTCCTGGTTCTGGGAAAACTCGGTGTGGAAAGAGGTCATGTCGTGGAGTCAATCCAATTGGTTGCGAACGCGTCCGGACCGCGATCTTAGCCGTTTGGCGGCCGTGAACCCAAGGGAAACAAAAAAGGGCTGGTAAACCGAACCCGCAAAGGACAGAGTCCGCCCCTTCCAATGTAAATCAGGCCCTCGTATCCCGAGATGGTACCCATGTCCCGCATCGAAGATGAAGTGAACCGTCGGCGAACCTTCGCCATCATCTCCCACCCCGACGCCGGTAAGACGACGTTGACCGAAAAGCTGTTGCTGTTCGGGGGCGCCATCCAGCTTGCCGGGGCGGTTAAAGCCCGGGGCGAGGCCCGCAGGGCCCGCTCGGACTGGATGAAGGTGGAACAGGAACGCGGCATTTCCGTGGCTTCCTCGGTCATGAGCTACGAATATGACGGCCGTGCCTTCAATTTGCTCGACACCCCGGGCCACGAAGACTTTAGCGAGGACACTTACCGCACCCTAACCGCGGTGGATAGCGCCATCATGGTGATCGACGCCGCCAAGGGCATCGAGGAACAGACCCGCAAGCTGTTCGAGGTTTGCCGTCTGCGGGACGTGCCGATCATCACCTTCATCAACAAGTTGGACCGGGAGGGGCGCGATCCCTTCGAGTTGTTGGATGAGATCGAGCAGACCCTGGCGTTGGATGTCACTCCAGCCAGTTGGCCAATCGGCATGGGCCGGAGTTTTCTGGGCTGCTACGACCTGTTCCACGACCGGTTGGCGCTGATGGCCAAGGGCGCCAAGGGCGGCATGCCCCACATGGGGGAAAGCTGCGAAGGGTTGGACGACCCCAAGCTGGATACCATGTTGCCCGCCGACGCCGCGGCCAAGCTGCGCGAGGATGTGGAGATGGCCCGAGTCCTCTGTCCGGAATTCGACCTGGAATCCTATCGCGCGGGCCATATGACTCCGGTCTTCTTCGGCTCCGCGGTCAATAATTTCGGCGTGCGGGAACTGCTTGAAGGCGTGGCGACCCTCGCCCCCACGCCCCGGCCCCAGCCCACCGCGGACCGGGAGGTGGAGCCGACGGAAAACAAGGTCTCGGGCTTTGTCTTCAAGATCCAGGCCAACATGGACCCCAAACACCGGGACCGTATCGCCTTTGTCCGCCTGTGCTCCGGCCATTTCAAGCGGGGCATGAAGCTGACCCATCCGCGGTCGGGCAAGCAGATCAACATGCACAATCCGGTGATCTTTCTGGCCCAGGATCGGGAATTGGCCGAGGAGGCTTTCGCCGGGGATATCCTGGGCGTGCCCAACCATGGCCAGTTGCGGATTGGCGATGCCCTGACCGAAGGCGAAGCGCTGCGCTTCACGGGCATCCCCAGCTTTGCCCCGGAACTGTTGCAAAAAGTGCGGCCCATTGATCCCTTGCGGGCCAAACACCTGGGTCGCGCCCTGCAACAAATCGCCGAGGAAGGGGCCGCCCGGGTCTTCAAGCCAACCATTGGATCGGACTGGGTGGTGGGTGTCGTCGGCGGCCTTCAGTTCGAAGTCCTGGCCGATCGGATCCGAACGGAATTCGACGTCCCGGTGATTTTCGAACCCACCACCCTCTATACCGCCCGCTGGGTCACGGCGGAGGATCATCTGGTCCTGAAGAAGTTCCTGGACGGGAATCAAGGCGCCATGGCCGAGGACCACGACAAGGACCCCGTTTTCATGGCCCGTAATGCCTGGCACTTGGACCGGGCCCAGGAGGATTTCCCCAAGGTCGTCTTCCACAAGATCAAGGAACAGACCGCCTAATTGGGGGCGGTCGGGTTCGGAGGAGTCGAGGTCATGTCCGTCCATGAAATCCTGCTGTTCATCCCCGCGGCCTTTTTGATGGCCGTTCCCTTCGGTCCCAGTAATTTTCTGGTCTTTACCAATGGCCTGCGCCATGGCAGCGCCCCCGCTGGCGCCGCCGGATTCGCCCGGATCACCGCCTTTGCCTTGCTGATCGTCATCACGGCGATTGGTCTGGGCGCGGCCCTTGCCGAGGCGGCATGGCTTTTGTTGGCCATTAAGTGGTTCGGTATCTGTTATCTGGCCTATTTGGGGTTGCGGATCTGGCGGAGTCCTCCACCGGATCTGGCCGCGGCGCGGGCTCTGGGCCGGTCGTCCCGGTCGGTGTCCGTCTGGGCCTTGGCCCGGATGGAGTTCACCACCGCCCTGGCCAATCCCAAGGCGATTCTCTATTTCACCGCGGCCTTCCCCCAATTCATTGGCCATGCCGAGAACTTCATCGAACGGTTCCTGACCATGGGCGGGGTGTTCCTGGTTTGTGAATACCTGGTGCTGTGGGGATATGCCTTGGCCGGGGGTGGCCTTGGTCGTGCCGGGTGGCTCGATGGGGTTCAAGGTTGGATCAACCGGATCACTGGGGCCAGTTTCATCGGATTCGCCGGGTGGATGGCGTCGCGGGGATAGGGCCGCCGAACCGATCAAAAACGGCCCGGCGGACGGACCGCCGGGCCGTTCAGGGGCTATCGATTGGGTGAGAGGCGAAGCCCTCGCGCCAGCGGAAGGGCATTCTTGGAGATCTCCGCTCTATCGGAAGGGCACTGTTGGAGGTCTTCCGCGTCAGCGGAAGAACAATCTTGGAAGTCTTCCGCTCTATCGGAAGAGCACTCATGGAAGTCTTCCGCGTCAGCGGAAGAGCACTCATGGAAGTCTTCCGCGTCAGCGGAAGACCATGCTGCTCCCCGTGGGCATGACCACCAGACAGGAGCGGTTGGATCGCTGGATGAGGGCGCAGGCGCCCCTGGCTTCGTCCTCGTCGGCCATGCCCAGGATCCGGGCCCGGAACAGGGTGCCCGTGGAGGCGGGATGGGGCAGAACCTCGGCGTGCAGCTTGCCATAGGAGGGGCTGAGCAGACCCGATGCCCGGGTGGCCGCGTTGCGCGCGGCGTCGATTTGACTATAGGCGCCCACTTGGATTCCCCAGGTGCCTTTGCCGGGAACGGCGGTGGCGACCTTGGCCGCGGCCTTCGGGGTCGATGGGGTCGTCGGCGTCATCATGGCGACCTGTTCGGAGGCTTGTTGTTGGGAGAGTTGGGCCACGAGATTGCCGGGTTTGGGCGGTGGAGGCAGGGGCGCATCATCCGCGGAGCCCATATCTGTCAGCGGGTCGGTGTTGGTCGCGGAGGCCATGGCCGTACCTGGCTTCAGGTCCGGTACCGGTACGTCGGGGTTCAGCTTGGCGACCTTGGTGAAGCCCTCGTCCAGCAGCTTCATCATATGAGCGTCTCGGCTGCGCGCGGTGCGGCCACCAAAAACCACGCCGATGATTCGGTGGCCGTCTCGAACCGCCGAGGACGCCACGTTAAAGCCCGACGCGCGAATATAGCCAGTCTTGAGACCGTCGGCGCCCTTGTATTGCTTCAGGACATGGTTGTGGGTCGTGACGGTCCGATTGCCAAAGCGGAAGGACTCCGTGGCGAAGTAATGGTAATGGTGCGGGAAATGCTTCATCAGGGCCATGGACAAAACAGCGATATCCCGCGCCGTCGACATCTGTCCATTATTTGGAAGGCCAGAGGCATTGCGGAAGGTGGTTCGGGACATGCCCAGTTGACGGGCCTTCTTGGTCATTTGGGTGGCGAATTTGAGCTCCGTCCCCCCAAGAGCCTCTCCCACGACCACGGCAACATCATTGGCGGACTTGGTGACCAGGGCCTTGATCGCATCCTCCACCTTGATGGTGCTTCCTTGCTTCACCCCCAACTTGGACGGCGGCTGGCCCGCCGCATTGGCGGAAACCTTCAGCGGGCTGTCCATGGTGAATTTTCCCTGGTCGATCGCCTCGAAAAGCAGGTAGAGGGTCATCATCTTGGTCAGGGATGCGGGGTAGTTGCGGGTGTCGGCGTTGCGGGCATGGAGAACCGTGCCCGTTTCCGCGTCCACCACGATGGAGGCGTAGCCAGCCCAGGAGCGAGTGGGGAGCACCAGCGCCAGGATCAATGAAAAAACCAAGACACCAAGGATTTTCGCGCCCATTCGACCGCGCTTTGTCCCCGTCCGTTGGCTTTGGGAGTCCGTGCCTTGTTCCGAAATTGCGTCCATCGCTTTCCCGCCCGCGTCTGAAGATCGTATGAGAGGACATCGCCCATCAAAAGCTGTCAATATCCCCACAGCCGAAGCCCCATGTGGGAACGGACCAGCGTCCTCCGAATCACTTGCGGGAGGATAGGGGATGGCCGATTCGCTGTCCATGGCGAAAGGGGTAAATTTCCCATGAATTAGCCACATAGGTGGTGTATTCCTAATGTGAAATCTTAAGAGGGAAGGGTTAATAAATGATTTTTGAGTCAAGTAGATTTAAAGTCAACGGGACGAACATTTCGAGTGCGGTTCTTTTTCGAGTCTTTCCTGCGTTTGCTTTGTTGGGTGTCCTTGCCTTGGGGGCCTGTGCCAGCTCCGGGGATATTGATAATCCGGCGGAGCGGCGTCTGTCCTGGTATTCCCACCTGAACGGGGATGATATCCGTGCCGCCTGTCAGCCTGGCGCGCCCGATCACCTGAGGGCCATCTTCAACGGAGTCTATTCCGAGGAGGTCCGACTCTATGAAATTCGAACCCTGGGAGAGGATCGCAGTCTGTCGAGTCGGGTGATTGGTCCAGCGGATTTGACCACCCTCGCCAAGGTCGGCGGCCTGTCCTCCCTTTTTGATCCCTGGCGGGGCACCAGCCGGGTCCATGCCTTGGACGGAGAGGGCTGGGCCTCCCTTCGCGAGGCCTTGAAGGCCGATGGCCTGGGAGAGGCACCGCCCGAAGGCCTTGAGGTGCGATCCGACCGGTTCTACTGGGTGGTTGTTGGATGCCTGGATGGAGCCATGGTCTTCAATGCCTGGGCCGATCCGTCCGACCGCTTCGCGGCCTTGACCTTCGACGATGTCTTGGTTGCCTTGGATAAGCCGGAAAACCCGTTGCCCCGATACGAAAAGGCCATGCGGGGGAGTCTTGAAGCCCAGCGTCGACAAGATTTCCTGTTTCGCTTGCGGGTTGGGCCGAAGGGGCTGATCGACGGAGCGCCCATTGGGGGGACCGTCCCAGGCCTTGGGTCTTGATCCGGGACCCAATGCACCGATGCTTCCAAAAGAGTCCTTGGTCGGTGCACTAGGTCTTTGTTTATGAATATGCTTTCCAGACTTTGGATGATTCCTTCGTTTGGGTCGATGTCCTCGGATGGAAGCGGGCCGACACAAAGGGTTCACCCTTTTCATGAGAATATCGCGGCGCGATATTCTCCGTTGACTCGGTTTCTGGATGAGTCCATAGTTCGAATATATTGCGATGCAGCATTTTTCTCCGTCCGGGTAAGGTGGGGTTCCGCATCGCGCTCACGCGCGACCATTGGGCTGGCCTCATCTGCCGCCGACCCAAGGCGATAGTGGCGTGTGACACCTGTCCAGGGATATTCGCCCCCAACGCGGGGAACGCGGAGGGGGCCCGAGAGAGAGCCGAGGAGTTCAATTCCCATGTCCGAGCCAACCAAGCCCGTGGCCGCCGTCCCGTCGACACCCGCGAAGCCAGCCGTCCGTCGCGCGCCCGCCGCCAAACCCACGGTGGCCAAGTCCGCGACCACCAAATCCGATGCACCAAAGGTCACCGCTCCGGCCACGCCAAAGCCGGAGGCCGCGCCGGAACCGGCGCCCGGGGCGGAACCCGCGGTCGAGCCCGTCGCCGTGAAGCCCACGGCTTCAGTCGAAGCCCCCGCGTCCATGACCGCCGGGCTGGAAGGCTTGCCCGTCGAATTGCTGTCCAAGGAGGCCTTGAAGGCCGTCGAGGATGTGGTATCCGCGGGGACGGTTACCGCCGAGGCCGGTCGATCCGCCTTGGAGAGCGTCGTTCGGGTGGGAACGGACATGGCCAGCGAGACATACGAAAAGGCCTTCGTCTTCAGCAAGGAGCAGGTTGAAGTGCTGGAGAAGGTTGGAGGATCCCTGGGACTGGGCATGGAAGATGGCCTGTCCTTCTTGAAAGCCAATCTGGAAGCCACGGGCGAGGCCACGTCGGTTCTGGTCAAGGGCGGCCAGGATCTGTCCATTCTGTCCTTCGAATATATGAAGGACTTGGTCGAGGATAGCGCCAAACTGGGTCGCGACCTGATGGCCTGTGAAGGACCCGAAAAAGCCATCGAAGTGGAGATGGCCGCCGTCGAGAAAGCCGCCGAGAAGACCATGGCCGTTGGCCAGAAGGTCGCCGACGTGGTGAGCAAGATGTTGGAGGAGTCCACGGCTCCCCTGGCCGAGCGCGCGGAAAGCGCTTCGGTCACCTTGAGCAAGGCCTTCGCGGTCAAGTGATCCGATCCGATCCCAGACCGGGGTCCGTGGCCGGCTTTCCGTGATCAAGAGTCATTGATACTTGATCATGAGTCGTCGGGGTCAAGAGTCGTCGGGATCAAGAGTCATCGGGCGGGTCAGTCCTGGCCCAGACCTAAGTCGTGAGCTCCCGTGCTCTTTTTTGTATCGGAACCCGCGACGGCGAAAAAACACAGGCTTCCCCCGGCCAAGGGTTGGGGGAGGCCTTTGTTCTTTTTGGACTCTTCAGAATAAACCATAAAATAAATGGGCCTTTATTGGCGGAAAAAACTACCAATATGATGGGTGTGTGACGTAACCACCCATCGGTCGCTCCCTCTTTCGGGGAGCAGGATCGGAAAAAGCGGATGGATGGAGCGGAAGAATGGAAGGCAAGGGCAAGGATGGCTGACGGAATTAAGATTTGGATGGCCGATGATGACGATGATCACGGAGCGGGTGGGCGTCCGGGCACCGGGGTTGTTGTCAAAGCCAAGCCGAAGACCAAAAAGCCGTCCATGTACAAAGTTCTGATGTTGAACGACGATTACACGCCCATGGAGTTCGTTGTTCATGTCCTGGAGCGGTTTTTCTCCAAAAGCCATGAAGAGGCGACCGAGATCATGCTGCACGTTCACCAGAAGGGCGTGGGGCTTTGTGGGGTCTTTACCTACGAAGTGGCGGAGACGAAGGTCAGTCAGGTCATGGATTTGGCCCGACGCTCCCAACACCCCCTCCAATGCACCTTGGAAAAGGAGTAGGAGCCGGAAGGGGGTAAGACGAGTGAGGAATAGTACCGGAAACGGCCAAGGACCAAGAGGGGTGAGGGGGCGCCACGAGCGCGACCAAGCCAGAGCGGAAAACAGGTCACGGAAGGAGCGGGCATGCTGTCGCGCAATCTAGAGCAGACTCTTCACAGGGCCCTGGCACTCGCCACCCAACGGCGGCATGAATACGCCACCCTGGAACATCTATTGCTGTCCCTGGTTGACGACCAGGACGCTGTCTCCGTTCTCAAGGCCTGTTCCGTCGATATCGAGAAGCTGCGCAAGCAACTGACCGAATTCGTCGAGCATGAGTTGACTGGACTCGTGGTCGCCATGCCGGAAGGCGATCCCAAACCCACC
This sequence comes from Rhodospirillum sp., assembly GCA_021741145.1. Classification (GTDB taxonomy): domain Bacteria; phylum Pseudomonadota; class Alphaproteobacteria; order Rhodospirillales; family Rhodospirillaceae; genus Rhodospirillum. The sequence continues at coordinate 3,720 of JAIOYK010000059.1, read as the reverse complement.
GCTGGCTTCCAACGCGTTGTCCAGCGCGCGGCGATCCATGTTCAATCTTCCGGGCGGGAACAGGTCACCGGCGCCAACATCCTGGTGGCTCTGTTCAGCGAACGGGAAAGCCACGCGGTCTACTTTCTGCAGATGCAGGACATGACCCGCCTGGACGCCGTGAACTACATTAGCCATGGCATCGCCAAGGCTCCGGGCCATGGACAGTCCCGTGCGCCCAAGGGCGCCACCGAGGAGGAGACCAAGGGCGAAGAGCCGGTTAAGAAGGGCCGGGAGGCGCTTGATGCCTATTGCGTGAACCTCAACGAGAAGGCGGAAGCGGGCAAGATCGACGCCCTGATCGGTCGCGATCTCGAGGTGGAGCGCACCATTCAGATCCTGTGTCGACGCACCAAGAACAACCCCCTGCTCGTGGGCGATCCGGGTGTCGGTAAGACCGCCATCATCGAGGGCTTGGCCCTGCGCATCGTCAAGAAGGAAGTGCCGGAGGTTCTCCATAACGCCACCATTTTCGCGCTTGATATGGGCAACCTGCTGGCGGGCACCCGGTACCGGGGTGACTTTGAAGAGCGGCTGAAGGCCGTTGTCAGTGAGCTGGAGGCCCTCGAGGGGGCGGTTCTGTTCATCGACGAGATCCACACGGTGATCGGCGCGGGCGCGACGTCTGGCGGATCCATGGATGCGTCGAACCTGCTCAAGCCCGCCCTGGCTCAAGGGGCGCTGCGCTGTGTCGGCTCGACCACCTACAAGGAGTTCCGCGGTCACTTCGAGAAGGACCGCGCCTTGGTGCGGCGCTTCCAGAAGATCGACGTCTACGAGCCCAGTCTCGAGGACGCGGTGAAGATCGTCCGGGGCATCAAGGGCTATTACGAGGATCACCACAAGGTCCGCTACACCAATGACGCTGTCCGCGCCGCGGTGGAGCTGTCCAATAAGTATATCCATGACCGCAAATTGCCCGACAAGGCCATCGATGTGATCGACGAGGTGGGGGCGGCCCGCATGCTTCTGCCCGAGAACAAGCGGCGGAAGACGGTGTCGGTGAAGGATATCGAGGAGATCGTCGCCAAGATCGCCCGCATCCCGTCGAAGTCCGTGTCCCGGGATGACCAAACGGTCCTGAAGTCCCTGGAGCGGGACTTGAAGACCTTGGTCTTTGGCCAGGACGTCGCCATCACGGCCCTATCCAGCGCCATCAAATTGGCTCGGGCGGGTCTGCGCGACGCGGGCAAACCGATCGGCAGTTACCTGTTCAGCGGCCCCACCGGTGTTGGCAAGACGGAAGTGGCCCGTCAACTCGCCAATATCATGGGGATCGACTTGGTGCGCTTCGACATGTCGGAATACATGGAACGCCATTCCGTATCTCGTTTGATTGGTGCGCCACCGGGATACGTGGGCTTTGACCAGGGTGGCCTGTTGACGGACGCGGTGGACCAACAGCCCCATTGCGTGCTGCTACTCGACGAGATCGAGAAGGCCCATCCGGACCTGTTCAATATCCTGCTGCAGGTCATGGACCATGGTAAGCTGACCGACCACAACGGCAAACATGTGGACTTCCGCAATGTGGTCCTGATCATGACCACCAACGCGGGCGCCCAGGCCCTGGCCAAGAACGCCATCGGCTTTGGACGGGATGCCCGGCAAGGGGATGACGTGGAGGAGATCGAGCGTTCCTTCTCGCCGGAATTCCGCAACAGACTGGACTCGATTATTCCCTTCGCGGCCCTGGCGCCGGAGACAGTGGGGATGGTTGTTGATAAGTTCATCATGGAGCTGGAGGCCCAATTGGCCGACCGCAACGTGACCATCGAACTGACCGACAAGGCCCGGAGCTGGCTGGCGGATAAGGGGTACGATCCGCGGATGGGCGCCCGCCCGCTTGCCCGGGTTATCCAGGAGAGCATCAAGAAGCCTCTGGCCGAGGAACTGCTGTTCGGAAAACTGGTCAAGGGTGGTCGGGTCAAGGTCGGCGTCAAGGATGGCGAGCCCGACTTTGCCTTCTTCGACCTGCCGAAGGACCAGCAGGCCAAGATCGATGCCCGGGAAGCGGGAGAGGATTCCGACGACGAAATTCCGACGGAAGACGTCACCAAGTAAGGATGGACGTGAAGATTGATCGGAAAAGGGCGGTCTCACCCATGGGTGAGACCGTCTTGGCGAGTACTCCAGAAAACAGGTCCGATCGCGAGGACTGAAGCGATGACGGGGACGGCGACCATGCGCGAACCGCGGTGACATGTGGGCGGACCCTGACCGAGAAATGATCCCTGGCGGACGATGTCAGCCAATCAACGACCATTAAAGCGTCGTCTGGCCTCCTCGGGAACGGGTGTATAAAGGGCGACGTGGGTGCCTTCGGGGTCGGAGAGCAGGACCGTGCGATTTCCCCATGGCAAATCCTTGGGTTCATGCTCCACCTCGACTTGATCTTTAAACCGTGCGAATTCCGCATCGACATCTGAGACCATGAACTCGAGAATGGTGGTTTTATTGGCACTGCCCTCCGCACGGCCCTCCTTGAACATAGCGACCGTCTCCGCGTCCCTATCGCCAAAGCCGCGCCTGGTGTGAGGATCTCGGCGAAGACGGGAGCACGCCGGTCCGCGCGGTAGCCCATCACCAAATCGTGGAAGGCCACCATCCTTTCGATGTCCGAGGCGATGAGACGGGTGGATGCAAATTTCATAATTTTCTTCTTCAGGGCAAGCGATGGCCCTGACGACCAAAACCGCGCCTCGGCCAGTACCGTGAACAGCTGATCAGGTCGATGATTTTGACCGGGGGAAAGGCGGGCGGCGCCCCATGGGGAAAGGCGGGCGGCGCCCCATGAGGGCACACGCCAGGGCCATGGAGGCCAGTGACCCGCGCCAGAATCAGCGCCCGACGGTCGAAGCTCTCTTTTTTGCCGGCATATGCCCGCGCCCCAGCCGATTCAAGATGTGGGTTCCCAAAATTAAATTGCGACTAAGTATTAGTTTCTATAGCACAGGTTAATGACTTCGTCCGAGTCCATCGGTCGAGGTTTCCCTCTTTGGGTGAGCGGGGCGGTAAGACATGGCTTGGGGTGCCTTTCCTTGATGGGAAGCGAGGTCTAGGGAAAGGGGAAGCAGAGATGCGTTCGCTGGGACGAAGTTTCCGCGGTCCTCCACCTTGTGTTTCCAATGGGTGGAGAGAAGGCCAAAGGGTTCAATCCAGGGTTATTCCAGAAAGGTGTCTTGTCCGTGAGAAGTAAAAAAAATAATGGGATTGATTGTGGGCAATTGGCCTTCATCGCTTTGGCTTTGGTGGCCCTTGCCTTCTCTTCCACACTCTCCTCGGCCCGTGGGGGTGTGGACATGGATTTGTCCAATGGGTGACCGTCGATTGATGAAGGAGACGACGATGAGTGACGCGACCATCGGGGACATGGCGCATCAGGTCCAGGCACGGGTAAAGACAGCCAATGGGACATTCCAATGGGAGATCGCGTGATGGTCCGCCCAAGTTCCGCCTTTGCCCTTGTTGGCTGCCTTACCCTGCTGATGGCAACGGCGCCATCCGGTTTTGCCCAGGTGGCTTCACCTGATGGTGCCGCCATTCCCGTCGAGGGGGCTTCCTCATCCCAGGCTCAACCCGTCGCGCCACGGGTCGTGGCTCCGGCCCTTGTGGGAGGGCCCGCGTCACGGGCATCGATGTCCGAGATTGGTGGGGAAACCGCGCTCCCCGAGGGGAGCA
>JAIOYK010000058.1 GCA_021741145.1 Rhodospirillum sp. | reverse complement strand
CTATCATCAAATCGCGCCATCACCCTGTCCGGGGCATGCCCCGGACAGGGTGATGGGTGCAGCGCTGGCGGCATGATCATCAAACCGGGAACAGCTTAACAAAGCCGCCAAGCTGTCCAAACAATGGGGACCACCTCTGCTGTCGTGGTCGGTGAGATCCTCGTAGCCCAGCGCGATGCCGGTAACCCGTTGGGCCAGCAGGTTGGGCAGGGTATGGGTGACCTGATCGGCCTTACGCCGGTCTTCGAAACAGGCCGCCATGCGTCCGAACAGGTTCAGGCGCTCCGCCGTCTCCCGTAACAACACCCCGCCTGCGTCCGAGGGGATATCGCCCCCATCAAAGGCGGCAAGAACCTGCCGCTTCCCGTGGTCACCAAACCGCATCCCCGAAAAACACCCTGTGAATTTTCACCCACCTCACATACTAACGTAACTAACTATTATTATTCACTATTCCGAAGGTCTGGCTCCGGTCCCGTGACTTCTCCGAGGTCGAATATAATTGGTTAGAAAAATGCGATTAAATATGAAGATATTCGCGTTTTAATAAAGATAATCTAACAATTAGACTGAAATCAACGCGCACATTGGCGCTCGTTTCGAAAAAGGACCGGGATTGTCCGCCGAAATGTAAAAACCGATCCACGGTCACTCGTGGTAGCCGTGGTCGTGCGTGAAAAACCGCATCTTGCCCGCCGAGAGGTGGGGGATGAACAAAAAGTACAAAGTAAAACTTTGTGGAGGAAACTTATGAATACCATGCGCCGCATTGGCATGGCGATCGCCGCCTGCACCCTATTCGTACAGACCCATGGCGCCCTCGCCGGGGACTATCCGAGCCGCCCCATAACCATCGTGGTGCCCTATGGGGCCGGGGGCACGACCGATATCTCCGCGCGCCAAATGGCGGCGATGGCCGAGAAGGTCGCGGGGCAACCCTTCGTCGTGGAAAATCAGCCGGGAAGCAGTGGCACGAACGCCATGCGCGCGGTCGCCGCAGCGAAGCCCGATGGCTACACGCTCATCGCGACGACCTCGTCTCCCTCCTTCGTTACGCCTGCGCTTCGGCCCGTTGGCTATGACACCACGACCGACTTCATCCCGATCATGAACTACTCGGGTCCCTATCACGGCGTGCTGGTCAATGCCGACGCGCCTTACCAAACGCTCGACGAGTTGATCACGGCTGCCAAATCCGGGACCGCTGTGACCTATGGCACGGCGGGCGCGATGGGAGGGGCTCATCTGGCCTTCACTTCCGTCGCCAATCAGACGGGGGCCGCCTTGCGCCATGTGCCGTTCGACGGAGCGTCTGCGGCGACCGTCGCGGTGCTGGGAAAACATGTGGACGTGGCGCTGGTTCCTGCCTATCGCGATCTGGTCCAGGATGGAAAGCTTCGTCTCCTGGCTGTTCTTGACGGAACACGGGACCCCGATTTCCCCGACGTTCCGACGCTGAAGGATGCTGGGTACATGGCCGAGTTTCCCTCGATCGTCGGCATCCTGGCGCCCGCCGGGACGGACGGCGCCATTGTCGCCAAGCTTGAAAAAATCTTCACCGACGTCGCCTCCTCGGATGAGTTCAAGGCCTTCATGACCAAGCTGGGCCAGCCCGTGCGCGTCATATCGGGCGAGGCGCTCAAGGCGACCATTGCAGAGAACCTCGCGGCCTACCGCGACCTGGCAAAGCAAATGGGCCGGTCCAAGTGACGATGAAAAATAAAGTCGCCCCGAGGCCACGGTTCGGTATTCGGACACTGACCACAGGGGGACTACTGGGCGGTGCCCTGGCCGGGCTGGCTGTGCTGGATCGGCAAATTCCGCGGTTTGGCTTTGGCGATCAGGGACCTGATGCACGGAGCTTTCCCCGGTTGGCCTTGGGAGCGCTCGCCCTTGCGCTCGTGATCCGCTTGGGGCTTGGGTTCATGCGCGGAGCGACGGACGCATCCATCGGTCCGGGGCGGCGGCTGGCATGGACCCTAGCGCTGGCGCTCGTCAGCGGTTTGGCCCTGGTGGCCATGCCGGTCTTGGGCTATTTCGCGGGAGCCGGACTCGTCGGTGTGGCGACCGCCCTGCTGTTGGGCGAGCGGCGCCCGGTTCTCGGGGTCTTGGTCCCGGTGGTCATCGCCGGGATCGTGACCCTAGGCGCGCGTTGGGGATTGCATATCCCCCTTCCCTGACGGGCTCCAGATCAAACACCCGAGTTGTGAGGAGAGAGCGGATCCATGGGTCCGCTCTCTCCTCGAGGTCTTCACGCGGTCGAACGACCCAATACAATAGGGGCATCTCCAAGATGCTGTGGAACGCCTTTCTTTCCTTGCTGGACATTTGGGTGCTGGTGGCCGCGGTAACCGGTATTGTCACGGGCATCATCATCGGCGCGATTCCCGGTCTCGGGCCGACCATGGCGATCGCGCTGCTGATTCCGGCGACCTTTTCCATGCAGCCCATCCCCGCCATGATCCTGTTGTTGGGCGTCTATCAGGGCGCGATTTTCGGTGGGTCGATCTCCGCCGTTCTGCTGAACGTGCCCGGAACGCCATCCTCCGCGGCCACGGCTATTGACGGCAATGCCCTGGCCCGTCGGGGAGAGGGGGGACGCGCGCTGCGGATCGCGCTTTATGCCAGTGTGTTTGGCAATGTCTTCAGCTGCCTTGTCCTGATGCTGTTGGCGGAACCTCTGGCGCGGTTCGCGCTGGATTTCGGTCCGGCGGAGATGACCGTCCTGATGCTCTTCGCCCTGCAGGTGATCGTGTTGTTCGGCGGAGGTTCCCGTCTGGATGCGCTGATCATGGTCCTCGTGGGGATCTGCGCGGGCGTGGTGGGGCTGGATCCCATCGATGGCTCGCCCCGGTTCACCTTCGGGTCGTTCGCCTTTGAGTCCGGCTTTCAGCTGATTCCTGTCCTCGTCGGGCTCTTCGCCATGTCGGAGGTCTTCATCCAGGTGTTTTCCCGCCGATCCGAAACGGGAGATCCCGAGATCCCGGACTTGAAACCCGCCAGGGTTTCCCTTCTAGACCTCTGGCGCATGCGTGCGATCCTGGTCATGTCGTCGGTGATCGGTACCTTCGTCGGCATTCTGCCCGGTATCGGGTCCACGGTTCCGGCGTTCATGAGTTACAACCTCGCCCGGTCGCGGTCGAAGGAGCCGGAAACCTTCGGCGCGGGCGCGGCGGAAGGCGTCGCGGCGCCCGAGGCGGCCAACAACGCGGTGACCGGGGGAGCGTTGGTTCCGACCCTGGCGCTTGGGATCCCCGGCGATGCGGTCACGGCGGTCATCCTCGGGGCCTTCATGTTGCAGGGGCTGGCACCCGGACCTTTTCTGTTCAAGAACCATGGGGTCGAGGTCTATGCCATCTTCGAGGCCCTGCTTCTGTCCTCCCTTCCGACCGTGGTCTTCGGACTGCTGCTGTTCCGGGTTGCGGTGCATGTGATCCGTATTCGGCCGCAGCATCTGTTCCCGGCCATCGCAATACTCGCCGCCTTGGGGGCTTTTTCCGTAAACAACAGCCTGTTCGATGTCTGGGTGATGCTGGGCGCGGGTCTGCTCGGATTCTTCTTTCGGCGGAGCGGATTCCCCATTTCCCCACTTCTGATCGGCCTCATCCTCGGTCACCCCTTCGAGCAGAGTATGCGGCAGGCCCTCCTCATGAGTGGCGGAAGCCTAGGGGTCTTTGTCGACTCGCCCATCGCCCTGGGGCTTCTGGGGCTGACTGGGGTGAGTCTGGCGACGAGTGTTTTATTTTCTCTCCGTGAAAAGAGGCGGGATTCGGAATGACGATCTGTGATTGCCACATTCATTCCTTCGCGAAGACAGCGCTGCCGTCCGGTGGGGCCTATGCACCGCCGACCAAGGATCTCGCCGACTATGTGGAGGAGGCCGCGCACCATGGGATCTCTCGGGCGGTGATCGTTCAGGCCTCGGTCGACGGAACCGATAGCAGCCGCTTGGTCTCCGTCTTGCGAAGCGGGGCGGGGGTCGCCACGCGTGGGGTGGCGACAATCGATCCCGACCGAGCCGATGTCTCGGCCCTGCATGCCGCGGGTGTCCGGGCCGTCCGGATCCAGGATCGCGCCCGCCTTGGCGCGAGCGCGCTTGGTAGCCTGCCGGAGCTGTCTCGGTGCGTGGCTCCCATGGGATGGCACATCGAACTGAATACGGAGCCCACGAGCTTTTCGCTGATCGCCGAGCACCTAACGCGGCTGCCCGAGGGGCAGATCCTGGTATTGGACCACATTGGGCATGTGGATCCCGAAAGCGAGCGGGACACGGGGAGCCTGCGGCGGTTACTCGATACCGGGCGGGTCTGGGTCAAGCTGTCGTTGACGCGCGTGGGCAGGGGGAAAGGGGCGGACGATCATGCCCATTTGGCCGCGTGCGTCGGCCAACTCGTTGGAACCTATCCCGACCGATGCATCTGGGGAAGCGATTGGCCGCATGTGATGACGGCCCCGCCTTTGCCGCGGATTCCGCCAATGTTGGACCTGTTTTCCACGGTACTCGACCCCGACCAGTTCCGAGCCTGTATGTGGACCAATCCCGAACGACTTTACGCATTCGAGAAAAGCGGAACCGTCGAGAGTCCGTCAGCTTCACACTGAAGCAGACGGACTCTCGATATTTTGCTTGGAGTTTGTCTTTTCGGGATAACCGGAGTCCACTTATCCCTGACAAACTCTAATCCGGCGATGCGCGACGGGACAGGCCGTGTTCGCCACTGAGGTCGGCAAGCGCCTCATGCAAGTCCTCGATGATCCGGGCGCGCGGAGCCACCGTGCGTTCGATGAGCCCGATTTGGCGATAGACCGGGGGCGATCCGAAGGGGCGTATAACCAACCGTTTTTCTGCGAGGCCGCGCAAGGCGACATGGGGTACGACAGAGATCCCCAGGCCATTTTCCACGCAGGTGACGATGGCACCGATGGTATCGATTTCCGCGATGTCATGGGTCACGATACCCTTTCTGGCAATCTCGGCATCGATCAGGTTCGCCAGGGGAACGGCACTTCTGAAGCGGATGAAAGGCTGGGTCTTGAGCAAGTCCGTCCCGGTCATGTCCCGCGTGCCCGGTGGCGCGATGATATGCAGGGGCTCGCGAAGGAAGGGGCTCCACCGCAGGGCGTTGGGCAGGGCCATGTGTTCCGCGACAACAGCGGCGTCAAGCCGCCCCATGGCGACATCGGAAATCAGATTCGCCGAAAGGGAAACCCGCAAATTGACCTTCAGGTCCGGGTAGAGATGGTGCATTTGCTTGATCGCTTCCGGCAAAAGATTGAGCGCGCTGCTCCGAACTGACCCGATGACCAGGGTTCCTGAAACTTTATGACCCTGTACCGCGCCCTTGACCGCTTCCTCCAGGCGCAGGAACTCCCGCGCGGCTTCGAGGACTTGCAGGCCGTTGGCGTTCAACCTGGGCGGTCGTGTTGCGCGATCAAAGAGAGCCGCTCCAAACTCTTGTTCCAGCGCGAAAACCTGCTGGCTGACTGCGGAGGGAGTTAGCCCGACCATCTCCGCGGCTTGGGCGAAGGAGCCTCCTTCGGCAATGGCGATCAGGGTTCGGAGTTGCCGGGTGTCCATGGATGCCCCCTCTGGCTTATTGGTCTTAATTAAGAAAAACTGTATCAAATAACTATAATTATTCGCTAATGTGAAGGAGTTTTTGTCATGTAGGCTTCCTCCAAGTCAAGAAGGTGACCGGGCACGTCCATTGCGTGGATCCGGTCATGGGAGGAACACATCGATGAAAGCGGAAGCATCCGTCGACGGCTCCATGGGGAGCCCCGACATGCATAAGGTTATCCTTGTTAACGGCCCCGATTTGCATCCCGACGCGGTTCAGATGATCGCCAGCAGGGGATATGAGGTCGTGTATACGCCCGCTTATGCCGATTCAGACGTTCTCAACTCGGCCTTGCGCGAGACGGGTGCCGTTGGAATGGTCTCTCGTCTTGGTCTCATTTCAGCCGAAGCTTTGCGGGATGCGCCCGCGCTTCGGGTCATTTCCAAGCATGGGGCCGGTGTTGACAATATCGATGTCGCCGGGGCCTCGGCGCTGGACATCGCTGTCCTGGCCGCGTCCGGTGCCAACGCGGTATCCGTTGCCGAGCACGCCATTGCCCTGCTGCTCGCCACGGTTAAGCGGATCGTCCCCCTGGACGCCGGTTTGCGTGCCGGGCGATGGGAAAAGCCGGGTTTCCTTGGGCGTGAACTGGCCGGATCGACCATCGCTTTCATCGGCATGGGCGCTATCGCCCAGGCCACTGCGCGCATGGCCAGCGGGTTCGGACTGAAGGCCGTAGGTTATGATCCCTTCGCATCCGATGCGGACTTCGAGGCGGTGGGAGCCACCCGCGTGGCCAGCGTTGAGGATGCGCTCTCCGGCGCCGATATCGTCAGCCTGCACTGTCCCCTGACGCCCGAAACCAACCGCTTGCTGAGTGCCGAGCGGATCGCGTTGATGCGTCCGGGCGGCTACGTGGTGAATACCGCCCGCGGTGGTCTGATCGACGAAGAGGCCCTCGTGGACGCCATTCGATCGGGCCATCTGGCGGGCGCTGGTCTCGATACCTTCGCCGTGGAACCGCCCGCAGTCGGTCACCCCTTTTGGGCGGAACCCAATATCGTCGTCTCCCCTCATATCGGTGGGGTGACCCGGGAAGCGGGGGCCCGCGTCGGGACGGAGGCGGTCCGGGGCATTTTTCAGATTCTCGATGGCGAGCCAATCCAGGCCCGGCGGGTCGTCAATCGCTCGGCTCTCAAGACCCCCCCTCACATGCTTGAAACAAAGGAAAATCGGTCATGACCGTGGGATTTCGCATTCTGAACCGCAAGCGGTGCATTGACGCCGCCCTTGTCGCCGATTTCGCCGCCCTGCCGGTCGCCAATGTCTCCGATAGCATGAACCGGATGGTGGCGGCTGGGCCGAACCTCCGGCCAATGCATACCTCGGGCATCCTGGCGGGTGCCGCTGTTACGGTGCGGTGTCGGCCCGGTGACAATCTCATGTTGCACAAGGCCATCGACATGGCCGTGCCCGGGGATGTGATCGTGGTCGACGCTGGTGGGGATCTGACCAATTCCCTCATGGGCGAACTGATGTTGGCCCATGCCATCAATCGTGGGGTCGCTGGTTTCGTACTGTACGGCGCCATCCGTGATCTGGACGCCTTCCGCGAGGTCAACGTGCCAATCTTCGCCGCTGGCGTGAGCCACCGGGGTCCCTACAAGGACGGCCCGGGCGAAATCAACGTGCCGATCAGCCTGGAGGGAATGGTGGTTGAACCGGGCGATTTGATCCTTGGCGACAGTGACGGTGTTGTCGCGGTTCCGCTGGACATGGCGGATGAGATCCTGGCGGCCACGAGGGCCAAGCATGCCGCCGAGACGCGCCAGATGGAAACGATCAAGGCGCGGACCAATGACAGAAGTTGGGTCGATGTCACATTGAAACAGAAGGGCTGTCTCTTCCCCGACGACTGAGCCTAAAGCCGACAAAGAACAAGAAAAAATACAACCATAATCAAATCCACCCAGGGAGGGTGTTCCATGACTGAACTTAAGACTTTTTCCATGAAACGGATGGCTTTTGCGCTGTCCCTTTTGTGCATTGTTCCGGCTGCTGCCCACGCGGAATATCCGGAGAAACCGATCGAGTTGATTGTTGGCTTCTCCGCGGGCGGCGGGACGGACGTGATGGCTCGCACCACGGTTCCCTATATCGAAAAATATCTGGGCGATGGTGCCCAGATCGTCGTCAAGAACGTTCCCGGCGCCAGCGGCCAGATCGGCGTGACCCAGGTTGCCCATTCCGATCCGGATGGTTACACCCTGGGCACTTATAACCTGCCGGGCATGATGGCCCGCACCTTGGACCGGGAGTCCGACTACGACGCGGACAGTTTCACTTTCCTGGCGAATATCGTGAACGACCCCAACGTGATCGTCACGTCGAAGGAGAGTGGTCTCGATACCCTCGACAAATTCCTCGATGCCGCGAAGAACGATCCCAAGCCCCTGAGCGTCGGCATGTCCAGCCTGGGTGGAGACGACCACTTCGCCCTGATCAAGCTGGGATCGCTGATCGGTCAGGACCTCACCATCATCCCCTTCAAGGGGTCGGCGCCGACGCGGACCGCGCTCATGGGTGGACACGTGCCGGTGGCTATCCTGAACATTTCCGAAGTGTCCGGTTTCGAGGATCAGATGAACATCCTGGGCATCGCTCGGAATGAACGCTCCGATTTCGCGCCCGATCTGCCGACCTTTAAAGAACAGGGCCTGGATCTGGTGAATGGATCCATGCGCGGCATCGTGGCTCCGGCCGGTTTGCCCGGGGATGTCAAGGCCAAGCTGCTCGCGGCCTTCGAAAAGGCCGTGGTCGATCCCGATTTCCTGAAGAGCATGAAGGAAACGGCCAACCCCGTAGAGCCGCATATCGGCGATGACTTCAAGGCGACCAACGCCGACGCCCTGGAATGGGCGAAGAAGGTCTGGACGACCTCTCCGTGGAAATAGCCTGACGAGCCCCCGGGACGGACTCCAACCTCCGCCCCGGGGCTTTTCATATCCGGACTTGTTTCAACGGAGTCATCACTCATGTCCAATCATGCAAAACGGCGCGTGCTGGGCGCCGATGGATTTACGGCCCTGGGGCTGATCGCCGGCGCTGTCCTTTTGGCGATCAAGGCGTCCGAACTCTCGACCATGGCGGGTTTGCTGCCCCTGGCCATGCTGGTCATGCTGATCGGTCTCGGCGCGCTCCTGGTCATCATGGACGCGCGGGAAAACGCGCGGGGCGAGGATCCTTCCCGCCTGACCGAAACGCCGGGGCGTGCTCTTGGCGCCTTCGCTCTCGTCATTCTCTATTGCCTGGCCGTCGATGTGATCGGCTTTTACGTGGCGACGCTGATCGCCGTGCCCGTCATTGCCTGGGCCTTTGGCTATCGAGACAAATTCCGATTGGCGCTCGGGACCGCGATATTCATCGGCCTTCTTTTTGGGATCTTCAGCCTGATCATGAATCAGGACTTCCCGGTCGGCATTCTGTTCGGTTCATGAGGTCCAGGCGATGTATGGTGATCTGATCAACGCGCTTCCTACCGTTCTGACCGTCGCGAATTTCGCGGCCATCGTGATCGGCGTAATCGCGGGCATTGTTGTTGGGGCCTTGCCGGGCCTGAGCGCGACCATGGCGATTTCGGTCCTGGTGCCGTTTACCTTTGGTCTGGACCCTCTGGTGGCGCTCGGCCTGATGGCGGGGATCTACAACGGCGCCATGTACGGCGGCGCCATTCCGGCCATTTTACTGCGTATCCCGGGGACGCCCGCCGCCGTGGCCACCTGCTTCGACGGGTATCCCATGGCCCAGCAGGGGAAGGGGGGGTATGCCCTGCAGGTCGCCGTGGTCTCCTCGTCCATTGGCGGCATCGCGAGCGCGCTCGCGCTCATGCTGCTCGCGCCGCCGCTGTCGCGGGTGACACTGCTTTTCGGACCATCGGAAATTTTCTGGATCGCCGTCTTCGGCCTGTCCAGCGTTGTTTTCCTGCTCGGCAAGCACGTGGTCAAGGGGCTGATCAGCGCGGCCTCCGGTGTTTTGGTCTCTTCGGTGGGCGCCGACCCCATTCTTGGGGTTGATCGTTTCACCTTTGGTCAGTTGGAACTGTTGGACGGCATCAATATCGTGATTCTGCTGGTCGGGCTCTACGCCTTGCCACCGGTTATCGATTTGCTGGAGAAGCCGCTCAAGACGGATGCCCTGGGCACCGGCAAACTGCATACCCAAAGCCTGTTGACATCCCTGCCCAGCATGTTCCGCTTCTGGCGGACCTGGCTGCGATCTTCCCTGTTCGGTATCTGGATCGGCATCCTGCCCGGAGCCGGTGGGTCGATGGCCGCCTTCCTCAGCTACAACGAGGCCCGGCGTGCGAGCAAGACGCCGGAGACCTGGGGGCAGGGGGAACCGGAGGGGATCGCGGCGTCCGAGACCGCCAACAACGCCGATACCGCGGCCGCGCTCATCCCGGCTCTGACCCTGGGCATTCCCGGCACGGCTGTTGCCGCGGTCATGATGGGGGGGCTGCTGATCCATGGCCTGCAACCGGGTCCGATGCTGTTCCGCGAGAACCCGGATGTCGTGTTCGGCTTCATGTGGCAGTTTCTGTTCGGCGCGATTCTGCTGATCTTCCTTGGCGGATCCTTGGCGACCAACAATTTCGCCCGGGTCCTGCGGCTGCCCCGGCCCCTGCTGGGCGCCATGATCATCGTGCTCATGCTGGTTGGCGTCTATTCGATCCATGGCCGCATGTTCGATGTCTACCTGATGCTGGGATTCGGTGCCATCGGCTACCTGATGGACAAGCTGGACTTTCCGCTTCCGCCCGTGGTGCTTGGCCTGATTCTGGGGGGCTTCGCCGAGGAGAACCTGCGTCTGGCCCTGCGCATTGGTCAGGGGGACTGGTCCATCCTATGGCATAACGTTACCAGTCAGCTGCTGATCGTCCTGACCATCGGTGTGGTGTTCGGACCCGGCATTCTGCGGCGTATCCGCGGCAAGCGAGGGAAAGACGGCGGAGACGCCGATGGGAATCCCACCCCATGAATGGACCCAACACACCGCGCATGAGCGGTCCGCATGCCGCCATCCGCCAGGACTGGCTTGACCGTCGCGTCGAGCCGATTCTGGATCCGGATCAGCCCATTCTGGACGCCCACCATCACCTTTGGGATCGCCCGGGAAGCCGGTATCGGGTTCCCGAACTGCTCGCGGATTTGGCCACGGGGCATGACGTCCGGGCGAGCCTCTATGTCCAGTGCCGAACGGGTTACAGGGAGACGGGGCCGGACGCCTTGCGGCCCGTTGGCGAGGTGGAGACGATCCGCGCCTGGAGCCGGGAAGCTGGGGTGGTAACTTGTCCCGCCGGATTGGTCGCCCATGCGGATCTGCTTCTGGGAGACAAGGTGGAGGCGGTGATCACCGCCTTGATGGAAGCGGGAGAAGGGATCGTTCGCGGGATCCGGAACACAACCGCTCATCACCCCGATCCGACCCTCAGTTCCAACCCCCACCCCCCACCCGCGGGACTGTTGCGGGATCCGGCGTTCTCGCGGGGTGCGGGCGCGGTGGCCAAGAACGGCTTGGTCCTCGATATCTGGGCCTATCAGACCCAGCTCGACGAGGTTCACGATCTGGCCGCGGCCCATCCCGACCTCACGGTTGTCATTGATCACCTTGGTGGACCGTTGGGCGCGGGACCCTTCCGCGAGAACCAGGAGCGGCATTTCGCCGACTGGCGCGCCGGGGTCGAACGTTTGGCCCGCTTGCCGAATACACGGATCAAGATCGGCGGTTTCGGTTTGGTGGTCATGGGCAAGGACTATCATTTTGCCGACACCCCTCCCTCCTCCGAGCGGTTGGCGCAGGACTGGGCGGCGCATGTGGACGTTTGCCTGAATGCCTTCGGACCGGACCGCGCCATGTTCGAGAGCAACTTTCCCGTCGACAAGGGCATGTTTTCGTACCCGGTCATTTGGAACGCTTTTAAGCGGCTTGCCCGCCCCTATTCGGCGGAGGAGCGCGCGGCCCTCTTTTACGGCACGGCCTCCGCGACCTATGGCATCGCCTTGCCAGGACCTAAAAAAATAACACAGGGAGAAAACTGATATGAAATCGCCTATGAGGGGCCTGCTTTCTGGACTAACCATACTCGGGCTGTCCGCGGCGCCAGCCCTGGCCGAGTATCCCGAGAAACCGATCGAGATCATCGTCGGCTATTCCGCCGGAGGGGGCACGGATGTGCTGGCACGGACCGTGGGAGGCTATCTAGAGAAGGCTCTGGGAGGTGAGGCGAGCGTGGTCGTCAAGAACATGCCCGGGGCAGGGGGGCAGATCGGCTTTACTGCCGTCGCCCAGGCGAAGCCCGATGGATATACCCTGGGGACCTTCAATCTTCCTGCCGCTCTGGCCCTGACCCTGGACCGTGAGGCCGATTACGACGCCGACAGCTTTACCTATCTGGCTAATTTCGTCAAAGATCCGAACACCATCGTCGTCTCCAAGGAATCCGGGATCGAGAGTCTGAAGGACCTTCTCGATCGCGCGGCCAAGGAGCCCGGTCGCGTAACCATGGGGTTGTCCGCCCTGGGTGGTAATGATCATTTCGCGGGCATCCTGATGGAATCCGCCGCCGGGGTGGATGTTTCCTTCGTGCCGTTCAAGGGCGCGGCCAACGCGCGGGCGGCGATCATGGGGGGGCATGTGATGGAGGGCACCATGACCCTGGGGCAGACGGTTGGCTACGAGGATAACCTGCGGGTTCTGGCGGTTCTGGACACCGAACGGTCTCCCTTCGCCCCGGACGTGCCAACGGCCAAGGAGCTTGGCTATGACGTCGAGATGGGATCCTACCGAGGGTTGGTCGCTCCGGCGGGACTGCCGGACGCTGTGCGCGAAAAGCTGGTCACCGCCCTGCGCGCGGTGAACGACAACCCGGAATTTCAGAAAACCATGGTCGAGCAGGGAAATCCGGCTTCCTTTGTCGCCGGGGAAGACTTCGCGGCGCTTGCCGGGAAGCAGGCCACCGTCGCCGGGAAGATCTGGAACGCAACACCTTGGAAATAGGGCCCGGAAGGAATAAGGCCCGGTCCCTCGGGACGAACGCCGCGAGGGCGGCATATAAACAAACTTGGAGGAAATGATGACTTTCTTGAGGATCACGACCGTCGCCGCGGGACTGCTGCTTGGCGCGACCGGCGCCTGGGCCGCGGATTGGACGGGCTATACCTACTCATCCGTATCGACGACGGCCGCGGTGAAGGGCATGACCCGGATCACCGAAAAGGTCGCCGAGGCCACCAAGGGCGATCTGAAGATCACCCTGCACCTGGGCAAGACCCTGCAGATCGCCTCCTCGGACATCACCCAGGCGACCGGAGACGGCATCGTCGATTTCGCCGCCGACTACTTCTTTTCCGGCAGCGTGCCCATCGCCCGCGTTCTCAATCTGCCCCTGCTGATCGAGACCGACGCGGAATGGAGCAAGGCCTATACGGCCATGGAGCCGGTGCTCAAGGAGGCCTTCGCCAAGCAGGGCGTGGTCTATCTGGGCGGTTATCGCTATCCCTCCCAGATCTTTTTCACGACCTTCGAGATGAAATCGCTCAAGGATCTGGAAGGGCATAAGATCCGCGTCACCTCCCCGGAACAGGGACATTTCGTCGAGGCCTTCGGTGGCTCGCCCATCACCCTGTCGGGCAGCGAGGTGCCGACCTCCCTGGAGCGTGGCGTGATCGAGGGCGTTCTGACCGCCAGCGCGGGTGGCGCGAAGAAGTGGCATGAGTTCCTGCCCTATAACTTCCGCTTCCCGGTGAACTACGGCAATTCGGTGATCATCGCCAATACGGAGTCCTTCGACGATCTGTCCGAGGCGGACCGGAAAACCCTGAGCGATATCGTGGCTGCGGAAGGCCCTGCGATCACGGAAGAGTTCAACGAGGACGAGATCCTCCAGATGAACAAGCAACGGGACGCGGGTATGACCATCACCGAGGTCGATCAGTCCGAACTGCCCGCGGCGCGCGAAAAGATGGCCGCTTATTGGGAGGAATGGGCCGCCGATAAGGGACCGGACTATGTCGAGGCGCTGGCGACCGTGCGCCAAGCGTTGGGCAAGTAACCATGTCCGCGGGTAACGGGACAACGCGGGGGACAACGGGGCCGACCAAGGTCGGCCCCGTTTTCGAGGGATTGGCGCGTGGTGTCGCCATCCTGGCCGGGGCGACGCTCGTCGCCCTGGTCGGACTTGTCATTGCCGAGGTCGTCGCTCGGGGCCTTTTTAATACCTCCCTGGCCGTGGTCGAGGAGTTCGTCGGCTACTTCGTCGTGCTTCTCATGGTTCTGGGCGCGGCGCTGGCCCTGCGCGGCAAGGACCTGTTCCGGATCTCTTTCCTCGCCGACGCGCTGCCGTCCGCCGTGGAACGCGGCATGCGCGTCCTCTTTATTCTCATCGCCCTGTCGGTCTGTTGCGTCTTCGCCTGGAGGACGGGCGATCTGGTCGTCAGTTCCTTCTCTCGCGGCAAGATTTCCCAGACCGTGTTGGAAACACCTCTGTGGATCCCGCAGTTGGCTCTGCCTGTGGGATTCTGCATCCTCGCCCTGTTCTTGGTCGAGCATCTGCTGGTGGGGCTTGGCGTCTCCAAAGAGGGAAATGACTGATGGAAGCCATTCTTGCCTTTGGCCTGTTGATTGGTCTGATCCTTGGGGGATTCTGGGTCCAGTTCGCCGTATCGACGGCGGGGCTGCTTTACATCTGGTTACTCAACGGGTTCGCCGGATGGAAGGCCCTGGGGCTGGTCAGCTGGGGGTCGGCCAACAGCTTTACCCTAGCGGCCATCCCCCTGTTCGTCTTCATGGCCGAAATCCTGCTGGGCAGCGGCCTCAGTGGCCGTTTGTATAATGGTGTGGCGCCCTTCATTCGATGGCTTCCGGGCGGGCTGTTGCACACCAACATCGCGGGTTGCGGCATCTTCGCGGCGATCTCCGGCGGTAGCGCCCCCACCGCCGCAGCCATGTCCACGGTGGCGCTCCCTGAGCTGTCCGCCCGCGGATATAACCGCCGCGTTGTCGCGGGGTCGCTGGCGGCGGGGGGGACACTCGGCATCCTGATCCCGCCGTCCATCACCATGATCATCTACGCGACCTTCACCGAAACCTCGATCGCCCATCTGTTCGCCGCGGGTTTGGTTCCGGGCATCCTGCTCGCACTGTGTTATATGGGCTTCATCATGCTGCGAGTCTGGTGGAATCCGGCGCTGGTGCCCGCAGAGCGTGATTGGCCGCGCCTCGACGAGTTGCGGCGGGCCTTGGGGGATGTTCTGCCGTTTCTGATCTTGATCGTGGTGGTCCTGGGCAGCATTTACGGCGGCCTGGCCACGCCCACGGAGGCCGGCGCGATTGGCGTTGTCGGGGCCGTGACGATTGCGGCGCTGTACAGGCGGCTTTCCCGGACCATGCTGGCGGAGGCTATTTCCCGAACCCTGCGCATGAGTGGCAACATTCTGTTCATCGTTTTTACCTCGATGATCTTCGCCTATGCCACGGCCCTATCCGGCGTCGGGGAAGGGTTGGCCCATTGGCTGGAGACGGCGGGCTTCTCCAAGTTTGTCTTCCTGCTGATGATCATGGGAACCTTCGCCATCCTCGGGTGCTTCATGGAGGGCCTGGGGATGATCGCGATCATCGTCCCGGTGATCTATCCCGCCCTCTTGGCCATGGGGGTCGACCCGGTTTGGTTCGGTGTTTTTGTCGTCATTCTGGTGGAATTGGGACAATTAACGCCGCCCCTGGGGGTGATCCTGTTCGTCGTCGCCAGTTCGTCGGACAAGGTGACGGTCGAGGACGTCGCCTTGGGTGTCGCGCCCTTTTTCGCCATCATCCTTCTCTTCATCTTGTTGCTGATCGCCGTTCCGGACATCGCGCTCTGGTTCCCGGCGTGGAGCCTGGGAGGCTAATGCATGACCTATCCGTTTCCGGATCCCGTGGTGATCGACGCGGAGGTTTTTACCGAACTACCCGAGGCTTTGCGCCGCCGGACTACCAAATCCTACTGGGCGGAGCGGAACCGGCGGGGCGCCGTGGTTGACAGCTTCCTGGAGGGGCCGTCCTTTGACCGCGACGGCAATCTGTATTTCGTTGATATCCCGTTTGGTCGCGTGTTCCGGGCCTCTCCGACCGGGGAGGTCGTCCAAATCGCCGAATATGATGGTCAGCCCAACGGTCTCAAGATCCACCGGGATGGGCGGGTCTTCCTCGCCGACTTCCAGAACGGCATCATGCTGCTTGACACGGCGACCGGCGCGGTCTCGCCGGCCCTGCGCGACGCGGAGTCCGAGGGCTTCAAGGGCTGCAATGACCTGCACTTCGGTCGGGATGGGAGGCTCTATTTCACGGACCAGGGACAGACAGGCCTACAGGATCCCATGGGGCGGGTCTATCGCTGGACCCCCGAGACGGGAGAGCTGGCCTGTCTCATCGACAAGGTACCGAGCCCGAATGGTCTGGTCCTGGATCTGGCCGAGCATGTGCTTTACCTGGCGGTGACCCGGGCCAACGCGGTTTGGCGCTTACCCCTGTCACCCAGTGGGCGCGTGGTCAAGGCGGGCTTGTTTTTGCAATTCAGCGGTGGCCGGGCCGGCCCTGACGGTTTGGCCCTGACCTCGGCGGGGGGCGTGGTTGTCTGCCAGACCGGTATGGGACTGGTTTGGGTTCATGATGCCTTGGGACGCCCCATCGCCGTCGTCCGCTCTCCCCGTGGTCTGGGAACCACCAATTGTGCTTTTGGGGGACAGGATAACCGGACGCTCTACATCACGGAATCCGACAGCGGATCCATTCTCGCCGCGGAGTTTCCTCCCGAACTCGGCATCGCCGGAAACACGATGTATTCGCGGCATGGCGATCCTGGGCCAATCTCGGCTTAGGAAAGAAAGGGGGGCGGGTCCACGCGCCCCCTCACCTAGGTAAGGAAACGTCATGACCTGGACCAAGGCATCGGGACGCCGGCGCTGGCTCAAGGCGGCGCGGGCGCTCGAGCACCGGGCATTCCGTCTCTACTTTGTTGGCCAGATCGTTTCGATCATGGGGACGTGGGTGCAGCAAGTGGCCATGGGGTGGTTGGTCTATCGACTGACCGGTTCTGCCGAATTGCTGGGGATCACCACCTTTCTGACGATGGCGCCGCAGATGGTGGTCGGCCCGCTGATGGGGGCTCTGTTTGATCGTTTCGATCGGCGGCGGCTCTTGCTCGTGGTTCAGTGTCTTTTGATTCTCCACGGTTCGATCCTCGGCCTTTTGACGCTTGGCGGTTTTGTCACGCCCGGGCTGATCGTGTTCATGGCTGCCCTTCTTGGGGTCCTGAACGGGATCGACACCCCCTTGAGGCAAAGCCTGATTGGTGGTCTGCTCGAAGACTCCTCGGTTATTCACAATGCCTTCGCCCTCAACGCCATGGCCTTCAACGCCGGGCGCTTTCTTGGGCCGCCGATCGCCGGCGTGTTTCTGTCGCTGACCTCGGAGGGAGTCTGCTTCCTGGTGAATGGCTTGTCTTATCTGGCGCTGGTGATCGCCCTTCTTCGGATCAAGACGCGGCCGCCGAGCCCGCCTGATCGGACGCGGAGCTACCTCTCTGCCCTGGGCGAGGGATTTGCCGAAATTTGGTGGCGAGACACCCACCGGGGTTTGCTTCTGCTGGTTGGCGGATTGAACCTGACGGCGTCCAGTTACGCGGTCCTGATGCCGGTTTTCGTCAAGGAGGTTTTTCTCGCCGATGCCCAAACCCTGGGGTGGTTGTTGGGCGCTGCCGGGGCGGGTGCCGTTCTCGCTACAATCCTGCTGGCTACGCTTCAGGGAACCGGTCGGGTTATTCGGCTTATGTTGTGCGGAGTGATCGGTGCCGCCCTGGCCTTGCTGATTTTCTCGACCACGGCCCACCTGGGCGTCGCCCTGGCGGCGATGGTGGTGCTGGGTTTCGGCATCTCGGTAACCAACGTTGGCACCAACGCGACGCTTCAGAGTATCAGCGCCGACAAGATTCGGGGGCGGGTGGCCTCTTTTTTCTCGGCGACGCGCTTTGGGTTCGACGCCCTGGGCGGGCTCGCCGCCGGATACCTCGCGAAGTCTCTGGGGGCGTCAACGACTCTTCTGGTGGAAGGGGGAGGGCTGGTCTTGCTTATGGCTCTGTTGATGCCTCGGTTGTGGCGCCTCACACGCCGCATGTGACTGGTTTCAGCCTGTCCGAATTTCCGGGGCCACCTCTAGCAAGGCCGCCACCGGCACGTCAAACAGCACAAGCGTGCCCGGCGGGAGATGCGTCGGATCAAAACATTCCTGGGGCGCGTCATTCGCGATATCCAGCGTAAAATCGTGGGCAATCAGGCCCTGGAGGACGTCTTCCACCATCCCCTGTGGTTGGCCGACCAGGTGATGACCCAGCAACGCCGGGATCCCTTGCCCAAGGTCTATTCTCTCCCCGCCCCGGAGGTGGAGTGCATCGGCAAGGGGAAAGCCCACAAGCCCTATGAATTCGGCTGCAAGGTGACCGTGGCGACGACCAACACCCGCTCTCCGGGCGGCCAATTCGTCACCCATATCGACGCCCTGCACGGCAATCCCCACGACGGCCACAGGCTGAAGGCCGCCGTGGCGGCCAGCGAGGCCTAGTCCGGTGTAACCGTCGAGAAAGTCTATGTGGACAAGGGCTATCGGGGCCATGGCATGGACCGCTTCATGGTTTGGATGTCCGGCCAGAAGGCCCCGACATCGACCATCCACAAGCGCCTGAAACGCCGAAGCGCCATTGAACCGGTTATCGGCCACCTGAAGAGCGACGGACGATTGGACCGAAACTTCCTTCAGGGCAAGGATGGAGACCGCGTCAACGCCATCCTCACCGGCGCCGGACACACCTTCCGCCTCATCCTGGCTTGGTTGGCACATTTGTTTGCCTGGATCCTGGAAGTGGCCCCGATCCGCTGCCTTCCACTCGGAATGAAAAAGGCGCTCCAAACCTCCCCTTGAAGCGACGAGCAGCCCCCTTTTTCACAGGCGACTCCGCCGACTTGAGGATCATCTTGCAGCCGACTGCGGCGGCCGGTGCGATCTTGCGCGTGGCCATCGCCAGAGGAAAATTCCATGGCGTGATCGACAGGCAGGACCCGACCCGCATCTTGGCGGGTCGCGCTGGAAACGGATGCCAGAACGGCGCCGGTCGCCGGATTTTCGACGGGAAAGCGCTCGCCGGAAGAACTGGCGCGCTATTCGCCGCCGACAAAGAGCCGCGTCGGAATCGACGCCATCAGCCTGTCCGTATCAATTTCCAGTCCCGTTCCCTCAGGTTGTCATCGCGTTTTTCAGCAAACCTTCCGTTTCCGCCGCCATCCGTTTGATTTTCCCGAGCAAGGCATCATGCGACCGCTCCATACGGACGGTCGGGACAATCGCACCGATCGCGCCGTAAATCTTTCCCTGCCCGTCAAAGATCGGACATCCGATGGCGGACACGCCCTGTTCGGTTTCGCCCGCGTCGTAGGACCAGCCGCGTTCGGCGGTGGCCTTCAATTCGCTGACCAGGCGGGTGATGGCCTCGGACAGTTCTGGCTCCGCCAGGCCCACGAAACACGCCTTGATGATCGGGAGTTGCCGCTCCCGAGGCAGATAGCCGAGGATCGCCCGGCCCGATGCGCGCACATGTTCGTTTCCCGTCATGCCGACGAACAACCCGCCCACCCGCAGTTGCCGGGTTCCTTCCACAAGGACCTTAAGCACGACCGAATTCCCCTCGGGCGCGGAAAAGAACGCCGTCTCCGACGTCTCTTCCGCCAGCCGTCGTACGATTTCGGCGATCTCCGCATCGACGCTCAGCCGCATCCGGTACGCGCGATACAGGCCGCCGATCGCGTTTCCGATCACCAGCCTGCCGTCCGCCAGTCGAACGATGTAGCCCCTGGCGAGCAAGGTCCGCATCAGGTGGTAGCAAGTGGTGATGTTCAACCCCAGTCCGATCGAGACGTTCTGAACGCTCGGGGGGGTCGGACTGGCCGCGACATATTCCAGAAAGGTCAGAGCCCGTTCGACCGTCTGCAGCGTCGGAGTGCCGCCCTTCTCCTCTGTCTGAGTTGTCTTTTTCACCTTCGAGCCATCCGCCATTTATGTGCCTATTTCGCGTTGATCCTCTGGTGATTCCCATCCCAAAGCCGCACCGGCGCGAATGCGTCGGGATCAACCACCATATCAATGACGGTCGGCTTGCGCGACGCAAGGGCTGATTTCAGGGATTCCGAGATTTCCGAGGGATCGCTTATGGTTACGCCATCCGCCCCGATCGCCCTGGCGATGGCGGCATGATCGACCGGCGCGAAATGGATGGCGGTCGTGGGCTGCCCGTAAAGGAAGTTCTCGGCGTGGCGCTGATATCCCAGATGCCCGTTGTTCAGAAGGATCGTCGTTACGGGAATGTCTTCGCGCACCGCCGTTTCCAGCTCTGCCCAGACATGGGCAAAGCCGCCATCGCCGCTGATATTCACCACCCGGGACGCGGGTGATGCGAGTTTCGCGCCCATTGCCAGCGGCAAGCCCCAGCCCAGCCCGGCGAGACCACGGGGAACCAGAAATCTCTGGCCGGGGCGGCGGGAGCGAAGGTAGCAGGTCACCCAGATCGAGGCATAGCTGGCGTCCGCGACGACAATGTCGTCGGGGGCCAACAAGGCGTCGAGCTCGGCCAGCATGCGTTCCGGAGCGATCGGCGTGCTCGCGGATGCGATCACCGGCGCGACGAGCGTCTCGTGCCGTTTACGACCCTCGGCGATTTTCGCCTTCAGGGCCTCGGCCGCCGCCTTTCGGCGGCGCAACCCGGTTTTCTCCAGCGCCGTGGTGAGGTCCTCGATCGCGAGCCGCGCATCTCCCTTCAAACGCAGGGCCTCGTAGTTTCGTCCGATCTCCTGACCGTCGATGTCTATGTGAATGTAAGTTGCATCGGGCCGGGTCAGTCGCCAGGAATCGGTGCCGTTTTCGTTGGTCCGCGATCCGATAAGGAGGACGACGTCGGCGCTTTCGATCAGCGACAGATGGAAATGCGCGGGACCGCGTTCTCCCGTGACATTTGCCGCGACGCCCAGCGAGAACGGCGCGAATTCGTTGATGGACCCCTTGCCCATATTCGTCGTGGCAACGGGCAGGCAGGCGGCTTCCTGCAAATTCGCCAGCGCGTCGCAGGCACCCGAGACATGCACCCCGCCCCCGGCGATCACCAGTGGATTCTCCGCCTCGGCGATCAACCTGGCGGCTTCGGCGACCGCCTTGGACTCTGGCCGGGTTCGATCCAGCGGAAACATGCCGAGATCGGCGTCGCGCGCGGGCATCCGCGGCACCGCCTCCATGGTCAGGACATCCTTCGGAAAAAGCAGGACGACCGGCCCAGGGCGGCCTGAATTGGCGGCGATCATCGCCAGATCCATGTTGTCTTCCACCCGGGAAGGATCGTCGACGCGGCGCGTCCATTTGGACACGCCCGCGAACAGCGCCGTGTGATCGAGTTCTTGAAAGGCATTTCGGTCCCGCTGCGATGACGGCACTTCCTGGACCAGGATGATCATCGGGATCGACGCCTTCATCGCCTCGGCCATGGGCGCGACCATCAAGGTGGCCGCCGGCCCGTTCTGCGTGGCAACGGCGGCGATACGGTTCGAAATTCGCGCAAGGCCGTCGGCCATGACGCCCGCCGCGTTCTCGGTGCGGTAGAAGACTTGCCGGATCCCGATGCTCTCGGCCGCAAGCATCAACGCGGTCGGATTGCTCTGCCCGAAGATCAACTCGATCCCATGGCGCTTCAGCGCCTCCGCGGCAACGAGTGCAACAGTTTTCTTTGACATATCCTACCCTTGCTTATCCGTTTATGGCGCTTAAACCGCCTTTGGCGGAGCAGCCGCGACATATTTCCTCCACCGCGGTCTCGCGCACCCCGACCGGGTACCGAGATCGCATGACTTCAAGGACATGTCAAATAACAAAACTATTTTCATATTTTGAAAGACGCTCGCCGATTACCCCGGAAGCGTCACGGGACGGAAGCCTTGCCTTCGAAAGAGTGAATGATAATAGAGAGTTACGTTAGAATTCGGGGGGAGTGCCGATGTACAGGGTGTTTTTCGGGGATGCGGTACGGCGATCACGGGAAGAGGCAGGTTCTGGCGACCTTCGGGCGGACCGCACGCTGGAGGCGTGACGGAGGCGACATCACTTCCGACGCGGGTGGGGTGCTGTTACGGGAGACGGCGGACCCCTGGATCTGTTCTCGCGCATCGCGGCCTGCTTCAAGAATCGGCGCAAACAAGATCAGGTCCTCCACAAGCTGCTCAACTTGCTGGCCCAGAGAGTAGTGGGGATCGCGCTCGGCTACGAGGATCTCACCGACCACGACAGCCTACCCCTCTGTGCCAACGTGCTTGCGACACACTGAGCGGTCCCGTTTAGTGAAATTGGACCGGAGAGAAATGCGTGACGACGAAGAATTCACCTGCGTTTGAAGTTGGTGGGACCCCGCCTTCACCGACACCTCCGGATTCGGAGGCGCCGGTAAAGGCTCGGCGGCGCAGGTTCACGGCCGCCTACAAACTGGCGATTCTCGCCGAACTCGACAAAGGCAAGCCCGGCGAGACAGGCGCGGTCTTGCGGCGGGAGGGGCTCTATTCGTCGTCCCTCGTGGAATTGCGGCGGCAACACGCGCGGGGGCCACCGGCCATTCCGAAGACCGCGGATAAGTCTGAAATGGAGCGGCTCCGACGGGAGAGTGCCCGGTTGGAGCGGCAACTCGCCTAGGCCCACCTTGTCATCGATATCCCCAAAAAAGGCCTCTCCGATCCTGGAGATCGTTCTGACAGACAGCGCCGAGGAGACCTGATCTTCCTGGTCGCCCGGACCCCTCGTGGCATGCGGCGGGCCGTCTGCGACGCCCTTGGTCTGCCAGCCTTCCAGCGTCTATCGCCATCGCCGTGCCGAGGATGCTCGACCGGCACGGACACGCCGACAACCGCGTGCCCTGACGGCGGCGGAAAGGGAGCGGGCTCAGGCCATCCTCCAAGAGGACCGGTTCGTCGACCTGCCGCCCACCGTGGTCCATGCCACCCTATTGGACGAACGCACGTACCTCTGTTCGATCCGCAAGCCCGTTCAAGACCATGAAGTACCGGCCGGAGTTTCCCGACCGCTTCGGGTCGATCCAAGAGGCCCGCGTCTTCCGCAGCCACGTTCTCAATTGGTACAACAACGAGCATCACCACGGCGGCATTGGGCTGCTCACACCACAGCAGGTTCACGCCGGACGCGCCGAAGACATCCGACAGAAGCGCCAAGCCGTGCTCGACAAGGCCCATGCCAAGCATCCCCATTGCTTCGTCCGCAGCCGACCAAGGGCCTCCCAACTCCCAGCCGTGGCCTGGATCAATCCGCCCAAAACCTCACAGATGGAAGTTGCCTAGACGCACCGCTCGCGTGTCCCATTGGCGCGGACACGTTCCGCGGCAATTGTCCACGGACCCTAGTCCACAGTCATTCACTATTATAACCGCGATAGGGAGAGATATGGCATGGAAGACCGCGATCAATCTGGATCATACGACCGTGGTGACGCTTTCCTCGCGGATCATGTCCCAAAGAAGCTGGGCGGCGGGCGATAGGGATCGGTCGGGTTGGCGGATCAGGTAGATCTGCCGTCCGACCACCGGTTCCTCGATACGGCGGAAGATGATGTTGGGCTGATTGATCAGAACCCGCGTCATCCGAGGCACCACCGTCACACCCAGCCCCTCCGCCACGATCCCGCCCACCGTCGTGATATGACCCACCTCATAGCTTGGGTCGACCACCCGCCCCACGGACGCGAAGGCCCGGTCGACGAAAGTCCGGGTGCTCGACTGGTGCGACAGGCCGATGAACTTGTAGTCGCAGATCATGCGCCACGTCACACGCTCGACAGTGGCCAGGGGGTGTTGCTTATGGCAAATGAGTTCCAAATCATCGTCGCCGACATGCTCCTTGTACAGCTTGCCGTGCTCGCCGAGCGGGCAAGTCAGCCCAAAGTCGCATTCACCGCGCAGCACTTTCTCTTCGACGCTGCTGGTCAGGCCGTCATAGATGATCGTATGGAGGTTGGGGTAACTCCGCGAAAACCGTGCAACAACGCTGGGCAGGAAACGGCAGGTCAGCGAAGGGAGCCCCGCGACCGCCACCCGACCGCGGCGGATCTGGGCGAAGCCGCGCAGGTCGCCCAACGCATCGTCCATCTCGCTGATCAACCGTCTGGCTATGGGAATGAATTCGGCTCCTGCCCGGGTCAGGCTGACACCTTTGGCATTGCGGTCGAACAACGGGATCTCCACTAAGTCCTCGAGGGCGCGAATGGTCTGCGTCAGCGCGGGCTGCGACACATTCAGGACTTCGGCCGCGCGGGTGATGGTGCCGAACCGCGCGACGGTGACGAAGCTTGTGAGGTGGCGATAGGAGAAGGACATAAGAGAAACCTATTGAATGGATTTGATCATTGTATTTCCCATATGGCTCACCGTTCAATAGGCTTGATGCCAAGCTCGGACGCGAAAGGGTCCGAGCGAAAACAAATGGAGGAAACCAATGAAAAATATCATCTGGACCGGGCTTCTCGCGGCCGCCGCCCTGGCCTTGCCGGCGCATGCCGAGACCGTGCAGCTGAACATGGGTGGATCGTCGACGACCTCGGGGTACTACCCGTATTACACAGCGGTCGCGAACGCGATCTCGGGCAACGGGACCGGGGTGAACGTGACCGTGGTCTCGGCTGGAGGCTTTGCCAAGAATGTGCAGCTGATGGCCAGCGGCGCGATGGATTTCGGCGGTGTATCGCCCGATCTGATTCAGGAACAGATCGACGGGGGCAACGATTTCCTGCGTGTCTTGTGGTGGGTCAACCCGGCGATCCAGAACATCATGGTCCGTAAGGACAAGGCGCCGGAGGACTTGTCCGGCCTGTCCAGCCTGTGCTTCCACCCCGGGATGACCGGTTCTTCCACGCAAAAGGCGATGGGGCTCGTGATGAAGACGCTGGGTCTAACGCCGAAGCTCTACCTCTCCGATCCGGCCGATGCGGCCAACGCGATCAAGGATGGACGCTGCGACGGGCAGGTCAAATCAATCACCGGCAACCAACTCGACGCCGCCACCGCGGAATTGAACCTGTCGACGCCGATGTGGCCCGTTGGGTATTCCAAGGCCGAACAGGACAAGATCAAGGACGCCCTGCCCTGGATCAGCTTTATCGACGTGGCGCCCGGGATCGTCAAGGAGGCCCCCGCCTATACCACCCACGCGCTCTGGGTCGGCTTCGCGGCACCCAAGTCAATGGACGAAGAGACCGCCTATCAGGTCATGAAGGGTATGTGGGCCGGAATCGAGGCCGAACGCATCGCGCTCAAGCCCCTGCAGGGGGTGGACGTGCTTGCGCGGTCGCTGACGGAGAATTCCTACCCGCTGCATCCTGGCGCCGTGCGTTTCTATCGCGAGATGGGATTGGATGTCCCCGAGGCGTTGATTCCGCCTGAAATGAAGAAGTGACCCGAGAGGCCACGCCAGTTCCGGCGTGGCCTCTCCCCGCGGACATCCTCAACAGAGCAGCGAGATCATGACACATACCGCACCCGAACACTCGGACATCCCCCGCGGGTCCGACCGTTTGGCCGAACGGGCCGCGCGCCTGCTGGCGCTCGCGCTGACCGGCTTCATCGTCTGGACCACGATCTTCGGCCCCTTCCCGAATATCCAGCAGCGCGCCATCGTGTTGTGCTTGGTGTTCGCGATGGGATTCCTTCTGTTTCCCGCCAACGTTCGCAGGCTTGGCGCCGCGGTCCGGCTGGTGGACCTCGCACTGTTCGCCGTGACCGCCGCGGCCTGCGCCTACGTCTTCGCGAACTATTTCGACCTGATGATGTTTCCCAGTGCCCCCACGACCACGGCGGTTTGGCTGGGGATCGGGCTCTGCGTCGCGATTTTCGAGATCTCGCGGCGCACCATTGGATGGTCCTTTGGAATCCTGATGTTGGTCTTCACCGCCTACGCGCTTTGGGGGGACCTGATTCCCGGGCGCCTCGGCCATGCCCCGGCGCCCGCGAACCTTGTGATCGACGCGCTCTATCTGGGCACGGACGGTATATGGGGCACGCTGATGGCCGTCTACGCCTCGTTGCTGGTGATGTTCGTCGTCTTCTCGTCGCTGATGATGGCGACGGGCGTTGGCGAGAACTTCATGGATATCGGCAAGCTGGCCGCCGGGCGCTTCGTCGGCGGTCCGGCCAAGATCGCGGTGGTGGCCTCGGCCTTCATCGGCTCGATCACAGGATCCTCGGTCACCAACGTGGCGATGACCGGCTCCTTCACCATTCCGATGATGAAGCGCATGGGTTATCGCCCGGAGGTCGCCGCGGCGATCGAGGCGACGGCCTCGTCCGGCGGACAAATCACCCCGCCGATGATGGGGGCTGGCCTCTTCCTGATGGCCCAATTCCTGGGCATCGATATCGGGCAGGTCATGCTGGTGTCCGCCGTTCCGGCCTTTCTGTTCTACCTCAGCGTGCTGTCCTCGGTGCATTTCGAATCCCGCCGCAAGAACATCGCGGCCATCCCAGCGGACGAAATGCCCCCGGCCCGCGACGTCTTCCGCCCGCGTGTCTTCTTGCCCACCGTCGTACCTTTCGTCTGCCTGATCGGCACGCTGACGGCGGGCTATTCAGCCGAGCGGGCGATCCTTGCCGCGGTGCTGTCGCTGGTGGTCGCCTATCTCGGCTGCGCGCCGTCTGGGGCCGCGCTAACCGAGCGCGCCAGGACCGTCGTGCTGGCGATCGCCGACAGCGCCCGGCCTCTGGTGGTGATGGGGGCGCTGATCGCGGCCGCCGCGATGGTAGTGACGACGATCAGTTTCTTCGGTGTCGGCCCAAAGCTGAGCGAACTCGTCCTTTCCCTCGGCGGGGGCAATCTCTTGGTGACGCTGCTGCTCGCCGCGGTCGTTGTGATGGTGATCGGCATGGGCGTCCCCACCACGGCGGCCTATGTGCTGGGTGTGTCGGTGATCGCGCCGACCCTGGCGGCCCTGGGCGTGGTCGAGCTGTCGGCGCATATGTTCATCTTCTATTTCGCTACGCTTTCGGCCCTGACGCCGCCGGTCTGCGCCGCCGTTTTCGTCGCGGCCGGGATCGCGCGAACGCCTTGGCTTCCGGTTGCATTCCAGACCATGCGCTTCGCCATCATCAAATATTTCCTGCCCTTCATCTTCGTCTTCCATCCGCAGCTGCTGATACAGGGGACCATCCGAGAACTAGTGACCTCGCTCGCCTTCACCTGCGTCGGCGCGGTTGGTCTAAGCGCCGCCGGCTCGGGCTTCCTGTTTAACCGGCTGGGACATCTCGAGGCGCTGATCCTGGGCATTGCCTCGGTCCTGGTCCTGTGGCCCGAGCCGACCACCTCGCTCGCCGGATTAGTGCCCGTGGCCGGAATCGGCCTGTGGAACAGGTTCCGTCACCACCCGGCTCCGCGGCTTCAAGAGTAGTCCCATGACACGATTGATAGACCCCGAGGCCTTGTCTCGGTTCCGATCCACCATGCTTTCGCAGGGACGGCTGTTCTCCGCCGCGCTCGACATGCCCGGTCCGGCGCTGCTTTTCATCCACGGCGGTTATCACGGCGCCTGGTGCTGGCAGAACTTTATGAGCTGGTTCGCCACCAGGGGACAGCCCTGTGCCACGATCGATCTGCGCGGCCATGGCGGGCTGCCGCAAAACGCGGATTACGTCGACCAGGGGGTGACAGCCTTCGCTGAAGACGTGATAGAAGCCGCGCGGGTTCTGGGCCGACCGGTAGTACTGGTCGGGCACAGCCTCGGTGCGTTGGTCGGCATGGCCGCGGCCCGTGTTGTCGCGCCGCTCGGACAAATCCTGCTCGCACCCTCGCCGCCGGGCCAGCTCAAGGATCTGACCCCCCTGCCGACCTTCCCCGAGAACCACCCGGTCCCGCCACCACCAGAGACCATTGCGCGCGACAAGTTCCTGTCCGGCTACAAGGGCGAGATCGGAAGCCTGATCGAGCGGCTATGCGCGGAGAGCCCGCACGCGCTGAATGACCGTTACAGTCTTCGCATTCACGTTGATCCACGCTGGGTCAAGGGCAAGACCTTGTGCCTTTCAGCCGGACGCGACCTAAAGCACCTGCACCCCCCTGGCCAGGATGAGGCCACGGCCAGCCTGTTCGGAGGACGCCATCTCATGCGGCCCAAGTCAGCCCATGACATGATGTTGGACGACCACTGGGCGGACACCGCGGCCATCCTGTTTGAGTGGCTGGAGGCGGAGGGATTGCGGCAACGGGGGGCGGCTTGAGGGCTTCGGCCCCACCCGCCCGGGCGTGTTTTTTCTCCAGTGCATCATGGCGAGGCTTGCGCACGACCTCCAGCCGCGACCGGAGGTCGACCAGCCTTCCACCAAGCCGCCCACGCGCTTGAGCGCCCTGCCCATGCCCGAACATCGCCTTTTTCAACACGCGATGTTCGCATGAGGAACAAGCGTGCATCCCGTTTCGTCCGGCATAGGGCAACGGCGGACTCGATTCATGAGACGCGCGCAACCATTTCATCAGGGAGAATACTCGCATCCCGCCGCGCAAGGACCTGGGCCAGATCCTCTAGCAGCGGCACCAACTTTTGACGCGCATCGAGATCGAAACGACTGGACAGTCCCGACACTGTCAACGCCCCCATCAGTTCGCCCGCCACGGACAGAACCGGGGTCGAGACCGAGGCGATGTTGGGATTGGTCTGCCCCTCCGACATGATCGTCCCATTGGGGGTGAAGCCAGAGATGTCCTCGACCACCTCCCCACCGAAATGCCTCAGGACCATGCCCGAAGCCCCGGTCGACAGACCCAGACGCATCCCCTCCTCGACATGAAAGCGCAGGAGATTTGGAGAGTTCTCACGGTAAAGACAGACCCGCTCGCGCCCCGACCGCACATAAAAGGAAGCGGTTTCCCCGGAGGCGGCCACCAGTTCCTTTAGCGCCGGGGCAACCCACTCGCGCCGGATGAAGTCACGCCGGAAGATCAGTCCGAGACGCCAGACGCTGGGCCCGATGCTGAACATCCCCGCCTTGTCACGCTGGACGAAACCGTAAATCGCCATTGAATTGGTCAACCGCAGGATGGTGCTCTTGTGCAGCCCAGTCTCCTCGGCCAGGTCGGCCAAGGACATCTCGGGCCGTTGCGTGGAAAAAGCCGTAAGGATGGACATGGCACGTTCGACGGACTCGGTTCGCACGGCACACATGCTAATTCTCCCAGATGAAATTACCTCTTCCTTGCTTGCACCCCTTCGGCGGGAAAGTCTAGATCGATAGCGGCAAAACGGAGGAACGCGCATGACCTATCAGACAATTCCCGGAACGAAATTTCACGCCTTCGATTATCAACGCCTGCTCGGTCCGAAGGGCACAAGGCTCCCCTATTCCCTGCGGGTGCTGGCAGAGAACGCGGGGCGTCATTCGGACGGAGGAAGAGACACCTGCACCGTCGCGGCGCGCGATGGATCGGTTGTGCCGTTCCGTCCGGCCCGGTTGCTGTTGCAGGACATGCTTGGGGTTCCGGTGCTTGTCGACATCATGGCCATGCGCGACCTCCTGGCCGATCACGGCGTCGATCCCACCCTGGTGGACATGAGTCTGCCGGTGGATCTGGTGATCGACCATGCGATCACCATCGAGCACTGGGCGGAGCCGCTTGCGTTGGAGCGCAACATGGCCCGTGAATTCGAGGTGAACCGCGAACGCTTCGCCTTTCTCAAGGCCTGTGCCGCACGCTTTCCGCGGTTGCGGGTGATCCCACCCGGCGGTGGCATCTGCCATCAAGTCAACCTTGAATACCTGGCGAAGACAGTGTTGCCCGCAATCGATAACCCCGGACTGCTGATCCCCGACAGCTGCCTTGGAACCGACAGCCACACAACGATGATAAACGCTCTCGGGGTCACCGGTTGGGGGATCGGCGGGCTCGAGGCGGAGGGCCTACTCTTTGGCGAGACCACGGCCATCAACGTGCCCAAGGTGATCGGGCTGGAGGTGACCGGCGCGCCGTCTGACGACATTACGGCGACGGACATCGCGCTGGTGGTGACCGAACGGCTGCGTACCCTCGGCGTAATCGACTGTTTCATCGAGATGTTCGGTTCCGGTTACAGCCGGTTGGGAGTGGCCGATCGCGCGACGATCGCCAATATGGCGCCTGAATACGGCTCGACCCAGGTTTTCTGCCCGGTCGACACGAACACCCTCCGCTACCTGCGCGAAACAGGTCGAGGCGCCGAGGCGGTCCACAACGTGGAAGCTTACTGCAAGACACAGGCAATGTGGGCGGAAGGAGCAGGGGCGGAGATCGACTATGACGTTGTGGTAACGCTCGACCTGGGCCGGATCGGGCGTAGCGTGTCGGGTCCCGCCCGCCCCGAGCAGCGGCTGGACCTGGCCGCGGCAGCGGGCCTTCTTGGCGACGCCGAGGAAGCCGACCACCGCGTGCCGGTCGGCGACCATGATATCGGCGACGGCGACGTTGTGATCGCGGCGATCACCAGTTGCACCAATACCGCGAATCCTCGCAACATGGTGCTTGCGGGCCTGATGGCGCGCAATGCCGTGCGGCGGGGGCTGGCCGTCAAACCGCATGTGAAGACCTCACTCTCTCCCGGCTCGCGGGTCGTCGCGCGCTATCTCGACGAGAGCGGCCTCCAGGCCGATCTCGATGCTCTCGGCTTCGCACTGACCGCCTTCGCCTGCTCCACCTGCAACGGAATGTCGGGGCCGCTCCGGCCCGAATACGAGGCGGCGATCACGGAGCACGGCCTTAAGGCCGTCGCGGTCCTATCCGGCAACCGGAACTTCGCCGGACGCATTCACCCACTCGCCGCGCGGAACGTGATCGCCGCCCCGCCGCTTGTCATTGCCTATGCCTTGGCGGGCACAATCCTGAAAGACATCACCACCGAACCGCTGGGGTTGGACAGGTCCGGCGCTCCCGTGATGCTTTCCGACCTCTGGCCCTCGGCGGAAGAGGTGGACGCGATCATCGCGGCCTATCTCACACCGGAACAGGTCACCCACGCTTTCGAAGCGATCGAGGACGTCAACCCTGACTGGAGTGCACTGGAGATCCGACGGGGGCGCTACGAATGGCCGGACTCGACCTATGTCGGCTTTCCGCCCTTCTTGCGAAACATCCCCCAAACCCGACCGGTGGCCACGCCACTTCTGGGCCTTCGCCCACTGGTGATCTTGGGGGATTCGGTGACCACCGATCACATCTCCCCCTCGGGCACCATCACGCCGACTTCTGATGCCGGGAAGTTTCTGCTTGCGCGGGAGGTTCCGGTGCGAGATTTCAACTCCTTCGGAACACGGCGGGGATGTCCGGACGTGGTCATCCGTTCAACCTTCGCCAACAACCGGCTGCGCAACGAGATGGTACCGGGCAAGGAGGGATCCTGGACCACGATCCAACCCGAGGGGACGGAGGCGACCGTCTTTGGCGCGATCGAGACCTATCTGGACCGTGGACAGAAGCTTGTCGTGATAGGGGGGCGGAACTATGGCTGCGGATCGTCGCGCGACACCGCCGCCAAGGCACCCTGGCTAGCCGGGGTCCGCGCCGTGATCGCCGAGAGCTTCGAGCGCATTCACCGCTCCAATCTCGTCAACATGGGGATCGCGCCGCTCACCTTTCCAGCCGGCGTAACCCGGCGGACACTGGCGCTCGACGGGACGGAAGTGTTCGACATCCAATTCACCGAGGACCTGTCCGCCGCCGCGCTGACCGTGCATCGCCGCGACGGCGGTTCCGAGACAGTTCCCCTCGATCCACGGCTCTACAACGAGCGGGAGCGCGAAATCTTCGCCCATGGTGGGCTGTTGCCCATGGCCTTTCGAGCATTTCTGGACAAGGAGGCGGCGTGATGGCGAGAGGCAAACTGAAGGCGGCCTTTTATCGGGGCGGCACCTCCAAGGCGGTGGTCTTCAACGGCGCCGACCTGCCCGCCGATCGCGCGGTGCGCGACGCGATCTTCCTGCGGGTCCTTGGCAGCCCAGACCCCTACAAGCGGCAGTTGAACGGCATGGGAGGCGGCATATCGTCCCTATCCAAGGTGGTGATCGTCGAGCCCTCGGCCCGACCGGATGCCGATGTCGATTACACCTTCGTACAAATCGCCGTCGATGCACCCGTCGCCGATTACGGTGCCGCCTGTGGGAACATGTCGTCCTGTGTCGGACCGTTCGCGGTCGAGGAGGGGCTAGTCATCGTCGCCGATGGCGAGGCCCTCGTCCGCATTTACAACACCAACACCGGCCAGATTTATCATTCTCGCTTTCCTGTCCAAGACGGCCTCCCCGTCGAGGAAGGAGCGATGGCTATTCCGGGAGTCGCGGGCACGGGCGCGGCGGTGAAACTCGACTTCCTGTCACCAGGCGGGTCCAGGACGGGTAGGCTGCTGCCCACGGGCAACCCCATCGACCATCTCGACATCGAAGGGGTTGGCCATGTCGAGACGTCGCTGGTCGATGCCGCCAATCCAGTCATCTTCCTGCCGGGAGACACCCTCGGCAAACGCGCGACCGAAACGCCGTGGGATCTTGATGCCGATCAGACCTTCATGTCCCGGATGGAGGCAATCCGGCGGGCTGGCGGGGTTGCGATGGGACTGGGCGACACCCCCGCGGCGATCGGGCGATCCAATCCCAAGGTCGCCATCGTGGGACCAGCCACGTCCTTCACCGCGCTCGACGGGCGCCGCCATGACGCGACCGACTGCGATTTAACGGTCCGGCTGATCTCGATGGAGAACACCCATCGCGCGATTACCCTGACCGGAGGGATGTGCGCGGCTGTCGCGGCCAAAATCCCGGGCACGTTACTTGCGCATCTCGCCGGGACGCACGACATCCTCCGGATCGGCACGCCGTCGGGCGTTCTGCCGGTCAGTGCCGATGTCTCGGTCGGCCCCGACGGACCCAAGGCAAATTCGGCCAGCACCTTCCGTACCCAGCGCCGCCTGATGGAAGGCGCCGTGCTGTATTCCTCCCCCCCCTGGACCTAGGCCGAATTATGGATCACTCAGAGCGGATCAAAACCCAGTTCGCCCCAACGGGCGTGCTGCGGGTTGCACTGAATTACGGCAACCCAATCCTCGTTGGGCGCGACGATGCGGGCGCGCCGACGGGTATATCCGTCGATCTGGCGCTGGCGTTGGCGGACGCCCTTGGCCTCGCGCCCCGGTTCGTCGGGTTCGCGCGTGCCGCTGAAGTCACATCCACGGCCACGGCTGATCTGTGGGATATCTGCTTTCTCGCCGTCGATCCCGAACGTTCGGGAGTGCTCGATTTCACCGATCCCTATGTCGCGATCGAAGGGCGTTATCTCGCCGGACCACGATGTCAAGCGCTGGACGCCGCGGCGCTGGTCGCCTCCGGCGCACCGGTCGGCGTGGTGAACGCATCGGCCTACGCGCTCGCCCTCGCCCGCATGCCAGGCAAGGAAAACCTCGTCGTGTTCCCCTCGATCGAGGGGATGCTCGCGGCACTGGATGCGGGCCGTATCGCCGCTGTTGCCGGGATCAGCGGCGTAATGGCCGCCGTTGCCAAAACACGGCCCGGCAGCCGCGTCCTGACGCCTCGCTTCATGGACATCCAACAGGCGATGGCGATCGTTCAAGGGCGCCCCGATGCAACCGCCTATCTGCGCGAGTTCGTCGCCGATCTCGCGCGGCGCGGTATCGTCGGCGACATTCTCGAACGACATGGCGTCGCGCGCGACTGCGCCATTGTTCCCGATCAACCCGGATTGGTCACGGGACGGAAGCCCTATCTTTGAAATGGTAAATGATAATAAGTAGTTACGCTATAATGGGGAGATCCAAAAATTTACAGGGTGTTGTTCGGGGACGCGGTTCAGAGATCACGGCAAACGACAGGTCCTCGCCGCTTTTGACGGAGGTGACATCACCTCGGACGCGGGCGGGGTGTTGTTGCGGGAGACGGCGGAGCGCCTG
The DNA here is from genome assembly GCA_021741145.1 of Rhodospirillum sp. GTDB lineage: Bacteria > Pseudomonadota > Alphaproteobacteria > Rhodospirillales > Rhodospirillaceae > Rhodospirillum. The sequence goes on along the minus strand of JAIOYK010000058.1, from coordinate 1,427 downwards.
AACCTGTTTGGTCGCCTGTGAAAAAGGGGGCCTACGAGGCGTTTCAAGGGGAGGCTTGGCGCGCCATTTTCATACCGAGGGGAAGATAACGGGTCGGGGCCATTTCCAGGATCCAGGCAAACAGATGTGCCAGCCAAGCCAGGATGAGGCGGAAGGTGTGTCCGGCGCCGGTGAGGATGGTGTTGACGCGGTCTCCGTCCTTGCCCTGAAGGAAGTTTCGGTCCAATCGTCCATCGCTCTTCAGATGGCCGATCACCGGTTCAATGGCGCTTCGGCGTCCGAGGCATTTTCGGATCGTGGATGTGGGCGCTTTTTGGCCAGACATCCAGGCTCGGCAACCTGTTCAAGCTCGCCTTGGACCAGGTGCTCGAGGTCGCGTTGAAGACCCACCTCCTGGTCCTGGCCGACCGCATCGCCGACACCCAATCGGAGTTGAAGGCCGCGGCCGTCGACCTGCGCCAATGCCTTCAACCGACGCGCCGCCGATGATCGCCAAGAAGATCGGCGAGATGGCCGATCTGGCCGACAACTATACCCAACTCGCGCTTTCCATCGCAGCGGCTTCGGAACAAGGCGAAAAGCTCGCCCGGTTCTGGATCGCGAATTGTGGCGCGGGCGAGGACCTGACCGACCTGGATCCCGCCCTGGCGGAAATCGAGGCGGCCCGGAAGCTCCGCGCCACCGTGAAGGACAAGACCGATCACCAAAGGCCCCCCCTCGCCTTCGTCCTGATCATGGCCCACAAGGAGGCCTTGGCGGTTATTTTGGGTGTCCAGGACCCAAAGCGGGAGGGAGGCAAGCGCCCCCCTTTGGCCCCGTGCAAGGGCGGAGCGGGTCACCGATAGGTTTTCATCCGCGTGGATAAGCGGAAGGGTGCTCACCTTCCTGACTTGTATTCGTATCATTGGCCATTTCAACGCCCTCTATAAGAGTCCGTCCGAGAAGTTTTCTAAGATTTTCTAAGCCTTGTGATTCTGCGCAGCATAAGACGAATCAAAGCCAGACGTAGGAATGCCAGGGTCATCCGAGACAGGTTTTCGAAGTCCTTGGAGAGACGACAACAGCGCCCCAACCATCCGAAGGTACGCTCCACGATCCAGCACTTGGGCAACACGACGAAGCCTTTGGCGGTATCCGACCGCTTGACGATTTCCAGGTGCCACGCCCCGAGGTCACGCAACGCCGCCGCCGTGGCGGTGCCCTGGTAACCGCCGTCGGCAAAGACGCGCTTGATGAATGGGAACAGGCGACGGACTTCCTTCAGGACCGGCAAGGCCCCATCGCGGTCCTGGATGTCGGCGGGCTGGATATGGGCGGCCAGGATCATGCCAAGCGTGTCGACAACGATGTGCCGCTTCTTGCCTTTGACCTTCTTACCCGCGTCATAGCCCGATGGGTCGATCCGCGTCCCCCTTTTTCCGCGCTTT
>JAIOYK010000057.1 GCA_021741145.1 Rhodospirillum sp. | reverse complement strand
GCCACCACCCGTTCGAAGAAAGCTCGGTACTGACCCACCACCTTATCTTCCGTATAACCGTTCTGGAACGTATCCCAGCCGTTCCGCGCCATGGTCTCCATCAACCCCGGTTCGGTGAAGGCCCGGCGAATGGCGGCGGCCATGGCCCGGTGGTCGTCAATGGGGACCAGCAGACCGTCGTGCCCATCGGTCACCAGTCGCGCCGGGCCATGGGTCGCGGTGGAGACCATCGGCGTGCACTGGGCCCAGGCCTCGAGCGCCACATTGCCGTGGGGCTCATGGCGAGAGGGGAAGACCACGAGATCGGCCGCGGCGTAGAAGGCCGGAGCATCGTCCCGCCACCCAAGGAAGCGCACCCGGGGCTTGACCCCCAGGTCCTGGGCCCGCTTTTCCAACTCCGCCCGCAAGGGGCCGTCCCCGGCGAGCCAGAGGTAACAATCGGGTACCAGAGCCAGGGCCTTGAGCAAAATGTCGAAGGCCTTGTTCTCGTGCAGATGGCCCAGGGCAAAGATCAAAGGGGCGTTATCGGGGGTGTAATAGTCCTTGCGGCGGACCGGCTCCATGCGCTTCTGGGGAACAAAATTGGGCAGGTGGACCGTGCGTTCCCGGGGAAAACCGGCCTTTACCACATGCTCCCGGATGTCCTCGGTCAAACAGATCAACCAATCGCAATGCTTGTAGTACTTGATATCATAGAAGCCTCCCAGACGGCCGCAGAGAACATAGTCCCCGCTGGGAGCGTAGTGGGTCGCCCGGCTCATCCAGGTAAGCACCACCTGGGGATGGAACTTGGCGATTTCCCGCTTCAGACCCGGACGGCTGGCGAGGTCCAGGGCGCCCCCGAAGCGCATCAGGACCGGTCGGAGCCCGGCGTCGCGCATGCGGGCCAGACGAGTGCTCGCTTCCCGCATGACGACATGCTGCTGCACGCCCGCCTTGTGCATGGCGATACACAGGCGCTCGAAGAACAACTCCGCTCCGCCTCGCTCGGCGCCAGCCATGACTTGAAGGACGCGAAAATCCATCGGAAAACTCCAAAAACGGGGCTGGGCTCAACAGAAGGGAGACACCAACGGAGACCGAGTGGCGGCCCCCCCACCCCGACCCGCTCACCGGACCGGGGCCAGGACCGGGCTGGGGCCGGCCCGGATCATAGACTCGGAAAGGCGTGGATACCAGCCTGGGAACCCCGCGAATAATCCGCCGTCAGGCCATCAACAGTTCGAAATCCCTGGCCGCGGCGTCCCAGGTCCGCAACCGCGCCGGTTCCCCGGCCGCGGCGGCGATTCCCTTGGCCAGGGTCGCGTCGGACAGAATTTGGATGGCCAAATTGGCGAAGGCCTCGCCGTCGGGGACAATATAGCCGCCTTCCCCATTGGCCAGCCGTTCCTCGGCGGCGCCCAGGGGTTTGGCCACGGCTGGCAGGCCGCAGGCCTGGGCCTCCCCTAGGGCCCAGCAGGCCATGTCCTTGGCGTGACCGGGATAGAGCAGCACCCGCGCCGAGCGGTAGACCCCGGCCATGCCGTCCTCGGCCAGGGGGGCGCGGACCACCACGTCCCGTTCAGCCAGGGCCTTGACCCGCCCGGCCAGCACTTCCAAGGAAGCGGGCAGAACCTCCCCGTCCACGGCCCGACGTAACAGGGCCGAATAAATGGTCAGCCTTGCCCCGGATACCTCGGGCTGAATCCGGTCCTCCCACAGGGTCAGCACCTGATCGAGGCCATGCATGGGATGGGTGACCACCACCGCCTCTGGCCGCTCCGTGGGTTCGGACAAAAGGCCCGGGCGGAAGGACCGGGAGACGCCCGGCGCCACCACCGCGCCGCCCGGCCGGGCCGAGGCGACCATTTGGGTGGCACCCAAATAGGCGATGGAGGGATTGTATTTGTCCAGGTGGATCCGATGGGCGGGCCAGGTCAGGTAGTCGGGATGGGCCATCGGCCAGAGGATCCGCCGCCCGACCTCGGTCACCGCGCCCAGAAGCGCGGGCTTGCGAACCGCGATCAGGGCGTCGGCGACGTCCACGGGTTTGGCTTCGTGCCAAGTGGTGGGCAGTGGGTGGTAGGCCACGCCGCCCCGGGTGACGGGATCGGCGCATCCATTGAGCACGGTAACCTCATGCCCTCGGGCGGCCAGGGCGCTGGCGAGCCCCACCACGGCACGCTCGGCCCCGTCCATCGGGTGGGTGGAAGGAGTGGCGCCGTCATAGGCGCTTCCGGCATCGGCGACGACGATTTTCATGGGGACAGTCCGGCTCGAGAAGCGATAGGGGGGGGAGACCCTTTTCCTTATAGCCGTCGCTTGGAAACTTGCCAACGCCACCAGCGCGTCATACCTGGAAGAGGTCCCCCGCGTTCCTAAAATCCCATTGGCGGAGTTCCCTCCATGACCGACCTTCTTCTTTGCCCCTTGTCCGACCGGGGGGTCCTGACCCTCGCCGGGGACGACCGGGTGACCTTTCTGCAAGGGCTAGTTTCCAATGACGTGACCAAGGCCACCGGGGAAAAGGCGATCTGGGCGGCCCTGCTGACACCGCAGGGCAAGTACATGCATGATTTTTTCCTGGTGGAGCGGGAGGGCACCCTGCTGATCCGCTGCGAGGTCGCCCGCATGGACGACCTGAAAACCCGCTTATCCCGCTTCAAGCTGCGCTCCAAGGTCGTGCTGGCACCGGGCGAAGGCTGGACCGTCGCCGTCGTGCCCGGCGCCGATGCCGCCGCCGCCCTGGGTCTGCCCGCCGAGCCCGGTGCGACCAGGATCCTTGAGGGGGGGGCGCTCGCCTTCGTCGATCCGCGCTTGGCCGAGGCCGGTGTGCACCTCCTGATCCCCCCCGGGGCCATCGCCCCGGCCCTACCAAGGGGCAATGGCCTAGACTGGCGCCGCCGGGCCGCGTCCCTGGGACTGCCCGACGGCGCGCCGGACATGGAACCGGACAAGGCCCTGCTTCTGGAAAACGGCTTCGAGGAATTGGGCGGCGTCGACTTCAAGAAAGGTTGCTACATGGGGCAGGAGCTGACCGCCCGCACCAAATACCGTGGCCTGGTGAAGAAGCGCCTGATGCCCATCACCCTGACCGGTGGCGAAGCCCTCCCAACCACCGGCTCCCTGCTGCGCGCCGCGGATGGCTCCGAAGCTGGCGAGGTCCGCTCGGTGATCACGGGGATCGAGGAAGGCCAGGGACTGGCGGTCATTCGGCTAGCCCAGTTCAGCCCGGGGGTGACCCTGACCGCGGAAGACGGCGGTGCCACCGTAACCCCGATACCGCCCGATTGGATGGTCCTTCCCGAACCCAAGCCCGAACCAAAGGAAGCCTGACCGGGTGCCTTCGTCAGACCGTGGAGAATTATTGGACCTCCCCCTTCCCTCCCGGAACCACTGGTGCTAAGGAGGGCGTTTTCCCCCTTTCCTCCCCAGAGGTTTCCCTTGGCATTCAATCGACGAAGAAGACGTGGCGGCTCCCAATGGTTCGGATCCTTTCTCGCCCTCGTTGTCCTGGGGGGCCTGGGATGGGGAGGGTATCTGGCCGGGGATTGGCTGGTCCACCACAACACCGAATTCCGCCGATGGTACAATGTCTCCCGGGCCGAACCCTACCGCTACGAGGGAACCCGGCCGATCCATACCCTGACGGATCCGGCGAGCCTCGTTTCCGAATTGACGTCGGAAACGGACATCGCCGCCCGGCGCCGGGCCCTATCCCAGGCGATTTTTGGCTCACCCTCCGCGCCCTTCTGGACGCGTCCGGAGACGGTGGAGCGATCCATCTCGCTGGAGGATGTTCCGGCCCTGGCGCCCTATCGGCAATTGACGGTTCTGATGCGCGTGGACCGGCTGACCATTCCCGTTGACGTCGGGTTCACCTCGATCGCCTATCACCTGCGGCCCGTGGATCCCCGGGGAATGCTCGTGGTCTGGCAACAGGGCTTCGCGGCCACCGTCGCCGATGCCGCCCCCTTGCTCGTGCCCCTGCTCGAGCGGGGGTACGACGTGATGGCCCTGAACAACGTCGGCGCCTATGGGGAAAACCAGTTGAAGGACATGGACCTGCCCCGGTATGGCCATGTGTCGAGCCAGGGGCGCCTCTTCCTGTCGGTCCTGCCCTATCCCCTGCGCCGGTTCCTCTTTCCCCCCCTGGTGGCGGCCAATTACGCCCTGGAGGAGCTGGGTCTGGATCACTACGCCATGGCGGGGATTGCCGCGGGCGGCTGGGCCACCGTGGTCCAGGCCGCGCTCGACCAACGGATCCTTCGGTCCTATCCCATGGCGGGTGCCTATCCCTTGACCTTTCAGCAGGAAGACGATCACCCGCCGCCGGCGGAGCAGTATTACCCAACCCTGGTCCAGGCGGCGAGCTACGCGGAAATGTACGTGATGGGCGCCCATGGAGAGGGTCGGGGCCAGATCCAGTTCTTCGGTCAATATGACCGCTGCTGTCAGAACAACCGGGTGGCCGAACTCTACGCCCAGGCAATCACCGACAAGGTCTCCGCCCTGGGTCCAGGGTCCTTCGAAATCCATATCAACGACACCAGTCCGGACCACGTCATCAATCCTGACTACGTGACTCGCGTCCTGGACGACCTGATCACCCTGGAGTAGGGCCGTGCTCCACCCTATTTTAGAAAGGCCTTCAGCTTAAGGGGATTGCGGATCACGTAAATGGCGGCGATCCGCCCAACGCGGGGTTCCACCAGGGTAACCTGGGGCAGACCATCCGCCTCCAGGGTGACGAGGCCGGGCGTTCCGGTAATCCGCTCCTCCTGGCGCCATTCAGGCGGGATGAACCCGGCCTTGCGCGCCAAACCGGCGCAGAAGCGGACGACCCGGTCACGCCCGACAATCGGCCGAAGCGCCGCCGACCGAATCCCGCCCCCGTCCGCGAACAGAACCGCGTCTTCGGTCAACAGCCGTTCGAGCGCCGCCACATCGCCTCCGCGGGACGCCAAAAAGAAGGCCTCCACCAGGCGGGCGCCTTCCTTGACGTCCAGGGGATAGCGACGGCGGCTCCCGGCCACGGCGCGCCGAGCCCGGCTGGCCAATTGGCGGCACGCCTCTGGCGTGCGGCCCAAAGTCGTGGCGATCTCCGAAAACTCTGTTTCGAAGATGTCATGCAACAGGAAAACGGCCCGCTCGAGGGGAGACAACCGCTCCAGCGCCATCATCAGGGCCGCGGAGATATCCTCTCCCAGCCCCATGGGCCCATGGTCGGCTTCGCCAATGGGTTCGGGCAACCACGGGCCAGGGTAGGACGGGACCAACCGCTGGCGGACCCGAAGGGCATCGATGGACAAATGGGTCACCACACGGGTTAGATACCCCGCTGGGTTCGTGATCGTGTCCGGGTCGACATCCCGCCACCGGATAAAGCTGTCTTGAACGACGTCCTCGGCCGCCGCCCGGTCGCCCAGCATGCGATAGGCCAGTCCCAGAAGCCGAGGCCTCTGGGACCAAAACAAGTCCATCCCATTCCGTGCCCCATCGGCCATCGGGCTTTCCGTCACGCGGCGCCACGGACCGGATGGGGCATATGGAAGGCCACGGCCAACCGGTTCCAGGTGTTGATGGCACCGACAAGCAGGGTCAGCTTCACGCGCTCCTCCTCGGTGAATTCAGCGGCCAGGGCGGCCTGCTCGGGTTCCGTCGGCGGTCCCTTGGCGATCATGGTCAGGGCTTCCGTCCAGGCAAGAGCCGCCTGTTCCCGAGGGGTAAAGAGAGAGGATTCCCGCCAGGCACCCACGAGATAAAGCCGCTCCTCGGTCTCCCCATCCTTCCTGGCCTCACGGGTGTGCATGTGCACGCAGAAGCCACAGCCGTTGATCTGAGAAGCCCGCAGCTTGACCAAATGGACGAGCGAGACCTCCAGCCCCCAGGCGGCGATGGCCTGCTCGAAAGCCAGCATGGGATCAAGTGCCCGGGGCGCGACCTGGAAAGGATCGATGGTCTGTGTCATGGAAAACTCCCGTTTCCTGTGGTGGATAGGGGAATGACGGAGCAGGTGGGGTTTCCGTGACACGGATCGAGACTTTTTTATTCCTCGGCCTTGCTCAGTTCGGTGGCGCAAAGGTCGGTGTAAATGCCGCCCTTGGCGAGCAGTTCGGCATGGGTTCCACTTTCGGCCACGCGCCCGGCGTCCAACACATAAATGATATCGGCATTCATGACCGTGGATAGGCGGTGGGCGACAACGACACAGGTCCGTCCCTGGCGTAGGGAATCGAAGGCTTGGCGAACCTGGCGTTCGCTTTCCGCGTCGAGCGCGCTGGTGGCTTCATCCAGCAGCAGGATGGGCGCGTTCTTCAGCATGGCCCGGGCGATGACCAGCCGTTGGCGCTGGCCACCGGACAGACGAACGCCCTGTTCGCCAATCATCGTATCGTAACCACGGGGCATTTCTTGAACGAAATCATGGCCCGCCGCGGCCCGGGCCGCGGCCTCGATCTCCGCGTCGCTGGCATCGGGACGGCCATAGGCGATATTGGCCCGCACGGTGTCATCAAACAGGATCACCTCCTGAGTGACCATGGCGATGGCCTTCCACAGGGAGCGGAACGTAACGTCCCGCACATCCTGACCGTCGATCACCACCCGACCCTCGTCGGCGTCGTAGAAGCGGGGAACCAATTGCAGGGCCGTGGACTTGCCCGCTCCGGACCGTCCGACCAGGGCCGCGGTGCCCCCCGCGGGCACCGTTAGGGTCAGGTCGGACAGGGCCGGGCCTTCCCCTAGGGCGTAGGTCAGGCGGACCGCTTCGAAACGGATTTCTCCGCCCATGACGGTCAGTTCCGGCGCATCGGGCTTTTCCCGCAGACCCGGCGGCGTGTCCAGCACGTCGAACAACCGCTCCATCGCCGCGAGTCCTTCCTGGGCGACGATATTGACCCGTCCCAGGCGCTTGATCGGTTGGTAAAGCAAGAACATGGAGGTGAGAAAGGCGAAGAACGTCCCCGGGTCCAAATTGCCCTCGGTCACCCGCTGACCGCCGTAGATCACCACCCCGGCGAAAGCGATACCCGAGAGGATCTCCAGGACCATGGAAATGGACGCGCCCACGGTTTCGGACCGCATCAGGTGGTGGTAAATGCGCCAGATGGTGCCTCCCACCCGTTCGGCCTCGCGCTCCTCGGCGTTATAGACCTTCACGACACGGATACCCTGGAAGATCTGTAGCAACTGGGCATCCAGCTCACCGGACTCGCTTTGCATGCCCTTGGCCGCCCGACGCACCCGCCGTCCCAGGATGACGATAGGCAGGATCGCCAACGGAAAGACCGTTCCGGCGATCAGAGCCAGATCCAGGTCCAGGGCCACCAGGGACACCAACAGACCGACCATGGTCACCGCGTCCCGCCCCAGTGCCATCGTGCCGGTCGTGATGGTGTTCTTCAGCAGGGTGAGGTCGACGGTAAAGCGACTGACAAGCGTCGCCGTGCGGCTTTGGGCGAAAAAGGCGATGTCCATGCCTTGAAGGTGGTTGTATAGCGCCTCCCGACTGCGGGAAATGATCCGCGTGCCCACGGCGTTCATCAGGGTGCGCTGGCCGTAATTGGCCAGCCCCTTGGCCATGAAAACGGCGGGAAACGAAATGGCCACCAAGGTCAGGACCGCCGGATCTTTTCCGGCGAAGACCTCGTTGACGGCGGGCTTCATCAACCAAGCGATGCTCGCCGTCATCGCCGCGACGATGCCCATGCATCCCATCGCCAGAGCCATCAGGCCCCATTGGCCATGCATGAAGGCCCGGATAAGGCGCAGGATCAGAGCCGGAGCGCCCTTGGACCGGCCCAGTCCGTTCATTCCCCCGGGGTCCACGGCCGGGACAGGGCTTATGAATTCGGTGGTGATGGTCGCCCGACTCACGCCGAAACCCTCATCCGAGGGTCCTCGGGCGCCAGCTCTGGCCGAATCGACTTGCGCCCCAAAGGCCAGCGATCATTGGGCCAAGTGAGCCACAGCAAGCCAATGACGAAAGGCAGAACGGTCATGAGATCGAGCAGGATCAACGCGTCATAGGACTTCTTTACCAGATTGGCCGCGCCCAGGCTTCCGCCCTGGAACAGAACCACCAATGCGACGGCGACGATCACCTTGGTGTTGTCACCCCGTCGATTGAACTCGCCTGTCAGCACCGCGGCGAGACCCAGCAACAGGAAACCGATGTGGGCCAAGGGGCGCAGGATCCGCAGGTGCAGTTCCATGCGCAGGCGACGCACATTCGGATGCTCGAACAGATAGGGGTAAGCGGGATCGATCCGGTCACCCACCTGGATACTGTAGAGTTCGGAAAACGGGCGTTGGCGTTCGTCGATATAGCGGAATTCCCCGCCCCCGCCGTCTTCGCCCATATCGATCGTGTAACTGTCGAAATACAGGAAAGTGACCTTGCCTGTCTTCGGGTCACGCTCCTGTCGATTACCATTGAGCAGAAGGATCTTGGAAGAGCCGCCATCCTTCACCATGGCGCCGGATTCCGCGATGACCGTCACGTCCTTTTCACCGGAGGTGTCGTGAATCAACAAGTCAAGCAGCTTGCCATCCTTGGTGCGTTGCCCAGCGTAAACAATAACGCCTTCCTGAATCTGATTGAACTGACCGTCCTTGATCACAAGGCTGGAGACCTCGTCACGGACCTGCCACTTGATGACATCGAAGGCCCGCTCCATGGCGGGAACAACACTCATGGTCAGCCAATAGCCAACGACGGTCAGCATCAGGCAGAGCCAAAGGGCGGGCTTGGCCAACTGCCAATGTCCCTGCCCCGCGGCGCGCATGACAATCAGTTCCCGATCCGAGGCGAACTTGTTGTAGGTGAACAGGACCACGGCGAAGAGGGCGATGGGGATGAACACCGTCAGGAAGCCAGGCATGAGCAGCAGAGTCAGCTTCAGGAAGGTGCCGATGGATAGGCCCTTGTTCACGAACCAGTCGAGGAACTTCAGGGAGTTGATCAGCCAGATAAGGGCAATCAGCGCGACCGCGCCGACGGCGAGCCCGACGAGCAGATTGCGCAAGATATAGCGGTCCAGGGTCTTGATCATGGCCTCGCGCTTTTCGCTCCTGAAAACTTCTGATACGGCCTAACGGTCCGCCCGGCCCAGGTCAAGCGCCTTCAACCGTTCCGGCGGAGCGGGCCAGGGAAATGCCCCTATCCGCCCTTCCCAATTTATTATGACGCCCCAAAACCGTCCGCCCACGGGCTCCGGCTCCTCTAACTTCAGATTTCCTTACCCAAGAAAGCATGATACAAATAGGTATCGGCGAAAGGAATTCGCTGATCAGTTCCCTTAGTGAACCGCGTCAATCCATAGAATATGGATAAGAGAACCAAGATGGATGCCCTCTCTTCCACCACCGCGACGGCCACCAGCCGACCCGCGTCCCCTCCGCCCAAGAAAGCGGACTCCCCTTCGTCGCAGCCCCCATCCGACCCAGCCGCCTCCCGGTTCGAGGGGAGTTCCAGGGTTAAGTTATCCGCCGCGGCAACGGCCATGACCGCCGCGGCCAACTTCATGGCGCATGGGGACCCCCTTCTGGAAGACAGCGTCACGGACGCCGCTTCGACAAAGGACGGTGCCACGGACACCGATTCCCTGACGGACATCGCCAAGGCCGCGAAGGCGGAAGCGGACTCCCTCCAAAGCGCGCTGGACAACCTGCAAAAGGCCTTCGTCAATCTTCTTCGGGCCTTCGGACTGTCCGACGACGAAGCCGCATCCGGAGCCGCGGCCGGGCGCGCCGCGGTCCTGGCCGCCGCCGAGACAGCGAAACCGGTCTCGGACCTGCCCACCTTCCAGATCGCCGAGACCGAAACCCTTGTCGCCGATGTTCGGGAAATCACCTTCTCCATGAGTTTCGAACTGGCGGACGGCCATACCACGACCGTATCCGCCACGGCCAATTCCTACCTCATCTCCTACATCGATTCGGCCACGCTGAATGACATGTGGAGTCGAAGCGAGTCTCCGATCGTGAACACCCATGGCGACGGCGCCACGGAACAAACTCCCCCCGTTGCCGGAGAAGACCCCAGCTTGGCCACCGACTCCCAAAGCAAGAACCCGGGGGCTCTGCTGTTGGTCAAGGACAGCGGATCGAACCAATCCCTGAAAGAGACGGGTCAGGCCAGCATCACCCTCGATGCAATCGTGCCCCTCACCTCGAAGGACGGTGGCGGCGGAAGAGTGGTCGACCCGTCGACCGTCGACCGAAACGATGGAAAAGCGGACTCCGGTGGGAATGTCCGGTTGGATATCGAGGTCTAAAGGACATGTCGCCCCCTGGGTGAGACCCAAAATTTCTGGTTTCCGACCTCATCGCCCAACAAAGCTGATTAAAATTCGCATCCAGGCGGAAGGAATCCGCCGAACGGTTCCCTCGCGAGCCGTCGTTCCATAGAAAAAGGACGAGATCCCAATGGCGAATGCCCTCATTTCCTCCACCTCCGCGGCCAGCACACCGGGCCCATCCGCCTCCAGCGCCGTGAAAGCCCCCGCCACCAGTGCCAGAGGTTCCGGGCAAACGGAGGGGACTCCATCCCCCTCCCCCGACCAGGGCAGCACCGTGATCACCCTGTCCGCCGCGGCCCGGTCCTTGACCGCGCGGAGCCAGACCACGAGCACCCAAACCGCGAGCGGTACGGACGCGAACGCCCAGAACAAGGACGCCAAGGCCGTCGACGACCTGGCACGGAGCGCCCAGGCCGCCGCGACGGAGGCGGACTCCCTTCAGGCCGCCCTGGACGAACTTGAAAAGTCCTTCGAAAAGCTCCTGCGGGCCTTCGGTTTATCGGACGAGGACGCGGTCTCCGGCGCCAAGGCTGGACGCGCCGCGGTCAAGGAGGCCGCCCAGGCCACCCAAGGGGCCTCGGACCAACCCTCCTTCCGGGTGACGTCCACCCAGACCCTTGTCGTCGAAGCGCGCGAGGTCTCCTTCACCCTGACCCAGGAGGGCGAGGACGGGTCCAGCACCTCGGTCACCGCCTCGGTCCAATCAGTCTCCGTCTCCTACATGGAAACCACCACGATGGAGGCCATGTGGAATGAAAGCGATCCCCTGGTCCTGGACCTGGATGGCAACGGCTTCGACCTGGAATCCGGCGCGACCGGGGACAAAAGCTTCGACATGGATGGCGACGGCACCGAGGAACGCACGTCCTGGGTAGCGGGGGAAGACGCCTTCCTGGCCATGGACCGCAATGGGGATGGGGCCATCACCTCGGGCCAGGAACTGTTCGGTGACCAGCATGGCGCGCAGGACGGCTTCGCCGAACTGTCCAAGCTGGATTCCAACGCCGATGGGGCCATCGACGCCCAGGACAAGGACTGGGGAAGCCTGCTGTTGCTCAAGGCCGACGGATCGACCCAATCTCTTGGGGAGGCAGGCATCACGCGCATTAATCTGGATGCCATCGTCCCCATGGATAACCGAGTCGGTAACGCGGGAAGGCTGACGGGCCTGTCCACATTCGAGCGGAACGATGGCCAAACAAGCTCCGTTGGAAATTTCCGCTTGGACGTCCAAGCCTAGGGTATCGACCCAAACGAAGGCTTCAACCGGAGTTTGGACAGGTGACGTACAAACTAAGGACCTCGTGCACCGCCAGCCGTCTTTTCGAACGCGTCGGCGCACGAGGGAATGGGCCTTCAATCGACCTTTTAATGTACTGCGTTTTTCTGTATGCTTTTTATTAGGAGACACGGAACGACGTCTCCCTTTGAATATAAGCGGCTAATTCGAGGACTCAACCGCTCCCGTTGTCAGCTGGAGGCTCCAGAACCCCGCCATGCCCACCTTAATTCAGCTCGCCTACGTCAGCCAAACCACCTCGGATCTTTCCGAGGACGCCGCCCTGAACATCGCCACTCGATCGACCCGAAAAAACAACCTGCTGAAAATCGGTGGTTTCCTGTACCTGCAGAACCGGTCCATTTTCCAGGTCCTGGAAGGCGAGGCCGATGTGGTCCGGACCCTGTTCGCCCGCATCATGACCGACCCCCGTCACCACACGGTGACCCAGGTCCGCGACCGACCCATTGGCGGTCGCCAATTTATCCGCTGGGGCATGACGCGCCTAAGCGCCTGCCCCCGCATTCTGTCCCGGGACTTGGCGTGCGACAGGGCCGACCCCAAGCGGTGTCTGGCCAACCGATGCCACGAAAAAGAGGGGTTCGTGGACAAGATCATCGCCACGGGTGCACTGATCCACGACATGAGCGTGGTCCCGGGAAAGGAAGTCTCCTTTCCCCCCCCATCCCCACCCGTCCCTGACAAGGTTCGGTGTCAGGCGTCCAATTGGGAAAAGAAATCCTCGACCGTTCCGTCGTCGACGAGTTGGACGTGATCCGCCGCGTTCTCGGCCCCCGGACTCAGCCGAACGGCATCGACGTAACGCATATCCTCGACCAGAATGTGGTCGATCAGCCAGCGTTCCATGAAGGCAAGAAGGTCACCCACGTCCACGGCGTCGGGATCCTTTGCATACCCCTCGACATAAGCCAGAACCTGGACCTTCAGGTCTTCGTGCCGGGCCGCATGGTCCGCGCCATGGACATAGCCCGCCGCCGCCAGGACGGCTTCTTCCCGGGCGAAATGAAAGTCGGTGTAATCCCACAATCCGTTCAGAACGCTGGTGACGATAACCCGCTCTTCCGCGCCACCAAAGGCCAAGGGAATCTGATTGATCAGGGACACCAGGATCCGATGATCCCGGTCCATGCCCGGGATCCCCAGGTTCCAGTCTTCGCGCCAGACGATAAGGGGAGTCCCCCTTTCCGCCACCGCTCTGGCGTCCGTGTCCTTCAAGGTCATGTCCGTCCCCACCTTACACGAACGGCCTCCGTCTCGGAGGTCCGCCGTCATCCCTGTCGTTACCCAGACGAACCCTACACGCCGCATGGGGTTACCGCCAGACCAAGACGAGTGAAAATCGACCCCATCCGGAGTGCAAGGTTATCAGGCCTCGCCCGATCGTCCGCCGAAGCGTCGCCCAAGGATGCGCCCTATTGGCAGACCGGTGACGATAAAAATCCCCCCCATGATCAGGACCAGCCCCAGGAAATGGTACCAAGCGAAGTCCTCGCCCAACAGCCCCACCGCCATGAAGGCGGTGAAGATCGGCACGAGATTGACATAAACGCCCGCGATACTCGGCCCTACCGCGGCTACCCCCTGGTTCCAGAAGTAGAAGGCCAGAATCGCCGGAAAGATCGCCGTGTAACCCAGGACGGCCAGGGTTATCGGCGTGATGGGGAAGGAAGCACCACCGGACATCTCCAGCAGGAAAACGGGGGTGAGGACCGTCAAGCCGCCGGCCATTTGGGCGGCGAGCATGGAAATGGGTTTCAGACCTGGGGGATGGCGCCGCAACAGAACGGAATAGACCGCCCAGCAAAGGGTCGCGGCCAGCATCAATAGGTCCCCTTCATGAAGTTGGAACCCCTTCAGAACCGCCCATTCTCCCCGCGACACCACCAATACCACACCCAAGGCGGAGAGGACGATGCCCCCTATCTTGCGGGGGCTCAGGCGCTCGCCCAGCCAGAATCGGGCGATCACCGCCATGACGATCGGCAGGCTGGCGCCCAGAAGGGTGATGTTGATCGCCGTGGACGTGGCCAAGGCCATGTAAAGAAGGGTGTTATAGGCCCCGGCGCTCAGGATTCCGAGAAAGAGGATCAGGACCCAGCGGCGGCGAATCACGTCCCAATCGTCGATCAGGGACCGCCAGGAAAAGGGCAACAGCAGAAGAAAGGCAAGAATCCAACGCCAGAAGGCCAAACCGATGGGCGAAATGCCCAGCTCCGGCGCCCAGCGCCCCACAATGGCATTGGTCGCCCACAACAGGGGAGGGAAGAGCAACAACACGTAAGGGGAAACAAAGGGGGACTCTGGCCGCGATCCACTCGCCATGACAAAACCTTTCCGTTACCTTCCGGCGCCACCGGACCACCCCCCGGCACCAGGGCGGGCGTGGCAACCTATCTTGTCCACCGGGGCTGGAGCAACCCACTTGACTCCCGTCTTGCCCTTCCCTTTCTCCCTCCGACGCGAAGGATGAGGCCCATGTTCGAATTGGATCCCCGCCTGGTGGCGGACAGCCACCCCGTGACGCAATGGCCCCTGTGTCAGGTGCGCCTGATGGACGACGCGCGCTACCCCTGGCTGATTTTGATCCCCCGCCGCGCCACCGTCGTGGAGCCCTTCGACCTGAACGAAGCGGACCAGGTCCTGCTTTGGCGGGAGGCCAATCACGCGGGCGCCATCCTGAAAACGGCAACCGGCGCGACAAAAATCAATATCGCCGCCATCGGCAATATCGTGTCCCAACTGCATGTCCATGTGATCGCCCGCAAGCCTGGAGACACCGCTTGGCCCGGTCCTGTTTGGGGCCAAGGGTCGCCCGAGCACCTGGACCAAGCCGCCCTGACCGAAACCCTGGCCAGGCTCCGCGCCAGGCTTGTCGCACCAGAGGATTCCGCCCAATGACCCGATTTCGTCCGCTCTCACCCCTCTTGACCGCCACTCTCCTGGCCGTGGTGGCCCTGTCGCCCATGGCCCGGGCGGCGACCGGGGATGGATCGGCCCGCGCGGGTCTCTCCACCGCGCCCGGTGCTCTGGTCCCCATGGCCCCAAAGGGCATGGGGATACACTACCGCATGCCAGAAAGCTGGTCCCAGACGGTGGAGAACGGCCATAGCCTGCTCATCCAAGGCCCCCGGGATACCCCCCAGTGGTACGCCACGGTGCAACTAACCAACCAGAAGAACCCAACGCCGTCCCTGCCCAGCCAGGGCGCGGCGCGGGCGGTCTCGGACTACGTGGCCTTTATCCAGACCAAGGGGGAAACTCAGGAAATCCTGCGGGAGGCGCCCTTCCATTACGTCAACTCCGGTCCTGGCGTGGACGGAACCCAGGCGGTGACCCGCTTTCTCGGCAAGGAAGGACCCATCCGCCAGTGGGTCGTGGCCATTGGACGGGCGGATATCCCCGTGGTGCACCTGGCCATCTACACCGCCCCGGACGACCTATTCGATGAGGGTTTGCCCTCGGCCCAGACCATCGTAGAGAGCATAACCGTCGAACCGGCGAAACGATAAGGCGGTGAATCGGCGGCGGCCCCTCCCCGTAAACGCACCCCCTTGACACCACACCGGAACCTTCGCCCCCATGTCGCCTCCCCCCGTCCTCCTTTGGTTCCGTCAGGACCTGCGTCTGTCCGACAATCCCGCGGTCGACGCCGCGGCCCGCGCCGACGCCCCTCTCCTCGCCCTTTTCGTCCTGGAGGAGAGCGAGGACCACCGCCCGTTGGGGCGCGCGGCCCGCTGGTGGCTGCACGGATCCCTGGACCGGCTGGCCCGGGACATCGAGACACGGGGGGGGCGACTGCTCTTGCGACGGGGGAACCCGACCCGGATCCTGCCCGAGGTCATCACGGAAAGCGGCGCCCGGTCCCTCCTCGCCAATCAGCGCTTTGGCGCCCCGGGGACCTCGGACGCCACCCTGTTCGAGACCCTGCGCGTCGATGGCGTCTCGGTCCGCCTGTTCAACGGCACCCTGCTCCACCACCCCGATGCCCTGACCACCAAGAGCGGAACGTCCTTCAAGGTCTTCACCCCCTTCTGGAAGACCCTGTCGATCGCCTTGACGGAGGACCTCGCCCCCGGCTCGCCTCTTCCCACCCCGCCGCGGTTGGACGCTCCCGACGACCACCCCCGAAGCGACAACCTGGAGGACTGGACCCTTCTCCCCCTCCGTCCCGACTGGGCGGGGGGTCTGCGGGACGCCTGGACTCCCGGAGAAGCCGGTGCCCGGGACCGGCTGGACCGCTTCCTGGAGGACCCCGTTGACCGCTACGCCGAGGGCCGGGACCTGCCCGGTCAGGCCCTCACATCCCGGCTTTCACCCCATCTGCGGTTCGGAGAGATTTCCCCAAACCAGGTCCTGGCCACCTGCCGGGGGAACCGCTCCCCAGGGGCCGCGGCGTTCCTGAGGGAGGTGGGTTGGCGGGAGTTCTGTCACCATCTGCTGCACCGGAACCCGGACATGGCCCACCGCCCCCTCCGCGAAGAATATACCCGTTTTCCCTGGGCCGGGGAGGCGGAAGCCGCCGCCTCCCTGACCGCCTGGACCCAAGGCCGCACCGGCTATCCCATCGTCGACGCGAGCCTGAGGGAACTGTGGCATACGGGGTGGATGCACAACCGGATCCGGATGATCGCCGCCTCGTTCCTGATCAAGGACCTGCTGGTTCCCTGGCAAGAGGGCGAGCGGTGGTTCTGGGACACCCTGGTGGACGCCTGCCCGGCCAACAATGCCGCGGGCTGGCAATGGGTGGCCGGATGCGGCGCCGACGCCGCGCCGTTCTTCCGGATCTTCAATCCCGTGACCCAAAGTCAGAAATTCGACCCCAAGGGCCTTTATCTACGACGCTGGTTGCCCGAGCTGGCAGCCCTGCCAGACGCCGCCCTTCATGCGCCCTGGACCGCGGCCCCCCTTGAGCTGGCCTCAGCAAAGGTGCGCCTGGGAGAAACCTATCCTCACCCCATTATTGACCATGGCCAAGCCCGGAAGCGGGCATTGGCGGCCTTAAAGAGCCTCACTTCTCCGGCCCCGTGACCGCCAATTCCACTGACCATTCCGCTATCGCACCAGAAAAACAACGATCGCAATTCAACCGATTATTCCATTCCGGAACAAAGACAAGCGGCCCCAGCCATTGCGGAGACGCATCGACGGTGGCAGAATTGGCCCGGAATAGTGAATGGTATGGTGTGCACAGTCCGGACACGCCACCCCATGGTATCCTGTTCACTTTCCCTCCAGGGACCTTTGGCTCTTGCCCCCTCTGGGACCCTGGGTCCCCGGTTTCCGCCCCCTCCCGGACATCCTCCCACCAGCGGAACCCGCCCTTGTCCGACTCCCACGATCGCCCCAAGGATCCGCTTGATCTGATCGCGGACATGACCCGGGAGTTCACCACCTCCCAGGACGCGGAATTAACCATGCGCCATGGTCTGCGTCAGGTGGCGGAGCTTCTCCACGCGGAGGCGGCGAGCCTGTTCCTTCTGGAAAACGGCGACAAGGATCTGGTCTGCCGGGCGTGCCACGGGCCGGTTGACATTACTGGATTGCGTCTGCCCGCCAAACTCGGAGTCATCGGACGCACGGTGACGGAAAACCGCTCCCAACTGGTGCGGGACGTCTCCGATGACCCGGATTTCGGCGGGCAAGTGGATAAAAGAACGGGCTTCACCACCCGGTCCATCCTCTGCGCCCCCCTGACGGTCCGCGACCAGCACATGGGCGTAGTGGAAATCATCAACAAGTTTGATGGCGACGGCCTATTCAACATGGAGGACCTGCGCGTCCTGACGACCCTGGCCCGATCCGCGGCGCTGGCTCTGCTGAACGCCCGGCTGACGGAACAGCTTTTGGAACGGGAGCGGCTGGTGCGCGAGTTGGAACTGGCCGCGGAGATTCAACGCGGCCTGTTGCCCGCGCCCGATCCCGACGACGCCCCCATCCACGGCATCAACATCGCGGCCCATGACGTATCGGGCGATTTCTTCGATATTCTGGTGGACCCCAAGGGACGGCGTTGGTTCTGCGTCGGCGATGTCTCGGGCAAGGGCATGAACGCCGCCCTGATGATGGCCAAGACCGCCAGCCTATTCCGCTGCCTGGCCAAGACCATGCCCTCGCCTGGACCGCTGATGGACACGTTGAACGCCGAATTGTGCGAAACCGCCTCGCGGGGGATGTTCGTCACCATGGTCTCGGGGATGATCGTGGAGGATGGCTCGCGGGTTTTTCTGTCCAACGCGGGGCATGAACCCACACAGGTCTTTGACAGATCCGCCGACCGGTTCGAGGCCCTTCCCGCGGAAGTACCGCCCCTTGGAATTTTCCCCGATATCGCCGGTCCGGATGGTTTTCCTGAATCGGACCTGCTCCTTACGGGAAAAGATCTCTACATTTTCACCGACGGCGTGACGGAGGCCAAGACCAAGGACGGGACCATGGTCGGGACCGAGCGGGTCAAGGACATGCTGCGCGCCGGGCGTGCCCTGCCCGCGGGCCAACAACTGGCCAAGATTGCCGAGACCCTTTTGGCGGATGACGTGAAGCAACGCGACGACATCACCTTACTGATCGTTCGCGGCCCCAATGAACCCGGGACGAAGGGGAGCGCCGCGTGATGAAAACCCAATCGAACCTCCTATTTTCCTTAAGGGTACCCGCCCAGGCCGACCGCTTACGCCTGATCCGGGCGAGCACCCGGGATGCCCTGTCTGCACTCGGTTGTTCGCCGGAATGGACCCGGGACATGCTGATCGCCATCGACGAAGCCTGCCAAAACGTAGTTCGCCACGCCTATGGGGATAACTTCGCTGGAGACATGGTGGTGGAAGCTCGGATCATGGGAAAGAATCTGGAAATATTGCTTCGGGACTTCGCGCCGTGCATCGACCCGGCTACAGTGAAGCCAAGGGATCTGGATGATATCCGCCCCGGTGGCTTGGGCACACATTTCATTCAAGAGGTCACGGACCTATGCGGGTTCCTCGAGCCTCCAGCGGGCGGAGGGAACCTGTTCCGCATGGTCAAATCTCTCGAATGTCCGCCCGGGGATGGGCCGGGCGAAACTGGCGTCGACGAGCAGGAATCGGCCCACGAACAGGATTCGGCCCCCGGGCAGGATTCGAATGGATCCGGAGACGGGACCTTTGGCCGAGAGGGCACATTGGGGAAGGACGGAACGGAATGAAGGTCGATATCAGAGAACTGGGCAAAGTGACCGTTGTCGCTGTGACCGGTGAAGTGGATTTGCAGACTTCTCCCAAACTGCGGGAGGCTTTAATCGAGTCCTTAAAAGCGAATACCGCCCTGGTCGTGGACCTGGGCGCCGTGGACTATATCGATAGCTCTGGCATCACCAGCCTGCTGGAGGCGCTGAAGCTGGCCAAGGAAAAGAAGGTTTCCTTCACCCTCGCCAAGGTTTCCCCGGGGGCGATGCGGGTGATCCAGCTGGGTCGCCTTGACAAAGTCTTCACCATCGTCGACAGCGTGGACGCCACCCTGGGCGAAAGCTGAGCCAATCCCTTCCCCGCCTCGGCGCGGGACCAGCATGAAACGGCGGTTCCATGACCCCGGTGATCCAACGGATCGAACGTATCGGACAGGCAACGACAAGTGGGGTTCAGGAACTGGGCCACGCGGCCATGCTGTTCCTGGAAAGCCTGTTCTGGGTCGCCTTCGGACGCCTCCACCGCCAGCCCGTGCGCCTGTCGGCCATCATCCGTCAAGCCATGGAAATCGGCATTACCGCCCTACCCATCATCCTGGTCATGAACGGCACCATTGGCATGATGCTGGCCATTCAGGGGATTTACACCCTGCGCACCTTCGGCGCCGAGCAACAGGTGGTGTTCGGCGTGGCCTTTTCCGTCGTTCGGGAATTCGCCCCGCTGATCACGGGGATCCTGGTGGCCGGGCGCTCTGGATCCTCCTTGGCCGCCCGATTGGGAACCATGAAGATCAATCAAGAAATCGACGCCCTGACCGTCATGGGCATCGACCCCACCCGCTTCCTGGTCGCCCCGGCCCTGATCGCCAGTCTGGTCATGGTGCCCTTGATGACCTTCATGGCCATGGGGATCGCCATGTTGGGCGCCGGCTTCTATGTCCAGATTGATCTGGGGATGTCCCTGCCCGCCTTCTTCGATGAATCCTTCCGGATCCTCAGGGTCAACGACCTGGCCCACGGCCTGGGTAAAAGCGGCCTTTTCGCCCTGGAAATCGTCCTGGTTGGCGTTGTCAACGGGGCCTCCGTCACCGGGGGCGCCGAGGGCGTTGGACGCCTGACCACCCGATCCGTCGTTCAGGCCATCAGCGCGATCATCGTCACCGATATGATCTTCGCCTTCATCCTGACCCGGTGACCCCACCATGAGCCCGATCTCCAACCAGAGAGCCTCTGGTTCCGACCCCTTTTCCCGCCCCGTCGAAGAGGTGGCCGTTTCCGTCCGCGACCTGGTGACCCATTATGGGGACCGGAAGATCCTCAAGGACATCTCCCTGGCCGTGCGGGCCGGGGAAATCCTGGTCATCATGGGCGGGTCCGGATCGGGCAAGACCACCTTGCTGAACCACCTGCTGGGTCTGTTGCAGCCCACCAGCGGATCCATCCGGATCCTGGGCCAGGACATCAACGCCATCGCCAAGCGCGACCTGTCCCGGCTGCGCCAGAAGATCGGCGTGGCCTTCCAGGGGGGGGCGCTCTTCTCCTCCATGACCGTGGGGGAAAACATCATGCTTCCCTTGCGGGAGCACACCGATCTGGCCGTGAGCACCATGGAGATCATGGCCCGCCTGAAACTCGAGGTCGTGGACCTGGCCGGGTTCGAAAACCTGATGCCCGCGGAGCTGTCCGGCGGCATGATCAAGCGCGCCGCTTTCGCCCGGGCCATCATCATGGATCCGAAGATTCTGTTCTGCGACGAACCATCGGCCGGACTCGACCCGGTGGTGGCCGCGGCCATCGACGAATTGATCCTGCGCCTGCGCGACGCCATGGGCATGTCGGTGGTCGTGGTGACCCACGAATTGGAAAGCGCCTTCAAGATCGCCGACCGGATCTGTGTCCTCGACCGGGGAACCATCCTGGCCATCGACACCGTGGAGAATATCCGCCGCAGCGACAACGAACGGATCCAAGACCTTCTGAACCGCCGCATCGAACGCACCGAGCTGGATCCGGAGGAATACCTCCGCCGCTTGACGGAGGGGGGCACATGAGCCCAACCAAAGACACTTTGGGAACCGGGGGACCGACATGAACGCCAGCCGCGCCAACCACCTGATCGTCGGGATCTTCGTCCTCGCCATGATCATCGGCATCATCGTCGCCGCGTCGATGATCAGCGGACACTCCGGATCCACGGACACCTATTACGCCACCTATTCCAATGTGGGTGGCATCAAATACGGCACCCAGGTGCTCTACGAGGGCTACCGCGTGGGTCAGGTGGAAGAGATCACTCCAAGCCAGACGCCCGAGGGTACCACCTTCCGCCTGGAACTCTCCGTCCAGGAAGGCTGGCATATCCCCGAAGGCAGCACGGCGACAATCGCCGCCTCGGGTCTACTGGCCGCGGTGACCATCGACATCAAGGGGGGCGAGGGCAAGGATCTGATCGCCCCCGGATCGGAGATTCCCAGCGGCGCGGGGGGCGGCATGTTCGCCGCCCTGGGGGACATCGCCAGTGAATTCAACGGCCTGTCCCAGGAGGGACTGCGCCCCCTTCTGGCCAAGCTCAACACCTATGCCGACATCCTGGGCACCAGCATGACGGAGTCCGTCCCGTCTATCCTGAAGGACGCCCGCGCGGTGACCGACGCCATGGCCGACCGGATGCCTTCACTGATCAGCCGGGTGGACGAATTCACCCGGCGCCTGAACGACGAGGTCCTGTCCAACAAGAACGTGGAGCAGATAAATACCTCCATCGACGACCTGGCCGCGTTCACCGGCGACTTGGCCGCCTTGGGCGCCCAGCTCAAGGGCAGTGGTGACGGCCTGAACAAGATTGTGCGCGCCGTGGATGGCATCGTCGACCGGGGGGGACCTCAGGTGGACGCCTCGCTGCGCGACCTGCGCCATACCCTGCGGACTCTATCAACCAGCATCGACACCATCACCTTCAACCTGGAAGGGGCCACCCGGGACTTGAAGGAATTCAGCCGGGTTATTCGCCAGAACCCCGGGACCCTGTTGAGAGGTGGGTCGCCGGAGGAAAAGAGTCCCTGAATGGCTCCGCCCTTCCCTCGAACGCTTCTTCCTCAAGACCACTGCTCCCTCAAGACCATTGAAGGAACCGGACCATGTCCCTCCACCGCCGACTCGCCACACTCGCCGCCCCTCTACTGGGCGCGGCCCTCCTGCTGGGGGCCTGCGCCATGGAGGGCGCCCCGCCGTCGGACGTGTTCTATCGCCTCGACATTCCCCCATCCCAAATCGTCCCCGTCCCGGTGACCGATCCGCGCATGGTCGAAGTCGGACGGTTCGACGCCAAGGGAACCCTGGGGGATCGGGCCATCGCCTTCACCACACGAAGCGACGGCCAGATCCTGGAGCAATACTCCTATCATTTCTGGGAAGAGACCCCAGCCATTCTGCTGCGGGACCAGATGGTCAATTACCTGCGGGCCTCCCATGCCTTCGCCAAGGTGGTCACGCCGGCCCTGCGGGTCCGGGCCGACCTGCTGATCCTGGGGCGCGTGTTGCGCATGGAACACGTGGTTCCGCCAGAAGGCGAGGGAGGGGCTTCGGTGGCCCTCTCCCTGGAACTCTCCCTGCTTGACCCCCTGACCGACGACGTCAAGCTCTTGGCCACTTATGCGGAGGTTGTCCCCGTCGCCGACCGGACCGTGCCCACCGCCACCCAAGGGCTTCGGGATGCCCTGGGACGAATCCTCGCCCGCTTCACCGCCGACATTACGAAGAGTTAACCCCCCGGCCACACCCCCGACAGGGGTCCGGTGCCATGATCCTCTTATCGGCACAAGACATTCCGAAGAGAAGAGGAACACACCATGACACGCCGTCTGATCATCATCTCCGCCCTGGTCGCCACCGCGGTGTCCGCTCCGGCCCTCGCCTTCGCTTTTGGCGGTGGCGGCGGCGGTTGTGGTCAACTGGGCTACGGTCCCAGGGGAAGCGCCATGGGCGGTCGGGCCATCCTCACCCAGGAAGCCCTGAAAAGCACCACCGTGACCCTGGACCAAGCCATCACCAAAGCCCAGGACCAGGACAATGTGTCCGGCTCCGTCGTCATGGCCCGTCTGGCGCCGTTCGCCCCGGCCATGGCCCAGGGAAAGCGCAACGCCTTCGCCGCCCCTGAGTTGCATCCCACCTATATGGTCGCTTTGTTCGACGGCGATACCCGCACCATGGTGACCGTCGATGGCGCCACCGGCGAAAGCGCGGTTGTCGGATCGGCCACCGGCCTGATGGGCGTGATGGGCATGGGGGGTCCAGGAATGGGGGGTCCAGGAATGGGGGGTCCAGGAAGCGGCGGGTTTGGCCGCGCCAACGGTCCCGCCGACCTGAGCAAGGCCAAGGTCTCCCCCAGTGACGCCGTCATCAAGGCCGTCGCCGCCACCGACGGCGGCACCGCCACCATGCTGCGGGGCGCCCAGTGGGGCACCGACACCGCTTGGGTGATCACCGTCCAGCCCACCGATGGGACCAACGCGTCTTCCTCCGTGGTCTTCATCGACCCGAACAGCGGCGACGTCCTGCGGGTCCAACAGATGGCCATGAACGGCGGCGGACGGCGTCCGGGCATGGGCATGGGCATGGGCCAGGGACCGGGTATGGGCCAAGGCATGAGCCAGAGGCCGTGTATGACCCAAGGTGTCGGCCTGGGACCATGCGCGGGCCAGGGCTGGATCATGGGTCCGGGCCAGGGTATCGGCCAGGGACCGGGTATGGGCCAAGGCCAGGGCATGGGTCCGGGCCAGGGTATGGGCCAGGGCCAGGGCATGGGTCCGGGTCAGGGTATCGGCCAAGGCCAGGGACTCCGTGGTCCGATAACCAACCAATAGGCCAAACGATAGGATAAGATTGGTTCGGTGACGCCCCCCTTCTTGAAGCGGGGGCGTCACCCCGTGAAGGAACAGGAAGGGACTCACCATGCGCATCCTGGTGATCGAGGACGACAAGGACGTCTCCGCCCATTTGACCAAGGGCCTGAAAGAGGCCGGCCATGTGGTGGACGCCGTCGCCGATGGCCGGGACGGCCTCTACCAGGCGGCCGCGGAATCCTATGACCTGCTCGTTGTTGATCGCATGTTGCCCAATGTGGACGGCCTGACCATCGTCCGGACTCTCCGGGCCTCGGACAACACCACCCCGGTCTTGTTCCTCTCGGCCCTGGGCGAAGTGGACGACAGGGTCAAGGGTCTGCGCGCCGGAGGCGACGACTACCTGGTCAAACCCTTCGCCTTTTCCGAACTGCTGGCCCGCATCGACGCCCTGATCCGTCGGACTGGATCGGAGAACGGGGAACAAACCAAATTGCGGGGCGCCGACGTGGAAATGGATCTCCTATCCCGCAAGGTGACCCGGGCCGGCAAGACCATCGACCTGCAACCCCGCGAATTCCGGCTGCTCGAATACCTGCTGCGCCACGCGGGGCAGGTGGTGACCCGAACCATGCTGCTGGAAAACGTCTGGGACTACCACTTCGACCCCCAGACCAACGTGGTCGATGTCCATATCAGCCGCCTACGCCGCAAAATGGACGAGGGGTTCGAGACCTCCTTCCTGGAGACCATAAGAGGGTCGGGCTATGTCCTTGTCCAACGGGACTGAGAGCCGCCGACGCCTTCGCCTGCTGCCCCAGGGCGTGGCGTCGCGCATGGCCTTGACCTTCCTGCTGCTCTTCGGCGGGGCCTCGGCCCTGCTGATGGGGGGCGTCTACCTGCTCACCGCCCACGCCCTGCGCACCCAGGTGGATCTGGCGATCGCCGAGGATATCTCCTTGCTGCGCGGCGCCGCCCAAAACAGGGGCCCCCGAGGGCTCGCGGTTCAACTGGTCCGTCAAGCCCGAATGGCGGGGGAAAATCAGGCGGTCTTCCTGTTGACCAAGGCCGATGGCACGCCCATCGCCGGGAACCTGACCCATTGGCCCGAAAGCGTGCCCCTTCAGGGCCGCTCCGTCGTGGAACGGGATGTCCTTCCCTTGACGGACGTCACCGCCAACCTGCCTCCCGGCCGTGGCCACGGCGGAGGATTGGGCGGGGGGGCGAATGGGGGTCTCGGCGGCATCGGGCCAGGATGGCCCCACCCCATGGGACCGAAGTTTTCCCCCTTGGACTCCAACCATGCCATGGATCACATGGACAACATGCGCCCCCCTCCCTGGGAGCCGGGCGACGTGCGGCTGGTCACCCTTTCCCTACCCGGTGGGAACCGCCTGTTGGTCGGTCGGGACATGGGCGCCGTGGAGGCTCTGTTGGGCCGCATGGCCTTCGCCATGCGCCTGGGCCTGTTCGCCACGGCCCTGTTGGCCCTGCTCGGCGGTTGGATCATGAGCCGCCGCTTCGGCCGCCGCCTGGAGGGCGTAACCCAGGCGAGCCGGGAGATCATGGGCGGGGATCTCTCCCGCCGCGTCCCCCAGGGCAAGGGCTTGGACGGAGACGACTTCGACCAGCTTTCCGCCAATCTGAACGCCATGCTGACCCGCATCGAATCCCTGATGGAGGGGGTGCGCCATGTCTCGGACACCATCGCCCATGACCTGAGGACGCCCCTTTCCCGGCTGCGCAATCGCCTCGAAAGTCTGCAATCGGACTGCGCCGAGGAGACGGACCGGGAGGGCATCGCCCATGCCCTGAGGGAAGTGGATGGGTTGCTGTCCACCTTCAGCGCCCTGCTGCGCATCGCCCAGGTGGAGACAGGCGGGCGTCGAATGGCCTTCGCGCCGATCAATCTGACCGCGTTGCTGACCGACGTCGTCGACCTTTACGACGCCGTCGCCGAAGACGCGGGCGCACGGCTGGAAACGGACATCACCCAAGCGGCCATGGTGGATGGAGACCGGGACCTACTGTTCCAGGCCTTCGCCAACCTGATGGACAACGCCGTGAAATTCTCTCCGCCCGAAGGCACCATCTCCCTGCGCCTGACCCAGGAGAACGGCACCCCGGTCGTCACCCTGACGGACCGGGGCCCCGGTATCCCCAAGGCCGACCGGAAGCGGGTCTTCGAGCGCTTCGCCCGCCTCGACCAATCCCGCACCACTCCGGGCAACGGCCTGGGCCTGACCATGGTCGGCGCGGTGATCGAGGCCCATGGCGGAACCATCACCCTGGACGACGCGGAAGGGGGGGGCCTGACGGTCACCGTCCGGCTGAAAAAGCCGGTCATGGCCTGATCCCGTCAGACCAGCTTCCCGATGGCCTCCCGAATCACGCTCTCGTTCAGCCCCCTCAGGCCGATGACCACCAGACGGCCCTGGCGGGATTCGTCCCCCTTCCAGGGGCGATCGAAATAGCCCGCCATGCGCGGCCCCACGCCCTGCAACAGATGCCGCATGGGTTTCCCCGGCACGTCCAGATAGCCCTTCACCCGCAGGATGCCATGGGCCTCGACCACCGCAGTCAGGGCCTTGGCATAGGCGGTCGGTTCGCGAACGGGTCCAATCTCGACCACGAAGCTCTCGAAGTCGTCATGGTCATGGTCCTCCTCGGTATCGTGGTGGCTGGGGCGGGCGGCGAGGTCATCCTCCACGCCGGCGACCAAACCGAGCACCACCGCCGGATCCACCCGACCGTGCTCCACGGGGACCATGCGGGTCCCCGGACGCGCCTCCGCCTCCAGGGCCTTGACCAGGGTGTCCAACTCCCCCGGGGCCAGCAGATCGGCCTTGTTGAGCACCACCATGTCGGCGCAGAGCACCTGATCCTCGAAGACCTCTTCCAAGGGGTTGTCATGGTCGAGGGCCGGATCCGCCGCCTTCTGGGCGGCCATGCCCGCCAGGTCTCCGGCGAAGAATCCGTCGAGCACCGCCCGCCCATCAACCACGGCCACCACCCCGTCCACGGTCACCCGGGATCGAATGGCGGGCCAATCGAAGGCCTTCACCAACGGCTTGGGCAGAGCCAACCCCGAGGTCTCGATGATGATATGCTCGGGCGGAGCGGCCCGAGCCAACAGGGCCTCCATGGTGGGCAGGAAGTCGTCGGCCACCGTGCAGCAGATGCATCCGTTGGCCAGTTCCACGATGTCGTCCTCGGTGCAGCCTTCCACGCCACAGGCGGCCAGGATCTCCCGATCCATGCCCACGTCACCGAATTCATTGATGATCAAGGCGATGCGCCGCCCTCCGGCGTTCTCCATGAGGTGGCGGATCAGGGTTGTCTTGCCCGCCCCAAGGAAACCGGTGATCACGGTCGTGGGGATGCGGGTGGGGGCACGCCGCGCGGGGGATTGGGTCATGTTGGATCCTCTTCCGGTAGGTCTTTCAGGAGGATGGGCAACCCGGCGACGCACAGGATCACCCGGCCCGCGAGCGCGGCGACCCGCTGGTTCAAGATGCCCTGCGCATCGCGAAACCGGCGGCCCAGGGGCGTATCGGGAACAATGGACAGGCCGACTTCATTGGAAACCAGCACGACGGGCGCGCGGCTGTTGGCCAGGGCGGCCTCCAGGGCGGAGATGGCTGGCTCCTCGGGCCGCTCGGCGAGCATCAGGTTGGACAGCCACAGGGACAGGCAATCCACCAACACCGGCATTTCGGGAGTCTTTCCCCGGGCCATCAGGACCGCGGGCAGGTTCATGGGCGCCTCCACCGTCTCCCACCCCGAGTCCCGTCGGTCCCGATGGGCGGCGATGCGGGCTTTCATTTCCTCGTCGAAGGCTTGAGCCGTCGCCACGTAGAGCCGTTGCCCGGCATGGGCGGCGACGATCCGTTCCGCCAGGGCACTCTTGCCCGACCGCGCTCCCCCCAGGACCAGGGTGATCCGCGGCCCCGGGGGCGCGGTGTTGGGATCGAAAGGACTGACGGCCATGGCGCTATCCGCCCCTACCAGTAGGTTTCGTTGAGGGAACGCAGGGCCCAACCGCTGTCCGGCGCGGCGAAGCGGTCGATCCGGGTCAGGGACAGGGGTTCGACGGACAGGCGTAGGGCCGCGGCCGGAGACAGCTCCAGGGCTTGGGCCACCGCGGCGCGGATGGCGCCCGCATGGGCCACCACCACCACGTCCCGATCCCCCAGCCTGTCACTCCAGTCGAGCACGGCCCGGGCGACCCGGTCCATGACCCGAACGAAGCTTTCGCCACCGGGGGGCGTACCCAGACCCGGATCCCGCCAGAAGGCCTCCAGGTCCGGGTCCGGCGGATCCTGGCTGGCCAGCCCCCCCCAGGTCTTGCCCTGCCAACGCCCGAAATCCTGCTCCAGGAAGGCCTCCTCCTCCTCGAAGGGATCAAGGCGGGCGCCGGCCATTTCCAGGGCATGGGCCGTTTGATGGGTCCGAGACAGCGGCGTGAGCACCAGGGCCGCGCCCGGCGGCAGACGCCCGCCCAGGGCGGCGATCTCCTCCTCGTCCCCCGTGTCGCAGGGCAGATCCATACGCCCCTGGATCCGTCCCTGGGAATCGGGCACGGGGGCATGGCGGACCCACCACCAGCGGGTCACCGGTCCGGCGCTTTCTCCCGTCCGGTCCCCAATCATGGCCCGGTCCCTCCCAGAAGAACGAGCGCGCCCAGCAGGGCGCCGGTTTCGGCGAGCAGGGCCGCGGCTCCGGCGATATCTCCGGTCTGCCCGCCCAGACGCGCCCAGGCCCGCCAGGCCACCCACAGAGTGACCAAAAGCCCCCCGAGCAAGGCCCCGGCCGCGGCCCGGCCGCCGGTGAAAAGAAGACCGGCGACGGCCCCGGTCAGGATCAGGCAGGCGGCCATGGGGCCGGAGCCGGGACGGGCCGCGGTCGCCCCCAGGCCGTCGGGTCGGGCCGGGTCCAGCAGCCCCAGGACCAGCGCCGCCCCCCCTCGTCCAATGGCCGCCGCGGCCACCAGGGCCGGCGGCAACCAGGGACTGGCGACGAGGGGAGCGATCAGGGCCGCGCGCAGCCCCAGGACGAGGATCAGCGTCACCAAGCCAAAGGCCCCCACCCGGCTGTCCCGCATGATCTCCAGCGCCCTCTCCTTGGTGCGCCCGCCGCCCAGGCCATCGGCCATATCCGCCAGGGCGTCCTCATGCAGGGCACCGGTGAGCAGAGCCATGGCTCCCAAGGCGAGGACCGCCGAAGCCAGATCGGGCAGAGTCGCGATGGACGCCAGGAGCGCGACGCCAGCCCCCACCAGCCCAACCAGGGCGCCCACCAGGGGAAAGGCCCAGATGCATTGGGACAGGGGCGGTGGCGCCTTTTTCAAGGGCAGGGGCAGGCGGGTGAGGAAACACACCGCGCCATTGAGTTCGCCCAGGCGGCGCCCAAGAAGGGAGACTGTGTTGGAGGAAAGATCGGTCAAGGGGTGCATTCGCCACGGGAATGGATTAAGCCAAGGATCATCCTTAATTCGGCCCTGCCCCTCACATAGGCGATCCTGGCCAAGCTGACCAGCCCCTTCCCTCCGACGTTCCGGGAAAGTTCCCCATGTCCCTAACCATTCTTCCCGCCCAAACCCTCGCCATCGTCCGCGCCCTGCTCACCGCCCTGCCGGACCCCGACGCCGGGAGCATCGCGTTGGCCCGGACCCGCGAGCCCCAATTGACCAAGCCCCCCGGATCCCTGGGACGGCTGGAGGAACTGGCCGCCTGGATCGCCGGGTGGCAGGGACGCCATCCGGCGGGAATGCGAAATCCCCGGGTCCATGTCTTCGCCGGAAACCATGGGGTCGCGGCCCTTGGTGTATCCGCCTTTCCCGCCGAGGTCACCGCCCAGATGGTCCTCAACTACGACCATGGCGGCGCGGCCATCAACCAGATTTGTCAGGCCTTCGGCATCCAGCTTGGAGTCACCGCCCTGGAGCTGGACCGCCCCACCCGCCCCTTCACCGAGGGTCCAGCCATGGAGGAGGAGGAGGTCCTCGCCGCCTTCAACGCCGGACTGACTCTCGACCTCTCGGGCGCGGATTGCCTGTGTCTGGGGGAAATGGGGATCGGCAATACCACCAGCGCCGCGGCGCTCTCCCTCGCCCTCTTCGGCGGCACGGCGGAAGATTGGACCGGCCCCGGCACGGGCGTCACCGGATCGGCCCTGGAGACCAAGATCGGCGTGGTTCGGGACGGCGTGGCGAAGCACGCGGAGGAGGCCACGGACGGCCTGGACCTGCTGCGCCGCCTCGGCGGACGGGAGTTGGCGGCCATCGCGGGCGCCATCGTCGCGGCCCGTTTGTCCCGGGTCCCCGTGGTGCTGGACGGGTTCATCGTCTGTTCCGCCGCGGCCTGCCTGAAGGCGATCACCCCGAACGCCCTGGACCATTGCCTGTTGGCCCATGCCTCCCGCGAGCCTGGCCACCGTCGGCTGGCCCAGGCCTTGGAAATGGCCCCCTTGCTCGACCTGGGGCTGGCCCTGGGCGAGGGGAGTGGCGCGGCGCTGGCCGTTCCGCTTCTCCAAGCCGCCTGTCAGTGCCATAGGGGTATGGCGACCTTCGCCGAAGCTGGCGTTTCCGACAAGGAATAGGATCTCTTTCTCATGCCCTCTCCTTCTTCTCCCTCCGATTTCTGGGACGACAAATTCTCCCGCCCCGGCTACCTCTATGGCGTGGAGCCGAATTCCTGGCTGGTCTCCCAACGCTATCGCCTGAAGACCGGCATGCGCGTGCTTTGCGTGGGGGACGGGGAGGGGCGCAACGGTGTCTGGCTCGCCCAGCAGGGCATGGAGGTCATGAGCGTCGACAGCTCCCCCGTTGCGCTTCGAAAATCCATGAAGCTGGCGATGGACCGGAGCACCAAGTTGATAACCCATTGCGCCGACCTGGTCACCTGGCAGTGGCCCCGGAACACCTATGACGCGGTGGTGGCGATCTTCATCCATTTCCCACCCATGATCCGTCCGGCCATTCATGAGGGCATGGCCGGAGCCCTGCGCCCTGGCGGCGTCTTGCTGATGGAGGCCTTTCGACCCGAACAAGTTAAGAACGGCACGGGTGGCCCCAGGGACCCGTCCCTGCTGTACGGCCCCGAGATCCTGCGCCAGGACTTCCAGGGATTGACCATGGAAGAGCTGGCCGCCTGGGAGGGGGTATTGGACGAAGGACCCGGGCACCAAGGGCAATCGGCCACCACCCGTCTGGTGGCCCGCAAGCCGAATTGATGACGCGTCCAGGAACCGATCAGGCGCTCCGATTGACAAAATCTCCCAGATGCCGTAAATAGCCTCTGTCGTGGGTGGGCTATTGAGCCCCCGCGCGCCCATATCACGTCGACCCGGATCCCTTTCCGTCGTTCTCACCAGCCATGAGAGCGCCCTCTTGGTCGGCGACGTGGTCCGCTTTCCCGTGGACCCCCGACCACCAAGTGGGAGTGTTCCATGCGCGTCCGAACAGGATGCGTGGCACTCCGACGGCGAAGAGCGATCATCGGACCGATCCCGTCGTTTTCAGACCACTTAGTGACCCTATCCGCTCAGGTTGGCCTGGATGGGAGTCATCGTTTTATCCAGCGCGGACCACCCCCGGGGGGCCGCCCGCCGAGAACAAGGACGAGCCGTATGGCGAAGGAAGAACTGATTGAAATGGACGGTGTCGTCACCGATGTCCTGCCCGATTCCCGCTTCAAGGTGCAGTTGGACAACGGGCACGAAGTGATGGCCTATTCCGCGGGCAAAATGAAGAAGCACCGCATCCGCATCATGGTCGGTGATCGGGTGGACATGGAAATGACCCCCTATGACTTGACCAAGGCCCGTATCACCTACCGCCACAAGGTTGGCGGTGGCCCCGGCCCCACGGGTGGCCCTGGCGGTCCCGGCGGTCCCGGTGGCAACCGCCGTCCGACCCGTCGGCGGTAGGCCTCCACAGCGGTAGGACGGACAGAAAAAAAGGCGATGGACCCACCCATCGCCTTTTTTCTCGCCGTCGCGTCGTCACACCACCGTTTCGGTCAAGATCCGGGCGAAAACCTCCGGGTCCACATTGCCGCCCGAGGCGGTGACCACCGTGGTCTTGCCCTCGGTCGGAACCTTGCCCGCGAGCGCCGCGGCCAGGGCCACGGCACCGCCCGGCTCGACCACGATTTTCAGGTGCAGGAAGGCCAGGACCATGGCCCGTTTCACGTCCTCCTCCGACACCGCGACCGCGCCGGTCAGCAGGGCCTTGCCAATGGGAAAGGTCAGCTTGCCCGGGGCCTGGGTCTGAACCGCGTCGCACAGGGTTGGCGCCAGGGGTCCATTGCCCCGGATCTCTCCGGCTTCCAGGGAGCGGACCCAGTCATCGTAATTCTCCGGCTCGACGGCCCAGACGGCGGTGCCGGGGTTGCGCCCCTTCACCGCGGTCGCGATTCCCGTTGTCAACCCACCGCCCCCACAGCAGACCAGCACCTGATCGGGGACAACATCCCGGGCGGCGCATTGGTCCATGATCTCCAGCCCGGCGGTACCCTGTCCGGCGATCACGTCGGAGTGGTCGAAGGGAGGGATCAGGACGCCTCCCGTTTCGGTCACGGCCTGGGCGGCCAGCTCTTCCCGTTGGCTTCGCGGCCCCTGGATGACCCGCGCGCCATGGGCCTTGGTCAGCGCGACCTTCAGGGCCGGAGCGTCGTCGGGCATGACGATGGTGGCGGGCACACCCCAGGCCTTGGCCGCGGCGGCGATGGCCTGGGCATGGTTGCCGGAGGAATGGGTCACGACGCCCCGCGCCCGGGTTTCGGCGTCCAGGACCGCGAGCGCGTTGGTCGCCCCGCGCAGCTTAAAGGCGCCCGTCCGTTGCAGGCATTCGGCCTTCACGAGAAGGCGCCCACCCACCAGATCATTGAGCACGGGGCTTTCCAGCAGGGGCGTTTCCACCACCTGCCCACGCAACCGCGCGGCGGCATCCTCGATATCGGCGAAGGTAATGGCCAAGGGTTCGGTCATGCAATGCGGTCCTTCCAGTTCGGAGATCCAGAGCCGGAAGGAGTATGATGCGATTGCGGCGAAATGCCGACACCCCCCATCGAGGGGCTATTGGCTTTCCCGCTCCAGCGCGCGCCAAGCGATATCCCGCCGACAAAACCCTTCGGGCCAATCAATGGCGTCCACGGCGGCGTAGGCCCGATCCCGGGCTTCGCGCACCGTGGCTCCATGGGCCGTCACGCCCAAGACGCGCCCTCCGACGGCTATAACCTTGCCCGCGCCGCCATCCTTGGTCCCCGCGTGCAACACGGTGACGCCGGGCACGGCGTTGGCGGCTTCGAGCCCTTTGATCTCCGTGCCCTTCTCATAGGCACCCGGATAGCCCTTGGCGGCCATGACCACCACCAGAGCGCTTTCGTCCTTCCAGGAGAGGCTCTCGCCGGAGACATCGCCCTGGGCCGCGGCCAGCAACACCGGCAGCAGGTCGGAGTCCAACCGGGCCATCAGCACCTGGCATTCGGGATCGCCGAAGCGGACATTGTATTCCAGGACCTTGGGACCCCCGGTGGTGACCATCAGGCCGACAAACAGCACACCGGTGTAGGGGCGGCCCATTTCGGCCATGGTCTTGAGCGTGGGGGCCACAACCTCGGCCATCACCAAATCTTGCATGGCCTCGGTGAAGACCGGGGCCGGGGAATAGGCGCCCATGCCCCCGGTATTGGGGCCGGTGTCGCCCTCGCCCACGGCCTTGTGGTCCTGGGCGGCGGCGAGCGGCAAGGCGTTGGTCCCGTCACAGAGGGCAAAGAAGCTGGCTTCCTCGCCGACCAGGAATTCCTCGATCACCACCTCGGATCCGGCCTCGCCGAAAATCTTGTCGACCATCATCGAGTCGACGGCGGCAAGCCCCTCCTCCACCGTCTGGCACAGCAGAACGCCCTTCCCCGCGGCCAAGCCATTGGTCTTAACCACGATGGGGGCACCCTTTTCGCGGATGAAGGCCCGGGCGGCGTCGGCGTCGGTGAAGCGGCCATACCATGCGGTGGAGACCCCGGCCTTGGCCAACACGTCTTTCATGAACCCCTTGGAGCCCTCCAGCTCCGCGGCGCCCTTGCCCGGGCCGAAGACGGAGATCCCGGCCGCGCGCAGGGCATCGGCGAGGCCAAGCACCAGGGGCGCCTCCGGCCCCACGACCACCAAGTCCACGGCCCGATCCTTGGCCAGGGACACCAGTCCGGCCACGTCCTCCGCCCCGACGGCGGCCAGTTCGGCGACCTGGGCGATGCCCACGTTGCCGGGGGCGCAGATCAGGGTTTCGCAAAGGGGGGATTGGGCGATCTTCCAGCAGAGCGCGTGTTCGCGTCCGCCAGATCCGACGACCAGGACCTTCATGGGCTGTTTCCTCGCGCGCATCCCCCGGCGAAACCAGGTGACACCCTCGCATCAGATCAATTGAACAGGCTGGACACCGAGGCTTCCTGGCTGATCCGGCGCATGGCCTCGGCCACCAGGGGAGCGATGGAAATCTGGTGTACATTCCGGGCCAGGCGCATGGCCTCCGTCGCCTGGATCGAGTCGGTGATGCACAGGCTATCGAGCGGCGAACTGGTCACCCGGGCCACGGCCCCGCCGGACAACACCCCGTGGGTCACATAGGCCGCGACGGAATTGGCACCGGCGTTCTTCAGGGCCGTACCCGCGTTACACAGGGTCCCCGCGGAGTCGACGATATCGTCGACCAGGATGCAATCCCGGCCCTTCACGTCGCCGATGATGTTCATCACCTCCGACACGCCCGCCCGTTCGCGGCGCGTGTCGATGATGGCCAAGTCGGCTTCGATCCGGCGGGCCAGATCGCGGGCACGAACCACGCCGCCCACGTCTGGAGAAATAATCATCGGCCGCTCGCCCTTGAAGTTCTCCATGATGTGCTTGGAAAAGACCGGCGCGGCGTAAAGGTTGTCCAGGGGGATGTCAAAAAACCCCTGGATCTGACCTGAGTGCAGGTCGAGGGTCACCACCCGGTTGGCCCCGGCGCTGGTGATCAGATTGGCCAGCAGCTTGGCGGTGATCGGCGTGCGCGGGCCGGTCTTGCGGTCTTGGCGGGCATAGCCGAAATAGGGGATGACAGCGGTAACCCGGCGGGCGGAGCCGCGCTTCAGGGCGTCCAGCGCAACCAACAATTCCATCAAATTGTCATTGGCCGGGTAGCTGGTGGACTGGACGACAAAAACATCCTCGCCGCGCACATTCTCCAGGATCTCGACCCAGACTTCCATGTCGCTGAAGCGTTTCACGCTCGCGTTGGTCAGTTCCAGATTAAGGTAGCTGGCGACGGCCTCGGCCAGGGGACGGTTGCTGTTACAAGCAAGGATCTTCATTCCGGGTTCCCCAATCGAATAGGCGGAGCATGCGGGTCAAACATGGCCGAAGCCAGCACATGGGCGGGTTTTGGACGTGACCATGGGCGCTGAAAAAGGCGCCGTTGAAAGACCCCGGCGCCTCGGGCCGGAGTCTTATCAACATGTCATGCCGCTGTAAACCATACAGCCCCCCTTCATCCGTTTGAATTGGAGACGGTATCGCACTTACCGCGTGGGGTTTGTCAAAACTTCTCCCACGCCTTCCAAGGCGGCTTGGGCGATCTCGTAGGCCAACCGCCCCCAAGCGCCGTCGAGCATGCCCTTTGGAATGAAATTTTGCTGCCGCACCGTCCCCAGCTCGGCATCGGTCTTTGGATCAACGACCCGCCAGACCAGTTCCACCTTTTCCTTGTCCCCGGCCAGCGGAGTCGTCGTAACGGAGCCAATAATGGCGAAGGCGGCCTTTTCCGGTTCCCGCGTCACGGCCATGCCCGCCGCGCGGATCAGGGTCGCCATGGCCTGCTCCAACTCCCGCGCGCCCGTTCCTGGCGCCTCCGTGATGCGGGGCGCCAGGGCCATGACGACCTTGCCGTCCGGCGACACCGCCTTGGCCTGGGCGGACGGTGGGGGCGGGGCCGGAGGCCGTTGGTCGGCGTCCGGTGGAGGCGGGGCCTTCCGGC
Source organism: Rhodospirillum sp. (assembly GCA_021741145.1). Taxonomy (GTDB): domain Bacteria; phylum Pseudomonadota; class Alphaproteobacteria; order Rhodospirillales; family Rhodospirillaceae; genus Rhodospirillum. Next base: position 146 of record JAIOYK010000057.1, on the reverse strand, counting down.
CCTCGGGAACCTGCGCCAGAGCTGTGTTGGAGTTGGTCGCCGCCAGAGGCGGGGCGTCCAGGGTGGCCTGGGTCACGGCACCCGTGGGGGCGGCCCGGGGCGCGGGCGGCGCGGCGGTGGCGCCAAGGGGACCGGGCGACCAGCCC
>JAIOYK010000107.1 GCA_021741145.1 Rhodospirillum sp. | reverse complement strand
CCGGCCTCCGCCTTCTGAGCATCCGTCAGCTCGTCGCTCGCTGACAACCACGCTTGAAATGTCTTTTGGTCCATCGATCAGAACTCCCGCATTTCCGCCATTCTAGCATGAGTGCCTACGAAACGCGAATTGAGCCTTTCCAAACGTCTCAGGAACATGGTGTCGATGGCTTCGAGAGTTTGATCCAGGACAGTGAGGCATACCGGATGGGTCCACGCATCCGCTGGTGCGGTGCAGATCACGAAACACCCATTTGGTCCCTCGGTCGTATAGAGGTCGATCGCCAGATCAAACGCCGCCATGAGCGCGCTTTGCAAGTTATCCGATGCTAGCGCGCGTCCGATCCGATCATCCATCATGGCGGCATACCGTGAAGCCGCCCGCGCATAGATCGCGTCCTTGTCGCCGAAGGCGGCGGCGAGACTGGGCCGGTTGAGATCGGCCGAACGGGCGATGCCGTCAAGCGAGGTTCCGGAGAGACCCGTCGTCCAGAGGTGGCGTGACATCTTCCCAAGCGCTTCGGCCTCATCGAACTTTCTCGGGCGGCCTGCTCGGTTGGATTGTTTTGTGCGATCTTGCATAAAAACCTTGCCCAATCAAATATTGTGCAACAATGTACAAAACATCCATCGCCTTGGCGAGCGCATATCAATCCATCCGTGGGGAAGGACGTGGTGTCGGCTATCTGAACTTCTCTGCCTGATGTAAGGCGCGCCTTTGCAAGAAGAACCAGTCGAACGAATGAGGATTTTTCATGATTGACACCGAGTCGCCAGAGTTGCTCTGGCTCGCCGCTACGGTCCTTCTGACCGGAGTTCTCTGGGTTCCCTACGTCGGCAATCGCTTCCGAGAGCTTGGACCGCCAAATTGGTCATGGTTCCCATTGCCGGACCCACCACAGCGTGCTCCTTGGGCGATGCGGGCCGTTCAAGCTCATGTCAACGCTGTCGAGAATTTGGTGCTTTTCGCGCCGCTGGCGCTTGCCGCCCATGTGATCGGCCCGTCCGCCGTCACCGCTGGTGCATGCCGCGTCTACTTCTTTACCCGATTGGCCCATGCGCTGGGGACAATAGCGGGAGTGCCAATTCCTTTCCGGACCGCGGCCTTCCTGATTGGATTCGCCTGTGAGTTGATCTTGGGATTTGCGATCCTGCTTCGTTCGTAGCGCGGCGGGTGGGCGTTACCTGCCACGGCACAACCTTATGGGGGGTCTTCTGATCGGAGGGCTACTCTAATTGCAGGGTTTGTACTTCTGGCGGAGTTGTTCACCGCTGACCGCCTGGATCTGGACCACGGGCACGCCTTCCTTTGAGGCGGAGGCTTGATAGACCTGCATACGCTGGGCATTGGTGCTGTTCACCAGCGCTTGCACATCGCCGCCACCGCCCGTGGCGCGGATCAGGCCGTCGGTGGCTTCACAGATCAGACCTTGCGACCGTGCTTCGTCCAGGCTCATGGCCAGGGCGGGCGCGACGGCGGCCAGGGTCAGGGATGCGCCCAGGACCAAGCCACCAAAAACCTTCGAGAATCGTGTCATGACGTAAAGTCCTTTCCTAATCCACCGTCAGAAAATGTTCGGGTTCTGTTGATGGAGATCTTCCACGCTCTTTTCCAGTCGAATACGCACGTCCTGTTGGATGTTCACGTTCAGGTCAATGCGGATAGGCTTGTCTGGCGCCTCCACCTTGAGGGTTGGTTGGCAGGCACCCAGGCCAAGGGCCAAGAGGACTGGAACCGCGAGGGCCATTGGGGCGCCGGGGAACTTGGGGCCCTTTGTCATGGATCTGTCCTCCTGGGAAACCTTGGTGAAGTTGGCAGACTGCTCCGACCGTTCAAGAAAAACAAGGAATTATGGCGCTGTCTTGGCGATCTTGGCCGCTCCACTTAGGGGACCGTGGGGGCGGTGGCGCCCGTGTAGCCCAGGCTGTTCATGAATTGCTCAAGATTGTCCTGGATGCGGCTGGGCAGGGTGTAGGTGCGCAGGTTTTTCCGGATGAGTTCCGTCAGCGCGCCGGTCAAGGTGACATGCAGATCCACGGGGTATCCATCATATAGATCCGGATTGGCCCCCAGCAGGTTGATACCAATGGTCAATTCGCCAGAGGATTCCCCGTCCAGGGTCAGCTTCAGATGTTCGTACTGGAAGTCATCCAGAGCCAGCAGAAGCAACAAAACTCCCTGGTTGCCCGCCGCGAGGACCTCGGGTGCCTCGGGTGGATGGTACCTGAGGTGCCCCGAGGCTTCCGTTTCCAGGGTCGCCTTGTCCACCCAGATGGTGCCGTCGGGCTCCACCCGAAGGGGAATGCGTCCCCCTAGACTGCCGGAGGCCGCCAGACCGTCCAGATTGGTCAGTCCCGCCAGTTGATCCAAGGCGATGGCCTTGACCTCCAGGGGGACGAGGATCTGGCCCCCCTTGAGGGGCACGGTCACGTTTTCCGTGGTCACGCTGCCTCCGGCCAGAGCCAAGGACGCGTTCTCGATGATCAAATGGCCCTCGCCATCCAGGGTGTAGCGGATCAAGGCATTGCCCAGAGGGAGGCCCAGGTTGACGGTCCCGACACTGATGTCCTGGGTTGGACCGCGCGGCGGCCAAAACTGGGTGAGGCGGATGACGCCGTTGATCTTTTCCATGGGAACGTCTCCCAGGGTGGCGGTCACGTCCTTCGCAAGGATGGACAGGTCCGGCGAGAGGGTGCTTCCCCGCCAGGAGAGGATGCCCTTCAAGGCCAGGGTCCCGGTCACGTCCTTGGCGATCCCGCCCAGGGCGGCGTGGATGGCGTCGGGTTGGAGTCCCTTTGGGGTGAAGGTCACGGGACGCGCGGCCAGACCGAGGCGCCCCTCCGCCAGGGTGGCCGTCGTCCAGCCCTCCAAGCCGATGGACAGGCGCTTTTGGGGATCGGTCAGGCGGGCGCGGAGGGGAAAATGCTCGTTGTCGGCCCCAGGCTCTGGGTGCGAAAGGGAGAGATCCAGGGTGAGGGGGCGGGCACCCTTCGCCGGTTTGACCTCTCCGGGAAGTTGGTCGACCAGGGCACTCAGGGTGCCCTTGGGGCCGCCTTCTTCCAGGGTGAAGGTTCCCATGAGCGCCCGGGTCGAGAGGCCGAAGCCATGAAGGGCACCCTCGCTCAACGCCAAGACAAGGGGGCTCCCCGGACCCGGTGGCCAGGGGCCGGAGAGGCTCATGGCCAGATTCCGAGCCGACAGGGCCTCTCCATTCACCGTAAGCGCCAGGGTGGTGGGCGCGAACTTGGTTTTCGCCAGGGTCACCTGTCCCCTGTCGGTGCGCGCCGTGAAGGTTGTGGGGGCCGACAGGGAGAGGGAGAGGGGAGCGGTCAAGGTCACCCCCTCTCCCAAGGTGCCCTCGGCCAGGGCGAGGTTCAGGTGCTCGGGCCGGCCCTCGATCAACCCGGAGTCAACCGCCAGGGAAAGGCCTCCCCGCCAGTCCAGGGTCAGCCCCTCGAGGATCCGGGGTGCGTTGTTCAGGGTCTCCAGGGAGAGGTGACTCTCCAGGGGATCGGCGGTCAGGCGGTTAAAGGTGGACTCCCAGCGCAGGGTCGCGCGTCCCTGCTGGCGGAGACCGCCGAGGGACAGCTCCTTCGCGGCAAGGGAGCCCGCGGTCAGGTCGCTGGTCACCCGACCGGATGCCTCCGTCGCCGTCCAGGAGGCATTGGCGAGGGTGATGTCCCCCGAGAGACCCGAAGCTCCTGGTGGGTTCAGGGCGGTCAACGAAAGGGTCGCCCGCTGGATCCCCCCTTCCGCCCAGGCGTCGCCGTTCGGCAGGGACAGGCCGGTGAAGGAGAGGGTGGCGCGCCCCGCGTCGTTGGCCATCGGTTGGAGGGTCATGGCGCCCGCCGCCTCGATCCGCCCGTCGGGGAACCGGCGCAGATGGGTGGGAGCCTGGACGAGGGTCAGGCTTGGCCGGTCATGGGGACCGAGGGCATCCAGGGCTTCGGCGAGGGCGGGGGCCAGACGTTCGACTTGGACACGGCTTCCCTCGTCCAAGTCCAGGGTCGCTCCACCCGCTCCGTCCAGGGCGAGGGCGAGGGTCAGGACACCATTCATGGTCTCGGCCAGACCCTCGATGGGTAAGGCGGTTACCGAAGTGGTGATCGTCGCGGAGCCCGACATCCTGGCGGGATCGGGTATTCCAAAGGCGCCGGGCAGGGCGAGATCCATGAGGCCCGTGACGGTCACGCGCCCCCGCCCGGGGACGCTCGGATCCGACCCGCCAAGGTTAAGGGATAGGGGACCGGACAAGCGACCCAGACCGCTTTCGTTCGCCGGATCGAGGGTCAGGGCCGCGGGTCTCTCCCCGTTGCCCAGCGTCAGGGAGAGGGGGCCGGAGAGAAGGCCGCGGGCGGCGTCTGGCAGGGCTCGGAGAACCTGGGGGGAGAGGGCGCCGATCTCGAGGGTCAGGCTGGAACTCTCGCCACGCAAGGTGGTTCCGTTGAAAGATCCGCTCAGGTCCGCGGTCAGGGACAGATCATCGACCAACCCCTTCAGGGAGAAATCGGAAAGTCGCCCCGAAGCCCGCCCCGAAGCCGTCTGGATCGTGCCTTCTGGTGAGATCTCGGCCGCGGCGTTTCCCTTGGCCTCCAGGCCCGGGCCGGTGGCCTTGCCCGACAGGGTGACGGACCATCCCCGCGTGTCGTGATCCTCCAGGGGAGAGAAGACCGCGTCGCCGGTCACGGTGAGGGGTCCCCGGGTACTGTCCAGAATGATTTGGGTGTTCTGGGTCTCCAACCGATCCAGGGGGGGCGAGAAACCACGGGTGGGACCGGTGTCCTCGCTGTTCAGCAGTGCGTCAAGCAGGGGAAAGTGGGGAGTCGCGCCATCTAGGGACCCATGTAGGGTTGGTTCTTCGATGAGCACCTCCTTGACATGACCCGATAGCAGCCCGCCTAGGGAGTAGGTGGCCGTCAGCCGTTTGACGCGGGCCTGATTGTTCTCTACTAGTAGATTCTCGACCACCACGTGGTCCAGGGACAACTCCCGCACCTTGCCCTCGATCCCGGGCAACCCGAGGGAGGGCAAGGCGCCGCGCAGGATCCATTCCGCCAGGGGAATTCGCAGGGAAATGGCAAGGGCAAGCGCGGTGATCAGGAGCAGGGGAGGAGCGAGAAGGCCTCCCAGGATCAGGCGTCCCCGTCGGGTCATGGCGTGTGTTGTCCGATCCTGTTGGGGCTTAAAGGCATTGGGGCTGGACTTTCGTTTGCGCTATGCTGTCCGGGTTTGGGTGAGGCGGTCCGTTCAGGCTTGTCCTGAAGGTAGGGGAGTGGAGGGAACCGCTCAAGGACCACCGTCATATCCCAAGGCGAGACCTGTTTGGATCAAGTTTGGCCGGATCAAGTTTGGAGCAAGATCCATGGCGTCGATGCGCCCCCCCTTATTGGATAGTACCTTCGACGAGGCCAATTGGTTCCAGGACAAGGCCTTGAATGAAGGGGAGTATTTGCAGCCCCAAAAGCTGCATCGGCTGATGTATTTGGCCCAGGCCTATTTCGCCGTGGCGAACAACGGGCGGCTGCTGGCCCCGGCGGTTTTCGTCGCCGATCCGGCGGGACCCGTGGAGCCCAATATATACCGGGCCTTCGAGAACGAGCGGCCCTGGATCTCCGAGGAGAAGGTGTCGCCCCTCGCCAAACAGTTTCTGGACAGCATCTGGCGCCGCTTCGGCGTCCATTCCGCGGAGCATCTGAGCCGAGTCATCCGCAAGCATCCCCCCTATGCCGACGCCCTGGAGGCCGACCCGCGCAGCGTCATCACCATCGAGGCCATGGTGGCATTCTATGGCAACATCCGGCCAGACCGGGCGCCTGGGGCGCGGATGGCCAAGGGGGATTTTCGGGACACGGCCCATACCACGGATGCTCCCGCCATCGAAACGGTCATCCGTCCCCGGGTCATGCGTTCCCAAACAGGCAAGCCGGTCAGCGTCATGCCTTGGATCCCCAAATCCCGGAAATCCGTTAAGGATGGAGAAGGAGAAGGGTGATTGCCCGCATGGCTGTGTCATTCTATGTATTAGGATAATATGTGAATTTGACGTTAAAATTAATGTTACCATTATCATTGTAACGACCAAATTTTTTCTTAGGAGGGCCGCTATATAGAGAACTGAAAAAGGAAAATGCCGTATTGTCGTTTGGCTTGTATTGGGTGGAAGCGCACGAGAATGGATCGCCTTCAAGGAGGTTTTAATTGTGCGGCGCACCGAAATCCCACTCGCTGTCGACGTTGACTTTCACGGCGAAGAGCAGGTTGTTGGGGGTGGGACGCGCGCCCGGCGAGGATGCCGCGCAGTCGGTCGCTTCTCCTCGGAGATCTCCATCCCGCCGGACTTGGCCCTCCACGCGTGGAACGTACCTGCGGAGACCCCATGCCGACGACAGACGTCAGCGGTCTTTTGGCTGCCTTCCTGCTCTCGCGATGTCCCGATGATCCGCTCTCGGGATGTGTGGGGGGGGAGGAGACGGGATCCCTGTCCTGACGTTATTTTTTGGCTCAATTCGCGTTTCGTAGGCACTCATGCTAGAATGGCGGAAATGCGGGAGTTCTGATCGATGGACCAAAAGACATTTCAAGCGTGGTTGTCAGCGAGCGACGAGCTGACGGATGCTCAGAAGGCGGAGGC
>JAIOYK010000056.1 GCA_021741145.1 Rhodospirillum sp. | reverse complement strand
ATGTGCGCACCTTGACCGATATCACCGAGGCCAAACAGGCCGCAAGCGCGTTGCGCCCCGCCAAGGAGGCCGCGGAGGACGCGCTGGAACAACTGACCGCTACCCAGAAGACCCTGCTGGTGGCCGAAAAGATGGCCTCCCTTGGCCAACTCGTGGCGGGGGTCGCCCATGAAATCAACACCCCTATCGGCACCAGTCTGACCGCGGCCTCCCTCCTCGCCGAAAAGACCCGAGCCCTGGACAACGCCCTGGCCTCCAACACCCTGAAGCGCTCAACCCTTTCCGACTATGTTCATACGGCCGGGGAATGCAGCAGGTTCATCCTGTCCAACTTGACCCGGGCCGCGGAACTGATCCAAAGCTTCAAGCAGGTTTCCGTCGACCAGACCTCCGACGAACGGCGGCGCTTCGACCTGCGCGCTTATCTGGAGGAAATCCTCATCAGCCTCCATCCCCGACTGAAGCGAGGCCACCACGACCTGATCCTGGATTGTCCAAAGGGGATCAAGATGGACAGCTACCCTGGCGCCCTCTTCCGGGTTATCACCAATCTCGTCGTAAACGCCCTGACCCATGGCTTTGGGGAGGATCCCGACCTGTCCGCGGGAACCATGACCCTGACCGCCCGGACGGACGGCCCGGACCACATCATTCTGACCTTTTCCGATACGGGCCGGGGCATCGCGGCGGAGCATTTAACCCGTGTCTTCGACCCTTTCTTCACCACCCGGCGGGGTGACGGCGGCACGGGGTTGGGGCTGAATATCGTTTACAATCTGATCACCCAAACCTTGATGGGCCAAATCACGGTTCAATCCACTCCGGGAATGGGCACCACCTTCTCCCTCAACCTGCCCCGGTCTCCGGCGCCGGACCTCCGCCCATGAAAATGGTCCCCCTCGGGAAACCGGCCACGCCCCCGGAACCGGGCCTCGGCCTGGCCCAGAGTCTCGCGCTGAGCCTAGCCCTGAGCCTGAGCCTGGGTTTCGCCTTGACCTGGATCCCTGGCGTGGATCTCGGCTTGGGGGGTCCGAATGCCCAGGCCGCGGAATTCCGTTGGACCGCGCCGGCCTCCCTGCCCAACCTGGACCCCCATGCCCTGCCCAGCCTCGCCGAGCAGGGACTCATCGGACAGGTTTACGACTCGCTGGTGGAGCGGGCCCCGGACCTGAGCCTGCGCCCCGCGCTGGCCGAGGCCTGGGAGCCCGTCACCGCGACCCGCTGGCGCTTCCACCTGCGCCGGGGTGTCCTGTTCCACGATGGCTCCCGCTTTGACGCCGACGACGTGGTCGCCTCCCTGGAGCGGGCCATGGCGACCTCGGAGACCCAGGGAGACATTCTTGCCCCCTTGTATCGCATCCGCCGCATGGACGACACCACGGTGGACATCTACACCCATGACCCCGTGGGAGACCTCCCCGACCGCCTGACCCTCGCCCCGATCATGGAGAATACTTGGCTGCGGCTGTCCAATCCCAAGCTGCAGGCGAACGGCACCGGCCCCTTCAAGGTGGAGAGTTTCACCCCGAACGGCCCGCTGACCCTGACCGCCAATGCCGATTGGTGGGGCGGCCCGCCCACCACGGTGACCCGGGCAACCCTCTACCCCACCCCCCGGGCCCGGGACCGCCTGCGCTTCCTGCTGGAAGACCGGGTCGACCTGGCCCAGGATCTGGATCCAGAAATGATGGAGCCCCTGGGTCGAACCCCGGGAGTCATTGCCCTGCGCACGCTGGGTCCCCGGGTCCTGATGCTCGGCATGAACCAGTCCCGGCCTAATTTCCTCAGTGGAACCGGACCAAATAGGGTCGGTCCCATTGGGCCCGGGAAAAGCAATCCCTTCCGCGACCCGCGGGTCCGAGAAGCCGTGCTGCGCGCCATCGACGCGGAAGCCATCAACCAAGACGTCCTCTCCGGTCAGGCCGCCCCCGCGGCACTGATCGCCGCCCCGGTTATCACTGGCTTTCCCCAAGCCCTGAACATCCGCCCCACCGCCAACTCCCGTCGGGCCAAGGCCTTGCTGGCCGAGGCGGGTGTCCCTGAAACGGGATTCGCGGTAACCCTGGACTGCCCGGCGGGCCACTACCTCCGCGATACCTTGATCTGTGGCGAGGTCGCCGACGCCCTGACCGCGGTAGGCATCCGCGTGACGGTCAACAGTATGACACCGGAAGCCTATTTCTCCCACATCCTGACCCGGAAGAGCGACTTCTATCTGCTCGGCTGGCTGCCCAACACCCTGGAGATCGGCAACCCCATTCTCAACCTCGCCGCCTGCCCCCCCGACATGCCCGAGGGCGTGGCCCCGCCCCCCGGTCCCGGTGCCCTGAACCTGGGCGGGTTCTGCGATACCCAGGTGAACCGCCTGATTCCCCGTATGACATCCGCCCAGCACAGGCCCCAAAGGGACGCGGCGGCGGCCGAGATCCTGATGCGCCTCCGCGACACCGTGGCCTATGTTCCCCTGATCCAGCAACCGGTCCTCTGGGGAACCCGGAATCGGGTCCAGATCCGACAACGCGCCGACGGCGTCGTCGACCTGCGAACGGTAATCTTGGATCCAGAGTCGCCCCCCGACTAGGCTCTCCCCCCCTTTCAGCGGCGAAATCGTATTATACGGCTCGGAACAACATCCCATCAAAAAATTGAACTTCATAATTATTTAAGTCACTTAGACCACTTTTCCTCCAACCGAACACCGAGTTGCTTGCGCCGATCCAAGCGACGTGGTGTTTAAAAGCCAATACAATAAGGACCATGTCACCGCGGTCCCCCAGTTGGATGAACCGCGCTTGGATCACCGGAGATCACGATGACCAGCCCTCCGACGGTGGACCCCCGGGAGTACCTGCCGGGCCTCGCGCCACCGCCCTACATGGCCCCCCCGGGTTATGACGAACTGCTGTCTCCGGAAGGCGTCCCGCGTCCGCGGTGGCGCCCGTTCATGGACATGCTGAACGCCCTTCCCAACGGGGAGATGGAGCGACGCTGGGACCGGGGAGAACGCCTGATCCGGGATTCGGGCATGACCTACACGATCTATGGCGATCCGGACGGCCATGGCCGTCCCTGGAGCCTGGATCCCATCCCCTTGTTGGTCGACGCCCAGGAGTGGCGGTTCATCGAACGGGCGCTGATCCAGCGAGCGACCCTGTTCAACGCCATTCTCGCCGACCTTTACGGGCCGCGCCACCTGCTCAACGAGGGGCAAATCCCCCCGGCCCTGGTCCACGCCAATCCGGGTTTCCTGCGGCCCATGCATGGGGCCAAGCCCAAGGACGGCACCTTCCTGCACTTCTACGCCGCCGACCTGGCCCGCTCGCCCGATGGCCAGTGGTGGGTGGTCAACGACCGAACCGAAGCCCCGTCCGGCGCCGGATACGCCCTGGAAAACCGACTGATCATCAGCAGAATTCTGCCGGACTTCACCCGGGCCATCAACATTCGCCGCCTCGCGCCCTTCTTCATGGAACTGCGCGAGAGCCTGACCAAACTCGCCCCCCGGCCCATCGACAACCCCCGGGTCGTGGTCTGGACCCCGGGTCCCTACAATGAAACCCATTACGAGCACGTTTATCTCGCCCGTTACCTTGGCTTGACCCTGGTGGAGGGGGAGGACATGACCTCCCGCGACGGACGGATCTACTTGAAGACCCTGGAAGGGTTGAAGCAGATAGACGTCATCATCCGACGCAACGACGGCGCCTTCTGCGACCCCCTGGAACTGCGCGGGGATTCAACTCTCGGCGTCCCCGGACTGGTGGAGGCCGTCCACGCGGGCAATGTGACCCTCGCCAACGCGCTCGGGTCCCGGCTGGTGGAAGCGCCAGCCTTCATGCCCTTCATGCCCGCCCTCTGTCGCCGCCTGCTTGGGGCCAATCTGGTCATGCCCTCGGTGGCGACCTGGTGGTGCGGCCAGGAACGGGAAGCCGCCTATGTGCTCGACAATTTGGATCGCCTCGCCCTCCGCCCGGCCTTCCAGGCCAACGCCGGGTTCACCCAGGGCGCGTTGCTCAGCCAGAAGGGCCGGGCCAAACTGCGAGACTCCATCCGCGCCCGCCCTTGGACTTTCGTGGGACAGGAAGACGTCCCCCTGTCGTCCGCCCCGGTCTGGGTCGACGGCCAGATTCAACCCCGCTCGATGCTGCTGCGCGTCCATGTCGCCGCGCGCGAGGGCGGCTACATGGTCATGCCCGGCGGCTTAACCCGGGTCGCCTCGGATTCCATGTCCGAGCCGGGTCGGGTCTCCATGCAGTTGGGAGGGGGCAGCAAGGACACCTGGGTGTTGTCCGAAACACCCGTGGAGCCCATCAGCCTGATCCGCGCCGGACAGGAGATCCCATGCCGAGGCTCCCGCGACCTCCCGTCCCGGGTCGCGGACAACACCTATTGGCTCGGCCGCAACGCCGAACGCAGCGAGGATACCGCCCGGTTGCTGCGCAAGGCCCTGGTTCTGGCAACGGAGAACGGCTACGGCGGACCCGAGTTGCGGCTGGTCCTGTCCGTCTTCGCCCTCCTCGGGCACGTGGACATTGATCTGAACTTCGCCCAACCCGAGGTTCAGGAATCCGTCCTGCGCGAACTACTGGTGCTGAACGCCAATCCGGAAGGTGTCTTCGGCCTGTCCTCGGCCCTGAACAGCCTGCGCCGCACGGCGACCGCGGTCCGCGACCGCCTGTCCGGCGACACTTGGCGGGCCATTTCCCTGCTGACCAACGAGCCCCTGAGCATCCCGCCCGCGGATATACCACTCGACCTCGAGGCCCAGAGAAGCCAAGTGGACGGCTTGATCATGACCCTGCTGGCCCTGGACGGCCTGGCGCTGGAGAACATGACCCATGGCCTGGGCTGGCGTTTCCTGGACATTGGACGCCGCATGGAGCGGGCCTTCCATACCCTGGACCTGCTGACTGGTCTTCTGATGGTGGAGGACCGGGATATCGGTCCAGGTCTTGATGTCATACTCGATATCTCCGATTCATCCATGACCTACCGGTCGCGCTACCTGTCCCTTCCGACCTTGGCGCCGGCACTGGATATCCTGATCCGCGATGAGAGCAATCCCCGGTCACTCGCCTATCAGTTGGTTCGCCTGCGCGAGCACATGGACAAGCTGGGCACCGACCCGTCCTTCTCGCCACCCAGCGAGGAACAGCGGCTGATCGCCCCCCTGGCGGCCCGGGTCACCGCCCTGGATCCAACGCGCGTCACCCTGGGGGAGGCCTCCAACGAGATGGAGGCCCTTTCAAACCTGTTGTCCGACCTGCGCTTGGGGTTAGGCGACCTGACCCATGCCTTGACCTTGCATTTCTTCGCCCATGCCTTGGAAACCCGTCCCGACTTGGCCGGACATCCGGATTTGGAAGTGGCCAAGGCCGCCCAGGACGCGGATCGGCGGCCGGAGATGCTCTCCGCCGAACCGGAAGACGAAGAGAAGGAAGCCACCCACGAGGAGCGGTTGGCCGCGGAATCCAATCTTGTGGAAATGGGTCCCGGACAGGCGACCCCTTCGGACTCTCGGCCCCCGCCCCCAGAAAAGGCCAACTCAGTGAAAGCCGACCCGGCCTCGCCGCCCACCCAAGCCAAGGCTTCGGCTACGGCAATGGCCAGCCCCCCCTCCGGAGACCGGATCCCATGACCGCCCCCCTTAAGTCCTCCGCTCCGGGGGCCGCCCCCGCGCCGGTCACCTACGACGTGGAACATGTGACCTCTTACCGGTATTCCAGATCGGTGACGGTCTCCCACCAAAGCGCCCATCTGCGTCCCCGGAGCTTCGGAACCCAGCAGGTCCTTTCGACCCATTTGCGGGCCAGCCCCCTGCCCCAGGTCCGGTCGGAACGGCAGGATTACTTCGGCAATACGGTCACCAGCTTTTCCCTGTCCGAACCCCATACCAGCCTGACCGTGATTTCCGAATGTCGGGTGAAGGTCATCCCGCCCCCCAGACCCGACGCCAGCCTCACGCCGCCCTGGGAGGAGGTGGCCCTGCGTCTACGCGAGGGGTTCGGTGCCGACACCCTAGACGCCTGCCAGGTGCTTTACGACAGCCCCCATGTGGTCACCACGGCCAATATCCGCGCTTACGCGGAAGAGTCCTTCCCAGCCGGACAGCCCATCCTGGAAGGGGCGTTGGATCTGACCAGTCGCATCCACCGCGACTTCACCTACGACCCGACCGCCACCACCATCGCCACCCCCCTACAAGAGGTTCTGACCAAGCGCCGGGGGGTCTGCCAGGACTTCGCCCACCTGCAAATCGCCTGTCTGCGCTCCCTGGGCTTGGCCGCCCGCTATGTCAGCGGCTACGTGCTGACCCAGGTGGAGGAGAGCGGCGAACACCTGGAGGGCGGCGACGCCAGTCACGCCTGGATCTCGGTCTACGTTCCGTGCTCCCAGGCGCCCAACGGGGGCTGGGTGGACCTGGATCCGACCAATGACAAGATGGTCACCCGGGAACATGTGACGGTCGCCTGGGGTCGGGATTTCGAGGATGTCAGCCCCATCAAGGGCGTGATGCTCGGCGGTGGGGCCCAGATTATCGACGTGGCGGTAACCCTTAAACCCGCTGGCCGCGGCATCACCCGGCTGGAGCCCCCCCTGTCCGTCGCCAGGACCGCTCCGTGATCCGACAGCTTTCCGGACCGGTTCTCCTGCTCGCTGTTCTCTCCACCCTGGCGGTGGAATTGGGTGCTCCGCGGTTCTGGGACTGGGCAACCCTGGGCGCCCTGATCGTCTTCCTATTGCTGGTCTGGCCGCGCACTCGACGGTCCGGGCGGGCCTTCATCTGGCTATGTCTGGGACTGTCCACCTACGCCCTATGGTCCGGTGCCGTATCCCCCGGGGACCTGCGCGGCGCCATCCACCGGGTGGGGTTCATCTGCGCCCTGTTCACCGCCTTCGGCATGCTGCGGGAGGCCGCGGCCACCTCCGGCGTGGTGCGCCGCTGCGGCCTGTTCCTCTCCCGTCGCAAGCCGGGTTGGCGTTATCTGGCCCTTAACCTGGGGGGACAGCTCTTCGGCATCATCCTAAACTTTGGCGTCATTCCCTTGCTCGGCGCCATGGTGACCGAGGGAACGCGGGAGGCCGACACACCGGAGAAGGACGCCGACCGCGCCAAGCGGGCCGCGGTGAAACGCCTGCGCATGATCCAGGCGGTGAACCGGGGTTTTTCCACCACGCTTTCCTGGTCGCCGCTGACCGTCAGCCAGGCGGTCATCCTCACCGCCCTGCCCGGCATGACCTGGGAGGAGGAGGTCCCCTGGCTGCTGATCCTGGCCGCGGCCTTCACCCTGGTCGGCTGGACTCTGGACCGGATCGCCCGGGCCCGCTTCAAGGTGGGGCCACCCCTGCCCGCGACCGGTGAAGAGGAGGAAGACGGCTCCTGGGCCCTGGTGCTGCCCATTCTCGCCCTGGTGATCGGCTTGATGGGCTTGGGATTGGGCCTGAGCCGGATCCTGGAGGCCCGCCTGGTGGTCTCGGTGATGTTGATGATCCCCCTGGTGGCCGCGGGATGGCTGTTCACCCAATCCCGGACGGACCTGGGCCTGGGGGGAGCCCTGGCGGAAACGGGGCACCGCTTGGGGCTGCATGTCCGCGACACCTTTCCCGCCTACCACCACGAACTGGCCATCGTCGGCTCCGCGGCCTTCCTGGGGGTGATCGTCTCGGCTTTCATCCCCGTCGACCGAATTGTCGATCTGCTGACCCATCTGAACATGCCCGCCTGGGTCCCGCTGGCCATCGTCCCCTGGCTGGCCCTTCTGGGTGGACAGTTGGGCATGAGTCCCGTCCTGTCGGTCACCCTGTTGGCCGCGGCCATGCCCGCGCCGGAGGTCCTGGGCCTGCCCGCCACCGTGATGGCCGTGGCCTATGCCGGGGGCTGGTGTCTGGTGGCGGCCTCGTCGCCGTTCACGGCCTCGGTCCTGATTTCCTCGAGCATCGCGCATTCCAAGGTGATCCGAATCACGCCTCTGGACTTTGGCCTGCGGTACAATGGCGCGTTCGTCCTGGTTTGCGGTCTGCTGCTCAGCGCCTATGTCGCTTTCCTGGCTCGGACTATGACTTAAGTCATATTCTCGGCCTTCGCGTTTCAGTTTTTAAACGGGGTTCTTGATGTTCCCCTGGTCTAGGGACTATAAACAAAGGGCGGGGGCCACGCGGGTAAACCTTTTCCCCCGACGGAACCGACCTATCCATGGGTCGGACCCCCAAGGGAACGATCATGTCGAGGACTAGTCCATGAACCAGCTTACCCCGGCCAGCGAAAGCCGATCCTTGACCACCGTTCCGGCTGGCGGTGCCGTCACCGCTGCAAGCGAACAGGTCTTCGTTACCATCTACGTGGAAAAGCAATTGTTTGGCATCCCCGTGGAGCAGGTGCAGGACATCCTGATCCCGGAAAAGATCGCGCGAATCCCCCTGGCCCCGCCCGAAGTGGCTGGCGCCATCAACCTGCGTGGTCGCATCGTTACGGTGATCGATGTCCGCAAGCGCCTGGGCCTGAAGGCCAAGAAGGGCGGCGGCAATGTCATGTGCGTGACCGTGGAGCAGGGCAACGAACTCTACAGTCTGATGGTGGACTCGGTGGGCAATGTGCAGAATCTGGCCGTGGCTCGGATCGAGCCCAACCCAACCACCCTCGACGCCCGCTGGCGATCCATTTCAACGGGCGTCGTGCGCCTGGACGGGGAACTGCTGGTGGTTTTGGACGTGGACACCTTCCTGGCTTTCAACTCGAACTGACCCCGGCACAGTCCCAGTCTGGGGCCATACAAACCGCCGAACAAGGCGCGAGACTCCAAGTCCCGCGCCTTTTCCTATTTAACCCCATAACGAGCGCATTAGAACACCTCCTTATCTTAGCGAGAGATAGGCGCGTTCCTCGCTTTTTTATCAAAGGCCTCTTCCTAAGAGATTACTCTCAAGGCAAGTGATGCGTTCCTTGGGTGGACGGCATGAGTTTCACGATTCTGGACGTGGCCATTGGCCTGAGCGGAGATGATGGTGGCCCAGCGAACGGGGTTAAGTGGAGGGAAGAACCACCCCCTTCAGACTCCCGAACCGCCAAGAAACCAGGACTAAAGTCGCATTCAAAACCCCGTTAAAAAGCCAGCCCCTTCCCGCGTCCATGGTATCTTGAGAGTGCAATCGCTTCGCAAAAGGGGGGCGTGGGATGTTGGAGAAGGCTCTCAACCGGAATGGATCGGGACCACCGGCTCGAACCGGTCGGACCCATTCGACGGATTGGGACGAAATTCAGGAATTCTGTAAAGCCGTCTACATGCCCTACCGCGTGCGCCCGTTGGAGCGGCTGTCCCGCCCCGACGCCACGATGCTGTCGGCCAAGGCCGGTCGGGTCACCATGACGCGATTTTCCTATGGCACCGGAATTCACCTCGACCAATTCGACCCGGACGCGGGAAATATCCTGGTCTTGAATACGATCCGAGGCACTCTAAGCCACAAATATGACAGCCAACCCGCGACCACCCGCGCGGGGGAAAGCTTGGTTGTCGACTGCTCCCGGACCGACTACTGGCTAGACGGGGATCCAGAGCACATGCAGTTCAACCTGACCATCCCCCACGACCTCATGGGGGAAACGGCCGAACGATGGTTTGGATTTATCCCCGATGACACGCTTTGGACCCGGCGGCTCAAGTTCGGTGGTCCCCAATCTCCCTGGCTCCGGTTGCTCGAATACGCCGCCCAGGCCGTGAACAGGCCGATCCCAATACCTGGAGATGGGGTTTTGGGGCGCCATCTCGAGGAAATCATGTGCCTTGAGCTTCTGAGGGAATGGGCGGTTGGCGCGGGCATTCGGTTGGACCTGGGCGCGCGGGCCGCCGCCCCGTATTACGTGCGTCGCGCCGAGGAAATCCTGGAAGCCGAAGCGCGGGAAGCCCCCACCATCGGGGAGGTGGCACGGCGCGTGGGTGTCTCGGCGCGCACCCTGTCCGGCGGCTTTCGGCGCTTCCGGGGATTCACGCCGCGCGACTTCCTCGCCGCGCGCAGGCTTGAGGGTTTCCGCGCCGACCTGGAAACGGCGTCCGCCGACCGGTCCATCGGCCATATCGCCTCGGACTGGGGGTTCGTGAATTTCGGCGCGCTTGCCGGACTGTACCGCGAACGCTACGGCGAATTGCCCTCCCAGACCCGCGCCCGAGCCCGCGTCATTCGATAGGTGGGGCGACAAGCGGGCCGATAAGCGGGGAACCCAGACGGTATTTTTCCGAAGCCGAACAGGGCTCGCCGATCCAGGACAGACGTCCTCCGCCAGACACTCCAGTTTTAAGGCCTAAGGGAGGAAACAATGAAAAATCTAAAAGCGACCTGCGACGACATTCTGAACGGCCTGGTGACGGGTGCGTCCCGCGTTCCCGGCGTGGTGGCCATGGTCACCAACCGGGAGGCCGACATCTATTCCGGGGCGGCGGGAGAGCGCCGCCTGGACGGAACGCCGATGACCGAGGATACGGTGTTCGCCATCTTCTCGACCACCAAGGCGATCACCGGAACGACGGCCCTGCAATGCGTGGAAGAGGGCCTTCTCGACCTCGACGCGCCAGCCAAGGACTACGCCCCGGCCATCGGAAAACTACAGGTCATCGAGGGGTTCGACACCGCGGGCCAGCCGATGCTCCGCCCGCCAAAAAGCGACGTAACGACCCGCCAACTCATGCTGCACACCGCTGGCTTCGGCTATGATTTCTTCAACGAAGCCTATAAGCGCATGGCCGAGGAGCATGGCCAGCCCTCCGTGGTGGCGGCCTCGCGGGCCAGTATCGAGACGCCTCTGCTGTTCGATCCCGGCACCCGGTGGGAATATGGCAGCAATATCGACTGGGTTGGCCAGGTCGTGGAGG
Organism: Rhodospirillum sp.; assembly: GCA_021741145.1. Classification (GTDB taxonomy): domain Bacteria; phylum Pseudomonadota; class Alphaproteobacteria; order Rhodospirillales; family Rhodospirillaceae; genus Rhodospirillum. The sequence continues at coordinate 25,619 of JAIOYK010000056.1, read as the reverse complement.
GGATTCGCGGAACGCGTCTGGGCGATGTGATGCGCGACCGCGTCTTCGATCCGCTGGGCATGGGCGAGATCGCCTTCACCCGCACCGACGCGATGAAATCGCGGACCGCGCTCATCCACGCCCGGAGCGCGGAAGGCGCCTTGACCCCGATGGACGATTTCTTCCTGCCGGACAATCCCGAGGTCGACATGGGGGGGCATGGGCTCTACGCCACGGTCCCCGAATACATGAAATTCATCCGCATGTGGCTCAACGATGGGGCCGGACCCCATGGCCGGGTCCTGGAACCTGAAACCGTGGCCTGGGCGGTCAAGGGAGCCCTGGTCCCGCCCCAAAAGGTCATCATGCTCCCTGGCGTGATCCCCTCCCTTTCGAACGACGCTGAATTCTTCCCGGGCCTGAAAAAGGACTGGTCCTATACTTTCATGGTCAATTCCGAGAGGGCCCCCACGGGGCGCCCGGCGGGAGCCATTGGCTGGGCGGGTTTGGCCAACAGCTTTTTCTGGATCGACCGGGAGACCGGACTGGGGGGCTATTGGGCCACGCAGATCCTGCCGTTCGGCGACCCTGTCTCCTTCACCGGGTACCTCGACTTCGAAACCGCCGCCTACCAGTCCCTGGCCGCCAGCAAAGGGAGCTGATCCCAGGTTTCGACACCGGGCGAAGGACGCCGCCGCCGTCCTTCGCCCCTTCGCCGTTCAGGGAGGAGGAACCGTGATGAACGGGCTTATTGCCCATGAAGAGTTGCCCGAATGGGTGCCGGGCCGCCTGCTTTCGGCCAGTGATGGACTCGGCTGGAAGCAGGTCGCTTCGCGGTCCTACCATTACGACGGCCAGAATGTCATCGTTCCGGCGATGCGCGACTTCATGCTGGTGAGCTATAGCGCGGGAAGCACGCCGATGAGGCGCCGCTTCGATGGCCGCTGGACCCATGACACATTGGGTCCCGGCGCGGCCTCTCTGTTGACCCGCGCCCAACGGGCCTATTGGCACTGGCAAGAACCGATCGACGTCACCCATGTCTACCTGTCGGGCGTCTTGGTGGCCGAGGTCGCCAGTGAAGTCATGGATTGCTCGGTAAGCGAAGTCACGCTGAACGACGTGCTCCGCGCGGACGATCCGGTCATGACCGCGGCGATCCAGGCCATCGCCCAGGAAGCCCGCGTCCAAGGGTTAGGCGGACCGCTCTATGTGGACGCCATGGCGCGGGGGTTGGTCGTGCATCTTCTGCGCCGTTACGCCTCCATTCGCATGCCCACCGCGCGTCCAAGCGGCACCCTTTCGCCCAGGGAAAAGCGTCTGATCGTGGAGTACATCGACGCCGAACTGGCCATGCCGATCGACCTCAAGGGCATGGCGGAGGCCCTAGGGCTCCGCCCCTGCCTTTTCGCCAAACGCTTCCGCCAGGGGTTCGGTAAGCCACCCTATGCCTTCGTGACGGCGCGACGACTTGACCGGGCAAAGCGGCTTCTCGCGACGACGGATCTGCCGGTCAAGGCCGTGGCCGCCGATTGCGGATTCACTGATCAGGCCCACCTGACCCGCATGTTCTCGACGGCTTTCGGAGTAACGCCCGCCGCCTTCCGACGGCGGGCGACCTGAGATCCGGCCCGATCCAGACGTGTCAGCGCATCGCGAAGCCCGAGTATCCCGCGTCGGCGATCTCCTGGCATTTCTTCCGATAGGTCCCGACCCCGCCCGTATAGGACAGGACCCGGCGCGGCTTCCCCGCCACGTTCGAGCCGGTGTACCAGGAGTTCGTCTTGGAAATCAGCGTGGCGTTCGCCGTTTCGTCGTGGTGCCGCACCCAGGCGTCCTCCCCTTCCGCCGTCGGTTCAATCACCGATTTCCCGGTTTTCTCCATGTGGCGGATACAGTCGGTGATCCATTCCGTCTGCTGTTGCAAACAGGTCGTCATGTTGCACAATGCCGCCGAGGGCGCGAGGGGCGCGCCGGTCATGAACAGATTCGGGAAACCATATTTCTGCACCCCAAGGGTCGTGCGGATATCCTTGGCCCATTCGTCGCGCAGGGTCATCCCCTGCCGCCCGGTGATGTCGATGCGGGCCAGCGCCCCGGACCCGGCGTCGAAGCCCACGGCCATGATGATGACGTCGAGCGCGTAAACCGTTCCGTCCTCGAGCATCACGCCCTCAGGCAGGATTTCCTTGATCGGGTTGTGTCGGACACTCACCGCTTCGACATTGTCGCGCAGATAGGCCTCCAGATAGTTGGTCTCCAGGGGCACGCGGTGGGTGCCAAAGCCGTAGTCCTCGGCCTTGGGAACCAGAATGTCGATCAGCTTCGGATCCTTCAACCGCGCGGCCATCTTCTCCCGCACGAAAGCGGAGATCTCCTCGCAAACCTCCGCGTCGAAGAACATCTCGGCGAAGGAGGCGAGCCAGAGTTTGAGCGAGCCGTCGGCATGGACGTCCTCCAGAACCGCCAGACGTTCCTCGGGTGACAGGTCCGCCCATGTGTTCTCGAAGTCGTATTCGAAGCCGGTGAAGGTATTGGGTAGACTGCCTTTCAACTCTTCGAAGCGGGACTTGTACCACGCCGCCTCGCCGGGTCCGTATTTCGGGTTCTTCATGGGCAGGACATATTGGGGCGTCCGCACGAAGACCTTCAGTTCGGCCACCTCCGGCGCGATGGTCTGAATCACCTGGATACCGGTGGCGCCGACACCGATCACCCCCACCCGCTTACCTTCCAACGCGATGCCTTCCTTGGGGTAACGCGCCGTATGCAGGATCGTCCCCTTGAAGCGCGCCTGTCCGGGGAAGCGGTCCTCCAACGGTGCGGAGAGCATTCCGGTGCAGCCGATCAGGAAGCGTGTGTCGTAGGTCTCGCCGGTGTCGGTTTCGACCAGCCATCGCCCGGTTTCGCCATTGAAGTCGGCCTTGGTGACCCGGGTTGAAAAAGTGAAGTCCTTCCGCAGGTCGAGCCGGTCGGCCACGTAATGCATCCACCGTTCGATCTCGGGTTGGCCTGGGAAGCGCTCGCTCCAGGTCCAATCCTTGTAGAGGTCCTCGTCGAACAGATATTGATAGATATAGCTTTCGGAATCGAATTTTGCCCCGGGATAGCGGTTCCAATACCAAGTGCCGCCCAGGTCGGAGCCTGCTTCCACCCCCTGCACCGTAAGCCCTTCGCGGCGGAGTTGGTGAAGCTGGTAAAGTCCCGCCACGCCCGCGCCGATGATCAACGCGTCGATCATTTTGTTCATGTATTCCTCCCTTGGTCCACGTGGGATTCCCACGCGTCGCGGTCCTTGCCTGTTTTTTTGATGAGAGACCGCCAAGGGAAAGACTACGGGGAAGAGGCCCCTGGGATATTGAACGTTCCGGACATTGTTTTGAACGAAAGTGATTCGCCTTTGGCGAACACGTGCCAAACAGACGAAAAGCTCATCCTATCTTCATCCATAAGATTACCTTGAATCAGTCAGGCCGATAACGCCTGCTCTTAGAAATAATTAACAAAAACAGTTATACCCTGCCTACGGCAAAACTCGAAAATTCTTCTGGGTTATGACACGGAGGTTATCTGAGACCTTGTCGCGGAAGCTTTTCCACCTTTTTGGAATGGTTTGTCGAAAGAGGGCGAGTATTGCGTTGGCGAACTGCTTCTGGGTCGGGTAGAAGCGATTGTGGGTGACATGCCGATGCATGACCGCCCAGAGACGCTCGATGGGGTTGAAGTGCGGGCAATAGGGCGGCAACGCAATCAGGTGGATGCGACACGTTGGCCTTGCCAGAAAAGCCCTGACATCGGCCCCTTTGTGGTAAGCGGCGTTGTCCCAGATGACATGGATGACCCGCTTGGCGGGGTTGCGCGCCTCGATCTTGGCGAGAAGCCGCGCGGCGCCGAGCCCATCAACGGTCGTCGGCTCGACGAAAGGCGCGTCGAAGGTCTCGAGGTTCAGAGCGCCATGAATATTCGCCCGGCCGCGTCCCGCCGTGGTTTTCAGGCCTGGGTTCGAGCCGGCCTTCACCCAGCCAAAGGCCGGTTTGGCCTGATATTCGGGATGCACGACATCGGCAAAGTAAATTGCTTCGTCTGTCGGCAGGGTGTTGATCAGCCTGTTGTACAACGCGATGAAGTCCGCCTGTTGCTCGGCGGATGCGACCCGAGGCAGGGGCTTGGGCTTGCGATATTCGAAGCCGAGCCGGGCCAAAAGCTTGATGCAGCCGGAATGGGAGTAATGCTGTCCGAATTCGGCGATATCGGCCCTGATCTCCTGTGTCGAACGGCGGAACCGCCCCTCTAACAAGACGGACAAGGCTCTCTCTTGCGCCTGCGTCATGCGAGACTGACCGCCTTTCCAGTCGTCCAGACCAGGGCCTCCCAGCCATCGCGCCGATAGGCCTTGTACCAGCCCCGGACAGTGTCGTCGTCAAGATAGAGAAACGCGGCGATCTCCTGACAAGACTTGCCGTCATCCAGCAAATGGATGGCGTTCGTCCGCCGCGCAATCCCGTGATCCTCGCGCTGGCGACGAACGCAGGCTTCGAATTCTTGGCGAGCTGAAGGAGAAAGAAAGCCTGACCGTATCAGGCCTGGAGTTGAATCCCATCCAAACACTGGGTCAACCCTCAAGATTCGGATATCTCGGGACTCGGAGTATAAAGCGAATAAAAGTACCGACAGGATGTTACTTCCGGGCAACGCCCACCGGGGAAAGCCCTGTATTCTGGTTGGTTTTCAGTCTTTTTCCCCCTGGCACGAAGCGTGCCAGGACAGTTGCCGACACTCCACTCAGAGGGAGCGCGCAAGGACCTAACGGGTCCCAAACGACGAACAGGGAGAACGGACATGAAACGGTGTCGAACGATGATCGAGGTGGGGCGCAGGCAGTTCCTCACGGGGGCGGCCGGGGTGATGGCGGTTCCCGCCGGACCCGCCATCACCCCGCCCCGGCGAAGGCCTCGCCCGCCTTGGCACGGGTGGACTATCCCGGCCAGCGGCTGGCCAACCTGGCGGACCTGCGGGTGGACGACCTGATTCACGGACGCCTGAGCAACGTGATGAGCTGACCGGGAGAAATGCAATGGCTTACAAGCGCAACATCGACCGCCTTCCCATCCCGCCCCGGGACGCGAAGGTCCAGAACGTCGCCTGCCACTATTGCATCGTCGGCTGCGGATATAAGGCGGTCGGTTGGCCCGTCAACCGCCAGGGCACCCCGGACGCCGCCGGAAACCTGTTCGGTGTGGATCTGACCGAGCAGCAGCCCCTGGAAGCGGACGCGTGGTACGCGCCCTCCATGTACAACATCGTCAAACAGAATGGCCGCGACGTCCATCTGGTCGTCAAACCCGATCATGACTGCGTGGTGAATTCGGGCCTTGGCTCCATTCGCGGCGCCCGGATCGCCGAGATGTCCCCCTCGGAGACCATGGGCACCCAGCAGCGGCGGCTGACCACGCCCCTGGTCTGGCGCTACGGCATGATGCAGCCCACCTCCTGGGAAGACGCCACCGGTCTGGTCGCGGAAGTGACGCGCCGGGTGGTCGAGGAGCAGGGCGAGGACGGCCTGCTCGTCTCCGCCTTCGATCACGGCGGCGCGGGCGGTGGCTACGAGAACACCTGGGCCACGGGCAAGCTCTATTTCGAGAGCATGAAAGTCCGCAACATCCGCATCCACAACCGCCCCGCCTACAACTCCGAGGTCCACGGCCAGCGCGACATGGGCATGAGCGAGCTCAACAACGCCTACGAGGACGCGGAGCTCCGCGACACCATCCTGGCCGTCGGAGCCAATCAGTTGGAAACCCAGACCAACTACTTCCTGAACCACTGGGTCCCCAATCCGCGCGGCGAAAGCCAGGGGAAGAAGGCGGAGAGGATGCCCGGCGAGGCCCATCCCCCCACCCGCAGGGTGGGTCGTGGACCCCCGACGGACCACCCCCCTGAACGCCTGCGAGACCGTGGCGGGCAAGAAGAACGTGCTGCACCTGGCCATCCATTCCGGCACGGATCTGGCCCTGCTCAACGCTCTCTTGGGATATGTGACGGACCAGGGGTGGATCGACCGGGCCTTCATCGAGGCCCACACCAGCGGTTTCGAGGACATGTTCCCCAAGAACCGCATGTCCGTGGATGAAGCGGCGGACATCTGCGGCGTCCCCGCCGCCGATATCATCAAGGCCGCCGAGTGGATCGCCCACCCCAAGGAGGACGGAGCCCGCCGCCGGACCTTCACCGGTTACGAAAAGGGTGTCATCTGGTCCAACGATAACTATCGGACCATCGCCGCCATCGCCGCCCTGTCCCTGGCCACCGGGAATATCGGTCGGGAAGGTGGGGGATGCTGCCGTTTGGGCGGTCACCAGGAAGGGTACGTGCGGCCCTCCGACGCCCATGTCGGGCGACCGGCGCCCTCCGTGGACCAGTTGATTCTCCAAGGCAAGGGCGGGATCCACCATGTTTGGGCCTGCGACCACTTCAAGACCACGCTGAATGCCTCCAAATTCAAGCAGGCCTATAAGAAACGAACGGACTTGGTGAAGGACGCCATGTCGGCGGCCCCCGCGGGGGACCGGGATGCCCTGGTCGAAGCCATCATGGACGCCATCCGCCTGGGTGGCCTGTTCAGCCTGAACATGGATATCGTGCCCACGGCCATTGGCGCCCATACCCATGTGGTTCTGCCCGCCGCCACCTCGGGGGAGATGAACCTGACGTCCATGAACGGCGAGCGGAAACGGTAAACGAGCTCATCATTCCCGAATACAAGATCACCTGGGCCGATATCCGTAAGCTGGCGGACAGGCCGGAGACAACTGGCCACCTCTCCTTCAAATCCCCCTATACAGGGAGGGATGAGGCGCCACGGCCGGAACACAACTCCCGTGTTCCGGCCATCGCTTCCCGTCGCGGCGCGTTGTATTCGATCAAGACCCCCGAGGCGGGTCCCCCCCCTCATCCGACGGCCGTACTCTGATTCACCCGCGCCGAAAGCGCCGCGTGGCTTTCCACCCGTTCCGAGTACCGGTCGACGAGATGATCCTTGATGTCGCGCGTGAGAAGGGTGAACTTTACCAATTCCTCCATGACGTCGACGATCCGGTTGTAATAGGGCGAGGGCTTCATTCGACCGGCCTCGTCGAATTCGTCCCAGGCCTTGGCGACCGAGGATTGGTTCGGGACCGTTAGCAGCCGCATCCAGCGCCCAAGGATGCGCAATTGGTTCACCGTATTGAACGATTGAGAGCCACCACAGACCTGCATCACCGCCAGTGTCTTGCCCTGGGTTGGGCGAACCGAGCCGAGGGAGAGCGGGATCCAGTCGATCTGACTCTTCATGATCGACGTCATTGCCCCGTGCCTTTCGGGCGAGGACCAAACCATGCCTTCGCACCATACCACAAGGTCACGCAGTTCGGTCACCTTTGGGTGAACCTCTTCCACCGTATCGGTTTGTGGCAGGCCGCGGGGATCGAAAACGCGGACGTCCGCTCCGAAACGGGTCAGGATGCGTCCGGCCTCCTCGGCGGCGAAGCGCGAGAAGCTCCGGTCGCGCAGGGACCCGTAGAGGATCAGGATACGCGGCGGGTGGGTGCCACGGACGTCGGGGAAGAGGGACCGCGGGTCGATGGCCGCGAAGCTTTCATCTTCAATATTGGGTGTCTCGGACAATGCAGTCCCCTTTCTCGTTCAAAATCGCTTGGCCGCTTTCCCTGTAAAGCAGCCTTTCCCGAACCCCTCACCAACGTCTAGAGCACCTTGCCCGAAAGTGGACACCGGTTTCGGGCAAAGCACTCTCATTTATTGAACCGAGATCAAATCGCCTGAAATCGATTCCGATTCAAGGCGATTTGATCTATGTCGCGTTACCGCGAGTCAGTTGGCTCCAGACAAAGACCATGGCTGTACAGGGCGCGGCCCCCATATGGGTCAGGAAATCCGACCCGCCGGTTTCGTAAACGAGGGATCCTCGACGGGGGTATAGGCGAAAATCAGGGGGTCCGGATCCACGTGGGAGCGATGGCATTCAGCGCCAGCGCGCCGACATCGAAGAGATTCCGAAGCATTCCTCTGTCCTCTTGTCAGTAGCCGTCATGGGAGACAATTGGAATTGGATCGACGCCCCTTCCCCAGGAGCCAACTCGACATTCACAGGCGAACGCACCGAACCGATGCCCCCCGCATGACAGGCGAGTGCATCGACCGTCCAACGAATTTTTCATGAGAGGCGGGAGATCAAGCCTTTTTCAACTGGCCATACGTCTTTGATTTACGGTCACATTTTATTAATTTGACAATTCAGGAAGTATTTAACATTCTCTCCCTCATGGACACGACACTCGCGGCGCGGCTATTCGCCGCCATCGCACATGAAACTCGGTTGGATATCGTTCTTCGGCTCGCCCAGGTCGGCGAGTTGGCCGCCAGCGACCTGGGAGAATGCACCGGCCTGAAGCCGTCCGCGCTGTCGTTCCACCTGAAGGACCTGAGGATGGCCGGATTGGTGGAGAGCCACCGGAACGGCCAACGCCTCCTCTATTCGATCAGTTACGAGGCTTTCACCGCCCTGGCCGCCTTCCTGCCGAACGGAGGGGTCCGGGGTTCGACCGAACCGGCCCCATGGGAGCTGCTGACCATGACCACCGATGATCGCGTCTACAACGTGTTGTTCCTGTGCACCGGCAACTCGGCGCGCAGCATCATGGCCGAGTGTATCCTTAACCGCGAAGGGCTTGGCCGCTTCCGCGCCTTCAGCGCGGGCAGTCGGCCCAGGGGCGAAATCGACCCCATCGCCAAGGCCCTCCTGGGACGAGACAACTATCCCATCGGCGAGCTCCGCTCCAAGACCTGGGACGAATTCACCTTGCCGGAGTCTCCCACGATGGATTTCGTCTTCACGGTGTGCGATGACGCCGCGGGTGAAGTCTGCCCTGTCTGGCCCGGGCAACCCATGACCGCCCATTGGGGCGTCCCCGATCCTGTCACCCATCAAGGTGATGAGACCGAGAAAGTTCTGTTCACGGCCGATGTCTTCCGGATGCTTCTGAACCGCATTTCCATTTTCTGCGCCTTGCCTCTCCGGTCCCTCGACAAGTTGGCCCTGCAGCGGAAGCTCGACCGGATCGGTCAGACCAATGACAGGGCGCGGGTCGACGTCGCGTAGAGTCGGCGACTCCCACGGAAGGTCACCTTCAATATGTCACTGCGTATCGCCATCAATGGCCTGGGTCGCATGGGCAAACTGGCCCTCAGGGCGGGATGGACCGATCCCGCCCTGACCTTCGTCGCCGTCAATGAAATCAAGGGGGGTCCGGAAATCGCCGCCCACCTGTTGGAGTTCGACACCGTCCAGGGCCGCTGGCGCCACGCCATCGGCTGGACGGATGACGCCCTGACCATCGACGGCGCCACCGTCGCCTTCACGGACGCGACCTCCCCGGAGGAGATCCCGTGGACCGGAGACGACGTGGATCTGGTGATGGAATGCTCGGGCACGGTTCTGACCGGCGAGCGTCTGCGCGCCTACCTGGACAAGGGGATAGGCCATGTCCTGGTCAGCGCGCCGGTGAAGGACGGAAGCGCCCTCAATCTGGTGTATGGCGTCAACCACCACCTCTTCGACCCGGCCGCCCACCCCATCGTGACGGCGGCATCGTGCACCACCAACTGTCTGGCCCCCGTGGTCAAGGTCATCCACGAAAGCCTCGGCATTGTCCATGGATCCATGACCACCATCCATGACGTGACCAACACCCAGGTGATGGTGGACAGTCCCCACAAGGACAAGCGTCGCGCCCGGTCCGGCCTGAACGCCCTGATTCCAACCACGACCGGCTCCGCCACGGCGATCACGCTCATCTACCCGGAGTTGGAGGGAAAACTGAACGGCCACGCCATCCGCGTGCCCCTGCTCAATGCCTCGCTCACCGACTGTGTCTTCGAGGTGGCCCGAGACACGACGGAGGAGGCGGTCAACGACCTGTTCCGCGCCGCCGCCGCCGGTCCCCTCGCGGGCATTCTGGGTGTCGAGGAGCGGCCCCTGGTCTCCACCGACTTCCAGGGCGATCCCCGCTCCTCCGTGATCGACGCGCCCTCCACCATGGTCATCGATAAGCGGCAGGTGAAGATCTACGCCTGGTACGACAACGAATGGGGGTATGTGAACCGGATGATCGATCTGGCGAAACTGATTGTGAGCGCCCGGACATGACCGGCACGAAGGGAACGAACGGGATCGGCCAGTACGCGGCGGTGACGGCGGCCTATTGGGGCTTTACCCTGACCGACGGCGCCCTGCGCATGCTGGTCCTGCTACATTTCCATCGGCTCGGGTTCTCGCCGCTGGAACTGGCGTTTTTGTTCCTGCTGTATGAGGCCATGGGGGTGGTCACCAATCTGATCGGAGGCTGGATCGGCGCCCGTTTCGGTCTACGGATCACCCTGTTCGCCGGTCTCGCCGTCCAGGTGGCGGCCTTGCTCGCCCTGTCGCTGACCGACCCGGCTTGGATCCTCGCGCTCTCCGTGGCCTATGTGATGGGCTGTCAGGCGGCGTCGGGCATCGCCAAGGACCTCACCAAAATGTCGTCCAAGTCGGCGATCAGGGCGGTGGTTCCGCCCCACGCCGAGGGAACCCTGTTTACCTGGGTGGCCTTGCTCACGGGCTCGAAGAACGCGCTCAAGGGCGTGGGCTTTTTCCTGGGCGGTCTGCTTCTCGAACTCCTGGGATTCCAGGCGGCCCTTTGGGCCATGGCCGGAGGCCTTTGCGTGGTCCTGCTGGTGGCTCTCCTCACGGTCCGCGCCGACCTGGGCCGGGCCAAGGGCAAGGTGAGCGGGCGGGACCTGTTCGCCAAGAGCCGGGAAATCAACTGGCTTTCGGCCGCCCGGGTGTTCCTGTTCGCCAGCCGCGACATTTGGTTCGTGGTTGGGGTTCCGGTCTTTCTGTACTCCACTCTGGGGTGGAGTTTCGACCAGGTGGGCGCCTTCATGGCGGCCTGGATTATCGGCTACGGAGTCATCCAGGCGGGCGCCCCACGCCTGCTGCGAAAAACCACCACCATCGACCATGGGGCCCGGGCCGCCAGGATTTGGGCGGCGCTTCTTCTCGTGACCACGGTGGGTTTGGCCTGGGTCATGGTGAACCCGCCGCCGGGATTTCAGGCCGGCTGGGCGCTGGTGGCGGGTCTGTTGGTCTTCGGCGCCGTCTTCGCCATGAATTCGGCGGTCCATAGCTGGCTGATCGTCGCCTATTCGGACGCCGACAAGGTGGCCTTGAACGTAGGCTTCTATTACATGGCCAACGCCTGGGGGCGGCTGGCGGGCACCTTGCTTTCGGGACTGGTCTACCAGTGGGGCGGGCTGACCGGCACCCTCTGGGGGTCGGCGGCCCTGGTCGGCCTCGCCCTTGTTCTCACCCTGCCCCTGGCCAGTCCCCAACGGAAGGTGGAAGCCTCCACCTAGAACACGATGAATTTCAACCGGATAGAACGGAATGAAGTGGATCGGAGGGACAACGGGGGACCCGACCGACACCAGGGGTCTCGAAATCCATCGGACGCCCGTCGGTAGTATCCTGCGCCCCCCAACCACCACGGTTCACAACAGTTTCCAATTCCTGATCATGGGGCTCCGCCCCCTTCCCCGCCGAGGCTGGAAGGCCCCAGACCCCAATCCTTTGAAAACAAGAAAGAAGTGGGATTTTGGGGGTTTCGCCCAAAACTAGGTCCGGGCGATAACCCGGTTTATCGGCCAATGTGTCCTGTACCGTGCCCCACCGCGCCGGCCCCGGGAACCGCGCGACAGGAGCCGTCCCCACCGCGTCTAGTCCTTGGACCTTTTCATCCTGTGGGGAGGTGATCGGTTTGGCGCGTTGGGGAAATGACAAGGGCGGGTAGAAGCGTAGGGAAACCAACGGGTTCGAGCGCTATCGGATAAAATAGCGGTTTGGCGCGGATTGGTTGGAAGTGATCGCACGATGGTCGCGGTTTGGCGCAATACGAATGCTACTTGAAGAGCTAGGTTTCCAGGCTCCGCGAGGAAGTCGCGGACCAAATGCGCCTGAAATTGCCCAAGTTGGCCGCGATCCTGGATGGCGCCGAGGAGGACGTCCTGGCCTACATGAGTTTTCCAAAGCGGCATTGGACGAAACTGCATTCGACCCATCCCATCGAACGACTGAACGGGGAAATCAAGCGGCGGGCCGATGTCGGGGGGATATTCCCCAACGAGGAGGCCATAACGCGTCTCGTTGGGGCTCTCCTCATGGAGCAGAACGACGAATGGGCCGTGCAGTGCTACCGATACATGGACCGAAGGGACGCCGAAGGCGACACGCTGGAAACCATCTCCACCGTGAGCGAGGATATCACACCCTTGCCGACGACCGCCGCCAGATAGCCCAACCACTCGGCCTCGCCGGGATACCAGAGCGCACCCACGCCCTTACACCACTCCAAGGGAACCGATCCGCCGGAGGCGAGGGCGTCGCGTGCGCGTGGCAGAGAGAGGGGCCAACCCCGGGCAAGTCATCCGTTGCCGCCCGGGCGCGCTTATAGGGGATGATCGCCTGATAGGCCGTGGTCGCCAATGGACCCAGAAGTTCCACCAGGTGGGTACAATTGCTGGCGGGGGGAAGACGTCCGCGCGCGGACGACAGCCATCCCGACCCAATGCGGATCCCCACCAGAACGGACAGCGAGGCGATCGCCCCTGGGCAGACCGCGTAAGGGCTGGCGTCGATGGCGGCGGAGATCGCGCGGATTTCCATCTCCTCGTCCAGCGTCAGCCGAAGCCATATGTCATGCAAGGGTTCGCCCGCCGCCAAGCGGCGCCCGCTCCGCAGGATGCTATCCTCGGCCCGCCGGTCCACCAGATGGCCCTCCACGTCCCACAGTCCATCGTCGCGCCGATAGGCGCGCAGATCCACCGAACGGTGGTGACGGGACTGGCGGTCGGGAACGGGCTCCAACGGCATTCAGGCTCCCTCCCCGGCGTTGGGAGTGTTCCCATCGGGCAGGTCGATGGCGAGCATCAGATAGCTCAGTCCCTTGCCGTGCTGGTCCTGGGCCAGGGACCGCGTGACACCTCCGCCCAGGGCGCCCTCTATCACGAAATTAAAAGCCTTCAAACCGGGCAATTCGTAACGGCGCACCGGCCCGCTGGCCACCCGCGCGAAGGCTCGGGCCACGACCTCCTCCGTCAAGGCGCGGCGCAGTAACTCCCAGGACGCCGTGTCACGGGCGATGACCGAGATGTTGGAGGTGTTCCCCTTGTCCCCCGCCCGCCCGTGGGCGAGATCGTGAACCCGAGTCATGACGGTCCCTCCATCAGCATGACGCGCCAAGGCGCCAGGGTCCTGGGAAGGAGGACGGAGGCCGCCGCGAGAACCTCGCGGACCACGGGGTCCGACCCACCCCCGCCTCCGGCCGGTCCGTTGACATGCATGGCCCGGGTCTCGAAGCCCACGGCGGCCGCGGCGGCGCGGTCGGGTGCCCGGGCCGCGACACGCAAACGAACCTCATAGGGCTCGGGGCGCCCCTCCCCCTCGCCGTGCATGCTCGACAGACCGATCAGATCCACCCGGGTTTCCTCGTAGACAAAACCCCGGTCGGCGAGGCGGCGGAGGATCACCTCCCCCGCCAGTCGGGCCCGAGCCACGGCGTTTGGCCCGGCGTAGGTCACCTGCCCCTCGCCGATATAGCCGTCATGGTAGCCGACGGTCACCTTATAGCTTTCCGTGGGCGGACGGGCACGCGCGCCCACGACCCGCACCTGGTTCGGCGCAGTTTGGACAAAATCGACCCCAGTGACATCGAGCTGGCAGTCTGGCGTCAGATAGGCCGCCGGATCGTGGATCTCGTAGAGAAGCTGCTGGGTACAGGTGGCGATATCCAACCGTCCGCCACTGTCCGGGCATTTTCCAAGCTCCAGTTGGCCCTCGGCGCCGATATCGGCGAAGGGGTGACCCAGGTTGGCGAGGTCTGGGACCTCCAGGACCGGCGGGTCGGCGAAACAGCCGCCCGTGAGTTGACAGCAGCATTCCAGCAGATGACCGGCCAGGGATCCCGCGGCGATGCGCGACCAGTCGTCGACGGCCCAGCGGAAATGGTGGAGGGCCGGGCCCAGAAAGAGGGAGGGATCGGCGACGCGCCCGGTCATGACCACGAAGGCCCCCGTGTCCAAGGCGGCGGAGACGGCGTCCGCCCCCAGATAGGCGTGTCCCGACACCAAGCGGGGGAGGATCGATTCCAGGGGTGCCCCGCTTTCCAGCAGCGGAAGGTCGGGGCGGGCACGCAGACATTCGGTGACCTCGTCACCCTCGACCACGGCGACGGACAGGTCGCCCAAACCCATGTCCCGGGCGAGACGGCGGGCGAGCCGCGCGCCCGCCGGGGGGTTGGCCGCCCCCATGTTGGTAACGATCCGCGTCCCCCGCTCGAGACAGGGGCCGAGTACCCGTTCCATGCGCTCGGCTAGACGCGGGGTATATCCGGCCTCGGGATCCTTGGCCAGACTCAGGCTCTCGCGGGCGGTGGTCCGCTCCGCCAGGCACTCGAAGACCAGATAGTCGAGGTCGGCCCGCTCCACCAATTGGCCCGCGGGCTCGACCCGGTCGTCGGCGAACCCGGCGCCCACGCCGATCCGCAGCCTGTCCTTGACGCGACTCATCGGGGTTCCCGCCCGGCGCTGGCCACCCACATGGGGCTGAAGTGGGCGAGCCGCGCCCAAACCAGGGCGCCCAGGGTAGCGGCGAACCCGACCCCGGACACCCAAATGTTGGGGTAGAGAAGCGCCGCGCCCGCCACCAGCAGCCAGGGAATCAGCAGCCGCAGGGACCACCCCCCTCCCCCACCGATCAGGGCGAGGGCCGCCGAGATCACGCCGATCCCGGCGAAGGCCGAAAGGATCACCACCAGTCCGGCCAGATCGACATCCTGGAGCAACAGGGCGTCGGAGAAGGCGAAGACGAAGGGCACAAGGTATTTGCCGATGCCGAACCACATGGCGACCAGCGAGGATTTGAACCAGTCCGCCCCGGCGATCCCGGCGGCGACGAAAACACCGGCGCAGACCGGTGGTGTCAGGGCGGCGGCGGAGGCGAAGTAGAAGACGAACATATGGGTGGCGATGGGGGTCAGGCCGCAACTTTGCAGCGCCGGGCCGCCAATGGCGATGCCCAGCACGTAAGCCGCGGTGGTGGGCATGCCCATGCTCATGACAATGATGACCAGAGCCACCAGAACCAAGGCGAGCAACGGCATCCCGCCACTGGCGGCGACCACCAACTGGGTGATGGTCAGGCCGACTCCCGTGATGCCAATGACGCCAACGACGATCTGCGCCGCCCCGGCCAGCACCGCGATGAGCACCAGGGAGCGACCACCTTGCACGATGCCACGCAAGATATTGGCCACCCGCTTCCGAAGGTCGCCATGACCGGTGACGAGGTAGACGGCGATCAGGACGACGATCCCCCAGAACCCGGCGTAGGTCTCGCTGAGGCCGATCTGGAAGCAACCGAGGAAGGCGCCGATCGGCAGCACGAACTGGGAGACGGACCGCCAGTCGAGGGGTTCGCCATCGGGCTTGTCGAGAGGGCGGATGTCGTGGACGCGTCCATGGATATCGGCGGCCACCAGCATGCCGAAGAAATAGAGGGCGGCGGGAATGGCCGCGGCGGTGATAATCGTCCCATAGGAGACACCCAGGAACTCGGCCATGACGAAAGCCGCCGCGCCCATGATCGGCGGCGCGATCTGTCCCCCAGCGGAGGCCGCGGCTTCGATCCCCGCGGCCTTCTCCGGCCGGTAGCCCGCCTTTTTCATCATCGGGATAGTGTAGTTGCCGGTGACCGAGGCATTGGCCGCGGCGGACCCCGAGACCATGCCGAAGAGGGCGCTGAACACCGTCGCCACCTTGGCTGGCCCGCCCACGGATCCGCCCACCAGCCGCTGGGCGATGCGCAGGAAGCAGTTGGCGCCGTCGGTGAACAGGAAGATGCCGCCGAAAATCACGAAAACCGCCACCGAGGTCGCCGTGGCGGCGGTGGTGATACCCCAGAGTCCCCGGGTGGTCCCGTAGAGCACCTGAACGATGTATTCGCTATCGAAGGGCGGAATGCCGAAGGGTCCCGGCACCAGATAGCCAAAGCGGGCGTAGGCAAGAGCCACGAGAGCGAGGACGACGAAGGGGAGACCGAGAAGCAGATAAGCGGCGACCACCACCGCCACAACCATGACGCCGCCCATGGCGAAATCCACGGAGGTGGTCCAGAAGGGGTCGAGTATCAGGCGCTCGTAGTTGAAGCCCAGCCAGACCGTCGAAGTCGTGGCCAGGGCCACCACCAGGACCAGAACCGCTGGCACCCACCGGGAACGGAACCGCCCCAGGGCACCCATGACCGAGAGGGCGATGCCGAAATTCACATGAACGGCTCGCTGAACCATGTCCGGGGCCAGACCGAATCCGGCTGTGTAGATGTGGAAGGCGGCGAAGGTGAAAGCGACCACCACCATCGCCCGCTCTGTTCTGTCTTGGGTATCCAGCAAGGCGTGTCTCCCATGGGGGGAAGGGACCGGCTCCCCGGAGGGAGACCGGCCTCGCAATGGCGAGAAAAGAGGGAAAGCCGGGAATCCACCCGGTTACCGCTTGGCCTCGGGCGGTACGAGTTTGTCCGGAATATCGGCGCCGTGATCTTTCAGCCAGCGGTAGGCACCCAGGTGCAGCGGTACGGGCGGCGCCCCTTCCAAGGTCAGTTTCACGAAGTCGACCTCGGTCCAGTGGGGGTTGACCTCGCCGAGGATGTCACGCTGATTGGTCATCGCCTCCCACAGATAATAAATGATGTCGGGGTCGGTGGAGGCGGGGGCCGCGAAGCCGCTGGTATGGCCGATCACATTGGCCGGCTTATCCTGGTTTTCGTAAGTGTTCGGGGGAACGACGAAGGTCACCAGCAGGGGCGCCTTTTCCTGAATCTCGGCCAATTGCTCGTCGGTGAAGGAGAGGATCCGCGTATCCACCGAGGCCTGAAGGCGCAACAGGGAGGCATCGGGCGTCTCCGGTGCCGGAGAAGATTTCGCGAGACCAACGATGCGCCCGTCCTGGACCTTGGTTAAAGCGTCCTCCAGCGAGGAGGACTGGTATTCCGGGGTCACGCCGATGGCGTCCAAGGCGGTCTGCACCTCAATCGCCGAGGAACTGCCCTGGATACCGGAGGAAAAGGATTTTCCCTCCAGATCCTTGGGCGACGCTATTCCAGCGTCAGCGCGCACAGCCAGGATCTGGGGTGATAGATTGAAGGACATCACGGCGCGGACATCCTTGTCCGCCCCCTTCTCCTCCCAGGGTCCCTTGCCGAAATACGACTGGGACAGGGCGAAACTGGTGGAATGGCCAAGCTGGATCCGGCCCTGGCGCATCAGATTGAGATTGTCGACGGACGCACCGGTTTCCATGACCCGGGCGCGGATGCCCTCGCCGGATTCCACCGACAGGGCCTTGGAGACTGCCGCGTGAAAGGCGAAGAAGCTGGAACTCGAGCTGGTCGCCCCCAGGGTGATATTGACCGAGGGGGCCTCCGGCCGTTCGGCGAAGGCGGGAGCGGTGGCGACCCAGGTCGCGAAGGCACTGGTCGCCGCGAGGCGGACAAGGCGGGAAAAGGCGATCATCTTCAGTTTCCTCCAGGTTCGGTCAGATTTTTTTGAACCGATTTTCTCGTTGCGTTCGGCGGCCCCCCTCGACCGCTGGTTCCTGTTCATCCCCTTTTTTCTCGTCGACCCCGTCCCCGGGATTGGTCTTCCTGGTCAGCCGGTGGCCCGCGCCAAGGTCCCCTGAGCGAGCCGAAGATGCGGCGCATCGACCATGCGGCCGTCGACGGCCACGGCACCCGCCTCGGGCGCCTCGGCGAAAGCGTCCACCACCCGCCGTGCCCAGGCGATGGTCTCGGCCGAAGGCGTGAAGGCCTTGTTGATGACCGGCACCTGTGCCGGGTGAATCGCCGCCTTGGCGGAGAACCCTTCGCGGAGGGCGGTCACGGATTCAGCTTCCAGCCCCGCCATGTCTCGGAAATCGGTGTTGACGGCATCAATGGCGGACACTCCCGCGGCGGCCGCCGCGTAAAGGCAGAGGGCGCGGGCCATGGCGAAGGGAAAGAGGTAGTTTCCATCGGCGCCGCGATTAACCACGGAGCCGATATCGGCGGACAGATCCTCGCCGCCCCACAGCATGCCCGCCAGACGTCCACGGGCGCTGGCGCTGGCGTAGCTGCCCATGTCGAACATCGCCGCGCCCAGTTCGGTGACGATGGGCAAGAGACGAATGGAGCCCACGACGATCCCGTCCCGGGACTCCAGGGCCGAGAGGTAGTGTCCGATCAGATCAAGATCGGCGCCACCCCTGGCCTTGGGGACCATGATCCCATGAGGGCGGCCACGCGTGACAGCCGCGAGATCGCCCAGCCCCAGACCAGTTGACAGGGCATTCACGCGCACATAGAGGATCGGAATATCCGATCGTCCAACATAGGCTTCCAGGAAGTCCCGAGTAATGCGCCGGGCCTCTTCCTTACGCGCGGGAGCCACCGCGTCCTCCAGATCTAAAATCAGGGCGTCGGCTCCGCTGGCCAACGCCTTTTCCATCTTCGCCGGATTGTCTCCCGGTGTGAAAAGCAGTGATCGCACGGTTCTGTTCCTCCGGTCCCATGACCTGCTCCACGGTGCGGCGCGGCCACCTTCCTTATTGAATTCACGATAGACTCAATCGCAAAAGTTTGTCAAATCATCTAAATAATTATAATTGTCCCGACTCCCCTTATCGATCGGAAAAACCAAGTATTTTCGTAAAGTTACGAACCTCTTCCCGGCCCGGGGAGAGGGCGTTCAAGGGCGCCCCTTCGTCGGGAACGCCCAAGGCCATGCCCGCTAAGAGGGCAAGGTCGGGATCCAGCCCCAGGTGGTCGGCCACCGTCCGTCCCCACCCGGCCCAGACGGCCTGGGGACAGGTCGCCAACCCCCGCGCCGTGGCGGCGAGCATGACGGTCTGCATGAACATGCCCAGATCGGACCACTGCAGGGGGCCGCAGCGCCAGTCGGCGAGAAAGAAGAGACCGACGGGCGCGTCGAAGAAGCGAAGGTTCATATCCTCCAGCAGGGCCTGGGACTCAGGTCCCCTGGCAAGGCCGAGGGCCGCGTACCGTTGTGCGCCGGCGGCGCGCCGGCGACCGCGCAGGGGTTCCCAGAGACCGGTGGGATAGATGGGGTGGTCTGGCGCGTCCCGCCCGCCGCCGGCCCGGCGCTCCCCCACCCGGTCGATCAAACCGCGCAGGGGGGCGCCGGTCAGAGCCACCACCGTCCAAGGCTGTAGATTGCCACCGGACGGCGCCATGCGCGCCAGATCCAGCAGCGCCTCCACGGTCTCTCCGGGGACCGGATCAGGCCGGAAGGCGCGGGTGGCGCGGCGGATTCTTACCACTTCCTCCAGAGTCATGACCGTTATCCTCCTTGCGTCCGGGCCAGACTGGCCAGGAGATCCCCCCGGAACCGCGGATCGGCGATGGCGACGAGGCGGCGCGCGCGTTCGGCGAACGGGACGCCCTTGAGTTCGGCAATGCCGTGCTCGGTCACCACGGCATCCACGTCGGAGCGGGCGGTGGTCACCACTCCCCGCGACAGACTGGGAACGATGCGCGAGACGGTGCCGCTGGCCGCCGTCGAGGCGAGGGCGATAATCGAACGGCCACCGGAGGACAGGCGCGCGCCTCGCACGAAATCCACCTGGCCGCCGATGGCGCCCACATAGCGGTCGCCCGCGCGCTCGGCGTTGACCTGACCGGAGAGGTCCACCTCCACCGCCGAATTGACGCTGTGCAGGGAACGCACCCGCGACAGGACGGCGGGGGCATGGGTGTATTCCACCGACCGAAGGGAGAGCGCCGAATTGTTGTCCGCGAACGCCATCAGACGGCGGGTGCCGAACAGGCAGCCGGTGACTGATTGCCCGGGATCGATGCCCTTGTAAGCATCGGTGACCACCCCGGCCTCGACCAAGTCGACATGGACATCGGAAATCACGCCGCCATGGATTCCCAACTCCCGATGCCCCATCAGGGCACGGGAGATGGCGGCGGACAAGCCACCAATGCCCAATTGCACGGTCGCCCGATCGGGGATGAGAGCGGCGACGCGCGCGGCGAGGGCCATGTCCAGGGTCGAGGGGTCTGGATCGGGCATCAGGATTTCATCGGGACCGCGAGCGACCAGATGATGAATCCGCTTGCGCGGAATCAGGGCGTCACCACGGGTCAAGGGGAGACGCTCGTCCAACTCGGCGACCACCACGCGGGCGGAGTCCACCAGGGCGCGGGTGTAATCAGCGACCACGCCGCAAGACAGAAGGTCCGGATCCTCCGTGGGACGGACGCGGATCAGGGCCACCGTCACCGGGATCCGGCGGCACCGTAGAAGGGCGGGAACCTCCGAAATATGGGTTGGAATGATGTCCATGCCCCCCGTGGCGACGAGCACGCGGTTGGTGCCCAGGCCATTGAGGCCGATCAGACGCGCCCGCGCGGCGTCCTCGGACGTGACCGTACCACCCGCCGTCAGACCAGTGAAAAGGGTCAGGTCCATGGACGGATCCAACTGGGACATCAAGCGGCGGGTCAGGCCCAGGGGCTCGCCCGTGCCCTGGGGCCAGGAAACCCAATCACCCGGCTTCAGGACGGCTGGGAAGTCGAAGGTCGCGGCGTATGCCTTGGACGTCATGGATACACTCCTTTCCCGGCCGCTCACGGGCGCGCGGGGGCGATCATGGCCCCGATCAGAGCCGCGACACCTTGACGGGCCGGAAGATCCGCGACCGCCCCGGCGAGGACGCGGGCGCCCGTCTCTGGATCGACCGCCCCCCCGGCGGAGAGGCAGTCCAGGGCCTTGGCCTGGAAGTCCGCCTCCGACATGGGCGCCCGAGGATGACCCTTGGGGAATTCCACCCAGGCTTCCAGCGTCCCGGTCGGGGTCTCGACGACAAGTTGGGCCGGGGAGATGGAGCGGCCCCACCGGCGTTCGATCTCGGGATCAGCGAGGCAGGTCACCCGCCCCGCCAGGGCGCGGAGATCGGCACGTTCCAGGGCCTCCGGCGCGAAATGATCGATGCGGACGGCCCCATCGATAAGGGCGCAGGCCACCGTATAGGGCAGGCTGAACTGGGCCTGTACCCCCTCTCGCGGAGCCTTACGGACCGACTCCGGCGTGCAGACGGCCTCGTGGGCCTGATGGTTCACCCGGGCAATGATGGCGCTCACCGCCGACGCATCGAAACCCGGCGTGGCGCGCAGTTGCATGGCCGCGTCAATGGCGGCGTGATTGAAGCGGCAACAGGGATGGGGTTTGTAGGAAAGGTCGAGAAAATCGTAGACGGACCCCAATCCCGCGCGAACCCGCTGACCATCGGCGCGGCCTCGCAAATAGGTGCGGAACAGGCCGTCCTCGCCCTCGAAAACCGCGCGGGCGCCCCGGATCCCCACCCGCGACATCTGAACGGATAGCACCGCGGCGCGGGCGGCGAATCCCGGTTGCATGCGCTTGGTCAAGGCCGCGTCCCGGGTAACCTGATGGGTGCCCGAAGCCTGACTGTAGACGATTCCCAGGGCGTTGAGCGTGGTGTCGGCGTCCAAGCGAGCCACGCGCGCCGCCGCCAAAGTCGCCCCGAAATAGCCGAAGAGTGCGCTGTAGATGAAGCCGCTCTCGATGATGCCAATGGAGGTGGCGAGGCCGAGTCGACAGGTCAACTCCAACCCCGCCGCCACCCCAGCCAGGATATCGGCGCCGGTGGCGTCCGGCCCCACCAGTTCCGCCGCCGCCAAGGCCGCGGGGACCACCGAGACACCGGCGTGCAACACCGCCGCGTCGTGGGTGTCATCGAAATCCCGGGCATGGCCCATGACCCCGTTGACCCAGGCGGCGTGATGGGCGGGCACCCGCGTTCCGTCGCAAAACAAGGTCGCCTCGCCCTTGCCACCCCACCCCTTGACCAGCGCCATCACCTCGTCCACCCCAGGCGCCGTCCGCCCCGCCCAAGCGCAGGCCAAGGTATCGGCGATATTGCGGGACGCCGCCGCGACCACCTCCGGCGGCACGCCCTCGATGGTCAGGCCGGCACCGAACTCGGCCACGTCGCGGGCGAGATCAGGACGGGCGTCCGCGGTGGACGATCCCTTGTCCTTGGGGTTCATGGGCGAGGCTCCTTGATCGGCGCTAGGCATTCCCTCGATGGAGGGAGCGGCAGCTTTGATTGAATCATCTATATGAATTTAATTATTCAGACCTCGAGGTCAAGCCGTCAAGCATCTTGACGGCCTCTCTATTCATATAGATGATATTGACTAATTCACTGGTGTCGTGGTGGTCTCCCGGAGACCCACCGGACCCAACCCTCGGGCGCTTCGGACACAGAGCTCCGGTCGTCGCCCGCCAAGGATATTCAGCAAGGAAACGGAATCAGGCGAGATGAAACAGGCCCCCCCCACCACGCCGCCCCTAGATCGCGCGTCGACCACGGACCCGCCCGAACAACCGCTAGAGGGGATAACGGTTCTCGACCTGTCCCATGTCTACGCGGGGCCCTACTGCACTTTTCTCATGGCCATGGCGGGTGCCACGGTCATCAAGATCGAGCCCCGTTCCGGCGAGCATCTACGCAGCCGCGGCGACATGGGAGGCGCCGCGATGGCCTTCGCCATGCTCAATTCCAACAAGCGCTCGGTGACGCTCAACCTGAAGAGCGACCGCGGCAAGAAGATCTTCCGTGAGATGGCCGCCCGCGCCGACGTGGTGGTCGAGAACTTCGCGCCCGGGGTCATGGACCGCCTGGACCTGGGCGCCCAGGTCTTGCACGAGATCAATCCGCGTCTGATCTATGCGTCGAGTTCCGGCTACGGCAAGACCGGCCCCTATCGCGGCTATCCGGCGATGGACTTGGTGGTCCAGGCCATGGCCGGGGTCATCGATATCACCGGCCAGCCTGATCAACCCCCTGTAAAAGCCGGTCCCGCGCTCTGTGACTTCAACGGTGGCGTCCACCTCTATTCGGCCGTCGCCACCGCCTTGTTTCAGCGCGAGCGCACGGGCCGCGGTCGGGTGGTGGAGGTTTCCATGATGGAATCCGTCTATTCCTCCATGGCCTCGACCATCGGCATGTTCCACGCCAGCGGTGGCAAGGGCGCCACCCGGACCGGCAACCGCCACGGGGGCATGGGCATCTCGCCCTACAACGTCTATCCCACCACCGACGGTTATGTGGTCATCAACTGCCCGGGCGACCACCATTTCCAGGCCGTCCTCCGGGTCATTGACCGCGAGGACCTGCTGGAGGATCCCCGCTTCCTGACCCGTTCCGACCGGGTCCGGCATATGTTCGAGGTCGACGCGCTGATGGAGTCCTGGACCAGCCGGTGCCCAAAGGCGGAGGTCGCGGCGAAGCTGCTCGCCGCCTCGGTGCCCTGCGCCCCGGTCCGCGAACTGGGCGAGGTGATGACCGACGAAAACATGCACGCGCGGGGCAGCCTGCAATGGGTCGAACACCCGACCCTAGGCCGCGTCGTCTTGCCCCACAGCCCCATCGTCTACGAGGGCACGGAGCGGGTTCCCCTGGAGCCCAGCCACGCCCTGGGCGCCGACAGCGAGGCGGTTTTCTCCGAATGGCTGGGCCTGGCAGAGGAGGAGTTGGCGGAGTTGAAACGCGAGGAGGTCATTTAGGACGAAGGGGCGAGCGGCGGTCGCCCGCCCCTTTCACGACCTGTCGTGCCAAGGCCGCTCCGTTCCCCGGAGCGGCCTTCGTTTAGGATCAGAGGGCGTTGGGCAGAAAAAGGACCAGCCCGGGGAAGGCGAGCAGGACGCCCAGGATCACCAGTTCCACGGCGACGAAGGGCAGGACGCCCTTGAAGCCCGTGCGCGTGTCCACCCCCGCCGCCGAACAAGCGATGAAGACGTTCAATCCCATGGGCGGCGTCACCAGACCGATCTCGGCGGTCTTGACCAGAATCACTCCGAACCAGATTCCGTCGAAGCCCAGGCTGGTGACCAGGGCGTGGGTGATGGGCGCGGTCAGGATGATGATCGCCATCTGATCCATGATCATCCCCAGCATCAGGTAGACGGCAACGATCATCAGCACCACAATATAGGGCGACAAGTCACTGTCCGCGATAACCGCGAGGAGGGAGTTGGTGATCTGGGTGAAGGATATGAAATAGCCGAAGAGATGAGCGCCGAAGATGATGGTCACGATCATCGCCGTTGTGCGCAGCGTGTTGCCCAGGGCGGAGGTGAAGCCGTGGCGCGTCATCCGGCCGGAGGCGAAGCTGATGATCCCCGCCGCCAGGGCGCCCAAGGCGGCCACCTCCGAGGGCGTGGCGACACCGCCATAAAGACAGCCCAGGACAATGACCACCAGGATCATGATCGGCCAGACCCGACCCTGGCTGTCCGACGCGTCGGGAAGGTCCCGTCCTGGCGGCGGCGCGGCATCCGGACACAGCCACAGGGTCAGCAGGATCGCCGCCACGTAGCCCAAGGCGGTCAGCAGGCCAGGCAGGAATCCCGCCACGAACAGCTTGCCGATGGACACCTCGGTCATCAACCCGTAGACCACGAAGGCGATGGATGGCGGAATCATGATCGCCAGTGTCCCGGAGATGGCGATGGTGCCAATGGCGAAGGAGGGGCGGTAACCCATGGCCTTCATGGAAGGATAGGCGGCCCGCGAAAGGCTCGCCGCCGAGGCCGTGCTGCTGCCCGAGGCCGAGGCCAGGATCGCCCCGGCGAAGACACAAGCCAAGGCCACTCCCCCACGCAAGCGGCGCAGGGTCCGTCCGCAGGCCAGCATGAGATCCTGGGACACTCCCCCGGCGCTGAGGAACTCGGCCATCAGGATGAACATGGGAATGGTCAGGATGATATAGCTGCTCACCGTACCATGAACCACGCTGGTCATCAGCCCGGCCAGCGCCGCCGCGGGCACGATCAGCATCAGGGCCAGAATCCCGGCGACGCCAAGGGCGAAGCCCACCGGCATGCCAAGGCCGATGACCGTCAAGAGAATAAGAACACCTTCGAGAAAGGTCATGGGGTGGGGGCCTCTTCTGTCTCGGCCTTCTGTCCGGCCGCTCGGTCATCCTCGGGCTCGTCGTCCTCGGGGGCGGGAGCCAGGGCATCGAGCGCGAGGCGGATGCAGAGGAGCCCACAACCGAGGGGGACCCAGACCCAAGACCAGGACTTGGGCCAGTCGACGACCCCCATGTCCACCTCTCCATCGATCAGGACCGACTGGAACTTGATCCAGCCCAACCAGGTCAGGCGCCCCATATAGAGACAAGCCACGGTGAGACCCAGGCGATGGATCAAACGCCCCAGCCAATCCGGCAAGGCCAGCAGAAGGGCCTCGATCTGGATGGAGCCACCGGTACGGTAGCTCCAAGCCAGGGCGGGCAGGACCATGGCGGGAAGCATATAGTTTTCCGTCACGTAATGGGCGAAGACAATGGGCGAGCCCAGGACATAGCGCATCAGGGCGTCCACCGAGACCAGCAACATTGTCACGAGCAGGGCGCCGCCGGATAGCAGTCCGGCGGCAGTCTCGACGCGGCTGACCAGGGCGTC
>JAIOYK010000055.1 GCA_021741145.1 Rhodospirillum sp. | reverse complement strand
CAAATTCATGCCGGATACAGATCCGTGACCGGAACCGCCAGGCTCAAGGGGCAAGCCCCGCTGGACGCGATCCGCGATCTCATCCAGGGCAATTTCGCACTCCCTTGAGGCGCCTTGCGCCAACCCGGTGAGCAATTACGCCGGGGTGAACAAGAATAAATAAAATTACAGTATACACTTCGAAACAATAGTCCTACACATATTTATCACACCCTAAGACTCAATTGCTTATTTTGTTCGTACCTTGGATCTTCAAATAAGACAAGCTGACTCCGACTCCAAAGCATTGTTTTATGAGGTATATTTTGATGAATCGCGGTCAAAACTCGAACAGAGAAGAGATCTTCTATATTGTATTCAAGAATAATTTCCTGCATTTTTCTATGTTCTTCACTCGTCAAATTTAAATAGGGGTTGAACGGATCTATCTGAAGTTGGAAATCAACACGTTGAACCAAAGCATGACGCAAAGGCTCGGAACGTCTATCGTCAACCTCGGTAGTAACCCTAGGATCTTCCGCATCTGGAACCACAAGTGTGGTGTGAGTCGAAATGACCGTCACATCTCGACTACGGAATGAATCAAATAATTGCGGCCACACCAAACTGTGCTTTTCCAATTCAGGAAACTGAATCGGCACATTATGAAGGCCGTCGATCACGATGGCCGTATAAGGAACGCCATTTAACCGAGCAGACTCTATTTCCCACTCAATTCTATTGAAAAAATCATTTGGCCGCAAATGTCCAGGGTAGAAATGGATAACTTTAAGATGGAATCTATCAGGATTGACCACTCTCATCTTACTCTCAGAATCGACACCAAATACGCTTCTAAATTCTAGATCCATGTATTCAATAATCCTCTTATGCAGAAGATCGTAATAGCTTTGAGAATACAGAAATGAAGCCACAAGTACGTTCACAAAAGGCTCCTTTAACAAAGCATCTGCATTAAAATATTTACTCTTAAATGCAGGAGCACAAGCAATTTTTAAAGCGAGCCCAGCCTTACCACTCGACCCCCTCCCATTTATCAAAATATGGGAGCCTGGAAATATATTAATAAAGGACGAAACATCGGAAAACCTTACAGATCCACTATTTCTTCCAACACTCTCATTTATTGATCTAATATATTCTCTTTGATCTAAAGTCGCCGCAATAGATAGAACCTTTTTTGATCGTTCAACATCCGGCAACCTAGGTTCGTAAATGAACCTATCCTCAAGTCTATAATTAATTTGAGGAGAAAACCGAACCCCTTTATCTCCATCCAATCTAAAGCCGTGCTTTCCAAGTGCGGACAACTGATGTCGCGTTTTCGATAGAATCAAACGCCGATCCGGTTTCGCTCCATACTCATCTATATGTTCTTGACCAAGCTCAATACTTATATCTACCAAATAATCAAGGCGAGCATTATTTTTCCAGTCTCTCCCACTGGTTACGATGACCAAAAGTTTTAAACTTCTTAGAGCAGCAATCAAATCATACAAATGCCTTATGCTATCAGAACCGTTTCCAACCAATAAATCATGAAGTCCATCAAGAACGACAATGCCACTACAAGGCAAGGGTGCACCGATTTCACTAAAACTTCGTTCTACATTTCTACTTCCTTCCATTCTTTCCGACAATTTCCTAATATCTTCGATAAGTCTAACTGGAGTTTCTTCGTCAACTAAATCACTTGGCTTAATTTCTTCAAAATAAATAAAAGATTGAATCTCCTCATCAGATGGAAAAAAACTCAGACGTCTCGTTCTATCTGAAATCATCTGGGAGATTTTTGCTTGCAAATCTCTCCTCTTTCCATCCGCTGTAATAAAAAACGTCTTTATTCCAAAAGGGGATAGATGGGCCGATAGACCCAAAGCTATAGATGTCTTTCCAGCACCTGGTTCCCCATGAATAGCGATAACCAATCCACCACTCTCTGGAAATTTTATACCGCCCCTAAACAGCAC
Source organism: Rhodospirillum sp. (assembly GCA_021741145.1). Taxonomy (GTDB): domain Bacteria; phylum Pseudomonadota; class Alphaproteobacteria; order Rhodospirillales; family Rhodospirillaceae; genus Rhodospirillum. Next base: position 36,350 of record JAIOYK010000055.1, on the reverse strand, counting down.
ATCCGCCCCGCGTATCGGTATCGGGATACCGAAAAGTTGATTAACGATTACGCCAGGGTCCGGCAATTCTTTGATATATTGGGATTTCTGAAGCTCTACTGAATATGAATTATCGGTATATCCTGAGTCAAATACACCATCAGATAGATATCTTATACAATTATCAACGCCTCTCGTTAATTCACCCTTTGCAATTACTCCCTTTTCATTCTTAACAATAGCATCTTTAAAATAAAGAACAGCCTCCCCTCTTAAAGTCAGCCAGGCTCGAACGATCGCATCTCCGTTCTCTCTCCCACGTGGAGAGATTGGATCCATCCCAGCAGAATCCCTTCGCGGGCGAAAAGACGTCCAAACCCGCCCCAACGCAACGGTCACATCATCCACTCCGAAAAGCTTCCCAACGAATTTTTGTAGTCCAGAAGCTTCACTGGAAGATTCGTCCCAGCCAACGGAAAAATCTGGAAAAACTCCCAGCATTTCAAATAAATAGCTGCGGATTGTCAAATCCACATAAGCTCCCATACCTGGAGCATCCGGATCTGTCAGCAAATCTCGCGCTATTCGAATTGGCGACGAAATCCTAATACTAGCTCCTGTAAACTCACTCTTTCCCGGTATTTTTTTTTGCTCGTGGTACTCACAATCCTTAAAAGAGCCTCTTATTAGACATGAAATTCTTGTTGGATTACCACGTCTTTTTGCTCCAAACGCCTCCCTCAATCCGGCAATAGCTTCACTATTAGGATAAGGAGAAAGAAAAAGATGTCGATCACACCCGCCAGCGCCAAATCGAGAAGATTTAGTTCCTCCTAGTCCTCCAAGGCCACCCTTTAAAAGCCACTTAAAATGATCATTTATTTCTGCATCTGAGATAGCCTCTACACCACCGTCGACACTTTTATGCATGTCAATAGAACGCACAAACAGCAATTGAACTGCCATGATTCGCTCTAATAGCTTCGGCAAGACATTTGCGTATGGCAGATCAATTTGTCGAACACCTTCTTGATCTTGTGTCATTCTATCCGCGCTTGGTTCTTTGGGGTGCCACAGGCTTTGGAGATATTGGATCTAAAGTTTTCTGAGCAGCTCTTATTGAAATTACATTGCAACTAACTTCTTCATACTCAGATACATCTTTACCTTTAAAGCCTGCAGAAAAGTACATTTTCACTAAATTGTTCATTCGAGCACTTTGCACTTTTGCCAAGATCATGGATCTCTTATCGTCTGGACAAGCGGTAAACACGCTTCTACCCAAAATATAAAAATACTCCTCATCAATTTCTTCACCCTCACATACAGTCACACTTGACAAGTAAGATACCAACTCATTTACAACGAGCGCCTCACATTTGTGACTTCCCATCAATGAACTGAATAAGTCACGATCACGCTTCCTAAAGTTTCCAAATCGAATTTGGCCCACACCCTCGAACATTATTCTACTCCTCTTCTCCTCATGGACCCACAAAGTCCGTTTCCAAATTTATCCCAAAACTAACAAAAGCCCTCTTAACATTTTCCAAATGCTCACTACTTCTTGTTGAATGAAGGCCGTAACGCCCTGAAAGATTAGTTATATACCAAACGGCTGGTTCCCTCGGTTCAAAATATATTTCTCCTCCAATTCGCGCATCAGCGCCCCCAACAAGAGAAGGGTGTCCCAGCTTGTTCATATTTTTTGTTACGGAAAAATTCTTATATCTAGGCCTCCTTGCCGGGTCGCCCTTTATATACAGTTCTTCCAAAGAAAATAGGATTTTTCCTTCTACTGTTACCAACCACAAGATAACGGCATCCTGAAAGAGCACCCTTCCCAAAGCCCAACCCGCTAGGATTTCCTCCATTAATTTCTTTAATGAAGTTGCACTAGATTCATCAAGAAGCATTAAGGAATCTGGATGGTATCGCTTCTCCCACGGTTTAACGGCAATGGATTGTGAACGGGCTTGCGGCGGAATGGCCGGACCGTATAGCTGGTCAAGTTTCAACAGATCCTACCTCATGATTGGCCCACATTTTTGAATGGGTCTTTTTGCCCGATCTATCCTCCACCTATGTTCCATTCGTAAGTTATGTCGGGCTAAGGCATCTTAGACCGCAACCGTTAGGTCGTAGAAGTTCATTTTTTACCGTCTACGTGCTTTCTTGCTGTCAGAGCTATCCCCATAGGTTTACCAGCCAATTTACCCCATCCACCGCAGATCAAGCGTCGCCGGGAAGCGCGGATTGCGCTCTTCCCGAGGCGCGCCCATCAGGCCGTGGCTATGGCCGATGGGGAAGAAGCGCGCCAGACGGCGGCTCTCGGCCTCGTTGCCATTGACCGGGAAGGTGTCGTAGCTGCGCCCGCCCGGGTGGGTCACATGGTAGGTGCACCCCCCCAGGGAGCGCCCACTCCACAGGTCGACGATGTCGAAGACCAGCGGCGTATGGGCGTCGATGGTCGGGTGCAGACAACTCGCCGGAAGCCAGGCGCGATAGCGGATGCCCGCGACCCCCTCGCCCGGGGTGCCGGTGTCCGCCATGGGAAGACGCCGCCCGTTGCAGGTGATGGCATGGCGCCCGGGCACCAGACCCGAGGCCTTGATCTGCAAACGCTCGACGGAGCTGTCGACGAAGCGGACCGTGCCGCCGCCGCCGGGCTCCTCGCCCATGACATGCCAGGGCTCGAGGGCATGACGCACCTCCATCTCCACGCCACCGTGGCGCACGGCCCCGTAGCGGGGGAAGCGGAATTCGACATGCGGGGCGAACCAGGCGAAATCGATGGGGAAGCCCGCCCGGGTCATGTCCTCGCAAATGTCGCGCATGTCCGCCGCCACGTGATGGGGCAGCATGAACCTGTCGCGCAAGGCGTAGCCCCATTGCACCAGGGGCGCGGTGTAGGGCTGTTCCCAGAAGCGGGCGATCATGGCCCGGAGCAGCAGTTGCTGGGCAAGGCTCATGCGCGCGTGGGGCGGCATCTCGAAGGCGCGGAACTCCACCAGCCCCAGGCGGCCCGTGGCGCTGTCCGGGGAATAGAGCTTGTCGATACAGATCTCTGCCCGGTGGGTATTGCCGGTGACATCAACCAGCAGGTTGCGCATCACCCGGTCGACCAGCCAGGGCGGAGGCTGCTGGGCCTCCGATTGCTCCTTGGTGGGCAATTGGGCCAGCGCGATCTCCAGCTCATAGAGGGAATCGTCGCGGGCTTCGTCCACCCGGGGCGCCTGACTGGTCGGGCCGATGAACAGCCCGCTGAACAGGTAGCTGAGGGCCGGATGGTTCTGCCAATAGCGGACGATGCTGCCCAGCAGGTCCGGGCGGCGGATGAAGGGGCTGTCCTTGGTCCTGGCCCCGCCCACCACCAGGTGGTTGCCGCCGCCGGTGCCCACATGGCGCCCGTCGATCATGAACTTTTCCGTGCCCAGGCGGTTGGCCCGGGCCTCCTCGTAGAGGATCTCCGTGTTGTTGACCAGTTCGTCCCAGGAGGAACAGGGGTGGATGTTCACCTCGATCACGCCCGGATCCGGGGTCACCTTGATGACGTTCAGGCGCGGATCCTGGGGCGGAGGATAGCCCTCGATGGTCACGGGAAGGCCCAACTCGACCGCGGTGTTTTCCACCTCGTTCAGCAGGTCCAGGTAATCCTCCAGCCGTTCGGTCGGCGGCATGAAGACATGGAGCCGACCACCGCGGGCCTCCACGCAAAGGGCGGTACGGACAATGCCCCCCTCGCCATCCCCGGCGGTTTGTTCCATTAGGCGTTGGGCGTTTTCGTCGGGAGAGTTGGCCTCCGCCGCGCCGGGAATGCTGGCCTGGACCCGTTGGCCCAAGAGGGGGCCCAAAAGGGGCGCGGGGTCGGGCAGCGGGGGCGGCTCGGGCAGGTCGTCCCGATCCTCGGTGGGATCCTGACCGTAAATGAAGGGGTAGGACGCCCGGGGGACCCAGGGCAGGCTTTCCAGGGGAATGCGCAGACCCAGGGCGGAATCGCCGGGGATCAGGTAGCAGCGGCCCTGGCGGAATTTCCAGACCTCGGTCAGCCATTTGGGCGCCCGGGCGGGAGCGTTCCAACGCTGGATCGGCAGGACATAGCCGCGCAGCTTGTTCACCCCCTCCTCGAAGACCCGGGCGACCCGGTCCCGGGTCTGGGGATCGGCGATCTTGTTGTCGATGGGGTCGACGTTGAAGGGCAAACGCCGTTCATGCTCGATGAAATGCCAGGGGTCCTCGTAGGCGGGATGGATCGCCTCGGGATTGACATCGAGACGCTTCACCAGGGCGTTGATGAAGGTCTCCGCCTCGGGGATATCATGGCCGCGGTGGGAGACCGTATCGCCCAGAAGGGAAGGATCCCGCCAAAGGGGCTTGCCATCCTTGCGCCAATAGAGGTGATGGGCCCAGCGGGGCAGCTGCTCGCCCGGATACCACTTGCCTTGGCCAAACAGCAGGAAACCGCCAGGGGCATAGCGTTCGCGCAGGCGGTGGATGAGGCCGGTGGCCAGCCGTTCCTTGTCGGGGCCGACCGCGGCGGTGTTCCACTCCGGCCCGTCCATGTCGTCGATGGAGACGAAGGTGGGCTCGCCGCCCATGGTCAGGCGGACGTCTCCCTCCTTGAGTTTGCGGTCGATCTCGTGGCCCAGGCTCTCGATGGCCACCCATTGCTCTTCCGAATAGGGCTTGGTGACCCGGGGCGTCTCGAGAATGCGCGAGATGGTCATCTCGAAGTCGAAGGTGGTTTCGCAGGGCTCGACGAGGCCCGAGACCGGCGCCGCCGAGGGCGTGTCCGGCGTGGCGGCGAGCGGGATATGCCCCTCGCCCGCGAACAGGCCGCTGGTGGGATCCAGCCCCACCCAACCGGCGCCGGGCAAATAGACCTCGGTCCAGGCATGCAAGTCCGTAAAATCGGCCTCCGGCCCGCTGGGGCCGTCCAGGGATTTCTGGTCGGCGGTGAGCTGCAACAGGTAGCCGGAAACGAACCGGGCGGCCAGGCCCAGGTGACGCAAAACGGCCACCAACAGCCAAGCGCTGTCCCGGCAGGAGCCCCGCTCCAGCGTCAGGGTTTCCTCGGGCGTCTGGACGCCCGGCTCCATGCGCACGGTATAAGCAATCAAATGTTGGAGACGCTGGTTGATGGTCACCAGGAAATCGACCGTGCGCGCCTCGGACCGGTCGATGGATTCCACCAGGTCCCGGAGCTTGGGAGTCAGCGGGGGCAGCTTGCGGAAGGGCGCCAGTTCCTCGGCCAGATCGGGCGCATAGGAAAAGGGGAACGTCTCCGCTTCGGGCTCCAGGAAGAAGTCGAAGGGGTTGAAAACGGCCATGTCGGCGACCAGATCGACCTCGACGGAGAAATGATCCACCTTTTCGGGGAAAACCACCCGGGCCAGCCAGTTGGAATGGGGGTCCTGTTGCCAATTGAGGAAATGGGGCTCCGGGGTGATCTTCAAGGAATAGGACAGCACGGTGGTGCGGCTGTGGGGCGCCGGACGCAGGCGGATCACTTGGGGCGACAGCTTCACCAAACGGTCGTATGTGTATTCCGTGCGGTGGTGCAAGGCGGCATGGATGCTCATCGGGGATCCCTATCGGAGAACAGGCGGACCTTATCGTTAATGGTCCGTTTCGTCCGATCCCGCAAGGCCGCGCATGCGAAATAACCCACCTCGGAACCAGGAAGTCATCTCACGCCGGGTTGGCGACCCGACCCACTCCCCCTATTCTAGGCTCCAGCCTCGGGCTTCCGAACGCCCGGCCCTTTTTGTTTCCCCCTTGCCAAGGAGTGTCCCATGGCCCTTCGCGCGCCCTACCTGCTGTTCCTCGGCGATGCCCCCGACAAACTGGCGGCCAAGACCGCCAATGGCATCCACCAATGGCGGCCGGACTGGTGTCTGGGGCAATTCCGCCTGCCGGACTGCAAGACGGACCTGGGCATCCCCGACATGACCCTGGAGGAAGCCCGCGCCGCCGGAGCCGAGACCCTGGTGATTGGCGTGGCCAACCGGGGCGGCCGCATCGGTGAGGCCTGGCGGGAAATCCTGTTCCAGGCCGTGGCGCTGGGCTTCGACATCGCCGCGGGGCTGCACCAGAAGGTCGCCGATGTCCCCGGTCTGGCCGCGGCCGCGGCCGCCAAGGGCGTCACCTTGCATGACGTGCGCCACCCCACCGAGTCCCTGGACGTGGGTACGGGCGGACCGCGGAGCGGCAAGCGGATCCTGGCGGTCGGCACCGACTGCTCCGTCGGCAAGATGTACACCATGCTGGCCATGGAAAAGGCCATGCGCGAGGCGGGCCTGAAGGCCGACTTCCGGGCCACGGGCCAGACCGGCATCCTGATCGCCGGGTCGGGCATCTCCGTCGACGCGGTGGTCTCCGACTTCATCAGCGGCGCCACGGAACGCCTCGCCCCCGCCCATGACGCCGATCACTGGGATCTGGTGGAGGGTCAGGGTTCCCTGTTCCATGCCTCCTTCGCCGGGGTCAGCCTGGGGCTCCTCCACGGCGCCCAACCCGACCATCTGATCCTCTGCCACGAACCCAACCGACCCCATATGCGCGGTCTACCCGGGCGCGCCCTGCCCTCCCTAAAGGAATGCATGGCGTTGAACCTTCAGTGCGCCCGGCTGACCAACCCCGATGTCCAGGTCCTGGGACTGGCTTTCAACACCTCCGCGCTCGCCGACGCCGAGGCCCATGACCTGATGGAGCGGACAGGCGAAACCTTCGGATTGCCCTGCGTGGACCCCGTGCGCACGGGCGTCGGTCCCCTGGTGGACCGCCTGACGGCGAAAGGATAGGCCGTGGCCTCCCCAATCCCGCCCAGACCGACCCCGCCCACCCTCACGGTCTCGGATGAACGTTGGCCCATCGCCGGGTCCTTCGTCATCTCCCGGGGGGCCAAGACCGAGGCCCATGTGATCGTCGCCCGGATCACCCAGACCCTGGCGGATGGCCGGACCGTCACCGGCCAGGGAGAGGCCGTGCCCTACGCCCGCTACGGGGAAACCGTCGCGGAGTCACTCACCGCGCTTCAGGCCATGGCGCCCCTCGTGGCCGAGGGGCTGACGCCCCGGGGGCTGCTGTCCGCCATGCCCCCGGGGGCAGCCCGCAACGCCCTGGATTGCGCCCTGATCGACCTGGAGGCCAAACGCTCCGGCCTGCCCGCCTGGACGGCCCTCGGTCTGGCCGAACCGGGTCCCGTTGTGACGGCGGAGACCATCAGCCTCGGCCCACCTGGGGAAATGGAGGCCAAGGCCCGCGCGCTCGCCGACCGCCCCCTGCTGAAGATCAAGGTCGGCGGAGACGACCCCATTGCCAGGGTGGCCGCGGTACGCCGGGGAGCCCCGACTTCGAAACTCATTGTCGATGCCAACGAGGGCTGGGCGGCGGAGGGCCTTCCCGCCCTCCTTTCGGCCATGGCCGGTCTGTCCGTGGACTTGATCGAGCAGCCCCTGCCCGCCGACGCGGACGAGGCCCTGGAGGGGATCAACAGCCCCGTGCCCCTGTGCGCCGACGAGTCCGTCCATACGGCGGAGGACCTGCCCCGCTTGGCCCGCCGCTACGGATTGGTGAACATCAAGCTGGACAAGACGGGCGGCCTGACCACAGCCCTGACCCTGGCCGAAGCCGCCGAGGCCCAGGGCATGGGGATCATGGTTGGGTGCATGCTCGCCACCTCCCTCGCCATGGCCCCGGCCCTTCTGCTCGCCGACCGGGCGGCTTTCGTCGATTTGGACGGTCCCGTCCTTCTGGCCAGGGACCGGAGCCCCGGTCTGCGTTTCGCCAAGGGCGTCGTATCCCCCCCGTCCCCCGATCTTTGGGGGTAAGTGGATCCAAAATCGACACTATTATGGGATATATGGATCCAAAATCCATACGATTGAAGTGGATTCGTTTTACATCCTACCCCATAGCCCCTATGTTACGGAAAAATGCGTAAGATAGGGGGGCCTACGGGCAAGCGGCTATGGCCAAACCGGGACCGAATATGAGTGGCGCATTGGCTCGGATCACGAATGAACTCACCGCGGATCTCATGTACGACCTTGTTCTACCAATCGGGCATTCACCCCTCGTCCAACGCCGCCGAGCCATACTGATCATTTCCCGCGTGCGCTGGGTCGCCATGACCTTCGCCGTACTGACCCCCCTGTGGATCGTGGTGGACATGATGATGTTCCCCTGGCCCTTGTGGGGTATCCTGACCGCCCTTCGGGTGGGAGCCACGGTCACCTTCGCCGCCATCGCCCTGGGGTTCCGAAATACGGAACGCATGCGGTCGGCCCTGACCGCGTTGGCCTTTCTGTTGGCCGTTCCCTGCCTCTTTTTCCTCATCAGCGTTCCATCGTTGGCCAATTTCAAACTGACCGCCCTTCAGCAGGTCTTCGCCTCGGGCTATGCCTTCCTGCCCTTCGTGATGGTCGCGGGTCTGGCGGTCTTCCCCATCACCGCCGTGGAAGGGGCCGTGCTCGCCACGCCCTTGATCCTCTCCCAATTGGGCGTTGCCCTGCTCGGCTTTCCGGTGGAGCCCTTCAACTACTACCTGGGGGCGCTTTGGCTGCTGACCCTGCTGGCCGTGGTGGCCACGCTGGCGGGCATGAGCCAATTGCACTTCATGACCCAACTGGTCAATCAGGCCGCCCATGACGGCCTGACCCGGGCCTATACCCGCCGGGTGGGCGAGGAACTGCTGGACGTCCAGTTCAACAGCTCCCAGCGGTCTGGATTGCCGCTGGCCATCGCCTTCCTCGACCTGGACCATTTCAAGTCCGTGAACGACCGGTTCGGGCACGAGGAGGGGGACAAGACCCTCAAGCGGGCCGCGGACTCCTTCCGCAAGGTCCTGCGCCGGGGAGATATCGTTGTCCGCTGGGGGGGGGAGGAATTCATCATCATGATGCCCAACACCACCGGTGTGGGAGCCCTCAACGCCATCCTCCGTCTGCGGGAATTGGGGCTGGGCGACCGCCCCGACGGGGAACCCCAAACCGCGAGCATCGGCGTCGCCGAGATGGTCGAGGACAAGAGCTCCGATTGGTCCGACCTTGTCGAGTTGGCCGACAAGCGGATGTACAAGGCAAAGAAATCCGGCCGCGACCGGGTCGTGACCCTGGGCGAGGAAATGGTAACCGCCACGGCCCCCCCCACGGCGGCGGCCCCCACAACCCCCGTGGACGTCGCGGCCTCCTAATTCATCGCCGTCGCCCAATCCCGTGACAGCATCGGGGCACGAAAAGGGTCGTCACCCCCTGCCCACCCCCCGACGCTCTTCCCCCGTCACTCAACCAACGCCATGAATCCGAGCCTCTCAAATACGGCGGGCCGAAACCAACACCCACGGGAGTCGCATGGATCACACCCCCGACATCCCGATCATTCGGTGAAAATCCATCTCACAAAACAGACGAGCTGTTACACGAAAATAATTTGAAATACTCATTTGAAATACCTACCCTCCCACCATTGAATGCCGCCTTTTTCGCCCATTGGGCGATCTCTCCGGCGAAGAAAGGGTCTTTCCCTTAAATCCCTTAATGGGTCTGACCAGACTTCCGACCGTCCTGAAGGTCTCATCAACATTCCATTCGGCCACCCTGGGCCGAACGCAAACAAGTCAAGATACCCGCGCCTATTGGAGGGGTGCACCATGCGTTCCAATCCGCTAAATGCCATCCGCATCGCCATCAAATTGCCCTTGGCCATCGCCCTCCTCGCCATCCTGGCTGTCGCGGTGACCGGGGGGATCGCGGTCCACCGCTCGGGAATTGCTCTGGAAGAGGAGGCGACCAATGGGCTGAGGGGCATCCACGAGTCCAAACGTGCCGAACTGGAATCCTATCTGAACAGCATCGACCGGGACCTTTCGATCCTATCGACGGATCCCTCCATCCATTCAACCTTGATAGGCTTATCCGAAACATTCGGGACCCTCGGGTCCGACGCGACACACAGCCTTCAGGACTTATACATCACGAACAACCCCCATCCACTCGGCAAGCGTCAGGACCTGGACGATGCCGGGGATGGGTCGGCCTATTCCACCGCCCACGCGACGATCCATCCCTGGCTCCGGACGGTCCAACAGGACCGGGGCTACTACGATATTTTCCTGATCGACCTTAAGGGCAACGTGGTCTACACGGTCTTCAAGGAACGCGATTTCGCCACCAACCTGCTATCCGGCCCCTGGTCGAAGACCGGGTTGGCGACTGTCTTCCGGAACGCCCTGGGCAAGGCCGCCGAAACCGTGGCCTTCACCGACTTCGAGTCCTATGCCCCAAGCGCGGATGCCCCGGCCAGTTTCATCGCGACTCCCGTGAAGGCCGCGGATGGAGCCGATTTGGGCGTGCTGGCCTTCCAGATGCCTATCGACCGGATCAATGACATCCTGATCGACCAGGACAACGACAGCGCCACCGCGGACCTGTACATTGTTGGGACCGATGGCCTGATGCGCTCCGACTCCCGCCTGTCCAAGGAGTCCACCATTCTCATGCGGAAGGTCGATACTCCCTCCACCAGCGCCGCGTTGGCGGGCCAATCCGGAGCCCTGGTAACCCAGAATGCCCAGGGCTTGGATGTGCTTTCGGTCTTCGGCCCCCTGACCTTCCATGGAGTCACCTGGGCCGTGATCCAGGACGTGGGTACGGACGAGGTCCTGGCCTCCGCCCGCGAGACCAAATGGATCATGCTCGGGCTGGCCGCCATGGTCGCGGCGGTCGCCTCGGGCATTGGTATTTACATCGCCCAGAACCTGACCCGCCCCCTGACGGCCATGATCACCATCATGCATCGGCTGTCGGAGAACGACATGTCCGTGGTCATTCCCCATACGGACCGGGGGGACGAGATCGGCGCCATGGCCGATTCCGTGTCCCATTTCAAGGAGCAGTTGGCCCGGGTCCGGGCCCTGGAAGCGGAAGCCGAGGAGAACAAGCGTCAGGCCGAGGCCGAGCGCAAGGCCGCCCTGCGGTCCATGACCGACGCCTTCCAGCGGGATGTGAGTGGCGTCGTGGACGCTGTTGGTTCCGCCGCGACGGAACTTCAGGCCGCTTCGACCCAAATGTCCGTCACCGCCACCCATGCCAGCGCCCAAGCGACCCAGGTTGCAGCCTCGGCCAATCAGGCCAGCGCCAATGTCCAGACCGTGGCCGCGGCGACGGAGGAGTTGAATGCCTCCATCGAGGAAATCAACCGCCAGGTCAACCGCTCCTCCACGGTCGCCGACCAGGCCATGCGCCAGTCGGAGGAGACATCGGCCAACATCACCGAACTATCGGCCAACGTGGAGCACATTGGCGAGATCGTGCGGCTGATCACCGACATCGCCAGCCAGACCAACCTGCTGGCGCTGAACGCCACCATCGAGGCGGCGCGAGCGGGCGACGCGGGCAAGGGATTCGCCGTCGTGGCTGGCGAGGTTAAGCAATTGGCCCACCAGACCGCCCAGGCCACCAAACGGATCGCCGATCAGATCACCCTGGTGCGGACCGGCACGGAGAGCGCCGTCTCCGCCATGGGGGCGATCACCCAGGTGATCACGGAAATGCACGAAATCTCCGGCTCCGTCGCCGCGGCCATCGAGCAGCAGACCGCGGCCACCGGGGAAATCGCCCGCAATGTGGAACAGGCGGCCGTGGGCACCCAAGAAGTTTCCAACACCATCGCCGGAGTGGGGGACGCCGCACGGGAGACCGGCGACGCGGCCACCCAGATCAAGGAGTCGGCGACCGACCTGTCCAAACAGGCCGAACACCTGCGGGCGGAAGTCTCCCGCTTCATGGACGAGGTGCGACGGGGGTAAACGGCGTTCCCCCAACGCAATCTCCGTTTCCTCCGAACGTGGGGTGGTCTAAAACGGTCGTTACTCCCCTTAACGGAATGCACCGGACCACCCCATGATTCCCGTGACCGCCCTCACCGTTGACCAGGCCGCCGAGGAGTTGGCCCATCTGGCCACCGAGATCGCCCGCCACGACGCCCTGTACCACGGCAAGGACGCGCCAGAGATCAGCGACGGCGATTACGACGCCCTGGTCCGGCGCAATCGGGACATCGAGGCCCGGTTTCCCGACCTGATCCGCGAGGACAGCCCTTCGGGCCGGGTGGGCGCCGTGCCCGCGGACGGCTTCGACAATGTCACCCATGCCGTCCCCATGCTCTCGCTCGGCAATGTGTTCGACGACGACGAGGCGCGGGAGTTCGACCAGAAGATCCGCCGGTTCCTCAGCCTGGACGCCGAGGATCCCATCGCCTATGTGGCCGAGCCCAAAATCGACGGCCTCTCCTTCTCCGCCCGCTATGAAGGAGGCCGCTTCGTCCGCGCCGCCACCCGGGGCGACGGCGCGACGGGAGAAGACATCACCGCCAACATGATGACCATAACGGCGCTGCCCAAAACCCTCCCAGGCAAGGATGTGCCCGCCGTTTTGGAGGTGCGGGGCGAGGTCTATATGGGCAAGGCGGATTTCCGCGCCTTGAACGCCCGGCAGGTGGAACGGGGTGGCAAGATCTTCGCCAATCCCCGCAATGCCGCGGCCGGATCCCTGCGCCAGTTGGACTCAAAGATCACCGCGGAGCGGGCGCTGAGCCTCTTCGCCTATTCCTGGGGCGAGGTCGAGGGGTTGGAGATGGCCACCCACCACGAATTCCTCGAACGTCTGCGGGGCTGGGGCTTTCCCGTGACTCCGGAAACCCGGGCCTGCGAGGGCGTGGACGCCCTGATCGAGGCGACCGCTGATCTGGCGCTCAAACGGGCGGACCTGGATTACGACATCGACGGCGTCGTCTACAAGGTGGACCGGATCGACTGGCAGAAACGCCTGGGCTTCGTCAGCCGTGCCCCCCGTTGGGCCATCGCGCGAAAATTCCCCGCCGAGAAAGCACAAACCCGGATCAATGCCATCCACGTCCAGGTGGGCCGGACCGGCGTGCTGACCCCCGTGGCCGAATTGGAACCGGTGACCGTGGGCGGCGTGGTGGTCAGCCGGGCGACGCTCCATAACCAGGACGAGATCGACCGCAAGGACATCCGGGTCGGCGACATGGTCACAATCCAACGGGCCGGGGATGTCATTCCCCAGGTGGTGGAGGTCCTTCTCGACCACCGGCCCGGGGACAGCACCCCTTACGCCATGCCCGACAGGTGCCCGGTCTGCGGCGCCCATGTGGTCCAACAGGAGGGCGAGGTGGCCCGGCGCTGCTCCGGCGGGCTGACCTGCGCGGCCCAAGCCGTGGAGCGTCTGAAACACTTCGTCTCCCGCGATGCCTTCGACATCGAGGGGTTGGGCGGCAAGCATATCGAGGCCTTTTATGAGCGCGGCGAGATCCGCGCGCCCGCCGACATTTTCCGCCTGAAGGAAACGGACGAGGGGAACGACCTGATCAAGCTCAGGAACCGGGAGGGCTGGGGCGCCAAGTCGGCGGAGAACCTGTTCAAGGCCATCGACGACCGCCGAACGATCCCTCTGCCCCGCTTCATTTACGCGCTGGGAATCCGACAGGTGGGCCAAGCCACCGCCCGGCTCCTGGCTGAACATTACCCCTCCCTGTCCAGCTGGCGCGCGGCCATGGAAGCCGCGGGCGAGAGCGAGGAAAACGAGGCCTTCACGGCGTTGAAAAACATCAATGGGATCGGCCCCTCCATGGCCCGGGACCTGGTGGCCTTCTTCGCCGAGACGCACAACCAGGAGGCCCTCGACGCCCTGGGCACCCACCTGACCGTCACCGATTTCGAACGCGTGACGACTGCCGAAAGCAGCCCTCTCTCCGGAAAAACCGTTGTCTTCACCGGCACCCTGGAAACCATGAGCCGGGGCGAGGCCAAGGCCCGGGCCCAGGCACTCGGGGCCAAGGTCGCCGGATCGGTGTCGGCCAAGACCGACTATGTCGTGGTCGGCGCCGACGCCGGATCGAAGGAAAAGAAGGCCCGCGACCTGGGCCTCGCGATCCTGACGGAACAGGACTTCAAGGAGATCATCGACGCATGACGGACAGGGATTTGGAAATAGGGAACCAAGGGACCCTCGCGACGGAAGACCTGGACCTCGACATCGGCGGCATCCGCCTCAAGGCCCGGTGGCTGACCCCCAATGGGGTGGACACGGGTCCTGTGCTGGTCTTCCTGCACGAGGGCCTGGGTTGCATCCGCATGTGGAAGGATTTTCCCGAGCGACTCTGCCGCGCCACGGGCCTACGCGGATTCCTCTACGAGCGCCAGGGCTTCGGTGGCTCCGACCCCATTCCCGTCGGTCCACGTCCCTTGGACTATCTGCATACGGAGGGCGAACAGGTTCTGCCCCAGGTCCTCGACCAGGTGGGGATCCGGCCCCGGCAGCACATTCTGATCGGCCATTCGGACGGCGGCACCATCGCCCTGCTCTTCGCCGCGGCCCGACCCATGGAGCCGCTGGCCGCCATTACCGAAGCCGCCCATGTGTTCGTGGAAGACGTGACCATCGCCGGAGTCCTGGAGGCCAAGACGGCCTGGGAAACAACGAACCTGCGGGATCGTCTGGCGCATTATCACGGAGAAAACGTGGATGGCGCCTTCCACGGCTGGAACACCACCTGGCTGACGCCCCCCTTCAAGGGTTGGACCATGGTCGATGAATTGCCCGCCATCCGCTGTCCTCTCTTGGTGATCCAAGGAGAGGAAGACGAATACGGCACCCAAATGCAGGTGGAGGAGATCCTCCGCTGGTCGAGTGGCCCGGCGGAAGGCCTGATGGTTCCCAACTGCGCCCATGTCCCCCACCTTCAAGCCAAGGACTCCGTCCTGGGCGCGATGGGTGAGTTTATCGACAGGGTGCTCCGACAGGGGTGAGGGAACTCATCCCACCAAGGCCGTCGGATCGATGCCGAACAGCGGTCCATGGAGCCCCAACAGGGCGAAGTACAGCAGCAATCCATAGAGCACCGTCCGAACCCCCGGCAGCTTCCGGGACAGGGGTGCCGCGGCCATGGCGCGGTCCCATTGGGCGAGGCGCTCCGCCCCATGGCGCCGGGCGGCCTTGCGCCGGGCGACCAACGGCCCGAGCAGCGACAGGATCAGCATCGGGCCGAACAGCAGCAGCCCCGCCAGATCCCCATTGGCGACCACATGCCCCGCCGCCCAGAGCGCGAACCCGACGAACAGGGGATGACGCACCAACCCGGGCAAGCCCGGACGATTGGGGTCGAAGGCCCGACGGTTGACACTCAGGCTGAAGGGATTGGCCTCGGTCAGGGTCGCGGTCCACAGGATGGCGACGACGGGCATCCCCGCCACCAAAAGATGGGGCGCCCAGGGCTGGGGCGGCCAGAGTTCCAGATAGGGCGCGCGCTGGGCCGCGGAGATCAACCAGCCCAACAGCCCCAGGGACAGGGCCGAATAAAGGATCAGATAGGCCCGCTCTCCCCCTGCGCCGACCAGCCGGGCGCGAACCCCCGGCATACCCGCGACGGCATGCGACCCGAGGAAAACCCCCAGGGCCAGGACCAGTTCACCGAAACCACCCAAGTCGCTACTCCCTGTTCAGGTCCTTCAGAGCCTGGATGGCCTTCTCCCGGTGGATGCGGGTGACCAACAGCTTTTCCTCGTATTTCAGGCGTTCGGCCTCGTCCTCGGCGGCATCCCGTTTTTCCCGGAACGTCCGCGACCGCTTGCGCAGCTTATGCGCCGTGTCCTTCAAGGCCTTGCGGGTTTTCCCCTTGCCCTCGTCCCGGAGATCCTCGATCAAACGCAAGGCCAGGGCGATCAGTTTCTTGGTGCTCATGTCTTCCCCTCTCCGCCGGTGGGCGGCCCGCCGTGGCCCAGGGCCATGACTTCGCCCTCGGTCAGGGCGAGGCTTTCGGCCACATTGGCATCACCGTCCTTGTTCACGCCGACCATGGACAGGGCGGCATCGGCGAGATTCCATACTATCCGACGGGCATAGCCGAAATCATTGACCAATGACGTCGCCACCGTTCCCGGCATGGCGCCCGCGCGAATCAGCCGTTCCACATGGCCATCGGCCATGGGATCGGCTCGCTCCATGTCCACTTTCACCAGGTCCAGCGCCAAGGGGTCCCGCGACTCCGCGTCCTCGTGCAACAGGACATCCACCGCCCGGAGCATTTCCCCCACCGCGACGCGGAGCTTCAGATACTCCTCCCGGGCCCGTTCATTCCCCCCCAAGGCCATCCGCGAGGCGTTCTTATGCAGATGCTTCATGTCCTTGACCGCCTGGGCCATGCGGTTCGATGCCCGGTAGAGCCCCATCAACGGTCGGGTTTCCGGCGCCCGGGAGGATCCCGCCCGGGCAATGAACTCCACGATGGCGGCATGCAAGGGCTTGATCCGAGTGTCGTAGAGCATCTCCACGTCCAGGGCCGGGTCGGGAGGAACCGCCGCCAGACTGGCGTGCAAATCCCCCTCCCCCGCCAAGACCCGGGGATCCAGACCCAGGGCGGCGCAGGCCACTTCCCGGGTGTGGTCGTACAGACGGGAGACCTCCTTGCGGGCGGCCTCCAGGGCGGCTTCGGGGAAGGCCAGCGCCGTGTCGGACAGGTACTTGGGTTGGGTGACGTGGGCTGTTCGGTCCGGTAGAACACGATAGAGAAGGTCTTCCAAGCGCCCAACCAGGGGGAGCATCAGGGCCACGCCCACCAGATTGAACAGGCTGTGGAAGATGGCCAGCCGCATGGTCAGGTCGTCCGACGCCAGACCCACGGCCAGGGCCACCTCTTCCACCCCCCATTTGAACAGCGGCAGGGCCAGGATGGCGACCAAGCCCGTCACCCCATTAAACGCGACATGGGCCGCGGCGAGCCTACGTCCCGCGGCGTTGGCCCCAAGGGCACCCAACACCGCGGTGATGGTCGTGCCCAGGTTGGCGCCGATGGCCAGGGCGAGCCCGTTCTCATAGGTGATTTGACCGGCGGACAGCGCCGTCAGGATGAGGATCAACGTGGCATGGCTGGACTGCATGATGACCGTCGCGATGGTCCCCAGCAAGGCGTAGACCAGCAGCCCCGGAATACCGGGCATGGCGAAGGCCGCGAGATCGATGGTATCGCGGAAGGCATCGAAGCCATCCTTCATCTCCTGGATGCCCATGAACAGGAAGCCCAAGCCCGCCAGCGCCAGTCCAGCCCCCCGCCAGGTCTTACCTTTCTGGAATCCCAGGGCCGCCCCCATCACCAGCATGGGCAAGGCGTAGGCGGCCAAGTCCACCTTGAAACCCAGACCCGCCACCAACCAGGCGCCCGTCGTCGTCCCCAGGTTGGCCCCGAAGATGATCCCGATCCCGCCGCGCAGGGAGAGCAGACCGGCGCTCATGAAGGAAATGGTCAGGACCGAAACCAAGGAACTGGATTGCACCAGGGCCGTCACAAACACGCCGAACAGAAGTGCCATCCAGATCGAGCCCGTGCAGCGCGCCAACAAGCGCTCCAGCGCACCGCCCGTGAATGCGCGAAAACCGTCCTCCATGAAGCGCATGCCAAACAGGAAGACCGCCACGCCCGCGGCCACCCGAGTGCCGTCCGGGCTTGTCCAGAACATCCAGATCAGTAGGGCGAGCACGGTGAAGAGAAGAGCACGCCCCGCCAGGGGGCCGGACAGAACGCGGGAATGGGGGAAGACCATGGGGGACATCCTTGGGGAGGAAACGGACCTCAATGTAGCATTTTCGTCATATGCCCTCAATGAGGCTGCGCACATGGTGCGTCTTCTCACCGATTCAAGCGGGTATCGGTTTTTGCTTCGAAACAATTGCCTCTCTCGGCCTGAACGCCCATAATCCCGGCCCCTCCCCCGTCGGTTGGCCGGGCGCGGACGCGCCCGATCCCCATGATCCCGTGAGAGAGACAGGACCGAGCCAGACCATGACTCCCGCCTTGCTGGACGACGACGAGGATCCCCTCCCCCCCGGCACCCGTCCCATGTCCGAATACGACCCCGATTGGTTCGAGCGATTGGAGCGGGCCAAGGCGGTTCGCCTGGAACTTCTGGCCAAACCCGGTCCCCTGGAGACCGACGAGCGTCGGGCCCTATTCGACGCACGGAGAGAGGAGGTTGACGCCTTCAACGCCCGGTTCCGCACCACGGCGGCATACCGGGATTTCCATTTCGCCCGCGCCCGCCAGTTGTTGGAGGACGAGGGGATCCATATGGATCTGCCAGACCTACCCGACGATTGCGCGCGGGAAGACGTGGACCGGTACCTCGGCTTCGTCTTCGACGCGGTCGAAGTCACCAATGGAGAAACCTTTTAATGGGACACCCCCCAGCTATCGCGCGGGGAGTCTGGGAGAGTTCAAAATGAGCGCCGATGCGGAAGATCTTTGGCGGTTCGCCGTCGCCCTGCATGCCCGATCCGGCGTGGAAACCGCCTGCTTGGCGCTCCAGGATGAAGCCGGAGTGGACGTGCCCTTGCTCCTGTTCGCCGCCTGGGCCGCGTCCCACCGGGGCGCAACGGTCGACCGCTCCCTGCTTGAAGCGCTGGACCAGCGCATCGGCCCCTGGCGGGAATCGGTCATCCGCCCCCTGCGCACCGTGCGCCGAACCATGAAAAGCAGCCAGCCTCCCCATCGGGACCTGGACAAGGCCGCGGCCGAGCTTCGCTCTCGCATCAAGACCGTGGAACTGGAAGCTGAACGCCTGTCCCTGGATGCCCTGGCCCTGCACGCCAAGCTTCCCCCGGGCCAGACCGGCACCCGCGCCTCCGTTCTCGCGGCCCTGCGCGCCGCGGTGGAACTGGCCGGAGCGGGCTTGTCGGAAAGCTGGCGGGACCGACATTTGGCCACCATCGCCGAAGCCGTGCCCAGTACCGAAGACAGCCCCAGCCTGTGAGGTTCGGACATCGACCCAAAAGATGGCTTCAGCCGGATTTTGCAAAAATGAGGCATAACCGAAAAACCGCGTGCACTGCCCGACGACTCTTTTGATGGCCTCGGGGCACGAGGGGTACCGGAGCCAGTGAATTGACGCGGAAAAGTCGATATTTTTTACCATATCCGTTATTTTCTTGATCTCCCGTTCACCCTCCGATTAGGTTTTTCCCAAGCTCATACAATCGAGCCGGGACAACCGGCTCAAGGGAACGGGAATCTTCCATGTCCAAAGTGACGCCAATCCACCGGACACCCGGGGAGGGTGCCTCCCCCAGTGATTCGCCCATCGACAGCGAGGGCGGCGGAAGCGGCTCCCCGTCGACCACCACGGCGGGGGTCCACGCCGCCTTGCTCGCGACCCTGGACGAGACCTGCCTCCATCTCTCCGTGGACAGCGCGACCCTGGTCTCCCAGTTCACCGCGGTCGTGTCGGGCGTGGACCGCCAAGGGGAAAGCATGAACCGAGTGCGGACCGCGGGTGACGGCATCCTGGAAAGTTTAAACCGGTCCGCCGATCAGGCGGCTGATTGCTCGCGAACAATCGAAGAAACCCAGGACTTGGCCCGGTTGGGGGCCTCGGACGTGGGCCGGTCCACCACGGCCGTGTTGGATTTGGCCGGGTCCATCGAGGCGGCGGCGGCCCAGTTCTCCCAGGTCACCGCGGCGTCGAGCGAGATCGCCGGAGCGGTGGAGATCATCCGGCAAATCGCCTCCCAGACCAACCTGTTGGCGCTGAACGCGGCCATCGAGGCGGCCCGGGCGGGGGCGGCGGGGGCCGGATTCGCCGTGGTCGCCGAGGAGGTTCGTGGTCTGGCCAAGCTCACCCAACAAGCCACGCAGGATATCTCCGCCATGATCGACCGGATTGGCAAGGCCACCCGGTCGGTGGAGGAGTCCATGGGGGGGGCCCGGACCCGGGCTCAGGAGACCGTGGCCCTGTCCACCAAGGCCAGCGCGGTCTTCGAGGATATCGCCGGGAAGGTGGATCTGGCGCGGCGGGTCACGGATACCATCCAAGGGGAAGCGAACACCCAAACGGAATTGGCGCGGGAGATGGGCACCGACCTGGATAGCCTTGGCGCCGCCATCCACGCGGGCGCGGAGGCGGTGGAGACCTGCAATGGAGTCCTGCGGGGTGTTGTTGATACCGTCGCAACCATTAAAGGGGAGGCCGACGCGCTGACGACGAACAAGACCGCCAAACAGGCCATTCAGGAAGCGATTGAAGACATGCGGGTCAACAATGTCCTGATGATGAATTCACGGACCGTTGACGAAGCGCGGCCCTGTTTCGCCCGTCTGGCCAAGCTGGACGACCGGATCGAAACCCACTGGCGACGCTTTGCCCGGGAAATCGGGGATCGCTCTCCCCAAGCCCAAGTCTTCCGCTCCGCCCTGGCGGACTACCAACGCACCCGACGCCGAGCCGAGGATATGGCCAGGGAAGGGAACTTCACCGCGCTCCGAGCCTTCATTCCGAATGAGGTCCGGCCCGTCTACGTCGCGGCGAAGACGGCCGCCGCCGCGCTTCCAGAGGCGTAGGAGCGAAGTAGGCCCGCGAACTGGCCAAGCGGGCGAAGGCCCGCGAACTGGCCAGACAGGCGAAGGCTCATTATCCGGCCCGACTCAGCTTGCGGGTCAGGAACAGATAGTCCTTGAAATCGCTTAGAACGAACAGCCGGTTGTCCGGGTCGGTCAGGCGTTTCAGGATCAGGGGGTCGCCGATCTTGTACAGTTCGGCGGCCGAGGTAAAGTCCCGGTGAATCGTGGCATTGAAGGCGGACCCCTTCGCCAACAGGGTCATCAATTGCTCGAACAGAAGATCAAAATGGCCGGCTTCCCCCTCTGGCATGTCCCGATAGGCCGTATCGACGGCGTCGCCATAAAGGGCAAACAGACGCTCGTAATCCTTTTGCGTGGGTCCGGACATTGTTGACTCCTCGATCCCTTGCGATCCTGAAAATGCGGTCCTGAAGTCAATGCGTGAAAGATCCCTTTCGTTCCGAAAGAGCGGGAATCCGAATCAAAAGCCTTCTAGCGACATCCCATCAAATTTATGACATTTCGCATCCAAGGCAAGAAAAATAATTGACCAAACAAGTCAACCTTTAACCTTTCGGACCTCATTCAGCTCTTCCAGTTCCCTGCTAATCCCGCGCCCCAGGATCAGACTATCGGCGCCCATGGTCACCAGATCGAAGCCCAATTCGAGCATCTCCGTCCCGAAGGCCGTATCGGGGGCGTAGGTCCCCACCTTCTTGCCCGCCCGGTGTCCGGCTTCCAGGATGCGCATCACCGCGGCCCGATAGTCGGGATCGTTCAGGTTCAGTCCGAATTTGCCCGTGACCACCCGGGCCAGATCCCCCGGCCCCATGAACAGACCATCCAATTCCGGCGTGGCGGCGATGGCATCGACGTTCTCGAGTCCCTCCAGTGTCTCGATCATGGCCAGCGCGATGACCTCGTCGTCGGCCTTTTCCATGTAGTCGGCCCCATGGGCGAGAATCGCCCGGGGTGGCCCCACGCTGCGCCGTCCCCGGGGGAAATAGCGGCAATTGGCGACGAAGGTCGCGGCCTCCTCGGCCGTATCGATCATCGGACAGATGACACCGAGCGCGCCTCCGTCCAGGGCCTTCATGGTTTCCGCGGGCGTGTTCCAGGGCAGACGAACGAAGGGCGTCGGGCCGTTTTGGGCGGTGATGCCCTGGAGCATGGCGAGCATGCTGTCGGTCCCATTCATGCCATGCTGCATGTCGACGATCACCGCGTCCACGGGATGGGAGGCGAAAAACTCGGCGAGAAGGGGATTGGGGATACCGATCCAGGCGGAAACGACCTGGCGACCTTCCTCCCAGGCGAGACGGACGGCATTGGCGCGCATATGGGTTCCTCCGAAAGCAGGTCCGACCTGTATTGTACATTGTGTATGGTGCCAAGAGCATACGCCACCCACGACAGGGGACGGAAGGGGCCACCCGCGCCCCAACGCCATTCCAGGACTTGACAGCGGGCGCCGCATGACGAGAGTCGCACCCTTCCACCCCCATCGATCTCCAGGACCAGGATAAGGACCCACCGCCCCTCATGACCATCGGCATCGACATGGGACAGACCCGAACCGGCGAGGCCGCCCTGATGGATCTAGAAGAACTGCTGGCCACCCGCCTGCTGGTCCAGGGCAACTCGGGCTCGGGCAAGTCCCATTTGCTGCGCCGCCTGATGGAGCAGTCCGCCCCCTGGGTCCAACAGGCCGTGATCGACCCGGAAGGGGACTTCGTCACCCTGGCCGACGACTATGGCCATGTCGTCGTCGACGCCTCGGCCCATACGGAAAACGCGCTACAACAGATCGCGGGGCGTGTTCGGGAACACCGGGTCTCGGTGGTGTTGAACCTGGAAAGCCTGGAAACCGAACTGCAGATGCGCCGGGCCGCGGCCTTCCTGGGTGGCCTGTTCGACATGGAGCGGGACTACTGGTACCCCATGCTGGTTGTGGTCGACGAAGCCCAGATGTTCGCCCCGGCCGTGGCGGGAGAGGTCTCCGACGAGGCCCGCAAGACCTCGCTCGGGGCCATGACCAACCTGATGTGCCGAGGACGGAAGCGGGGATTGGCCGGGATCATCGCCACCCAACGGCTGGCGAAGTTGGCCAAGAATGTGGCCGCGGAGGCCTCGAATTTCCTCATGGGTCGGACCTTTCTGGATATCGACATGGTCCGCGCCGCGGATCTTCTGGGTATGGAGCGGCGCCAGGCGGAGATGTTCCGGGACCTCGACCGGGGCCATTTCATCGCCCTGGGTCCCGCCCTGTCCCGCCGTCCCCTGTCCCTGAAGATCGGCGACGTGAAAACCGGCGGCCGGGGCGGCGGACCGGCGCTGTTGCCCCTGCCTGAAACCCCGCCGGAACATGCCCGCGACCTGATCATGCAGATCGACGCCTTCCCCGTACCCCGCCCCTCGGAGCGCACCGCGCCGCGGCCCTCCATGCGGGAGATCCTCGACCGGGTGAACCAGGCAACCCCCGCGGGCCTGAGTCCGCCCCCCCCCGCGGGCCCGAGCCCGGCCCCCTCCGCGGGCCCGAGCCCGGCCACGACGGATCCGATCGCCGCCTCCCCTCCCTCCGGTCCGACCGCCCCATCCATGGCCCGCCTGGACGAGGTCCTGCGCGAGATCCTGGAAGATCCCGAGGCCCCCTTCCGCAACGAGGCGGTCCTCTACCAGGACTTCCTGGTGCGTTGCCGGTCCCAGCGGGTCAACGGACGGTTGCTGGACCTTGGAGCCTTCCGCCGACGGCTATCCGTCGCCCGGGCCGGTGTCGACAGCGAAACTGCGGAGGATCCCGAATGGATCGCCGCCCAACAGGCCGCGGAAACCCTGCCGGAGGACCTGCGGGCCATCTATCTGTTGATCGCCCGGGCCGCCCGGGATCGCTCCCCTTGCCCTTCGGATCTGGCCATCGCCCGAGCCCGCGGCTCCCGCTCCCCCCGCCGGGGCCGGGGCTTGCTTGACTACCTGGAAGGCCAAGGCGCCATCGCCATGCGCGAGGACGCCTATGGCAAACGGATTATCGCCCTGCCCGCCCTGGGGTGGGCGACAGCCCCGGGCCTGCCCGAGGACTCGGAAGCTGGCCAAGGCGACCTTTTTGGAACGTGATCCTCGCCCCTTCCAACCAGGTATTGGTGCCCACCCTTCCCCATCGCGAACAGTCCCTCGCTCCGCCCCTCCTCGCCATTCCGTTGACAAGGTAACCTTGGTGACGATAGGGCTAACCAAATCGTAAGGCTTCTGATCAAGAATGAGGGGTGATCGCGAAAATGATCGCGCCACGGCTGTATCCTTGGGAAACGGGGAACGTGTTTCCATCCTAACTTGCGAGATCCGACAGGGAAGACGGATGTGACCAAGAACAGATTCCTGGCCAGTCTGTCGGACTGCGCCCAGATCCTAAGTACAGGAGGGGACTGGCCTGGAAGCGTGCGGGCGGCACTGGCTTCCGTTGGCAAGGCCACCGGAGTCAGTCGGGTTTGGGTTTTCCAACTCATCCACCGAGCCGACGACCATGTGGTGCAGGATCAGATCTTCGAATATGCGCCAGATTCACGCTGGTCCCAACTCCAACAAAACCGCTTCCGCCTGTTTCGCAGCACCTTTGAATGCTCCGAATATCGGGATCTCGTGGCCGGACGAATCGCGGGCCAACCCAATGCGTTCCGTACCCAGGATCTGCCCGAGTGCGGCCTCAGGGACGATATGTTTTCCCAAGGGATCCTGGCCATGGCGACGGCGCCAATCATGGTCGGTGGCACGTGGTGGGGAACCCTGGGTCTGGACGATTGCGAACGGGCCGTGGATTGGTCCGAGGACGACATCGCGTTCCTTCAGACGATGGCGGGACTTATCGCCGGGTCCATCCATCTGGAACGCCAAAGCACCCTGGCCCGCCAGTTCGCGGTGATGGAGCAATACCGGGGCGCGGGCCTGTGGGAACTGGACCTGACCACCCGACGCCTATGGTGTTCGGACACCCTGTTCACCATGCTGGGGTACCCCCCTCCCTATGCCCAGATGACATTCCGCCGCCTGCTTCGCCACGTGCGAGAGGAAGACCGGGGCACGGCCCTGAACGCGATTCGTGATTGTCTGGATGGGGCGTCCACGGGCTTCCGTATGGATGTCATGGCCCACAAACGGGACGGCGACATCCTTTGGGTGGAATTGATCACCGATGTGACGTCCCATGCCTCCGGCGAGGGCATGCCCCTGCGGCTGGCCGGTCTGGTGTTGGAAGCTGGCGACCGCAAGGCCCGCGAGCAGGAATTGAACCGTGCCGCCCTGACCGATCCCCTGACTGGCCTACCCAACCGACGGGCCTTCCGCGCCACCTTGGAACGGGTCCTGCACGAGCGGCAAGACCGGGGGGCCATGTTGATGTTGGACATCGACTACTTCAAGCGGGTCAACGACACTCTGGGGCATGCCGCGGGGGACGATGTTCTCCGGGCCATCGGACGCCTGCTGCGGGCCTCCCTGAAGGACGGCGACCAGGTGGCCCGCCTGGGGGGCGAGGAATTCGCCCTTTACCTGCCCCTGTCCGAACGGGACGCGCGCCGGAAAGCCGAACTCCTGCGCCGCGCCGTCGAGGATATGAGCCTTCTCCTGACCGATCTGGCGGGAAATGTGGTTCCAACCAGCTTGACCATCTCCATCGGTATGGCCCAGGTCCGACCCGGGCAATCCGGTCCAATGATGGTGAAAGACCTGCTCACCCGGTCCGACCGCGCCCTCTACACGGCCAAGGGTGCCGGTCGGAATCAGGTGATCGTCGACGACGGCCCACCCACGGGGAATGAACTGGATGCGAAATGGATCCAATCATCATCTCGCCAAACGGACGATTTCGGGGCATGATGGAGTCGCGGATCGTATTGGGATCCGCGTCGCGAACGGTGTAAAATGCTGCCCATTGGACTGACCCCCTCACAGGTCGCCGCCTATTTCCATCGCTTTCCCCAAACAGAAATCCTCGAAGCCTTCGTCGTCGACGTGAATGGCGTGGCCCGGGGAAAATGGATCCCCCGGGACCGGGCCGAGGAAGTCCTCTGCGGCGGCATGGCCCTGCCTCGGTCGGCCCTGGTGCTCGACATCTGGGGTCGGGACGTGGACAAGGCCGGTCTGGCCCACGGCACCGGCGATCCCGATGGCCTGTGCATGCCCATCGATGGCACCCTCTGCCCCCTGCCCTGGTTCGACCGGCCCATGGCCCAGGTCATGATGACCATGCTGGATGAAAACGGTGGCCCCTTCTTCGCCGATCCCCGTCAGGTGTTGGCCCAAGTGCAGGAACGGTTCCACAACATGGGACTGACCCCGGTCGTGGCCACCGAACTGGAATTCTATCTCATCGACCGGCACCGCACCCCGCTTGACCCGGTGCGCCCGCCCAATTCCAGCACGGGGCGCTGGCAGGCTTGGCAGACCCAGGTGCTGTCCATCGCCGAATTGCACGCCAACGAGGCCCTGCTGGCCGAGATTTCCCAGGCCTGCCAAAGCATGGAGATCCCGGCGGATTCGACCCTGCGGGAAAACGGCCCGGGCCAATACGAAATCAACCTTAAGCATGTCGCCGATGCCCTGGATGCCGCGGACCACGCGGTGATGCTCAAGCGCATCGTCAAGGGCGTGGCCGCCCGGCACGACCTGGACGCCACCTTCATGGCCAAGCCCTATGGCGACCGCGAAGGCAATGGCATGCACGTCCACTTCAGCCTGTTGGACCAGGAGGGCAACAACGTTTTCGCCAGCCCCCTGAACGACGCCAACGAGATCACCCGCCACGCCGTGGGGGGCTTGCTGAAATACATGCCCGACGCGATGTTGCTGTTCGCGCCGCACCAGAATTCCTACCGCCGCCTTTGGCTGTCGGAGCACTCGCCCACCGTCGCCTGTTGGGGCTATGACAACCGGAATGCCGCGGTCCGCGTCATCACCAGCAGCCCCAACGCCAGCCGCATCGAACACCGGGTGCCTGGTGCCGATGTGAACCCCTATCTGACCATCGCCGGACTGCTCGCCGCGGCCCACAAGGGTATCGTCGACGCCATGGAGCCGCCTCCCCCCGTCGCGCCGGGCGACCCCTCGGACGAAAGTGCCCGCCTGACGGTCATCTGGGAACGCACCGTCGAGCGGTTCGCCGACTCCCCCTTCATCGCCAATTACCTGGGCGCCGATTTCCAACGCATCTTCGCCGATACCAAGCGCCAGGAACTGGACGAATACCGTCTGCGCGTCACCGACGTGGAATACGACGCCTATCTGAGAACGGTGTGACTCCATGAACGCCCCACCCGCCCAACCCCACGCGCCGTCCTACTACGCCGCCTCGGCCCAGGACTCCCCCGACCGCCCCGCCCTGCGCGAATCGGTCACCACCGGGGTCTGCGTCATCGGCGCGGGCTTCACCGGGCTGTCCGCCGCCCTGCATCTGGCCGAGAAGGGAGTCCCGGTCACCGTCCTGGAGGCCAACCGGGTGGGCTGGGGCGCCTCCGGCCGCAACGGCGGGCAATTGGTCAACGGCTACTCCCGCGACCTGGACACGATCCGGGAGCGCTATGGCAAGGACGCCGAGACGGCGCTCGCATCCATGGCCCAGGAGGGCGCGGCCATCATTCGCGATCGGGTGGCCAAATACGCCATCCCCTGCGATCTGGTGGACGGGGGATTCCACGCCGCCTTCACCGCCAAGCAGATGCGCGGCCTGGAGACCTTCAAACGGACCTGGGAGGCCAATGGTCTGGGTGGCCTGGAGATGGTCGACGCGGCCCGCTTGCCCCAGGTGGTCAAGACCGACCGCTATGTGGGCGGCATGATCGACCATGTGGGCGGCCATATGCATCCGCTGAACTACTGCCTGGGCTCCGCCACCGTCGTCGAGAGGTTGGGCGGGGTGATCCACGAATCCTCCCCCGTCCTGTCCATCGACGAGAGCGGCCCCAAGCCCGTGGTCCGCACCGCCCTGGGATCCGTGACCGCGGAGACCGTGTTGGTCTGCGGCAATGCCTATCTCCATGGCGTGGTCCCCAAGGTGGAGCGGGAGTTCATGCCCACCTCCTCCCAGGTGCTGACCACCGAACCCCTGGACCCCGCCCTGCTGGACGACCTGCTGCCCGCCAATCACTGCGTCGAGGATTGCAATTACGTCCTCGACTACTACCGGCGCACGGCGGACAACCGGCTGCTGTATGGGGCGGGGATCGTCTATGGGGCGCGGGAGCTGGCCGACATCACCGCTTCGGTCCGGCCCAAGATGCTCAAAACCTTTCCGGAGCTGAAGGAGGCCAAGATCGACTTCGCCTGGAGTGGCGATTTCGCCCTGACCCTGACCCGGGTTCCCCATATCGGGCGCCTGTCGCCGACGGTCTGGTTCAGCCATGGCGACAGCGGCCACGGCGTGACCACCACCCAGCTCCTGGGTCGCCTCCTGGCGGAAGGGCTGTCCGGCCAGATGGACCGCTTCGACGCCTGGGCCGCCCTGCCTTGCCTGCCCTTCCCCGGAGGCCGGGCCTTGAGCGTGCCGCTGTCGGCCCTGGGAGCGTGGTACTACGGACTGAGGGACAAGCTGGGGATTTGATCTCCAGCCCCCCAACGGGGGAACACGGTCCCCCCGGGACCCCGTGGAGGCGGGCCAACTGGGGGAGAGAAGGCGCTCTATCAGTGGAATGACCGAAACCACCTAATTTTCATGGGACATTTGAGTGGGCTGAGAGTCCGTCCGCTTGTTCACGCGGCCTCACGCACTCTGTCCCTCCCCCTCCACCCCATGGGTCATCCGCGCCGCCAGCCGCACGAAGGCGCGGATCGCCGGTTGGTTCTGACGGGCACGCAGCCAGATGATGGATTCCCAAATCTCCTCGTCGGCATCGATCAGGGGAACCGGCTTTACCCGCGGGTCCGGAATGGTGTCGTTGTCCAAGACGAAACCCGACCCGATCCCACTGGCCACCGCCTCATGCGCCCCTTCCCGTGTCTCCAGCCAAAGCGCCGGCGTCACGGAATGCCCCGCCTTGGCGAGCGCCCGGTCGGCCATGGCCTGGGTCAGCGACGGACCAGACCGCAACACCATCGGCTTCTTCACCAGATTGGCCAGGGACACCGCCGCGTCGTTCGCCAGGGGATGGGCCGCCGGAAGCAGGGCCATCAGCCGCTGGCGTCGGTAGGGCTGGCTCGACAGGCGCTCATCGGGGCTGTCCAGGTGGAGCAGGCCCACGTCCACCTGACGCTCCAGAAGGCGGGTCCGCGCCTCCCCCGTGCTACCCAGAACGACACTGACCCGCACGGTGGGAAAGTTCTCGATAAAGCCCGCCACCAGGGGCATGCAGATCTGCGGCGAGGGCGTGGCGATGCGCAGTTCCCGGGGCGCCATGGCCCCGGCCTCCAGCAGGGCATGGGCCGCGGCCTCCACGTCGTCGATCTGCTGGGTCAGGGCGAACAAACGGAGCCCCAAATCCGTCGTCTCCGCCCCTCCCGCGGTCCGCTCGAACAGGACCACCCCGAAGGCCGATTCCAATTTGCGAATCTGCGCCGTCACCGCCGGTTGACTGATCCCCAGGGCTTGCGCCGCACGGGAAAACGACCGCTGACGCACAACAGCGTTGAAAGCCCGGATCCGGGGTCCGGACAAGCCCTCCGTCGATGCCTCGCCGGTCATAATTTCGACCCCCCAGCCTCATAATCAAAAATTATAAGGTGCCACATTACCATAAATAAATCATCCCAGAACTGTCTTTTGGCTTCTCTTACGAAACAAACGATTGTCATCATGGTGCTATTGGGCGTGCCACGAAGCAGGGGGGTCCCATGGGGCGCCCTGGCGGTCGCGCGCGCCGACGGCAAAGTCGCATTTCCAATTCGGGTTTGACTCCATGATGGGGTCGGTTCCGACCAATCACATGCAATTGCAAAGCCGGGGAGATTTCCTGATGTCTCGCTTTTCCGTGAAGACCGTTTCCATGCGCCGGGGGCTGATGGCCGCCACCGCGCTCGCGGGCCTGATGGCCGCGACCTCCGCCCAAGCCGCGGATTGCCCCGCGGTCACCGTCGACGACATGCAAGGCCTGAGCGCCCCCGTCCCCTATCAGTTCGAACTGGCGGACTTCCAGAAGGCCGCGTCCTGCGAACTGACCTTCCAGGAAAACCCCGCCGCCGCGGAAATGAATGGCGAGATCACCGGCAACCCAGCCCTGCCCGCGCTTGCCGACCGTCTGCCGAAAGAGCCCCTGGTCCTGATCCCTTACAACGAGATCGGCACCTACGGCGGGACCTTGACGGGCCTGTCCAAGGGGACCGAATCGGGCACCTCCGACGTCTTGTCCCTCCGTCACGTCAACTTCGCCCGCTACGCCGACGACCTGCGAACCATCGTCCCGAATGTCGCCAAGTCCTGGACTTGGAACGATGACTACACCGTGCTGACCCTGGAACTGCGCGAGGGTCACAAGTGGTCCGACGGTGCGCCCTTCACCGCCGAGGACGTTGTGTTCTGGTACAACGATCTGGTCCTGAACAAGGACATCTACCCCGAGACCCCGAGCCGCTGGCTGTTCGCCGGAGAGCCCATGACGGTCGAGGCGGTCACCCCCACCGAAGTACGGATGACCTTCCCCGTGCCGAACCCAGGCATCATGAGCCGGTTCGCCGTCGACTTCGGCCAACCCTTCCAGCCCAAGCATTTCCTGTCCAAGTACATGTCCAAGTACAACCCGGACGCCGATAAACTGGCCAAGGAGATGGGCAAGGACAGCGCGCTGGACGCCCTCAAGGTCTTCTACAACGGATCCGACTGGAAGGATGTTCCCACCCCCTTGCTGTCTGGCGACGCCAAGATGGTGACCCCGACCCTGGAATCCCACATCGTCGTGGCCGATACCTCCACGGGTCGGAAGCTGGTGGCCAACCCCTATTTCCACATGGTGGATACCGCTGGCAACCAACTGCCCTACGTCAACAAAATCGACGAAGAATACATCAAGGACAAGGAAGTCCAGAACCTCAAGATGACCAGCGGCGAGGTCTCCTATAAGGGGCAGGCCGTCTACATCGAGGACTATCCCCTGTTGAAGGAAAACGAGGAAAAGGGGGGGTACAAGGTCTTCCTCTCGCCAGGCCTGGGTGAGAACGTGTTTTACGCGTTCAACACCACCGACAAGGACCCGGAACTGGCCAAGATCTTCAATGATGTGCGCTTCCGTGAAGCCATGTCGCTGGCCATGAACCGGGACGAGATCAACGACGTGGTGCTGCTCGGCCAGGGACGGCCCATGCAGATCACCCCGGCGGACCCCGCCACGGTGGCCTTCATCACCGACGACATGTTGAACCACATGGTCCAGTACGACCCGGACGCGGCGAAGGCCAAGCTCGCCGAGATGGGATTGAAGGACAGCGATGGCGACGGCGTCCTGGAGCGGTTCGACGGCAAGCCCCTGATCGTCCGTCTGGTCTATTCGAACCAGGGCGCGCCCGTGAAAATGCACGAACTGGTCCGCGACTACTGGAGCGCGGTGGGTCTGCGCGTCGATCTGAAGGAAGTGACCTCCGACGAATACCGCACGGCGGGCAACAACAACGACCTGGATATCACCACCTGGAAGAACGACAACACCAGCGCCCCCAGCATCAGCCAATCCGTTGAACGGCTGGTTCCGCCCTTCGGCAACTACTTCAACCCGGGCACCGGTTTCGCCTGGGCCCAGTGGAAGAGCACCGGTGGCAAGGACGGCGTGGAGCCGCCCGAGGACGTGAAAAAGGTCTATGAGCTGGCCGAAAAGTTCATCCAGTATCCCTTGGGAACCGATGAGTCCAACAAGCTGGGCGCCGAGATCATGCAGCTCCACGTTGACAACCTGTGGAAAATCGGCACCGTCGGCGACGTGACGGCCCCGACCATGTACAAGACCGACGTGGGGAACTTCCGCGAGTTCACCGCCAAGGCCTACGACTACTATTGGTCCTACCCCTACCGGGCCAACCAGTGGTTCATTAAGAAGTAACACCGCCCACATGCCGACGCGCCCCGCCCGGGCGCGTCGGTTTCCTGCTCGAGGTGGCCTTGTTTCCCGCGGGATACGGGTCCCCTCGTCCGGGCGGGTCGCCTTTCCTTATCGTCTTCCGGGGGACAGGGACGATGTCGCGATTCATCATCCAGCGTCTGTTCGGCATGCTGGTCACTTTGTTCTTCGTCTCCATCATGGTCTTCACCATCATGGAACTGCCTCCAGGCGACTACGCCGACCGGTACGCCTTCCGTAAATATTCGGGCACGGGCATCAATGTCACCGAGTCCGACATCCAGAACATCCGGGTGGAGTTCGGCCTCGACCGCCCCGCGCCGGCGCGATACCTCTCCTGGATCGGGGGGATCCTCACCGACTTCGACTTCGGCCAGTCCTTCGCCTTCGAGACCTCCGTGAACCGGGTGGTCGGCGAACGCTTGGTCCTGACATTGGCCCTCCTCTACGCGACCTTGATCCTGACCTATGCGATTTCCATCCCCATCGCCATCTATGCCGCCGTGCGACGACATAGCGCGGTGGATTACGGTTTAACGATCATGAGTTACCTGGGGTTGGCTCTCCCCAACTTCCTGCTCGCCCTGATCCTGCTCTACATCAGCGTGACCGTTTTCGGCTCCTCGGTGGGCGGATTGTTCTCACCGGACTACGTGGACGCGCCCTGGTCCTTCGCCAAGGTCGGCGACATGCTGTTGCATCTGATCGTGCCCTCCCTTGTCCTCGCCTGGTCGGCGACAGCGCTCCAATTGCAGACGGTGCGAGCCACCATGCTTGACGAGTTGAACAAGCTGTCGGTCACGGCGGCCCGGGCGCGGGGCCTCCCGGAATGGAAATTGCTGCTGAAATACCCGGCCCGGCTGGCCATCAACCCGGTGGTCAGCACCATCGGCTTCGACGTGAACCGGATTTTCTCGGAACTGCCCATCGTCGCCCTGGTACTCAGTCTGCCCGAACTGGGTGAGCTGTTGATCCAGAGTTACCTGGACCTGGACATGTATGTGGCCGGAGCCATTCTGATGATGTTGACCTTTTTCATCGTCTTCATGAATTTCCTGTCCGACGTGCTGCTCGCCGTGCTCGACCCACGCATCAAGCTGGAGGGAGGTTGATCCCATGACCGATGCCGCGACCCCCACAGTAAATGGCGCCTTGCCCCACAACGACGCCAAGGCTCTGAAGTACTACACCGCAAGCCAATGGCAACTGGTGTGGTGGCGTTTCAAGCGCCACCACACCGCCATGGCCGGGGCGCTTTTTCTGCTCGCCATGGCCCTGGCCGGACTGTTCGCCGATTTCATCGCTCCCTATTCGACCACCACCCGGGACCGGGACTACATCATGGGTCCGCCCCAGATGCCCATGGCCTGGGATTCCCATGGCTTTTCCCTCAGGCCCTTCATCCATGGGGTGACCACCAAACGGGACCCGGTGACCCTGCGCAAAATCGCGACCATCGACCCGGACAAGCGGGAGTACTTGGAATTCTTCATGCGGGGCGAGGCGTACACGCTCTTCGGTCTGATCCCGTCCAATATCCACCTCTTCGGCGTCCCCAGTGGGCATATCCATCTGTTTGGCACCGATGAGCTGGGACGGGATGTCTTCTCCCGCACGCTCTTCGCCACGGGCACCTCGCTGTCCATCGGTGTCCTGGGCGTGATGACGGCTTTTGTCCTGGCCCTGATCATCGGCGGCACCGCGGGCTATTTCGCCGGGTGGATCGACTATGGCGTCCAACGGGTGACGGAAATCGTCCGCGTGGTGCCGGTGATCCCCCTCTACATGGGTCTCGCCGCGGCCTTCCCCCGGGAATGGTCGAACATCCAGGTCTATTTCGCCATGACCATGATTTTTGGTCTGGTCGGGTGGCCCACCCTGGCCCGGCGGGTGCGGTCGCATCTGCTCGCCCAGCGGGGCGAGGATTACGTGCTCGCCGCCGAGCTCTCCGGCGCCCGACCGGCGCGGATCATCGGCAAGCATCTGTTGCCCAGTTTCACCAGTTATATCATTGTCGATCTGGTGATCAGCTTTCCCTATATGATCCTGTCGGAGACGGCGCTCTCCTTCATCGGCCTGGGCTTGCGACCGCCTTCGGTCAGCTGGGGCATCATGCTTCAAGACGCCCAGAACATCCGGGCCATCGAACAAGCCCCTTGGTTTTTCATTCCCGCGGGGTTCGTGGTGCTCGCCGTGCTCGCCTTCACGCTTCTGGGCGATGGCCTGCGCGACGCCGCCGACCCCTATTCCGTGAACAAGTAGGAGGCCGAGAGATGGACGGCATGACCCCGCTCCCCCCCTCCACCGGTCAGGACGCAGAGCTCGTCATCGCGGTGGAGAACCTGCGGGTCTCCTTCCGCACCGACGAAGGGGTGATCACTCCCGTGGACGGGGTGAGCTTTTCCGCCAAACGCGGCAAGACACTCGGCATCGTCGGGGAGAGCGGCTCGGGCAAAAGCGTCAGCACCCGAGCACTGATGAAGCTTCTCCCCCGCAACGCCCTGATCGACCCGACCTCGCGCATGCTGCTGCATGTCGGCCGAGAGAAGCAGGTGGACATCGCCCCCCTTGATCCCGACAGCAAGGCCATGCGCAAGATCCGGGGTGGCTCCATCGCCATGATCTTCCAAGAACCCATGGCCTCGTTCTCGCCGGTCTATACCATCGGCAATCAGATCACCGAAGCCGTGCGCCTTCACCGTCAGGCGGCCAACAGCCCCTTGGCCGCGACCGAAACCGTGGGCGAGCAGATCGAGGAAAACATCCTCGGTCACGGTAAGATGACCAAGAAGCAGGCCCACGAAATCGCCGTGGAGATGCTTCATCGGGTGGGCATGTCCAACGCCGGTTTGCGGGTCAACCAGTTCCCCCACGAGTTGTCCGGAGGCATGCGCCAACGGGCCATGATCGCCGTGGCGTTGTCGACCCAACCCGCCTTGCTGATCGCCGACGAGCCGACAACGGCACTGGACGTGACCATCCAGGCCCAGATCCTGGAGTTGATGAAGGAACTCCAGGACGACCTGGGCATGTCCATCATTTTCATCACCCACGACATGGGGGTGATCGCCCAGGTGGCCGACGAAGTGGCGGTGATGTACCTGGGCAAGATCGTCGAGCGGGGTCCCACCCGCCGGGTCATCGCCAATCCCCACCACCCCTATACCGTGGGGCTGCTGCGCGCCATTCCGCGCATGGACAACCTGACCCGGCGCCTGACCCCCATTCCGGGCGATATTCCCAGCCCGCTGGAGCGGCCCAAGGGTTGCCCTTTCGTCACCCGCTGCCCCAAGCGGATGGCCCAATGCGCCGAGGTCATGCCCGGCGACACCGACATGGGTGACGGCCAGTCCGTTGCCTGTTTCCTCCATGGATGACCGGAACCAGCCCCCAAGCGAGAAGACAATGAGCGAGACGAAGCCCCTCATCGAGGTCGACAACCTCAAGGTCCACTTTCCCATCCGCGGTAACAGCTTTCTCGGGGGCACCGTGGGCCATGTGAAAGCCGTGGACGGCGTCGGCTTCACCATCGGCCAGGGGGAAACCCTCGGGCTGGTGGGGGAAAGCGGCTCGGGCAAGACCACCGTTGGTCGCGCCCTGTTGCGCGCCATCCCGGCCACCGACGGCTCCCTGATCTTCAATACCGAGGACGGGCCGGTCGATCTGCGCGCCCTGAAGACCGGCGCCCTGCGGTCCTTCCGCCGGAACATGCAGCTCATTTTCCAAGATCCCTATTCCTCGCTGAACCCACGCATGACCGTGCGGGACATCATCGCCGAGCCCCTGGAATGCCTGAATTGGGGCACGCGGGAGGAGATCGACAATCGCGTGCGGGAAATCGCCCGGCGCTGCAAGATGAATGTCGAGCACCTGCGCCGCTTCCCCCATGCCTTCTCCGGCGGACAGAGGCAGCGCATTTGCATCGCCCGGGCCCTGGCGGCCAATCCCCGGTTCATCGTCTGCGACGAAAGCGTCTCGGCGCTGGACGTCTCCATCCAGGCGGAAATCCTCAACCTGTTGATGGATTTGCAGGAGGAATTCGGCTTCACGTATCTGTTCATCGCCCACGACCTGTCCGTGGTGGCCCAGATCGCCACCCGGGTGGCGGTGATGTATGTCGGAAAATTCATGGAGATGGCCCCGAGCGCTGCCCTGTTCGAGACCCCGCGCCATCCCTATACGAAGGCCCTTCTTTCGGCCATTCCCACCGTGGATCCGGACATTCCCTTCGACCCCATACACCTGACCGGCGAGATCCCGAACCCCGCCGATCCACCGCCCGGCTGCCGCTTTCAGACCAGGTGTCCCTATGCCAACGCCCAATGCCGGGGAGATGAACCGCTCTGGCGGGATGTCGCGAGGGACCACTGGGTCGCCTGCCACCATGCCGAGGCCATCGCCGATGGGTCCCATGGCGTTCAGGACCAAGCCGTCGCGGCGGAGTGATCGCGGACCCATCGCGCTAGCAACTGTGTTTATGGTGCGGGCTGGACGGTCCAGGGGACGGCGGTTTTGAGGATGGCGTTGGCCATGACAATAAGCCGTCTGGCAATGGCGACCATGATGACTTTGTGAGGTTTTCCATTTTTCCGAAGGCGAAGAGCGACGGTTTGCAGGTTTGGATTATAGCGGGCGGCGGTCAGCGCGGCCTGAAACAAGACGCGTCTCAAGGACCGTCTTCCTCCGCCGATGGCCCGTTTTCCTCTCATGGTTCCGCTGTCGTGAGGAATGGGAGCGAGCCCACACATGGCCGCGGCTTGCGCCGCTGTCATCTGTCCAAGTTCGGGCATTTCGGCGATCATCATGGCCGAGGCCACCGGTTCTATTCCAGGAATGGAGCGGAGTAAGGTGTCTTTTTCACCCGATGCTTCATCCTCGTCGATGGCCTTCTCGATCCTGTGTTCGAGGTCCTTGATTTGGGCATCGAGGAGGGCTTTGAGATCC
>JAIOYK010000054.1 GCA_021741145.1 Rhodospirillum sp. | reverse complement strand
CCCCCGAATAAAACGGTGTCCGCCTTCGGCGGAGGGGCGAATGCCCCCGAATGCGAACGCCGCGAAAACTCAGCCCGCTTGGCTGGCGAACCGTTCCGCTTCCTCGACCAACCAGTCCCGGAAGTGTCGGACGGCGGGCCGCTCCAGGGCCTCGCGGGTCGTGACCGCGTAATAGGCGAAACGCGACGGCCAGGACCGAGCGATCATCTGGACCAGGCGCCCCGCGCGCAAGGCCTCCTCGGCGTGGACTTCGCGGACCAAGGCGATCCCTTGGCCGGCTTCCGCCGCGGCGATCAGTAAGGTATCGTTGGAAAAGGCCGGTCCCCTCGGGTCCCGGGGTACGGGAACCCCATGCGCTTCGAACCAAAGCCGCCAATCCGCCCGTTGAAGGTCATGGAGCAGGGCAAAGGACAGGCAATCCGTCGGCTCCGTAACCGGTGAACGGCCAGAAAGCAGCAAGGGAGCCCCCACGACCACCATTTCCGGAGCCATCAACCAAACACTGTCCAAGCCGGGATACCCTCCCAACCCGTGGCGGATCGCCAGGTCAACGGGCTCGCTTCGCGGATCGACCAGTCGGTTTTCCGTTTCCAGGGACAGGTCCACCGCGGGATGGCGGGCTGAAAATCGGGGCAGGCGCGGCACCAACCAATTCTCCGTGAATGCCGCCGTGGCGCTGATCCGGACGAGACCACCGGCGCTCCGCCCCAAATCCCCATCCACCGCCTCGATCCGACGGAAGGGTTCATCCAAACTCTCGAACAACAGGAGGCCCGCCCCATTCAGGGCGATGCCGCTTCCTGTCCGGTCGAACAGGCGGTGGCCCATGATCTCCTCCAGCGCCCGGACCCTCTGGCTGATGGCGCCAGGAGTGAGCGACAAGACCACCGCCGCGTCGCGCATCCGACCGGAGCGGGCGACGACCACGAACGTGTGCAGCAGGGAGAAGCGAATGGTCATGACCGGAGTTTAGCACAGCTAAACTTAGGCGGAAGAAGCATCGTTTGCAGGGTCCCTGATTTTCCCGAATTGTTCCCGCTCCCTTCCGGATCGGAGACCAAGTCATGCCGCCCAATCCCGCCATTCCATCGGCCTTCCACCGCTGGCTCATCGTCGTGATCGGCTTCCTTGCCCTCGCCCTCGCCTTTTCGGCACGGGCCTCCCTTAGCCTCGTCATGCCGGTCTGGACAGCCGAACTCGGTTGGTCCCAGAGCTTCATCTCCGGTGTGGCCTCCCTGGCCCTATTGGTCATGGCCGCGGTGGCGCCCTTCGCCGGACGCATGGTGGACCAGCGGGGTGTCCGGGTGACCCTCGGCCTGGGCCTGGGATTGACGGGCGCGGGCTGCCTCCTCCTCTCCCTGTCGGAGAGCCCCTTGGCGTTGATCGTCTCCTACGGTTTGCTCTCCGCGGCGGGCTTTGGCCTTGTCGCTACCCATGTGGTTTCCACGGCCATTGCCCGGCGGTTTGACCAACGGGCGGGCCTCGCGACGGGAATTGGCACCTCCGGCGCCACGGGGGGCCAGTTCCTGCTCGTGCCTCTGATCGCGCTCCTGCTGGAGAGCCAAAGCTGGCGTTGGAGCTTTTTAACCATTGGCACAGCGGCCCTGGTGACAGCGGCCCTCCTGTGGAGACTTCTCCGGAACGAAGGACACAGCCCCAAGTCCCGGGCCACGGAGTTGGGCGCCGACCTCGACACCTTGTCCCTGGCCGGAGACCTGCGGGCGATCCTGAGGCGCCCCGCGTTCCATATTCTCTTTTGGAGCTTCTTCCTCTGCGGCTACACGACCACCGGCGTGATCGAGACCCACTTCCTGCCCTACGCGTCCTTTTGCGGCATCGGGCCGATCCCAGGCGCGGCAGCCTATGGCACCTTGTCCGCGGTCAATCTGCTAGGAATGATCCTCGCGGGGTGGTTGACGGACCGCATGAACCGGGTCGCCCTGTTGGGGACCATCTATCTGGTCCGTGGCCTGAGCTTCCTTCTGCTGATGCACGTCGGGTCCGACTACGAGACCTTGATGGCCTTCGCCATCCTCTTCGGCGCCGTTGACTACGCCACCGTTCCGGTCACCGCGAGCCTGGTGGCGAGCCACCTGGGCCTGCGGGTCATGGGACTGGCCATGGGCCTCATTTCCGCAGGCCATTCGGTTGGTGGCGCGGCGGGCGCCTTCACCGGAGGCTATCTCTTCGACCTGACCAATCGCTATGATTGGCTGTGGAGCCTGTCCCTGGGGCTGGCGGTCGGGGCGGGGCTGATCGTGTTCCTCCTTCGGGACCAACCAAACCCCGCCCCCCAGGCCGCCTGAGGCGGCTAAACCTCACCCGTTCGTCTTCAAGGCGGCGAAGCGGATGGCCTTGCGGTCGTAGACCCGATCCCAGTTCCCGGCGAGCGCCAGTTCGGCGTTGGTGGGCGCGGGCTTGGCCATGGTGGCGCCGATCCAACGGATACCCCGGGGATGGAGCAGGAAATGCCGCCGGGAATGGAGGATCTCCATGCCCTCGCCGTCACCGGCGCCCGGCGCCCGCTCGGTTTCCACGGGCAGCTTGGCCTGCCCCTCGCCATGGGCCACGGCCCCGTCCGCGAACAGATAGGTGGTATAGGTCTTGCGGTTGGTTCCGGCGTCAACCGGCAGGGTATCGTCCACGATGACCCGATAGCCCAGGTAGGTGGTGTAGCGCAGGTCGCCGGACTGGGGATCGAAGACGGACAGCAGGGCGCCCAGCCGTTGCAGACGGGTATGCACCACCGAATGCATGGCGATGGCGGTCAGGCGGCTTTTCATGTCGCCCATGGTCTGGGCCGCGGTCAGCACCGCGTCGTCGCCGATCAGCTCGTCGGCGGTCACCGCCCCCGCGTCGTCGGAGGCGATGGCATGGACCATATCCCCGTCGTCGTTGGCCATGTTGTCGGCGAGAACACCGGACAGGCTGGCGATCAGCACCCGTTGCCGATCCCGCACCCAGAAGGGCGCCACCAGTTCGGCGACGGCGCGCATGGGGTCCTCGGCCATCAGGGCGGCGGTCAGGTCCATGGAGGACCAGGACTTGTTGCGCACATGCTTCACGGCCACGTCCCGCCCGGCGGTGATCTTGTCCGGGGCGGAGTAGCTGTCCGGGTCGTCGGAGCCCACGTTGGACTCCCCATCCAGATCATTGAAGAACGGCAGGTTGAAGGTGCTACCCTGACCCGAGGCGAGGGCATCGAACTGGCCATCCTGGACCACCACGCCGGACTGGACGAAGGCGTCCATGTCCAGCGCGCGTTGGACCATATAGGGCTGAAAGACCTCTGGAACGATTACGTCCGAAAGGCGGGTGGCTATCGTCGGCATGACGAATATTCTCCGTTAAAGACATGAAGAAGACGCAGTCATGCCGTCACGGCATTTTTGCGCGCAGGGAGGAGGGCATCACGCCCGAAAGAGAAGCGGGAGGAGGGAACGCCACGCGTCCCCTCCCCCGTCAGGTGACCGATCAGTCAGCGATCCGGGTCACGGCCAGATTGGTGTAACCCGACCTGACGGTACTAGAGGACGCATTTCCCCGATAGTTGGCTTCACAAAGGATCTTGGTTCCGGCCTCGCACCACCGGAAGTCCGTGACGATGGGGCATAGATCCGCCGTACTGTCCGTATTCCCACTGTTGGCCATGGTAATGCCAATCTCCGTACCAGAGGCATCCAGAATCCTTATCTGCAATCGCCCAACACCAACGCTGTTGTAGAACGCGACGCAAGCGCGCAGAAGATACAAACCCGGTCGATTGAGCACCACCATGTTGGACTGAAGAGTGGCGCCGCCTGAATCCCCCCTCTCAACGGCGAGAGAGGTGAAGGGGACTGTGATGTTGGTCGTTCCAGACAGACAGGGAAAAGCGTTCGAAATCGTTGCCCGATACAGGGCGTACTGATTGCTCCCCTTTCCCACACTCCAAGCCTCGAGGCCCGCAGGAGTCACGGCACGCTCGGTGTCGGTCCCGCCGATCACCTCGGCGTCGGAGGCCAGTTCGATCAAGCCACGGTTGGCTTCCGTCGCCGGGTTGGCGTCGGCCCAAGCACTCAGGCCAACCGGGGTAACCGCGCGCTCGGCGCCAAGCCCGCCAATCACTTCGGCATTGGTCGCCAATTCGATCACGCCGGAATCCTCGGTCGTGGCATCGGGATGGGTATGCAAGCCACTTTGGGGCATCGTCATAACGGTTTCCTTGAATTTGGGTTGGTTCCGTACTCAGCCCTTGGCCTGCTCGCGCAGACGCTTGGCCATGTCGGGGTTCTCGCGCATCAGGCGTCCCTGTTCCGTCAGGTTCAGGGAGCCCACCGCGAAGGGATTGGGACCGGCGGAGGACGCCCGGGACGGCGGCATGCCCCCGCCGGAGCCCACGTCCCACCAAGCGGAACCACCGCTCTGGCGGACCTCCGCCAGCCAGGCATCCAGGGTGCGCCCGCTGTCCGTGGCACCGTCCTTGGAGACGATGGACAGGCCATCGTCGACGGAGAACAGCTCCTTGGCCGCCCTCCAGGCGTCGGTCCGGTTCAGGTCCCGCACGCCCGCCCGGGCGCAGGCCTCCAGGACGGCGGCTTTCAGGCGGTCCTCCCCGGCTTGCCGCAGGCGGCCCAGGGACTGGTCCAGGCGGTCGTTCAGGGCTTGCACCTCTTTCTCCCGCTCGGTCAGGACCTGGCGCAAGCCCTCCAGGTCGGGGGCGGCGAGGGTTCGATCCTTGCTGGCCTTTTCGACCTCCTTGCGGGCGTCGCGCTCCTTGCGCAGGGCTTCCTTGACGGCCTCCACGTCGTCTTCCGTCCGCAGGCCCTCGGCCTGAAGGACAAAGGCGCCACTTTCGGTCTGGGTATAGTGGTCCCGCAGGGCCTCGGGGATCTCTTCAACCGTGGCGTATCTGACACGCAGGGTCATGAACTGGTCTCCACTTCAGGGGATCGAATGGCGGGCGCGGCGATCCGTTCGGCGTCGGCCTGGGCGTCATAGGCCCAGGACAGCACACCCCGCCGCTGCAACTCGCCCAGATAGGCTTCCCGGCTCAGGTCTCCACCGTCCCGGGCATGGGCCAGGGCGTCCAGGTCGGCGGCCTCCCGCTGGTCGGTGAAGTCGGTGTTCACGTCAACCGATCCGCCAGAGGCCTCTCCCGCCCAGCGCCCCATGACAAGAAGGACCTGTTCCAGGGCATCACGCAGGGAAAGGGCCCAGGCCTTGACCGTGGAATGGGCGCGGCTCGACGCGATGGCCGCGGCCGTCGCCGTGGCCGTACCCGGGCGGCTGACCAGGGGTTCCATGGCCAGCCGGGTCATCTGGGCTTCCAATCGGTCCAAATCCCGCTCGCCCGCCTGGATGGCGGTGCCCGCGGGCTCCACGTAGTACCAACTGGCCCCGGTCTCGGGACTGTGCAGGAAGGTCTTCGGTCCCACTTCCAGGGGCACCCCCTCGGCACTCTCCGGCGCCGGGCCGGACAAGGCGAGCATGGCGAAGCGGCCCAGGGTCAGGATGTTCCGTTGATCACTGGCCGACTGCCAATGGGCCACGTTCAAATGGGCGAGCCCCTCCAGCGGGGGCCGGGCGGCGAGCGCGCCGATGGGCGCGCCCAGGCGCAGGGAGACCAGGGGCACCAGATCCAGCCCGGTCTCCGTCTCGTCAACCGACAGCCAATCGTCCCCGTCCCGGACCCAGGTTTCCGAGCGTCCCGGCTCGAGCACCTGGATGTACTCCCGTTGCCGTTCCCCGAAGCCGCCCCGTTCCGTGACCCGGTGGCGCACCCGCGCATGGGCCATGCGCCAGCGGCCATCGACCCGCTCCGGATAGGCGGCGATGACATCCTCGGCGGCCAAGGGGATCAGATAGGGGCGGCGCAGGTGCTCGGGCGTATCCGGAGCGGGCATTTCCACCTGCATCCAGCCCAACCCAGTGGTGACGGCCTCGGCGAACCACCGCTCGGCGATGACATGCAGGGCGTTGCCCAGCAGGTCGGCGTCCTCCATCCAGGGAAGCATGCGCCTGGGCAGGTCCTCGCCCAG
The DNA here is from genome assembly GCA_021741145.1 of Rhodospirillum sp. Taxonomy (GTDB): domain Bacteria; phylum Pseudomonadota; class Alphaproteobacteria; order Rhodospirillales; family Rhodospirillaceae; genus Rhodospirillum. The sequence continues at coordinate 32,773 of JAIOYK010000054.1, read as the reverse complement.
CACCAGAGGCCGGGAAAAGACCCGGCTGGAGATGTCCCGCACGGCCTCCTCGAACGCGGGCAGCAGGACCGCCCGGGCCAACCGCGTGCGATAGGCCTCCCGGTCCTCGGCCTCGTACCGGGGCAAGTAGCGCTCTCCGGAAGCGCGCATGGCCAGGGTCCCCCCCATGAGGGCGCGGACCATGGCCCAGCGGGGCAATGCCTCCAGGTACTCGGCCGAGGGACGGCCAGGGTCCAAAAGATCGGTCATGGGAAGGGGAGTCCTTGGTTGAGATCTCACGGCAGTCCGCGAAGCGGACTGCCGTGAGCGATTTAAAAACTCGCAATTTGGCAGGATGCGGAATAACTCTATTTCCGTCGTCCCCGCGAAAGCGGGGACCCAGGTTTTGTGTTTTTGTGCCGCAACCTATACCGCATCTGGATTCCCGCTTTCGCGGGAATGACGATGTTGGACAATTCGCTGACTGTTTCCTCAACCTGTTAGAACCTCAACCGCGTCACCCTTCCGCCCGGCGCCGGGCGCCCTTCATGGAAGGTCAGGGCCAGCGCGTCGGCCAGATCGGGGCTGCGCAAGCCGCGGCGCTTCATGGCGTCCTTGCTTTCCACCACCACCCGGCCAGACCCATCGAAGCCATAGCGGACCGAGGACAGTTCTCCGGCCAGATCCTCGGCCCGGTCCCTCGGCAAGTCGGCGAAGCCCGGAGCCTCGTCGCGCAACCAGCTCCTCAGGGCGAGCCACAGGTGGTCCCGCAAGAGGCGTCCCCGTTCTTCGCCCACCATGCGTTCCGGAGCCTTGTCGGCCACGTTGACCGCGACCACCGGCAGGCCGTCCTCCCGCAGGCGGTCGACGACGCCCGCTCCCACGCCGATCTCATCGACATGGATGGTCTGGGCTGTCCATTTCCGGGCCAGCTCCGCGGCCAATCCGGCCACGGCCATGGTGTCGCGCCCCGAAGTCACCTCCACCGCCTCCAGCCGGGACCCGGCGCGCAGAAGAAAAACCGTGCGATCATCGCCAAAGCGCGCCACGTCCACCCCAAGACGCCGCTCCACCCCGCCCACGGGTCCCCGTTGGGTCAAGGCGGCCTCGGTCAGGTCCAAGGGAATGAGGACATCATCGTCCTGACGGGGAAAGGCTCCGTCGGCGCGGACCCTCACCACGTTGGAGCCTTCGCCGTACTTGCGGATCAAGGCCTCCCGATACCCGGGGTCCACCAGGGGACTGTCGGCGCAACGGAATCGCAGGGCGGTGAAGCTGGCCCGATCCCGTTTGTGGGAGCGGGCGAAGAACCCGGTGTTGCGGGTGGGATTGCCCACCATCAACAGCCGGGCGCCATGGCTGGAGAGCGCCCCCTCGGCAACCTCGAAAACGGCATCGGGCACGCCCGAGGCTTCCTCGATGACAAACATCAGCGAAGCACCGCTCGCCCGTTCGAGGGGATGGGCAAGGGGACGGGCTGCGCCCTCCAGATCAATCTCCACGTCCGAAGCATGGTACCCCTGCAGGGCGTCGGGTTGGTCGCGGCGCGCCGTGCGGGCGCTGACGAACCATTCCCGGGGCGCTCCCCGATCGTTGATGGCCCGGGCCGACAGGTCGAAAAGCGCGCCCAGCCACAGGTAACCGGGCAAACCCATTTCCAAGGCCCTGTCATCGGCCTTGCGCCGCAGACGGGACAATTCGGACCAGAGGATCTGTTCCAACTGGCTCGCCGTGGGCGCCGTGCAGGGGGTTTTGGAGTAATCGAAGCATTCCAGGTGCCACCAGATGGCGCTGGCCGTGGCGGCGGTCTTACCCACCCCATGTCCCGCGCGCACGGTCACTTTCGCGCCCGGAAGACCGATGGCCTCCAATAGGGCCGATTGTTGACGGGTCGGGTTGAGCCCCAGGCGCTGGCGGGCGTAGAGAACCGGATCGGCCCGCCACAAACACCGCAAGCGGCCGTAATCGGCCAACCCCTCGTGCATCCGCCGGGAGGGGTCAGCCGTTGGTCGCCTCGTCATGGGACACCTCCTCCCGGTCTCGCTCGGCCAGTCGGGCGGCTTCCTCCAACAGGGCGGACAGGCCATCGCCGAATGCCCCCTCGGTGCCGTCCTGGCGGGCCTTGCCCCAGATGCCCAGCTTGGCGCCCAACATGGTCAAGGCCCGCAACTTGTCAGCCAATTTAACTTGAACCTTGACCGTGCCGTCCTTCAGTTCATGGACGGTCAGTTCCTTGATGGCGGCGGCCTCCCGGTCGGACAGGCCGGTGAGCCTCACCTCCGCCTTACCCTCCCCGTCGAAGCGCATCAGGTCCAAGGGACGGGAAAAGGCCAGGGAGGCCAGTTCGCCGAGCACCCGTTCCTCGCTGATGGCATAGCGCTCGATCAGGGCTTCGGTCCGCGCCAAGGCCCGTTGCTCGGCCCGTTCGAGGGCGGCCTGGACCGTCGGGGGGCGCAGCAAACCCGCCGCCCAACGATAGGCGCGGCGGCAATCGGCCTCCCCGTCCACGGCCTCACGCCAGGCCTTGGCGCCATTCCGTCCGTTGTTCAGGTAACATTCGACGAACCGCTCCTCGATTTCCGCGAGAACGGGCTTTACGGGAGCAGGCGCCATGAAGGGGGTCCACATGTCGAAGGCACCGCCCCGCCCAAAAGGGAGCGGCGACGGCGCGGCGGGGATACGAAAAAGGCGCCCCGGTTGCCCGGCGCGCCACCCAATGACTTGATGTTGATACGACATTACCCCCTCGCCCCCACATCGTCAACATTATTTTTCACATGGCGCGATCTTAAAATGTTTATTCGTCATCCCCCCTTAACCAATCCACCGAAAGGCCCTTCCATTGATCAGGCCGCCAGCTCCCTTTCCGTGACGACCTGATCGATCAACCCCCACTCCCGCGCATCCTCCGCCGTCATGAAGCGGTCCCGGTCCAGGGTCCGCTCCACCTCCTCGTAGGACCGCCCGCAGTGCTCCGCGTAAAGGGTGGTGATCCGCTGTTTGGTGCGCTTCATTTCCTCGGCGTGGATCAGGATATCCGAGGCCTGTCCCTGGTACCCGCCCAACGGCTGGTGCACGTGGATGCTGGCATTGGGTAGCGCCGCCCGGTACCCCGGCTCCCCGGCCATCAGCAGGAACGACCCCATGGACCGGGCGGTCCCCATGCACAGCGTATGAACCGGCGCCTTGATGTAGCGCATGGTGTCATACATGGCGAGGCCACTGGTGATCACGCCACCGGGGGAGTTGATGTACAGGTGGATGGGTTTTCCCGGATTTTCGGCTTCCAGAAACAGCAATTGGGCGCAGACCAGGGCCGAGATCCCGTCGTTGACTTCGCCATTGAGAAAGACGATCCGCTCCCGTAGTAGCCGGGAATAGATGTCGAAGGACCGCTCCCCCCGGCTGGACTGTTCCACGACCATGGGGACGAGTTGCATCGCATCGCGCATGGCGATCTCCTGATATCTGATAGATTTCGGCCCTTAGGCCGCAAGCATGACCGGTCCATTGGCATTCGCCGCCCTGGGGATAAACCGCGTCGCACGCACCTCCAGAAGCCGATGGACAATGCGAAGACGGGCGCCCCCCTCCAGGCCGGGGGCGACGTGAAAGGTCACCGTGCTCGCGAATCCTGGGGAGGCCGCCTCCCGCATTCCGAAACGGACCCTCTCTCCAGGCACCTCGTCCAGAGGCTCGGGATCGGCCAGATCCCTTGCGGGCAACCAAGCCGCGCGCAGTGCCGGATCAAGGATCGCCCGCCAAACCATCTCGGGCGATGCCTCCAGGTCATACTCAAGGGACACATGCGCGACCTGTTTCTCGGAGTCCCAACCCTTCATGCATCCATGTCCTTCAACAGGGTTTTCAACGCACCGATCCGTTCGGGCCAATAGGCGCGGCACTTGCTCAGCCACGCGGCGATGACCACCAATCCCTCCGGATCGACCTCGTAATTGACGAAACGCCCCGCCCGTTCCTCGCGCACCAGCCGCGCCTTGCGCAGGACGGCGAGATGCTGGGACATGGCCGGTTGACTGATCTCCATACCATCCCGCAAGGCACTGGCGTTCATGGCCCCGCCGGCCAGCTTTTCGAAGATGGCGCGGCGGGTCGGATCGGCCAGGGCCTTGAAGATGTCGGTTTCGATCATGCCAACAGATAAGCACACACTTATGTGTTTGACAAACCCCCCGTCGACCGCAGGACCATCCCCAGCAGATCCCGGGGATCGTCGGGATCGGCGAGGAGGTCCAACTTGTCGAACAGGCCAAAGCGCTCCAGGCGATCGTGCACATAGCGCAGGGCGGCGAAATCCTCGATGGCGAAGCCCACGGAATCGAACAGGGTAATCTGCCCGGCGCTGGTCCGCCCGGGACACTCTCCGGCCATGACCCGCCAGAGTTCGGTGACCGGATGGTCCTCGGGCAATTGCTGGATCTCGCCCTCGATCCGGGTTTGGGGCGGGTATTCCACGAAGATCCCGGCCCGGGTGAGGATCTCCCGTTGCAGCTCCGTCTTGCCAGGGCTGTCGCCGCCGACCGCGTTGATATGGACCCCGGCGCCGATCATGTTGTCCGACAGGATGGTGGCGTTCTTCTTGTCCGCGGTGACGGTGGTCAGGATATCGGCCCCTTCGACCGCGGCTTCCGCGCTGTCGCAGGTCCGGATGTCGAAGCCGAAGGGCGCCAGATTGCGGCGACATTTTTCCGTGGCCTTGGGGTCGATATCGAACAGCCGCAGGTGGGTCACTCCCAGCAAAGCTCTAAAGGCGAGAGCCTGGAATTCCGACTGGGCGCCATTGCCGATAAGGGCCATGCATCGGGCATCGGGACGGGCAAGGATCCTGGCCGCCATCGCCGAGGTCGCCGCGGTGCGCAGGGCAGTGAGAATGGTCATCTCCGAGAACAACAGGGGATAGCCGTTGGTCAGGTCGGAAAGCACGCCGAAGGCCGTTACCGTCTGGCGTCCGTCCCGGGTATTCCCCGGATGGCCGTTCACATATTTGAACCCATAGAGCGCCCCGTCACTGGTGGGCATCAGTTCAATCACCCCCTGGGCGCAATGGGCGGGGATGCGGACGGTCTTGTCGAAGCTCTCCCAGCGGCGAAAGTCGGCCTCGATATAGCCCGCCAGCTCGGCCAGAAAGGTCTCCACGCCGATGGTTGTGACCAGTCGCATCATCTTGTCGACGCTGACGAAGGGTACATAAGCCAGGGGCGAGGGCGCCAAGGGAGAGGCGGTGGCACCGGTGGAAGCCGGGGAAGCGGTCGGAAAAAGGGCTGTCATCACACATAACTCCGTGTTGGTCGGTCCAGGACCCGGCGGCCGAAAAGGCTCGCGGCCAGATCCACCATGAGGAAGGCCGTGCGGCCCCGCTCGTCGAGGAAGGGGTTCAGTTCCACCAGATCCAGGCTGGAAACGAATCCGCTGTCGTGCAAAATCTCCATGATCAGATGGGCCTCGCGGAAGGTGGCGCCGCCGGGCACGGTGGTGCCAACGCCAGGCGCGATATCCGGCTCCAGGAAGTCCACATCCAGGCTGACGTGGAGCAGGCCGTTTTCCGCCTCCACCCGGTCCAGGAAGGCGCGCAGGAAGGGCACCACCCCTTCCTCGTCCATGGCGCGCATGTCATGGACGGCGATGCCCGACGACGCGATGGCCACCCGCTCCGCCCCGTCCACGCTGCGGATGCCGATCATCCCCACCCGATGGGGGGCGACGGGGTGAAGCACCGGGGGAAAAGCCCCCTCGAACCCGCTTCGCCCGGTCACATAGGCCATGGGAGTACCGTGCAGGTTGCCGCTCACCGTGGTTTCCAGGGTGTGATAGTCCGTATGGGCGTCAAGCCAGATGAGGAACAGGGGCCGCCCCCGTTCCGCCGCCCGCCGGGCGATCCCCGGCACCGTCCCCAGGGCGAGGCTATGGTCCCCCCCGAGGAACAGGGGCAGGCAATCGGCGCTGATCCGGTAGGCGGCCTCGGACAGGGCCTCGACCCAAGCCAGGGTCTCGCTCAGGCCCTTGACCGCGGGATTGGCGTGGGTCACGGCGCGCCCTGGGGGGGCGGTGGGCGCCGGGGCCACATCGCCAAAGTCAATGACCTCATGCCCCAGGGTGGCGAGCACCCTCGCCAACCCGGCGGCCCGATAGGCGCTGGGCCCCATGTCGCACCCCAGACGCCCCGACCCGTGCTGCACGGGCGCCCCCACCAATCCACACCGCATGCCGCTCTCCCACGATTGCATTTGATAGGAAATTGCACCATGGGCACCTGGCGATTTGAAGTGTTGTTTTTGACAATTATGATAGTGATATTTATCAAAATGGCGGCAGAAGCCGCACAAATTGACAAGAGAGAATGCCCCATGGATGACCTGGACCGCGCGCTGATCGTTCTCCTCCGCCATTCGGCGCGGCGGAGCGTCTCGGACTTGGCCGGAGACCTGAAGGTGTCCCGGGCGACCGTCCGCGCCCGCATGGAACGCCTGGAGCGGGAGGGGGAGATCCGGGGCTATACGGTGATCCTGAAGGCGGACGGAAGCGCCCTACCGGTGCGCGGGATCACCATGATCGCGGTGGAGGAGCGCTCGACGGACAAGGTCGTCCGCGCCCTGGGCGGCTTTCCGGGGGTCTCGGCGATCCATTCGACCCTGGGCCGCTGGGACCTGATCGCAGAGCTGGGGGCGGAGAGCCTGACCGCCTTCGACGACCTCCTCCGCCGCCTCCGCCTGATCCCAGGCATCACCGGCAGCGAGACCAGTCTTCTGTTGGCCACGCCCAGAAGCACCAAGGCCCATTTATGAGGGCGAGGAGAGTTCCCCTATTCCATCATCTCCCGGGCCAATTCCCCCAACCGTTCGACACTCCGTTCCAAACCCCGGTCCCAAGTGTGCCCGCAGCTCAACCGCAGGCAATTCCGGTACCGGTCCGTGGCCGTGAACAGAGGTCCCGGCGCGAAGCAGATCCGCTCCCGGATGGCGGCTTGGTAGAGTACCCGGCTGTCCAGGCCCCGGGGCAATTCCAGCCAAAGGACGAAGCCGCCCTTGGGGTCGGTCACCTTTGTATCTTCTGGAAAACTCCGGTCGATGGCCTGGGACATGCGCGCCACGGTCTCGGCGAACACCCGCCGAACCCTCCGCAAATGGTTGTCGTATCCACCGGTGGACAGGAAGTCGGCGCAGGCCTTTTGCGGCAAGGCCGGACCGCAGAGGGTGACGCCAAACTTTGCCCGCAACACCGCCTCAATGCGGCCTGGGGCGGCGAGCCACCCTACCCGATAGCCCGGCGCCACCGTCTTGGAAAAGGACCCGCAGGTCAGAATATCCGCCCCCGGAGCCAGGGCGGCGAAGGGCCGGGGCCGCTCCATCCCAAAATGAATGTCGCCGTAAATATCGTCCTCTATCAGTGGAATGCCATGGTGGGACAGGATCCCGGCGATCTCCCGCTTGATCGCGTCCGGGGTCAGACATCCCAGGGGATTGTTGAAGCTGGAGGACAACAGGCAAGCGGCGATCCCTCCCCTCACCAGCGCCCGGGACAGGGCCTCGGGATCAATCCCCCGCTCTGGATGGGTGGGCAGTTCATAGGCCCTTAGGGAGAGCCCCTCCAGGATCTGGAGCAGGCCGAAATAGGTGGGGGATTCAATGGCGACCACATCGCCGGGCCGGGTCGAGGCCTTGAGGGCCAGGAACAGAGCCTCCGTACAGCCACAGGTGAGGACGATATCGTCCGGCGCCAGGCCATGGCCATGGCGCAAAGCCCGCCGGGACAGCTCCCGCCGCAACGCCGCGTCCCCCCGCCGTTCCGTATAGATATTGTAGCCTTGGCCATGGACCCGGGCGGCCCGGGCCAGGAAGCGGTCCAGTCCGCCCGCGGCGAGCAGCCGGGCGTCGGGAATGGCGCAGCCAAGCGGTGCGAAAGCCGGATTGGAGGCCAAGTCGAGCATATCAGCCACGCCCCCATCCAGGGTCACCGTCCGGGCTTCCTCCGGCGGACGCGAGGGGGCGGGCCGAGGGCGGGTCCGGTCGCGGCGGTCGGTCACATAGAACCCGGATTTGGGCCGAGCTTCCAGCACCCCCCGGTCCTCCAGCAGGCGATAGGCCAGAAGCGCCGTGGATAAGCTGACCCCCGCCCCACGCGCCGCCCGTCGCAGGGAAGGCGCGCGCATGCCCGGACATAGGATACCCCGCTCCACCATGCCCTCCAGTTCCGCCGCCAGGGCCTCGTAACGATAGGTCTCCAGACCGGTCCCGTCCACCGCTTGCCTCCTTGTTCCAAAGGGCCAAGCGTACACCATTACAGACTGGGCCTGTGACAATCTGTTCTGGTTACAATTTCCTTTCCCTGTGTCTGTATTCATCCGCCTAATGGGCCGATCCTCGGGGCTCCCCATCCAACGGAGCTCCCCGCCATGGCCATCCCCACGCCCTTTCCCCCCGCGAAAATCATCGCCCTGACCACGGAGTCCGTCCCCTACGATCTGGCCGAGAGCATCGGGCCGGACGTGCTGGTCGGAGATCTGTTGAAGGAGGGCGTCCTGGACGACGTCGCCACCCTGCCCCTGGGTTACGGCAGCGCCCAGGGCCATCCGGACCTGCGTGCCCTGATCGCCGACCACCAGGGAGCCGAAGCCGAGGACGTGGTGGTCACCGTTGGCGGAATGCAGGCCTTGTTCCTTCTGGCCTTTATCCTCGCCGGACCGGGCAAGGACGTCGTCCTGGGCGCCCCGGCCTTTCCCAACGCCAAGGCTGTCGTCGAAGCCGTCGGCACCACCCCGCGCCTGCTGCCTTTCGCCTTCGGAACCGGCTATCGCCTGGAACCGGAGCGGCTGAAGGAAGCCCTGACACCGGCCACCACCCTGGTCAGTCTGGCCTCTCCCCAGAACCCTTCGGGTGTCTCCCTGACAGAGATGGAGGTCCGCCAAGTGCTCGCGGCCATGGACCGGACCTGTCCGGAGGCCCTATTGCTGGTGGACGAAACCTTTCGCGAGGCCGTCGCCGGAGCCACGCCCATCCGCCCGAGCCTAACCGCCCTGGATCCCCGCGTGGTGACCATCGCCTCCCTGTCCAAATGCCATGGGGCGCCGGGCCTGCGCCTGGGCTGGGTGATCACCCGAAACGCGGCCCTACGAGACCAATTGATTCTGGGCAAATTCACCACGGTGGTTTCCCACTCCGCGGTGGACGAGGCCTTGGCGCTTCGAGTCCTCGCCCGCCAGACCACCCTGATCGCGGACCGGCGCCCAGTCCTGGGGCGGGGTCTCGCCCGAACCGAGGCCCTGGTCACCGCCAACGCGGATCTGCTGGACTGGGTCAAGCCGGACGCTGGAGCCATCTGCTGCCTCCGCCTCCGGGAGAGCGGTATGCCGGAGAGCGCCCTTCCCCGCTTTTACGACGGCCTGCGGGCGCGCGGCGTCCGGGTCGCGCCGGGGTCCTGGTTCGGCGAGACGGATCGGGTCTTCCGCCTGGGCTTTGGCCTCCTCTCGCCAGAGACCTTCGAGAGGGCGCTCGCCCTGCTTGCGGAGGCCGCGCGGGAGACTGCTGGGGTCAAAGGGGGCGAGTGAACACCGCCCTTGCCCGTTCCGCCTCGGCCCGTTGGACGCAGCCTAGGGCATGGTCGTTGACCAATCCCATGGCCTGCATGAAGGCGTAGACCGTCGTTGGCCCGACAAAAGCCCAGCCCCGTTTCTTCAAATCCTTTGACAGGGCCACGGAGTCAGGGCAGGTGGACACCGTCTGGGGTTCGGCCAGGGTCGCCGGATCCGGCTCATGCCGCCAGAAATAGGCGGCGAGAGACCCCTCGCGCTCGACCATCTCCCGGGCCCGTTTGGCGTTGTTGATGACCGCCTCGATCTTGCCCCGGTGGCGCACGATCCCCGAGTCCTGAAGCAACCGCGCCACATCCGCCTCGGTAAAGGCGGCGACCTTGTCGACGTCGAAGCCTTCGAAGGCCACCCGGAAATTCTCCCGCTTGGCCAGGATGGTCCGCCAACTCAAACCGGACTGAAAGCTCTCCAGGCAGAGTTTTTCGAACAGACGCCGGTCGTCGGCCACGGGAAATCCCCATTCCCGGTCGTGGTAGGCTAGGAACTCCGGCGCGGCGGCGCACCAACGGCAGCGTGGCAGGCCGTCCGGGCCTTCAATGGTCTTGTCCATGGTCATCCTCTCTCAGCCAACAAGAACGATAGCCGTGCGTCGGCCAGAATGGGCGCGATTTCGATCACGTCAGCGTGCCCTACCAGGACCCCGCCAGCCCGATCCCGGTTTTCGGCAAAACGCGGCGGAACCAAGTACATGGGATTACGCTCCAGTTTCGTGATGCCCAGTTTCGTGATGCCCAGTTTCGTGATGGTGAGGAGCCGCGCCGACCACACCGTCAAGCCAGTCGTCCATGCGGGCAACCTCCCTCCGTGGGAAGATTTCATCGTGAAAGGTGGCCGCCAGGGCCGCCACGCCCTGGCTCAGAACCAGAGCACGCATGGCCAGGGCGTCAGCCTCCGCCGCGCCGTATCCCAATGGACCAAAAAGAAGGCTCAGCCAGTCGCGGAACAACGAGAAGACCCTGGCGGCTTGGGACCGGGCCGGATGGTCCAGCTTAGCCAATTCCGTGGACAAGATGCCCACCGGGCAGCCATGGGGCAGGATTTTCTCCCGATTGGCGATAAGGATGTGCAGGTAGCGGCGGATCCGCACGACGGGAGTCCGGGCCTCGGCTTCCCAGGCCTCGAACATCCGGGACGTGGCCCCCGTTGGGGCCAGGATCACCGCCTCCAGGACCGCGTCCTTGAACTTGAAATGATTAGGACAATTGGGACAGTCGTCCCAATTGTCAAGAGGTCGCCCGCCGCCGATACCGCCCCACTCCCGCCCGTTTGGCATACAACGTCAGGGCATCGCCCAAATCCCTCTGGGCGGTGTCCAGGGCGCAGCGGTGTTTCCGCCGCGCGGCGTCCAGGCCCAGGTCCATGACCACCACGTCCAGGACCAGATCCACCGGGCGGTAGCCCCCGCGCCGGGTCCAACTTGCCACCTCCCGGGACCAGGGCAGGTAAAGGCGGGCGTGCTCCCAGGCCAGTTCCCCCGGCATCAGGTCGACCAGCCGCCCGGCCCCGGATGCGCCGGAGACGCCGTGCACCCCGTCGATGCGCGGCGAATGGGCCATCACCGGGCGCATGATGCCCTCCACCACCCGGCGTAAGCGACGGGCGGCCTCGGCCTGGGCGTCATCGATCCGCCCCGCCGCCAACATCCGGGCGATGGGGTCGCCTCCCTGGCGCCGAACCCGGGTTTCCGCCGTACCCGGGTCCTGGACCGGCATCTCGGCCCGCCCCCATTTTTCGTCCAGCAAATCCTGGATCAAGCGCCCCTTCGCGGCGACGCGGCGGGCCGCGGCGCCTTCCGACGGCAAGCGCGCGGCCATGGCGGCGAGCCCCTCCAGCCGCCGCCGCCCCTCCCGCCGCCCCTCTCCGGGGCGACTGCGCAGGGTTTCCCTCAGGATCAAAAGGTTATCCAGGAAGGCCTCGTCCAGATCCTCCCGCCGGAGCTTGTCCACCCAAGCCTGAGTGCGCGCATTGGCCCCCTCCATCGGCGGGAAATCGATGACACCAGGGGCCTGGAACTGAGTGGTCATGGCTGCCTCCAAGATCGAACTTCAATGATCATGGGTGTTTAAGTTTACTTTTTCAATGACCATTTATCATCAATGCGGTCCCCAATCCGTTCCGGCCATGTCCCGCATCACCGACATTTCAACGAATGGAGGGTCTGGGAGGCCCCGCCTCCCAGTGGGGGCTCGGGGGCAAAGCCCCCGGGGTACACGCCCCGCGGCTTACTTTCCGCGGGTCCGGGCCTTCCCTTTCCCCTTGGACGCCTTGGCCGCCGCCCCACGCCCCCGGGCCGCCGAGGCCAACAGCGGCGAGGCGCCAACCGTCCCCTGGGCGCCCTCCGGCGGCAGGCCCAGGTCCTGGGCTTCGAGTCGCCTGATCTCGTCGCGCAGGCGACCGGCCTCCTCGAATTCCAGGTCCGCGGCGGCGGCGCGCATGCGCTTCTCCAGGTCCGCGATATGCTCGCGCAGGGACTTACCCACCAGCTCCGTTCCGCCCGAAACCCCCAGGTCGACGGTGACATAGTCCTTCTCGTAGACGCTGGTCAGCACGTCGGAGATCTTGGAGCGCACCGTCTCCGGCGTGATGCCGTGCTCGGCGTTATAGGCCATTTGCTTTTCCCGGCGGCGGCTGGTCTCGTCGAGGGCGAATTGCAGCGATGCCGTCATCTTGTCGGCGTAGAGGAGCACCCGGCCCTCCACGTTCCGGGCGGCCCGGCCAATGGTCTGAATCAGCGAGGTCTTGGACCGCAGGAAGCCTTCCTTGTCCGCGTCCAGGATCGCCACCAGCCCGCATTCGGGGATGTCCAACCCCTCGCGCAGCAGGTTGATGCCGACCAGCACGTCGAAGGAGCCCAAACGCAGGTCGCGAATGATCTCGATGCGCTCCAGGGTGTCCACGTCGGAATGCATGTAGCGCACCCGGATGCCCTGTTCGGTCAGGTATTCGGTCAGATCCTCGGCCATGCGCTTGGTCAGGGTGGTGACCAGCACCCGGAACCCCTTGGCCGCCACCACGCGGATTTCGGCGAGCAGGTCGTCCACCTGGGTTTCCACGGGGCGGATGATGCAGACCGGATCCACCAGACCCGTCGGGCGGATCACCTGTTCGGCCACCACGCCGCCCACCCGCTCCAACTCCCAGGGGCCGGGGGTGGCGGAGACAAAGACGGATTGGGGCCGCATGGTCTCCCATTCCTCGAACTTCAGGGGGCGGTTGTCGACGCAGGAGGGGAGCCGGAAGCCATAGTCCGCCAGCACGGTCTTGCGGTTGAAGTCCCCCCGGAACATGCCGCCGATCTGGGGCACGGCCACATGGCTTTCATCGACGAACAACAGGGCGTCCTCGGGCAGGTATTCGAACAGGGTCGGCGGCGCTTCGCCGGATTTTCGACCGGTCAGGTGGCGGGAGTAGTTCTCGATGGATTTGCAATGGCCCGTGGCCCCCATCACCTCCAGGTCGAAGGTGGTCCGCTGCTCCAGGCGTTGGGCCTCCAACAGCTTGCCCTGGCCGGTCAGATCCTCCAACCGCGCCTTCAGCTCTTCCTTGATGGTGCGCATGGCCTGGGACAGGGCGGGACGGGGCGTCACATGGTGGCTGGCCGGATAGACCACCACCTTCTCCATGTCCGAGGTCACATGGCCGGTCAGGGGATCGAACTCCTTGAGGGATTCCACCTCGTCGCCCCACAGGCTGATCCGCCAAGCCCGATCCTCGTAGTGGGCGGGGAAAATCTCCACCGAGTCGCCCCGGGCCCGAAACGTGCCCCGGGTAAAGGCGATGTCGTTGCGGGTAAACTGGATCTCCACAAGGGCCTTGAGCAAATCATTGCGTGGGAAGGTCTGCCCCACGGCAATGGGGACGATCATCCGGGAATAGGATTCCACCGCCCCGATGCCGTAGATGCAGGAGACCGAGGCGACAATCACCACATCACGCCGTTCAAGCAGAGCCCGGGTGGCCGAATGGCGCATCCGGTCGATCTGTTCGTTGATACTCGAGTCTTTCTCGATATAGGTATCCGTGCGCGGGACATAGGCTTCCGGCTGGTAGTAGTCGTAATAACTGACAAAATACTCAACCGCGTTATCGGGGAAGAAGCTCTTGAATTCCCCATAGAGCTGGGCGGCTAGGGTCTTGTTGGGCGCGAGAATCAGGGTGGGACGCCCCTGGGCCTGGATGCATTGGGCCATGGTGTAGGTCTTGCCCGACCCGGTGACTCCCAACAGCACCTGATCCCGTTCGCCCGCGTCCAGACCCCTCAGCAACTCAGCAATGGCCGTGGGTTGGTCGCCCGCGGGTTGGTAATCGCTGGCCAGCCGGAAATCCGCCTTGGGACCGGCGGGCGGGCGCTCATACAGGGGCAAGAGAATGGACATGGAAGCGGAACCTGACGGGTCGAGAAGAGGGGTATGGGCAAGATAAGACCGCATGGCGCCCTTGACCAGGGGCCGCTCTTGACCGATAGGGTGGAGGAACCGGGTGGGGCGGGCCCATCCGGGTCGGAAGGAACCTCGTTTCCATGGCCTTGATCGCCCCCCATGATCATGAACGCCAGGGCCTCAGCCTCGGCGGGCTGGAATTGGTGCCCGTGTTGTTCGTTCTGGGCATGCTGGTCTCCGCCCTGGGCATCGCCATGCTGGCGCCCGCCCTTCTCGACTTCATTGTCAACGATCAGGATTGGTTGGGTTTCCTCCAAGCCGCGGGATTGACCCTTTTCACGGGCCTCTTGCTGGTTGCCTCCAACTGGCGACGACCGGTGCGGCTGAACCTGAAGCAGGGATTCCTGCTCACCTGCCTGTCCTGGGTGGTGCTGGGGCTGTTCGGCAGCCTGCCTTTCATCTTCGCCACCACCAGTCTGGACCTGGGCGACGCGGTTTTTGAAAGCATCTCCGGCCTGACCACCACCGGATCGACGGTCATCCACGACCTGGACCACATGCCTCCCGGTATCTTGTTCTGGCGGGCCCTTCAGCAATGGGTGGGGGGGATCGGCATCATCGGCATGGCCATCGCCCTGCTGCCCGTGCTGCGGGTGGGGGGCATGCAGCTGTTCCGCATGGAAAGCTCCGATACCTCCGAACGGGGCTTGACCCGCATTGGCGAATTGGGCCTGTCCATTTCCGTCATCTACCTGATGATCACGATCGCCGTCGCCTTGGGCTACATGCTGGGCGGCATGGACCTGTTCAACGCCATCTGCCACGCCTTCACCACCGTGTCCACCGGCGGGTTCTCCAATTGGGACACCTCCATGGGCACCATGGGGCCGGGGGTGCTCTGGGTTTCCATCCTTGGCATGATCATGGGCGCCCTGCCCTTCCTCCTGTTCGTCCAGGCCGCGCGGGGGCGGCCCGAGGTCTTGTTCCGGGACTCCCAGGTCCGCGCCTTCCTGACCTTCCTGGTTTCCTGCTGGGTCTTTGTCGGGACCTGGCTATGGCTGACCTCGGACAAGACCTTCCTCTCGGCTTTCACCGCGGCCGCCTTCAACATCACGTCGGTGGTCACCACCACCGGTTTCGCCTCCGAGGATTACACCCTTTGGGGGGATTTCGCGGTGATGTTTTTCTTCCTGATCACCTTCGCCGGAGGATGCACGGGAAGCACATCGGGCGCCATCAAGACCTTTCGCTATCAGATCGCCTATACGGTGATGCGCGCCCACGTCCGGCGGCGTTATCTGCCCCATTCGATCATTCTGTCCACCTACCGGGGCAATCCCATCGACGAGGACGTCGCCGCGTCGGTCGTGCTTTTCTTCTTCGCCACGGGGGCGACCACGGCCTTCATCGCGTTGGGCCTGACCCTGCTGGGCCTGGACTGGGTGACCGCCCTGTCGGGCGCGGCGACCGCGGTGGGCAACGTCGGTCCCGGCCTGGGGTCCCTGATCGGACCCTCGGGTAATTTCGCCATTCTCCCCGATTCGGCGAAATGGCTTCTCGCCCTTGGAATGCTGCTGGGGCGGTTGGAGTTCTTTACCCTGCTTGTCCTGTTCAGCCGCGATTTCTGGAGGCGTTGAATGGGGGAACTCATGGAGCACCTCCATCTTCCCACCTTGCTTTTCGTATTCGCGTTATTGGAAGTCCTAAAACTGGGATGTTTCACCGTCCTGTGGCTTCCAAACCGCAAGGAGCCGGGATTGGAAGGGTGGTGGCTCGGCTATGTCATCATCGATATCGGCTTATTTTTCATCTATGGCCGCGAGGCCCTCTCCATCCCTTTTTCCCTGGCTATCCTTTCAGGAAACATCTGTCTTATCGTGGGCTTTTACGCCACCCTTTTGGGAACCTGGGACTTCATGGAGCGCTCCCGGCCCAGGGGATGGCATCACCTTCCGGCGTTCCTCGGCCTCTGCTGCGCCATGGCCCTTCTGGTTTACTTCACCGTTATCGCCCCTTCCTTCCATGCCCGGGTGATCCTGATCGGGGCGGTCGTCAGCGGTGCGACACTGCTTCAGATCATCGCCCTTTGGCCGATGTGGCGGGACCGATTCCATCCCATGGGCAAATTCCTTGTGGTCTGCCTCGGCCTGACCCTGGCTGTCCACATTGGGCGTGTGATCCAGCCCTTTTTCAGTGAAACGCCGCTGCCAGGGACCATCCTCGAGAACAACGCCCATAATGTCCGGGTGCTCATCGCGGCCATCATTCACGCCTGGTTGCTTGCCTTCGGCTACATGGGTGTCACGGTCGAAAAACTGGTGAAACGGCTGCGTTTACAGGCGGATCGCGATCCGCTGACCGGCTTGAGCAACCGGCGAGCCTTCCTCGAGGACGCGGCCAGTCTTCAAGTCCGCGACCAGACCACTTCGTTCTCGATCCTGGCCATTGATCCAGACCACCTCAGCCGCATCAACGACAGCCTGGGGATGACCGCGGGGGACCGCGCCCTGCGCCATGTGGCGAACCTGCTATCAACGATCACCAGAAAAGGGGATAGTCTGGCCCATGTCGGAGGGGGGGAATTCGCCCTGGCCCTGCCTGGCGCGGATCGGGTGGAGGCCCTGGCCCTGGCGGAAATCGCGCGGGCCCTCGTCGAGCAATATCCCGCGCCAATCCGTTCCGGATCCGTTGTAATAACCATCAGCATCGGTATCGCCACCTGGACCCCCGTCGAGCCCGGACACTCCCCCCCTCCCGCCGACGCCCTCCTCCAAAAGGCCGAGGAAGCACTGTCAAAGGCCAAGGAGCGGGGACGAAACCAATTGTCCCACAATGATTTTTTTACAAAAGCCCCTCCCAGGCCGTAGAACTTCCTTCCCGATCCGGAGGAGGGGGGAGGCGTGTCGTCTCCGACCAAGGCTTTGGGATACGGTTCACTTTCCTGATATCCGCGTATACGGATAATCATTTAGGGTGCTTCCCTTCGGGGTCATTCCTTCCGCGAAGCCCAAGCCTACCGCCTTCACGAAAGCTCACCTCCACCATGACTTTGGATGTCCCTACGTTAGTCGTTGCCCTGCTGTTGGTTCAAGTCATGGCCTCCCTTGTCCTGGGTTTGCTTTGGTGGCGGGACAGGGGCACCCCGGGACTGGGCGAGTGGACCCTGGGGCGGGTTTTGGCGCTGTTCTCCATCATCCTTCTGACCAATCATGGGATCCTTCCCCAACCGCTCTCCATCCTGCTCGGCCAAGGGTTCCTGCTTCTGGCGCTTCACCTCGCTTGGTTGGGGTCCTGGGCCTTCATGGGGCAGCCCAAGCCACGCCGCTCCTGGCCCTTCATCCTTTTGTCCTACGAGGTCGCCTTAGCCACTCTGGTTGTGTTCGATGTCCCCTTTTTCATCCGGGCGGCGCTGGCCTCTCTGATGATCGGTTGCTATATGTTGCTCACCTCCCTGGCCCT
This sequence comes from Rhodospirillum sp., assembly GCA_021741145.1. Taxonomy (GTDB): domain Bacteria; phylum Pseudomonadota; class Alphaproteobacteria; order Rhodospirillales; family Rhodospirillaceae; genus Rhodospirillum. Next base: position 15,352 of record JAIOYK010000054.1, on the reverse strand, counting down.
CTGGCCCCTCTGGCGGGACAAAACTTATTTGCTGGGCAAGCTGCTGGTCGCCAGCTTCCTCCTGACCGGCTTGGTCCATCTGGGGCGGACTCCCTACCTGTTGCTCACCCGATCGGCGGACGCCCTCATGGACGACAGCGGCCAAGGACGGATGCTCTTCCTGGTGACCTTCATCTCCTCCCTGCTGACCGGATTCGCCAGCGTCGGCATCACCACCGAGCGCCTCAACGGTCGCTTGCGCCACCTCGCCGAACGAGACCCCCTGACCGGCCTCCGCAATCGCCGGGATTTCTTCGCTCGGGCCGGAGTGGTTCTGGAGCGGACGCGGCGGGACGACATCCCCCTCGCCGTCCTCGCCCTGGATCTGGACCACTTCAAAGTGGTCAATGACACCCACGGACACGCGGTGGGAGACCAAGCCTTGCGCCACGCGGCGACCCTATTGGCCGAGACCCTGCCCGGAGACGCCCTGTTGGCGCGCATGGGGGGCGAGGAATTCGCCCTGCTCCTGCCCGGACTGACGGAGGCCGAAGCCCTGGACTTGGCCGAAGCCATCCGTGCCCGGATCGCCGGAACGTCCCTCGCCCTGGAGGGATCCCCGGGACGCATCCTGCGCCTGTCGGCGAGCATCGGCCTGATCACGATCCCCGGGCGGGACCTGCCCGCCGAGGCCACGGCCCTGGACCACCTTCTGCACGCGGCGGACCAAGCCCTTTACGCGGCGAAGGCCGACGGCCGGAACCGGGTCGTCCTCCGGAAGACCACGATCCCGGCCAATCCGCCAACACCGGCCTTAGGAGGCCTTGCGCGCCAAGCGGACCGGGAGTAGGTTTTTCCCCTCGCCCGTCGGTCCGTAGGACGCGCGACCTCAATTCCCACCCCTCCCATCGACTTCACTGATCCCGAGGAACACCATGTCGATCGTCGCCACGCGTCTGTCCGTCATCAAGCCGTCACCGACCATCGCGGTGACCACCAAGGCCGCCGAGCTTAAGGCCGCGGGCCGCGACGTGATCGGGCTGGGCGCCGGAGAGCCGGACTTCGATACCCCCGACCACATCAAGGACGCCGCCGTCGCCGCCATCAAGGCCGGGGAGACCAAGTACACCGCCGTGCCCGGTACCCTGGGCCTGCGCAAAGCCATTTGCGCCAAGCTCAAGCGCGAGAACGACCTGGACTATACCCCCGATGAGATCACCGTCGGCTGCGGTGGCAAGCAGACCATTTATAACGCCCTGATGGCCACCCTGAACGAAGGCGAGGAAGTGATCGTCCCGGCCCCCTATTGGGTAAGCTATCCGGACATCACCCTGCTGGCCGGTGGCGTCCCCGTCTTCGTGCCCTGCGGCCCGGAGGTCGGGTTCAAGCTGCAACCCGCCGACCTGGACAAGGCGATCACGCCGAAGACCAAGTGGCTGGTGCTGAACAGCCCCTCCAACCCGACCGGCGCGGCCTATGCCGAGTCCGAACTGCGGGCCATCGCCGACGTGCTGCTCAAGCACCCGCATGTCTGGATCATGACCGATGACATGTACGAGCATCTGGTCTACGACGGCTTCACATTCACCACCATCGCCCAGGTCGAGCCCAAGCTGAAGGGCCGCACCCTGACGCTCAACGGCGTCTCCAAGTCCTTCGCCATGACCGGCTGGCGCGTCGGTTACGCCGCGGGTCCGGTCGAGGTCATCAAGGCGATGAACAAGATCCAAAGCCAGTCGACCACCCACACGTCGTCCGTCTCCCAGGCCGCCGCGAAGGCCGCCCTGGAAGGCCCGCTCGACTTCCTCGCCGAGCGCAACGCCGTGTTCAAGGAGCGCCGGGACTTGGTCGTGACGATGATCAACGACTGCCCGGGCCTGTCGGTGAGCACACCAGAGGGCGCCTTCTACGTCTATCCCTCCTGCGCGGGCGTGATCGGCAAGAAGACCAAGGACGGCACGGTGATCGAAAGCGACACGGTCTTCGTGACCAAGCTGCTGGAAGAAGAAGGCGTCGCCGCCGTCCAGGGAGCGGCCTTCGGCCTGGAACCCTATTTCCGCATCAGCTACGCCACCTCGACCGAGAACCTGACCGAAGCCTGCATCCGCATCAAGCGCTTCTGCGAAGGGCTGGCCTAACCAAGAGGCGGGGACCTTGTCCCCGCGCCCCTATCGGGGAGGCCGTGCCTCGGTGAGGTAGGGACGGCCATTCCTGACCGCCCCCCTCGCAGAACCGGACGTGCCCAATTAAGGCATCCGGCTCCCAGGTTTTGCATTCCGTTCATCGTCGAAGTGCTGGCGCGGGCAGAGAATGGAACCAGGGTTGGCGCAGGACACTTCTCCACCAGAGGTGGTGCCTCTGGCTGCGCTTGCGTAGTTCCATGATCCACAGCCGTTCGACGGGCCACTTGATGTGGCGAAGCGCCGGTAGGCAATACCGCAAACCGAAATAGGCGAAGTAGCCCCTCAGTTTGCGTTGCAGAACCTTCGCCTGAAACCAGACCGACAGGTGCCGATTGCGCCCCAACCAGTCAGCGACGCCGTCGAGGAATTTGTTGCGGCTTTTCCGGCTCGGCTTGCGGGCCACCCGATGACACCCCTCCCGCTTCCCCTTTCGCCGCATGTAATGCGTGAAGCCGAGGAAGTCGAAACTGCGCGGCGTCTCGGATGGACCCGTTTGGCCGTTCTGCGTGGACTCTGTCCCGAACTCGATCAGTCTGGTCTTTTCCGCCGACAGACGCAGTCCAAATTCGGCGAACCGCGCCTCCAGGTCCTCGCGGAACCGTTCGGCCTCATGTTTGTGCTCGAAGCACACCACGAAGTCGTCCGCGTAACGGACCAGAGCACAAGCCCCGACCGTGGTCGGTCGGAACCGGTGGTCAAACCACAGATCCAGGACATAATGCAGGTAGATGTTCGCCAGCAGCGGCGATAAGGGGCCGCCCTGCGGCGTTCCCTCCTCGCTGCGGCGGACGACACCACCTTCCATGACTCCGGCCTTTATCCATTTCGCCACCAGACGCAGCAGCGTTCGGTCGGCAATCCGGTGCTGAAGGAACTTCATCAGCCAGTGATGGTTGACCGTATCGAAGTAACTGGCGATATCGGCCTCCACCACCCAGCGGACGGGAGCCCGGTCGATGGTGACGCGAAGGCTTTCCAGTGCATCGTGGGTCGAGCGACCGGGCCGAAACCCATAGGAAAAATCCTTGAAATACGGCTCATAGACCGTGCTCAGGATCTCTCCAACCGCTCGCTGCACCGTTCTGTCCCGGACCGTCGGCACCCCCAGCGGACGGACTTTGCCGTTCGCTTTGGGGATGTAGACCCGGCGGATCGGAGAGGCCCGATACTGTCCCGCCCGCAGCTCCCGCCAGACGTCGTCGATTTCCACATCCAGGGTCTCCCGGAATGTTTCCATCGTCACGCCGTCCGGGCCGGGGGCTCCGTGCCGGTTCAGCTTCTGAAAGCTGGCCTTCAGAAAATCGGGCGTCAGCAGATGGGCCAAGGACGTAAATCGAACCCGCTTGTCCTGCTTCGCTTTGAACGCTATCCGCTGGAGTTCCGGGGACACTTCTTTCTCGGCTCTGAGTCCAGACATGTGTTTCCTTCCAGCGAAGACAAAACCCGGCGGCCCTTCCCTCCACCGGCATTACCCGGCTTCCTCGGTACTATGACCGCCTCCGACTTCTCGCCGTCCGTCACCGGAGCTCCGGTTTCCCTTGCTGCCGGTTACCGCCGGGCCACTCCCCGGCTCGCAATGGCATTTGCAGCCTAACGCCGGTTCGGCCAGGGCCTTCCCTCCGTCTGGACGGGGTCGGCTCCCGCGAGAATTTTCGAGGCTCAATAGGTTCACTTGCGTTACGGCCTGCACACCCCTGTTCTACGCTTAACCGCCGCCGTCGCCGACGACAGCCCAAGAACTCGGTTCCATACCCTGTCGCTACCAGCGCACGGGCGGGATTCTCACCCGCTCAAAACACGCGCCTTAACCTGGCGCACCCCGAACCCCACTGTTCCTGGAAAGCCCGGCCTCCGCGCCGGGCTTTTTCCGTCCGACCGGCCAGCGCTTGGAAAAGGGATGCAGGGATCTCAATGTGCATTTGGTGTTTTTCCTTTCGTCGTCCCCGCGAACGCCGGGACCCAGGGTGAGAACCGGTGACGGAAGCGCTCGACGCGACAAGCGCGCCTTTCCCCCGCGACAGCGAAATCAACCCTGGATTCCCGCCTTCGCGGGAATGACGGAAGGGGAGCGGGGACGACGCATGAAAAGCCCGGTTGTGTACATTCTTGCGAGCGAACGGAATGGGACTCTGTACGTGGGCGTCACCAGCGACATCGCGCGCCGGGTCTGGGAACACCGAACCGGCGCCGCCGACGGCTTCACGCGACGGTATCGCGTCCATCACTTGGTCCACATGGAACCATACCCCTCCATGGAAGAGGCCATCATCCGGGAGAAAACGCTTAAGAAGTGGCGCCGCGCCTGGAAACTGGACTTGATCGAACAAGACAATCCAGGCTGGAGGGATCTGTACGATGACCTCCTCCGCTAAGCCCCCCTCATCCCGTCGTCCCCGCGAACGCGGGGACCCAGGGCGGGAACCGGTGACGGAAGCGCTCGACGCGACAAGCGCGCCTTTCCCCCACGACAGCGAAATCAACCCTGGATTCCCGCCTTCGCGGGAATGACGGAAGGGGAGCGGGGACGACGAAACAAAACAAAGGCTCGTTTCCCTTTTAGGGAGGGTTTGGGAGGCCGCCGCTTCCCAACGGGGGTTTGGGGGCGGCGCCCCCGTCCTCCTCCCCCCTTGACCCACGCCCGCCCTCCGGTCTTCCATGGTTCAAAATGACACGGTCGGAGGAAGGATTCCCCCCATGCTCGGAAAAGTTCTGCTGATCGCGCCCTATCGGGGGTTGGCCACCCAGGGTGGGCGGCTCGCCCGGCGGCGGCCCAATCTGGATGTCTCCGTCCGCACCGCCGATCTCGAGGACGCCCTGCCCCTGCTCGATTGGGCGCGGGCCAAGGGCATTGATTTGATCATCAGTCGGGGCGGCACCGCGGCCTTCCTCGAACGGCGCGGCACCCTGCCGGTGATCGAAATCTCCGTCTCCGGCTACGACCTGTTTCGCCTGACCTCCTTCATCAAGAACTATCAGGGCCGGGTCAGTCTGATCGGCTTTCCCAATGTCTGCTCCGGCGTCACCACCTTCTCCCAATACCTGGACGTGGACATCCCCTATACCGTCGTCCACGACCAATCCGAGGTGCATAGCGCCATCCTCAAGGCCCGGGACGAAGGGCGGGTGGTCATCGGCGATACCGTCACCGTCCGCCTGGCCGAGGAAGCGGGGGTGAAGGGCTTGCTCATCACCTCCGGCCCGGAATCCATCAATCTGGCCTTCGACATGGCCGAAAACCTGCTGCGCGGCATGCGCCGGGCCAACACCCGGCGGGACGTGGTGGAGACCTGCCTGGACAGCCTGGGCCAGGGCACCGCTCTCTGCGACGCCGAGGGCACCCAGGTCCCCCTGTCCCACACCGCGCCCTTGGGTGATGAGCGGAGCCGCTGGCGCGATCGCCTGATCCCCTTCTTCGCCGAACACCCCGGCCTGCCCGAGGGCCCCTATCTCCTGCGCGACAAGCCGCTCTCCGGCGAGGGCGGACAGGATGCCCTGCTCGCGCCCCGGATCGGCGGCAGCCGCTACCTGCTGTTCCATGGGGCCGATGTAGTCGGGGACCGCCCCGTCCGCCACCACCTGCTGCACAGCCAGCCCTCCTCCCTCTTCCAACTGGCGGCGGACGCCCACCACCTGAGCGAACCCGCCCGGGTGGCCCGCGACCGCCTCGGCGGACTCGGCTCCCTGGCCCTGGTGGGGGAGCCGGGAACCGGGCGCACGCGTATGCTGCGCGCCATTCAGACCGCCCTATACGGACCCGAATCCACCCTGCTCTGCGGCACCGAAATCCGCCAGGCCAATCGGGAGGCCCTGCGCCAGACCCTCGACCTGCTGGCCGCCTCCACCGGATCCCTCGCCCATATCATCGGCGTCGAACGCCTGCGCCGCGCCGATCAGGAGCTGCTCGCCCGGGAACTCACCAGCTACGGCCACGGCGTCGTCTTGTTGTTCCAGATGCCGCCCAGCCAATTGGCCCGCCAGGGCGTCCTCTCCCCGGTCCTGGCCGACCTGCTGGAGACCCGCGTGGTCCGCCTGCCCAGCGTCCGCGAGGACCCGAAGATCTTCGAAAGCACCGTCCTCTACGCGCTCATGGAGGCCAACGCCCGCCATGGAAAAACCCTCTCCGGCTTCTCCGAGGAGGCCATGCGGACCCTTCTCGAGCGCCCCTGGCCCGGCAACTTCGAGGAGTTGAGCCGCTTTGTCGATTCCCTGGTCCGCGACGCCGCCGATGGGGCGGACCGGATCACGGATATTCCTCGACCGCCCACCGACACCGTTTCAAAATGGGACAAAGCGGGCCTGACCCTCGATCCCTCCCTGACGCTGGAGGAGATGGAAGCGGAAATCATCCAGTTTGTCCTGAACGCCGAAAGTGGAAACAAAAGCGCCGCCGCGGAAAGACTTGGGATCGGGCGGAGCACCCTCTGGCGGAAAATGCGGCGAACCACAATCGATCCATTATGAAGCATAATTTTTGTAACAAATAGACTTTTGCGATTTCATCCAGCGAGCGGGACACTATCGCCTCAAGACCAACACGGACCGATCCCCCGAAGGGACTGGCCATAGGAGGCGACCATGAGAATAAAAGCCACGCTCGATCGGATTCCCGGCGGCATGATGGTGGTGCCACTGCTGCTCGCGGCCACGATCAACACCCTCTTCCCCGACCTTCTCCGCATTGGCAATTTCACCGAGGCCCTGTTCGTCAAAAGCGCCGGCGCCCTGATTGCCCTGTTCCTGCTCTGCGCGGGCGCCCAGATCAACCTGCGCAACGTGGGCGCCGCCGCGGCCAAGGGCGCCACCCTGCTCGCCGTCAAATGGGTGGTCGGCGCCGCCGTGGGCTTGATCGCCTACGCCCTGGCCGGTCCCGAGGGCCTGTTCCTGGGACTGGTGCCCCTGGCCATCGTCGCGGCCATGACCAACAGCAACGGTGGCCTCTATGTCGCCGTGGTCGGCCAGTACGGCAAGGCCGACGACAAGGCCGCGTACAGCCTGCTCGCCCTGAACGACGGTCCTTTCCTGACCATGGTGGCCCTGACCATCTTCGGCGCCATGGGCTTCGTCGACGGCTTCTTCTCCTTCGTGTCCTTCATCAGCGTGCTGCTGCCGATCCTGGTCGGTGTCTTCCTGGGCAACGCCGACGAGGACATGCGCGCCTTCCTGTCCAAGGGCAGCGACATGCTGATCCCCTTCTTCGCCTTCGCCCTGGGCATGGGGATTAATTTCGCCGCCATCATCAACGGTGGGGCCGCGGGCGTCCTGCTGGGCGTGATCACCGTCCTGTTCACCGGAACCGCGGGCTTCCTGGTCTTCCGCATGCTCGGCTGGAACCCCATCGTCGGCGCCGCCGAGGGCTCGACCGCGGGCAATGCCGTGGCCACCCCCATGGCCATCGCCACCGCCAATGCCGCCTTCATGCCCCTGGCCAACCTCGCCACCGTTCAGGTGGCGGCCAGCACCGTGACCACCGCGATCCTGCTGCCCCTGTACATCAGCTTCCTGGTGAAGCGGACGGGCGCGAAATCGAACACCGAGGACTCGTCTCCCTCGACGGCCTCCGCCACGCCCGCCGCGCGGTAAGACCTCCCTCCCGCGGCGGGACCGGCTCCCTCTCCCCCACCTCTCTCTCTCGTGGTCTCACCGCCAGGGGGAGGGGGAGCCCTTTTCCCAGACCATCCCATTCCAGGGTCATCCCTCTGGACTCCTTGTTTCAGGAGGTCGCCATGACCATCGCCATCATCGCCGACGACCTGACCGGCGCGAACGATAGCGGCCTACAATTTTCCTCCCGGGGCCTGTCGACAACGGTTTTCCTCGGACTTCCGGAAGACAGCCTTCTCACAGCTCCCGCGGTCGCCGTGATCGACACGGAGACCCGCGCCATGACCGCCGCGGATGTCACCCCTGTCGTGGAACGCATCGCGCGACGCCTGCGCGACGCCCACCCCCAGCATGTCTACAAGAAGATGGATTCCACCCTACGCGGCCATGTGGGTCTGGAACTGGCCGCCACGGCCCGGACCCTGGACAGCGATCACATCTTCCTTTGCCCCGCCTTTCCCGCCATGAAACGGACCGTCGAAGAGGGGATCCTCCGGGTCGACGGCACTCCCGTGTCCGAGACCGCGATTGGCCGAGACCCGGGTTCGCCGGTCCGGGAGTCCCATATTGCCACACTGATCGGCCCGGACCTGCCAGACTGGACCCCCGTCGCGGTCTCCAGGAACGACTTGGCCTCGCCCGAGGCCTTCGCCCGCCGCCTTGCCTCCGGTCCACCGGGCCACGGACGCGTTTGCGCCATTTTCGACGCCCAAACCGACGACGACCTGCGGCGCATCGCCCACCTGGGTGCCCGCTTCGCCGAGGAGACGGGCAAGCGGGTGCTCTGGGCCGGATCCGCGGGTCTGGCCACTTCTCTGCCCGAAGCCTGGGGCCTGCCCCTGGCCGAGGCCACGCCCCCCAGCCTACCCCCGGCCACCCGTCCCCCCCTGTTGGTGGTGGGGAGCGTCAATCCCGCGTCCATCGGCCAATGCGACGAAGCCCGGAACAGCCTGGGGGTCCCTCCCGTGGTTCTCTCTCCCGAACAGCTGCTCACGGACGGTCCCGAGCGCCAGAGGGAAATCGCCCGGGGCATCGCGGCCCTCGGGGCACGGGTGGCGAAGGGCGATCTGGACTTGATCCTGACCACCGCCCACGCGCCGAAGGACGTGGAGTCCATCGTCGCCCTGGCCAAGGCGCGCTGCATGACCCGCACGGAGGCGGGGCGCCGCATCGCCACGGGCATCGCCCAAGTGGCCCACGCCCTGGTCCGAGACGGACAGATCAACCGCCTTGTCCTCACCGGCGGCGACACCGCCCGGGCGGTCATGGAAGACCTGGGCATCAACGCCCTGACCGTGGGCGGCGCGATCGAGCCGGGCATCCCCCTGATCACAACCCTTGGCGGCCCCCGCCGCCACATCGTAACCAAAGCCGGAGGATTCGGCGCCCCAGGAGCTCTGTCCCGGGCCATGCGGTTCCTCCGCGACGGGAGTCTTTCCTTATGAAACCCTTCATCGGTATCACCATGGGCGACGTCTGCGGTGTCGGCCCGGAAATCATCGCCAAAAGCCTCATGGACGGCGCGGTGCACGCCCTCTGCCACCCGGTGGTGATCGGCGACACCGGAGCCCTCGAACGGGCCCGCGACCTGGTCGGCGCCCCCTTCACGGTGCGCACCCTGGCATCGGACGCTCCGCTGGACGACGCAGCCGATCCCAGGGTCGCGCTCTGTGTCGATCCGGGTCTTTCCGTCGGCGCCCTCCCCTATGGCGAAGTCCGGCCGGAAGCGGGACACGCCGCCTATGAATTCATCCGCATCGCCGTGGACATGGCCCAATCCGGCCAAATCTCGGCCATCGCCACCGCCCCCCTGAACAAGGAAGCCCTGCATGCCGGCGGCCACCTGTTCCCCGGCCACACGGAAATTCTGGCGGATCTGACGGGGACCACCGATTATTCCATGATGCTGGCCACGCCCAAGCTGAAGGTCATCCACCTGACCACCCATGTGGGCATGCTGGAGGCCGTGCGGCGGATCACCCCCGAACGCACGCACCGGGTCATCCGTCTGGCCTGGGAGGTCCTGACACGGTCGGGCATGGCCTCCCCCCGCATCGCCGTCTGCGGCATCAATCCCCACGCGGGTGAGCACGGCCTGTTCGGCGAGGGCGAGGAGGAACTGAAACTGGCCCCCGGCATCGCCAAAGCCAAGGCCGAGGGCATCGACGTTTCCGGCCCCTGGCCCGGGGACACGGTTTTCTTCCGCGCCATGCGCGGGGATTTCGACGTGGTCGTCGCCTGCTACCACGACCAGGGCCACATCCCGGTCAAGCTGATGTCCATCGACGAAGGCGTCAACATCACCGTCGGCCTGAACGGAGGCCTGATCCGGACCTCCGTCGACCATGGCACGGCCTTCGACATCGCGGGCAAGAACATCGTCCGTCATGAAAGCCTGATCGCCGCGATCCGGTTCGCGACGGAACTGGCCCCGAAGGAGGGCGCTACCAAGCGCCCGCGAACATCTCCTTGAACGCCGCCACGATCGTCTCCGCCAGTTCGGCATGCAGCGTCGCCCGCGACCGGGTCCCGCCGTCCTCGCAGAGGGGGGTGGTCTCCCCCACCTCGCGCAGGAAGGCGCGGGCGCCGTTACGGCACTCCGGCAGGAAGCTGTAATGCACCGCGCCCGCCACATGGGTCAGCCGCGCCCGGAGGGCGAGCCGCGTCAAATGCCCGGCGGCGACGGCGACGGGCACCGTTCCGGGCGCGCCCAGGTTCACGAACGCCAAGGGCACCGGGATCGCCCGCAGGCTCTCCGGGTCGAAGGCCGGAGCCATGGCCGGGTCCACCAGCACCGCGGCGCCTACCCGCGGGTCCCGGTGGTCGCCCTCGAAGCGGACCTTGTCCAGGGACCTCAGGTCGAAGGGCGGCACCGTCACCTGCTCGCCCTTCACGAAGGCCACGCCGCCCACGAACCAGCGACAGTCGGTCATCATGGGATAGGTCTCGCAATAGCGGGCGTAGGCCTCCCGGCTCGGACGACCGCCCACCAGATCCAGGGCCGCCGCGCCGCCCAGCGAAAAACCGAGCACCCCCACCCGTGTCCCATCGATCACCGTCGACCAGACCGGATCCTCCGTCAGGCGGGAGAGCACCATCGACAGGTCATCGGCGCGCTCCCATAGCTTCGGCGTATCCTGGGGCGTGGAATCCCGGGATGTCGTTCCCGGATGGTTCGGTCCGGCGACCACGAAGCCCGCCTCCGCCAGGGCCGAGGCGATCCAGGCCATACCCTGGACCGTGGAGCCCGACCCGTGGGAGAGCAGGATCAGCGGAAACCGTCCCTCCACGGGCGGTGCGTCTTGGGCGGCGGGGGTGCCCTGAAACACCCGGGACTCCCCCAGGTTGACCGGCGTGCCCCCCGGCGCCGCCGGATACCAAAGGGTCACCGCCAGATCCACTCCGCGCGGGGACGAGGCCACCGTCAGCGTCCGGGCACCAACAGTCCCAGGGACAGCCCCCGGGACTGTCCCGGGGGCTGATCCGGCCTCGGCCAAGGCGGACACACTCGACAGGCACAAAAGAGCCATGACAACAAAGGCACGGGGCATTCCCATGTCCATCTCCTCCGTATGGATGAAAAGAAGGGGTACAATATCGGATCGCCGCTTCCCCCGCGCCCTCGATCACGATTTAGGACGTCCTTGATCCGCATGACGCCACCTTTCAAAGCGCCCAAGGACCGATCCATCGGTCCCCTGCTGGGATAGCGAAATACCCCACGCGTTCACCCGTTTTTCCTTGCCAGCACATCAACCGAATGCTTCCATGGATCCCCTTCGGTTCCCACTCGGGAGCCCGTTTCCGGCGCCCGGAGGCCGGTGAAGCCATGCCACGTTCCAGGCTTCCAAACCCGGCCCCCTGTCCGCGCCAAAGCCAACACACCAAGAACTACAGGGGAGTGAAGCCATGCCCGATAGAGCCAACGCGCCTCGCGTGGCCGCCATTGTCGGTCCCTATGCCAGCGGCAAGACGAGCCTTCTTGAAAGCATCCTGCTGGCCACCGACACCATCCACCGAAAGGGCGCGGTGGCCGACCACAACACGGTCGGCGATTCCTCCCCGGAAGCGCGCGAGCGGGAAATGGGGGTGGAGGTCAATATCACCGAAGCCGCCTATCTGGGAGGGGCTTGGACTTTCCTCGACTGCCCGGGCTCCGTGGAATTCCTGCAGGAGACCTTCAATGCCCTGACCGTCTGCGACGTCGCCGTGGTGGTCTGCGAGCCGGATCCGGCCCGGGCGGTCATGCTCGCCCCGCTGCTCAAGTTCCTGGACGAACGCGGCATTCCCCACATGATTTTCATCAATAAGATCGAAAGCACGGAAAACCGCCTCCGCGATATGATCGAGGCCCTCCAGGCCGTCTCCGACCGCCCCCTGGTCGCCCGCGAGGTACCCATCCGCGAAGACGGCAAGGTCATCGGCTATGTGGATCTGGTCTCCGAGCGGGCCTATCGCTACAAGCCGGGCGAGGCCAGCGACATGATCAAGATCCCGGGGCACATGCGGGACCGCAAGGCCGAGGAGCGCCAGGAGATGCTGGAGCACCTGGCCGACTTCGACGACCACCTGCTCGAGGAACTCCTCTCCGACGTCGTCCCACCCCGGGATGAGATTTACCAAACCCTGGCCAAGGACTTGGCCGAGGATCTGGTGGTTCCCGTCTTCTTTGGCGGCGCCTTGCAGGATAACGGCATCCGTCGCCTGCTCAAGGCCCTGCGCCACGAAGCCCCAACCCTAGAGGAAACCGTTTCCCGCCTGGGGATCGAGGGCAAGGATCCCACCCTCCAGGTTTTTAAGACCCTGCATGCCGAACATGTGGGCAAGCTCTCCCTGTCTCGGATCTGGTCGGGCAAGGTCAAGGACGGCCTGAACCTGAACGGCGACAAGGTCACGGGCCTGTTCACCTTTCCCGCGGGCCAGCAGACCAAGGTCGCCGACGCGCCGGCGGGTAGCATCGTCGGTATCGGCCATCTCGACGGCACGGAGACCGGCGCCCTGATCGGTGGCCAAAGCGCCGCCGACGCACCCCCGGCCTTGGGTTCCCTCTTCTCCCTCGCCCTCCATGCCCAGAAGCAGGGGGACGATGTAAAACTGACCGCGGCCCTGACCAAGCTCTGCGAGGAGGATCCCTCCCTGCGCTACGAAATGGATGCGGACACCGGTGAACTGCTGCTCTGGGGCCAAGGGGACATCCACCTTCAAGTGGCCGTCCTCCGTTTGGCCCGCCAGTTCCATGTGGATGTGGCCGCCGAAAAGCCCTCCGTCCCCTATAAGGAAACCATCCGCAAGTCCACCAGCACACAGGGCCGGTTCAGGCGGCAGTCCGGTGGCCACGGCCAATTCGGCGACGTGTACCTGGACATCAAGCCCCAGCCCCGGGGCGCGGGGTTCGCCTTCACCGACACCATTACCGGCGGCGCGGTGCCCAAGCAGTACATCCCGGCGGTGGAAAATGGGGTAAAGGAGTTCTTGCCCCGCGGCCCCCTGGGCTTCCCCGTGGTCGATATCGCCGTCACCCTGACCGACGGCAGCTATCATGTCGTCGACAGTTCGGAAGCGGCCTTTAAATCCGCGGCCCAATTGGCCATGCGCGAGGGCATGACCGAATGCGATCCGATCCTGCTGGAACCCATCCTGATGGTGGAAATCAGCGTCCCAACCGAAGCCACCAGCCGGGCGCAGAGGGCCCTGACCACCCGGCGCGGCCAAATCCTGGGCTTCACTCCCAGGGACGGCTGGGCAGGATGGGACGTGGTCCAAGGCTTCCTGCCCCAGTCGGAGATGCACGATCTGATCATCGAGATCCGCTCGGCCACCATGGGCGTGGGCACCTTCAGTTGGTCCTTCGACCACCTGCAGGAGCTGACCGGAAAGCCGGCGGACGACGTTGTCGCGGCCCGGAAGGCCGTTCTTGGCTGATTGTTTGGGATCCACGCTCCCAAGGTAAGGTTGGGGAGGCAAAGCCTCCCCAAGCCCCTCCGTTCCTATTGCAAATCCACGGGCAACAGGTCCGCCGCTATGTTCTGGTAGCAGACTGGCCTTAGGAAACGGCGGATGGACAGCGTTCCCACCGAGGTCGCCCCGAAGTTGGTGCTCGCCGGATAGGGCCCTCCGTGAACCATGGCGTCGCAGACCTCCACGCCTGTCGGGAAGCCGTTGGCCAGCACCCGTCCCGCCTTGCGCTCCAGGATCGGCAATAGGCCGCGGGCAAGATCCGCGTCACCGGGATCCATATGCAGGGTCGCCGTCAGTTGACCCGCGAAGGTCCGCGCCAGGGCCGCCATGTCCTCCGCCTTGGATACCGTGACGACCATCCCCAAGGGGCCAAAAACCTCCTCGGCGAGGGCCGGGTTTTTCGCCCAATCCTCGGCGGAAACCTGGAACAGGAAAGGTTTGGCCTCCCGGTCGCCACAGGGGGTCGCCAGCACCGTCTGGACCGTGGCGTCCGAGGTGATCCGCGCCACCCCCGCCTTGTAAGCCTGTCCGATCCCGTCGGTCAGCATGGCCTGGGCCACGCTTGCGGACAGGGCCGCCTTGGCGGACTCGACGAAGGCCGCGGCTTGGCTCTCCACGACGATGGCGATACCTGGATTGGTGCAAAACTGCCCCGCGCCCAGGGTCAGCGAAGCCGCCCAACCCCGGCCCAACTCCTCGGCCCGGTTAGCGAGCGCCTCGGGCAGCAGGAACATGGGGTTCACCGATCCCAGTTCGCCGAAGAAGGGAATGGGCTCGGGCCGCCGGGCGCACAGGTCGAAGAGCGCCCTGCCCCCGCCCAGGGACCCGGTGAACCCCACGGCCTTGATCAGCGGATGCTGAACAAGGGCTTCGCCGACGGCGCGGTTGCCGCCCTGGATAAGACTGAAAACACCCTTGGGCAGACCCAGGCGCGTGACGGCGGCCTTGATGGCTTCGGCGATGATCTCCCCCGTCCCCGGGTGGGCGTCATGGCCCTTGACCACCACGGAGCAGCCCGCGGCGAGAGCGGCCGCCGTGTCGCCCCCGGCGGTGGAAAAGGCCAGAGGGAAGTTCGAGGCTCCAAAGACGGCCACCGGCCCGATGGGACGCTGCATCATCCGCAGGTCCGGACGGGGCAAGGGCCGCCGATCGGGCAACGCCGCGTCATGGCGCCGGTCCAGGTAGTCCCCGGCCCGGATATGGCTGGCGAACAGGCGGAGCTGACCCGTCGTCCGCCCCCGCTCTCCCTGTAGGCGGGCTTCGGGCAGGCCCGTTTCCGCGGCGCCGATCCAGGTGATCGCGTCGGCCCGGGCGTCGATTTCCTCGGCGATGGTCTCCAGAAAGACCGCCCGATCCTCGCGGGTGGTGGCGCTATAGGTCCAGAAGGCCTCTTCCGCCGCCTCGCAGGCGCGATCCACCAGAGCGGGCGAGCCGACGGAATAGGCGAAAGCGGAGCCATGGACGGGCGCGGACGAAAAGGTCTCGGCACTCGCGACCCAGTCGCCCGCGATCAGATGCTTGCCATGGGGGGGGAATGTCATTGGGATGGGATGTCCTTTGGTCGAAAAGAAGGGATCAACGGGGATTGTAGGACGGCTCCGCGGAAAATTGGATCCAATTTTCCGCGGAGG
>JAIOYK010000006.1 GCA_021741145.1 Rhodospirillum sp. | reverse complement strand
GAGGGGCGACAGGGTGGTCGGGGGCGGCGCGGGGGGACCCGGATCTCCATCGGCCATGGCCGCGGCGAAGGCCGCGGCGCTACTCCCCGATAGCGCGGCCTGGTTCTCCGCCATCCGCCCATTGGCCCGGTAGACATAGGCCAGGATCTCGGCCACCGCGGCGAAGGCCTCCAGGGGGATCTCGCTGTCCATGTCGACGGCGGAGAGAATTTGAACGAGGTCCGCGTCCTGGCGCACCTTGACCCCGTGGGCGAAGGCCAGTTCCAGGATCTGCTCGGCGACGGCCCCCCGACCCGAGGCCACGACCCGGGGGGCCGACAGAGGGGAGGTGGGGTCGTAGTCGAGCGCGACGGCGACGGTCTGTTCGTCACCACCGTTCTTGGCCGACTCGGCGGTCGACTTCGGACCCGACCTTGGGGTCGACTTGGCCTGTCCCGATGCCCCACGCGCCTCCGTTCTCGGGGTGGTGGGGCGGTTTCGTTCCTCGCTCACCCGAGTTCTCCGGTGGGATGGCTGGAGCGTTAGACTCGCAAGGGGAAGTTAAGAAGGGGTTAATGACGGGATCGGACACCCGGGCTTTCCCGTCGGGCACCCGGTATGGGAATTCGTTAACGAGGATTCAATATTTGTTAAGGAACCACGCGCGATAGTGGGGCATGGTGATGGGAAAGGGGGCGCTCCGCCCTGGTGAACGGGGCCTACCTGAACGCGAAAGTCGGAACCATGGATCTGAGCAAACTGGCGATCTTCAAAATGGCCAAGACCCGCCTGGACTGGTCCGCCCAGCGCCAAAAGGTCTTGGCTCAGAACATCGCCAACGCCGACACCCCGGACTACAAGGCCCATGACCTCAAGGACCTGGACTTCAAGGATCTGGCCCAAAGCGAGGCCAAGCGGGTCCAGATGGTCCGCACCGACGCGGCCCACATGTCCGGCGGTCTGCCCGACGTCGGCCCCTTCCAGGAGAAGGTTGAGCGCTACCCCTATGAAAGCTCGCCCGACGGCAACGAGGTGATCCTCGAGGAACAGATGAGCATGCTCGGCGAGACCAAGAGCCAGTACAACATGTCCCTGGAACTGGTTAAGAAGCATTTGAACATGATCAAGATCGCCACCCGCAGCGGTCAATAGGCCCTCGGCGGTCAATAGGCCCTCGGCGGTCAATAGGATTGGGTTGGGGAAGATCGGACATGGACGAGTTGAAACAAACAAGCAAGATCGCCACCTACGGCCTCAAGGCCCAGGCGGAGCGGTTGCGCACCATTTCCCAGAACCTAGCCAATGCCGATTCCGTGGCGGAACGGGCGGGCGAGGATCCTTATCGCCGGAAGATCATGACCTTCCGCAATCAAATGGATCGGGAACTGGGCGCCGACGTGGTCAAGGTGGGCCGCCGGACGGAAGACATGAGCGCCTTCAATCGCGAATACAATCCGGGCCACCCCGCGGCCGACGACAAAGGCTATGTGCTGACTCCGAACGTCAACCCCCTGGTGGAACTGATGGACATGCGCGAGGCCCAGCGGTCCTATGAAGCCAATTTGAATGTGATCAAGACATCCCGAGAGATGACCAAGAATACCTTGGATTTGTTGCAATAACAGACGCGTCCCCGTCCTAGGGAAAGGGACTTCAGGAGAACAGACCCATGGCCGTTGATTTCGCCAGCGCCGTTTCCGCCTACAAGTCCGCCTCCCGCATGGGAGGCGCGGAGGGCGTGGGCGCGGCCACCAACCCCCTTTCCGAGAAGTCGGAAGGCCCCAACTTTTCCGACATGGTCCATGGCGCCATCCAGGACACCATCGACGCGGGCCGCAAGGGCGAGGAAATGACCAAGCTGGCCATCGAGGGCAAAGCGGATCTCCGCGACGTGGTCATGGCGGTGAACAACGCGGAAACCACCTTGCAAACCATCGTTTCCGTGCGCAACAAGGTTGTGAGCGCCTATGAATCCATTCTGCGCATGCCAATCTGATCCCCGGGAACAGGTCTTGAATTCGGGGCGCGTTTCCGAGGGGGGCGATCATTTCCGGGATTGACCCGACCCCGGTCGGCCCTGTCATATGCTGGTCTAGAGCACGTCGTGGCCAAACGGGTCACTTCGTGACTTTGTTTGATCCCAGGGGCGTGCTTTCGTGCACCGGTGCTTTCAAAAGAGTCACCGGTTGGGACACGAAGTTTTTTTGTTTCTGCGTCAACGCTCCAAACTCTAGCTGAAGCCTTCGTTTGGGGCGATGCATTCGGTTGGCCACGACGACGGAAAGGGAGCGGACCCGTGGAAGAGGCGATGATCATGGATGTGGCGCGGGACGCCATTTATACCATGTTGATTGTCTCGGCGCCGCCGTTGTTGGTGGGGATGGCCGTCGGTTTGGTCATCGCCCTGTTCCAAACCCTTACCCAAATTCAGGAAATGACCCTGATTTTCGTGCCGAAGATCGTGCTGGTCTTCGCCACGATCATGTTGTTGCTGCCCTGGATGGTGCGGGAGGTGTCCGAATTCTTGGAACGTCTCATGGATATCGCCGTAACCCTGCCCTGATCCCTTGTCAAAGGCCTGATCCCTTGTCAAAGGGCGGAATAAGGGGACTCCCCGGTGTTTGACGCCTATCTCAATTTGAATGTCTTCCATCTGCTGCTGGTCTTTGTCCGCATGGGCGCGGCGATCATGATTTTGCCTGGTTTTGGTACCTCCTATATCCCGACGCAGGTCCGTCTGTTGCTGGCCGTGACCATTTCCATGGTTGTCCTTCCCACGGTCGGTGGGACGTTGCCCCCGGTTCCGGATAGTGCCACCCTGCTGGTCCTGTTGATCACGGCGGAAGCCATGATTGGTTTCTTCCTAGGGATTTTTGGGCAGTTCCTGCTGGTGCCCATCAATCTGGCGGGCACGGTGATGGGCTTTTCCACGGGTCTGATGATGGCTCAGGCCTTCGACCCGGCCAGCAACCAACAGGGCAGCCTGATTTCTGGATTCCTGTCCGAAGTGGCCATTGTCCTGTTATTCGCCCTGGGCCTGCATCATCTGATGTTGGAAGCGGTCGTGGGGAGTTACCAAGTCTTTCCTCCCGGGAAATTGCCCGATACCGGGGATATCTCCCAATTGCTTTCCCATCTTCTCACCGATGGGTTCCGCCTGGGGTGGCAATTGGCCTCGCCCTTCGTCGTCTATGGTGTCATCTTCCAATCCACCCTGGGGGTGCTCGCCCGGCTGATGCCCCAGTTGAACATTCTGTTCGTCGCCATGCCCGGCCAGATCATTTTCGGTCTGGCTCTTTTGATGAGCACAACGCCGGTGATCCTCATGGCCTTCATGGGCTATTTCGAGGATAATTTCATCGGCTTGGTTCGGTAGAGTATTCTTCCGGTCGGACGGAGTCGCGCCGCGAACCAAACCGACCGGTGGACCGCGCACACCGGAGGAAGACAGATACAAGCCAAATTCCGAGACCACCGTTGGTCCGGGTTTGGCCAGCGCGGTAAGTAATAGGTAACCCTGGAAAGGCGCCATGGCCGACGAGGACAAGGACTCAAAGACCGAGGACCCGACGGCGAAAAAGCTTTCCAAGTCCAGGGAGGACGGGCAAGTCGCCCAATCGCCGGAGATCAAGAGCTTCGCCATGCTGGCCGGAGCCTTGGTCATCGTCGCCATCCTGGCGCCCTGGATTACCGACCGCATCGCCCTGATGTCCATTGCCTTCCTGGACCGCCCCCACATGTTTCACCTGGATGCGGAGGGTCTACGTGATTTGTTGACGACCATGCTGATCCAGGTGGGCGTCCTCATGGTCCTGCCTTTCGGTCTGCTCATCCTGCTTGCCGTGGTCGCCAGCGTGGCGCAATTCGGCTTTCTGTGGGCGCCCAAACGGATGGCCCCGAAATTCAACAAGATCAGTCCTATTGGTGGCCTGAAGAAGTTGCTCTCGATACGGACCCTGATGGAGGGGTTCAAGGGCATCTTGAAAATCTGCCTCGTGTTGGTGGTGGTCTATGCGCTGCTCGGCCCCCGTCTGTCCAACCCGGAACGGTTCATGGACCAGGACATGGCGGTAACGCTTGTCGAATTGCACGAATTGCTGATCCTGCTGCTTGTCGCGGTGCTGGTGATGGTGGCGGCCATCGCCGCGGCCGATTTTTCCTTCCAAAAGTACAAGCACAACGAAGACCTGAAAATGACCAAACAGGAGGTCAAGGACGAGCACAAGAATGCCGAGGGCGACCCCCAGATCAAAAGTAAAATCCGTCAGTTGCGCTTGCAGCGCTCGCGGGAGCGCATGATGACCAAGGTGCCCGAGGCGAGCGTCGTGGTCACCAACCCGACCCACTTCGCCGTCGCCCTGAAATACGATATGGAAAGCATGGCCGCGCCGGTGCTGGTGGCCAAGGGGCAGGATTTCATTGCCCTGAAAATCCGCGAAATCGCCGAGGAAAACGAAGTGCCGATCGTGGAAAACCCGCCCTTGGCCCGTGGTCTGTTCGCCGCGGTCGAGCTTGACCATGAAATTCCCGCCGAACACTATAAGGCGGTGGCGGAGATCATCGGTTATGTGATGCGCCTGAAAAAGTCCACCCAGCGATGAGGGACGCCGCGAAGAAGGGCAGTGTCTTCCTTTGGGGGGCGGTTCTGGGCACGGGACTGGCCATGGGGGGCGGCCTGGGAACCCTGCTGGGGGTTGGGACGGTCGCGGGGGCCTGCGCGGTCCTGGGCGGTCTGGTCTCCCTGGTGTCCCTGGGGGGGCTGCGCCAGAGAAGCCTTCGTTTCTCCGAGGAGGCCGAACGGGGGCGGGCGGCCGCCGCCCTGCTCGACGCCGAGGACGGCCCCCGCTTGCTGGGCGATCTGGAGGGGCGGGTGCTGCACGCCAATGCTTCGGCCCGGAGCCAATGGGGAGAGGGCGACCCCCTGGGACATCTGCGCCGGCGCCTGCATGGCGACATGATGGCCGCGGATGCGCTGGACCGCCTGGAGGAAGCCGCCCGGCAAGGCCTACGCGAAGAGGTCGACCTTCCCTTGCGAGAGGAGGGCGGGGTGATCCTGGGCGAACCCGAGTGGGCCCGGGTGATGGTCATGCCAGGCCCGGAGGCCGAGACCCGCATGTGGTTCTGCCAGGACGTGACGGCCCGCCGGGCCATCGACGAGGTTCTGTTGCGGGAGCGGGAGGAACTGGCCGACTTCCTCTACTTCCTGCCCGTGGGCCTCTATTCGGTCGATAGCGAGGGGCGTCTGCGCTATGTCAATCAGGCGCTCGCTCAATGGCTGGGGAGGCAAGCCGAGGCCATGGCCGGCATGGACCTGGGGACCATGGTCGATGGCCCCGTTCCCGAACCCGATGGCGCCTGGGAGGGACGGCTGCGATTCCTGCCCCTGGACGATCCGCCCTTCGAGGCGGAAGTGCGTCAAGCGACCTTCGACGACGCCGGGCAATTGCGAACCCGCTCGGTGGTCACCCGCCTGCCCGAGGTGACCGCCACCGCCCGGGAGGGGGAGGGGGGCTGGACCCGTCGCCGCCCCTGGCTGTTCGACGGTGCCCCCGTGGGCATCGCCCTGCTGGATCCGGAAGGGTCGATCACCGATTGCAATGCCTCCTTCCTGGTCATGGTTGGCGCGGATCGGGCCGGGGTCCTGGACAGTCCCTTTGCTAGCTTGGTCGCTCCCGCGGACCGGGCGGATCTGGCCCGGCTGGTGGGCAGGATCGGCTCCGGCGCCCTGGGTGGCGCGCGCATGGATCTGCGCATGACCGTTTCCCAGGGCGAGGAAAGTCGGGAAGTGGCCGTGGGTGTCTTCCTGTCGCCCATGACCGGGGCGGGAGCCGCGGCGCGGTCCGGGGATCTCCCCGACGGGGTGGTGGCCCATCTGATCGACACCACCGAACAGAAGAACCTGGAACAGCAGTTCGCCCAGGCCCAGAAGATGCAAGCCATGGGGCAACTCGCCGGAGGCGTGGCTCATGACTTCAACAATCTGCTGACGGCCATGATCGGGTTCTCGGATTTGCTGCTGCAGCGCCATGGCATTGGCGACCCCAGCTTCGCCGACATCATGCAGATCAAGCAGAACGCCAATCGGGCGGCCAATCTGGTGCGCCAACTCCTGGCCTTTTCCCGCCGCCAGCCCCTGCGTCCCCGCCTGTTGTCGGTGACCGATGGCCTGTCGGAACTCTCCCACCTGCTGCGCCGTCTGCTGGGCGAGCGGGTGACGCTGAAGATGGTTCACGGCCACGATCCAGGGCATATCAAGGTGGATCCCGGCCAGTTCGATCAGGTGATCATCAACCTGGCCGTCAATGCCCGGGACGCCATGCCCGAGGGCGGCGTGGTGACCATCTCCACCCATCGGGACGTCGTCCAGGACAATGCCCGAAAGGGGGCAACTTCCGTGCCTCCCGGGGACTATGTGGTGATCGATGTGACCGACACGGGCATGGGCATCGGCCGGGAGAACCTGGGCCGCCTGTTCGAACCCTTCTTCACCACGAAGTCCGAGGGGACAGCGGGGGCGGGAACAGGTCTCGGACTGTCCACCGTCTACGGCATCGTGCGCCAGACGGAAGGCTATATTTTCGTGGACTCCGCCCTGGGGGAGGGGGCGACCTTTACCATCTACCTGCCCCGCCACGAACCGCCGACCGAAAGCGTCCCCATGTTTGGTGGGGAAGGGGAGACCGCCGCGCCGGGACCGGCCAAGTCCGGTGGGGCAAAGGGGGAGGAGGAAGAGGTCCGCGACCTGTCGGGCAAGGAAACCATCCTGCTCGTCGAGGACGAGGACGCCGTTCGGGTTTTCGGCTCCCGGGCGCTGCGCAACAAGGGGTACACGGTGTTGGAAGCGCGCAGCGGCGAAGGCGCCATGGACGTGCTGGAAGCTGGAGAGGTTATCGACCTGCTGATCACCGACATGGTCATGCCGGGCATGGATGGGGCGACACTGGCGGTCAAGGCCCGGGAGAACCGGCCCGGTCTGAGGATCATCCTGATCTCGGGGTATTCCGAGGATGTGATCAAGGGCGACGTGGTTGACCAGCCCAATACCCATTTCCTGCCCAAACCCTTCAGCCTGAAGGCCCTGGCCGAGAAGGTCAGGGAGGTGCTGAATTAGGGGGTCAACCGGGACAGGTGAATTTCATACGAGAAAAACCGGTATCAAACAGGTACAGGCATCTCTGGATCACGTCCTTTTCCTATGTGGGAAGGGTGGAATTCACTATTCCGCTTGAATTTTCAAGGGTATCTCTCTCAGGTCTTCCCTCGGTGCGCGAAAGCGATATTATGCCGAAGACAACAATCCACGTTCGGATCGCTTGCCCTCTTGTCGTTTGGATTGGTGCGACTTTTGAGGATCGGATAGACCCGTCTCGGCTTTGCGCCAAGCGGACCGGAAGAAAGGAAGTTGAAAATGGGTGTCGCGCGTTTGGGTTTGCTCATGGTGGCCACGGTGTTCGCGGTTTGCCTCGGGGGACGGGACGCGGCGGCTTCCATCCTGGACTCCGTCAAGGATGCGGGAGTCCTGCGATGTGGCGTCCAGGAGATTGGCCCCGCGTTTTCCAACATCGACGAGACCGGACATTGGGTTGGCTTCTACGCCGACCTGTGTCGGGCGACGGCGGCGGCGGTGCTTGGGGATCCGGACGCGGTCGAGTTCGTGGTCGTCGGGACCGATGATCGGTTTTCGGCCCTTCGGGACGGAGACTTCGATGTTCTGATGAGTTCGGCGACCTGGACCATGGGGCGCGATATCGATGGGCTGACCTTCATGCCTCTGTATTTGTTCGATGGTCAGGGGTTTTTGGCCCATAAGGCGTTCGGGGCGAAGGATATTGGCGATTTGAAGAATGCGACGATCTGCGTCGAGGATCACACCACCTCCGTGGCGAATGTCCGTGACTACGACAAGACGAAGGCCATGAACTGGACCGTCAAGACATTCGCGACGGTGGAAGGTGCCTTCAATGCGTTCTTCGAGCGTCAATGTGACTCCGTCACCACCGATGTCATGTCCTTGGCGTCGAATTGGTCCTTTCTGGCCCCCAATCCCGATGAAGATGTGATTCTGCCGACACAGATCAGCAAGGAGCCTCTGTCCGCCGTGGTGCGTGACGGCGACGACGCCTGGGCCGACGCCGTGCGGTGGGTGATTAACGCCTTGATCGCCGCGGAAGAACTGGGCGTGACCTCGCGAAACGTCGAGGACATGAAAACCGCGGAAGTTCCAGAAGTCCGCCGCCTTCTGGGGACGGAGGGGGATCTTGGTGAGCAACTCGGGTTGGACAAGACCTTCGCTGTCAGAGCCCTGGAGGCCATGGGGAACTACGGTGAAATCTATGACCGTACGATCAAGAAGCAATTGCATGTCGAACGCGGCCTTAATAACCTTTGGGTTCATGGGGGATTGATCTGGTCTCCGCCCATCCGGTGAGCGAAGGTCAAAACGCCATGGCCCACTCCAAGTCCTATCGTTTTGGCGTCGCGGGCCGGATCACCTCCGGTCTGATCGTCTTGGCGCTCTTGACGACCTGCGCCGCGGGCCTGGCCCTTTGGGGGCAGGAGCGGGTTCGGGCGGATTTCGATAATATCGTCAAAGTCAAAATGGCGCGTCTGGACGCCGTCGCCCGCTTGGTTCAAAGGGTCGAGTCCATCGCCGCGACCGCGCCGCGCATTTCCACCTCCGTGCGGGGCGCCGATTTGCGGCAGGCGACCCGGGAAATGGACGACCAACTGCAAGTCCTCGGGGAGGCTTTCCAAAACATCCGGCGCGTCGGACTGGCGGAGGACGCGATCATCGACATGGGCGAGCGCATCGCACGGATGACGGAAAACCTGGAGAGCATCATCGCCCTGGTTGGTCGACGGATCGAGTTAGAGAAGAGTCAACGGGCGCTTTTCGACAAGCTTACGGATATCATCCATGGACAAGACGCCTTGCGTGATGAACTGCGGGGCGAAGGCACCGTGGGGCAGGGGATCGAGGACGCCTTCCGGCGTATCGACAATGCTCTGTTTTCCGGCCTGACTTTGGAGACGGCTGGTCAATTGCGGGCCGTTGAAAGAACCATTGGGGAAGAGCGGGACAGGATTGGTTCCCTCGTCGAGGCCTTGAACGGTCAATCCCTGGCGGTGGACATTTTATCGATTTTCGCGGAAATGAATGGAGTCGCCGCGGGGCCTGGCGGTGTTTTTCCGATGAAAAGGGAACTGGTGGATACCGCGAGCGCGTTGACCGGAAAGTTGCGCCTGAATCATGTGCTGACCGTGCGTCTGGTGTCCGGCGCGTCGGCGATCTTCAAAGGCATTGAAGAGGAAATATCCGCGGACCGGCTCGCCTTCGAGGACCGGTTCAATCAGCTGTTCCGTCTGCTGAGCGCCCTAATGATCGCCTCCGTCCTGGGCGCGGGACTTGTGATTTTCTATCTCCGCCGTCAGGTGATTTCCCGTCTGGTCGCGCTTCAGCGGTGCATGAACGAGCGGACCCAAGGATGGGCCGCGCCCATCCCCATGGGGGGGCGGGATGAAATTTCGGATATGGCCAGCAGTTTCAGCTACTTCGTCGATGAGATCGACCGTCGCGAAATGGCCCTGTCCCAGGCGCGGGACGAGGCCGACAAGGCCAATAAGGCGCGGGGCAATTTTCTGGCGAACATGAGTCACGAAATTCGCACTCCCATGAACGCCATTGTCGGGTTGAGCCATTTGGCGATGAAGACAGACCTGACCCAACGGCAACACGACTATCTGACCAAGATCAGTGCGTCTTCCAATAATTTATTGGGTATCATCAACGATATTCTTGATTTCTCCAAGATCGAGGCGGGGAAACTGGAAATAGAGCATGTTAATTTCAATATCGAGAAGACACTGGACAATATCGCCGCGGTCATCGTGTCCAAGACAGAGGAGAAGGGGCTGGAATTCGTTGTTTCCTGTCCGCCCGATGTTCCTCAGACTCTGTTGGGTGATCCGTTGCGCCTAACCCAGGTGCTGATCAACCTGTGCGGCAATGCCGTGAAATTCACCGAAGAAGGATCCATTGTCCTTTCCATTCACCGGACGCGCGCGACCCGCGCAACGGTGGAGCTGCTTTTCGAGGTCCGGGACACGGGAATTGGGATGACCGAAACGCAGAAAGAGCGGCTGTTCCAATCCTTTTCCCAGGCCGACAGTTCAACGACGCGGAAATATGGCGGGACCGGACTTGGTTTGAGCATCTCCAAACAGCTCGTGGAGTTGATGGGGGGCGAAATCGGTGTCCGTAGTGAACCGGGCGCGGGGAGCACATTCTATTTCACGGCGGAATTTGGTCTTGGGGCCATCAGCACGACGACACGTCACCTTCCCGACCCCGATCTTCGGGGGAAATGGGTCCTGGTGGTCGACGACAATGAAATTTCCAGGGACATATTGACCGAGCATTTAACGGCGATGAACTTCAACGTCAGGACCGTTGATTCGGGACCCGCCGCCTTGAGGGAACTGAGCCGGGTGGAGGCGGAGCCGGACTCGCCGACCTACGATCTCGTTCTCATGGATTGGAAAATGCCGGAAATGAGCGGTATCGATGCCTCGCGGCGGATCCAGGCGCACAGCCGTTTGTCCAAGGCTCCGACCATTATCATGGTGACCGCCTTCGGCCGGGAGGAAGTGATGCGCGAGGCCGAGGACCTCGATTTGGGCGGGTTCATGCTCAAACCCTTCAATGCCTCCATCCTGTTTGACACGATCATGAACGCCTTCGGCCGGGGGGGCAGGGATACCGTTGTCGTGCCCCGGATCGAGGACAAGAATGATCGGGCCATGGAGCCCCTGCGGGGCGCGCGCGTTCTATTGGCCGAGGACAATGAGATCAATCAGCAAATCGCCGTCGAACTGTTGGAAGACAAGGGACTGGTCGTCACCGTCGTGACAAATGGTCGGGAGGCCGTCGATGCGGTTTTGGGTGGTCAAGGGGACGGCGGTCTCGGTGGGTTCGATGCGGTGCTCATGGACATTCAGATGCCGGTTCTGGATGGGTACGGTGCAACCGCCGAAATCCGGAATGATCCCCGGTTCAAGGACTTGCCAATTCTGGCCATGACCGCCCATGCCATGCGCGGAGAACGGGAAAAGTCCATTTCCATGGGCATGAACGACCATATCAACAAACCGATCGATCCCGACGACCTGTTCGCCCGCTTGCTCCGGTGGATCAGGCGGGTCCCGGCGCCGTCTCCCGAGACTCTGGTCCCCGAGACCCCGGCCCCCGAGACCCCGGCCCCCGAGATCCCGGCCCCCGAGACCCCGGCCGATGCGCACGAGGACCTCTCCCCGGACAGGAATGTGGGCGGGACGGGGCATTCGGTCCTGCCGAGCAGACTCCCTGGCTTTGACCTTCAGGACGCCTTGAAGCGGGTGAACGGCAAGGAAACGCTGCTGAAGAAGCTTCTTCTGACGTTCCAAAAGCGCTACGCGGATCTCGTTCCCACCCTCAAGGGAATGGCGGAGCGGGGAGAAGTGGAGGAGGCCCGGCACCTCGCCCACGCGGTCCGGGGTGCCGCGGGGAACCTGTCCGGAAAAGATATCGCCGAGGCGGCCCGGTGCGTGGAACATGCCTTCGCCGAGCGGGACTTGTCCGATGTCGCCCAGCTGATCGATGACTTGGACGCCGTCCTCGCGCCAACGCTTCGGGCCATGAAAGAGGCAATTTCAGAGGATGCGCCACCGTCTCCACCGGTGGCGCCCGGGCCAGTGGCGTCTCCTCCCGCCTTAGATCCGACGCGACTGAATGCCATGATCGAGGAGTTGGATGGCTTGCTGAGGAAGGGCGGGATGAAAGCGAGAAAGGCCTTGCCAGAGTTTCGCCAAGCGCTGGTGGGCCATGTGGGAGAGGACAAATTAGAAAGATTGTCGGATCTCGTCGAACGTCTGGATTTCTCGGGCGCAAAGAGTGTACTTGATGAAATCGCAGGCGATGTAACTCTCTCCAGAGGATCCGAGTGATGCCGGAAACGCGAACGATTCTAATCGCCGACGATGATCCTGGAAATATTGAAATTCTTAGCGATATTTTGGATGAAGATTACGAAATTTTGTTCGCCATGGAAGGCCCGCGCACGCTGGAACTGGTCCGTGAACAAATGCCTGATCTTGTTATTTTGGATGTCATGATGCCGGGATTGAGCGGCTACGAGGTTTGTCGGGAACTGAAGAAGGACCCGGTAACCGAGAAAATCCCCGTGATCTTTCTGACCTCCCTCGACAATGATCAGGGCGAGACCTATGGACTGGAACTGGGCGCGATCGATTACATCAGCAAGCCGATCCGTCCAGGAATCGTCAAGGTCCGGGTGCGGAACCATATGGAGCTCAAGAAGACGCGGGACCTGTTAGAGGTTCTTTCTTCGGTCGATGGCCTTACCGGTGTGGCCAATCGCGGCAAGTTCCACCAAAAATTCAGCGAAAACCTGAAGTTGGCCAAACGGGAAGCACGGACCTTGGCCTTGATGTTGCTGGATCTGGACCATTTCAAGACGATAAATGATACCTATGGTCATGTGGTTGGCGACGAAGTGCTTCAAAAGGTCGCGGCCTGTTGCGTGGATGCCTGCCGGGATACCGACGTGGTCGCCCGGCTGGGAGGCGATGAATTCGCCGTCTTGCTGGTTCACCCCAATGAGCGCGAGTCCGTGGAGAAGGTTGCCCAGAAAATTCTGGAAGCACTCCAGAAGCCCATGGCGTTTCAGGGGCACAGTGTTCAGGTCGGCGCGAGTATCGGGATCGCCTTCTACCCCGATGATGGTCTCAGTGACGACGACCTGATAAAAAAGGCCGATTCCGCACTCTACGGCGCAAAGGGGAGTGGTCGGAACCGGTATTGTTCCTGATCCAGGATAATCCGGTGCCCGCTTCGGTCTTTCGTGAGGGCGAGTGAAACGGGGGACCCTGGAGACTGATCATTCGCAATGATCGTGCTTCAATCCGAGCGTAAAATGCGTCGTTCTGGTCCTTTGCGGAGGGCCATTCCCCTAAGGTGGGAGCGGCGACAATGGTCGGATCGTCCTTCGGAATCAAACGGGTCCAGCTCATTGGGCCAGGCGCCATCGCCTCCCCTTGGGGGCGGTTCGTGGAAACCGGCCTACATGCCCTGACCATGCGGCCCAAGGCCGCGCGCTGGGCGGGTCTGCGTCATATTCATCCGGTGGTGACCAACGCGGGCGCCCACGCGGTGATGTTCTGGCTTGACGGTGCGCCGGGTCTGTTTCTGTTGCGTGAGGTCGCCGCGCCCCGACCCAATCGCTTGGCCCTTTGGGTGCATCTTTTCCCCCGGGCCGACGGCTCCGATCCGGCGGACGCCCTGCTCGATCATGGCGAGCGCACCCTGCGGACACCTCCCCTGTTTTCCGCGGAGGGAATTCCCTCGGACCGGGCCTTGCCCCATCTGCCCGGGGACGCTTTTCTGATGGCCGCGCTCACCGTCACCTTGGGTCATGCGGGCCACCTGAGCGCCACCCTGTCCGGGGCCTCCGATCCGCCCCATGTGGACCCCCGGGGTCCCGTGGAGTCGCCTTGGCACGCGGGGTGGCGGGTGCTCGATCTGCTGATCCGCGGCCAGGCCTTGGCCCGCGATGGCGGACCCCAGTCCGCGGTCCGTCGGAGCGAAGCCAGGGGCACGGCCTTGCGCGTGGCGTTTGGCACGCCCGCGGCGGAACCTCCTGTCGGTGACCAATGGATCCCACCCGGTTGGTGGGATGCCCCCTTCCTGGGGTTCACAGGGGCCGACGGTGTCTTTTGCTCCCATTGCGCCGGGGAGGACGGCCCCCCCCACCACGATCAAAGCCACCACCACGGGACAGGGGAGGGGACGCCATGACACCCCCACCCCCCTTGCCCCGGCGCGATCTGCTGCGGGGCGGCCTGAGCCGCGCCCTGGAGGTCGTCCAGGAGCCCTTGGCCGCCCTCGAGGATATCGGCGAGGATAGCGACCGGGATACCGGATCGGCATCTGGATCCGAAGCCGATTCCATGGATGTCTTTTTCGGCTCCTTCGAAAACTGCCACACCCTTTTGGCCGAGATCCGGCCCCTGCTCGCCGAGGAGGTCGCCCGCCTGGGCATCGACCCCCGGGGCAGGGATCCCATCGATCTGGCCCGCGAGATTTTCTCGCGCCAGGAACGGCCCCCCGTTCCCGCGCGCGAACCGGCCCCCCCACCCGCCAGCCCCGTGAAGGAGGACCCTATCGGCTGACCCGTGGAGCGGCCCACGTGTCCCATCTGGACAGTAGGAGGCCATCATGTCGACCCAACCGCTTGAACGGTATGGGGAGGGCTATCTGGAGGAGAGGACCCTCGTCCCGCGCTGGCCCGCGCCCCTGCCACAAATCGTGAATCTGATCGTGGTCACGGCCCTGTTTTACGCCACCTGGTGGATCTTCCAGGATCCCCGGGGGCTGATGCGGTTGTACACCCCCTACGTGGGGTACAATTACACCCGCTGGTTGCTGATCATGCTGATCTGGATGGTCTATATCTTCAATTACTGGCCCTTCAAACGGGTCTGGCTGGAGACCGCCCATCCGGTCCTCAAGGGGGTCGTGCTCACCGGAATTTCCGTGGCACTGTTGCTTCTGGTGATCAAGGGCTTCTTCGAATACCTGCTCGGCAATTTCGCCATCGCCTATTTCAACCCCGACCAACTGGCCAAGCTGGACCGGGTGACGGAATTCTTCGCCGAGGAGTATTCGGCGCTCGCCATCCTCATGTTCGCGGCCATCGCGAGCTGGCTGTCACCCTCCTGGGTGGTGGCCATGGAACGCGCGCCGTGGAAGAACGAGGGCCAACCCGTGCAAGGGTTGACCATCCTGTTGATCACCTTCTTCCTGTCGACGATCGTGTACTTCATGACCATGCACAGTCACATGGCCATCCTGTACTATCCTTGGCAGGAATTCACTGGCATCACCCCGCCCTATTGGGAGACCTTCGCCGACACGGTCAGCGGTAATTTCCACATTTCCTGGATCATGTGCTGCACGGTCGTGGTCTGGCTGGTGGAGACCATTTGGGAGCGCTATCCCTTCAAGCTGATCACGCATGACTGGACCCGGCGGCTGGCCACGTTTTTCGGCATCATCGCCATCGCTTGGGCCTGCCACCTGTTCCTGTACTTCGCCCAGGACCTGTGGTGGGGCGAGGCCGTGCGCGGCACGCGGCGGGATTTCGCGCCCGATTGGCGCTGGCTGCACGTGGGCGAGATGATGATCTTCTGGTTGCTGCCCGCCCTGGCGCTGACCTTCTACTTCAACAACTGGCCCACCAAGCTGGAGAGCCCCATCGCCCGGGTTGTCATCCGCACCCTGGTGACCGTGGTGGGCGCCGCGGTGATCTACTGGCTGTACTACAACTTCTCCCACCTCGTTCTGGGCACCCAGAAGGGCTACAGCCATCCCCAGCAGTTCCCGATGATCCCGACCATCTGGTACATCAACATCCTGCTGATCAATCACTGGTTCATGGACAACTACCCCGGTTGGAAACTGGTCCCCTCCAAGGCCGCCGAGCGGGCGGCCCGGGCCACCGCCGAGGCGAAGGCCACGACCCAAGACCCCGGAACTCCGGCACCCGCCGAGTGACCGCTGGACCCTGAAAGGAGAACGGCCATGAAGAACACGGCTTTCCTGGGTGGCGCGGGATTGGGACTCCTGCTCGGTGTCGCCGTCTACTTCGCCATCGTGGCTCTGCTGCCCAAACTGGCGGCCCTGCCCTGGATCATCACGTAAGTCATCGGATCCGCTCCTTTCCCCGTCCTTGGGAGGGGGAAAGGAGCGGGGTGAACAGGGAGACAGATCATGTCAACCAACAAGAAAACGGAAACCGGGACCCCGCTCGCGTCTCGCCGCGCCTTCTTCCGGGGCACGGCGGCCGGAGCGGCCATCGGGCTTCTGGGGATGATGGCGGGCTATTCCCATTCATCCCTGCGCGACAAGCACTTCCCCCGTGCCCAGACGGCCCGCAAGGACATTGGTTTGGTGCGCGGCGTAAAGGTGACCAACATCAGCGAGACGAGCTGGTTCGAGAACGGCACGCTGATGGGGGACATCCGGGGCGCCGGGGGCCTGCTGGTCAACCAATATACCTACAACTGGGCGCCCTTCTCGACGAAGGGGGGCAAGCTGGCCAGCGGCAGTTACGAGGACGGCATCCGTCCCATCAAAAGCCTGATCCCGGGCAATCTGGAAAAGGCCTGGGACTACCAGATGGAAAACGCCGTCCATCCGGAGAACGCCGGAGGCTTCGCGGCCCTGGTCGAGATCGAGACCATGGAGGGGGAGACAAAGCGGATCCTGCTGGATAGCGGTTGGTCCTACGATTGGATGGACAAGGCCTTCCAGCGAGAGGGCATCGACCGCATGCTGGCCAACCACGAGATTGACATGCTGGTGCTGAGCCACGAGCATTTCGATCACTTCTGGGGTCTGCCGGTGACCTATAAGTACGACCCCACCATCGAGACCCATATCCCCGAGGGGTTCTATAAGGAGGGCCTCCAGTACATCGCCGACAGCGGCCACCGGGGCAAGCTGGTGACCCACGCGGCGGGTCTGCACCAAATCATGCCCGGCGTGGCGAGTTATACCTTCCCCGTGCCGATCATCTGCCGGGTCTATGGGGAACAGAGCCTCTATGTGAACGTGGCGGGGGCCGGTCTGGTCTCCATCACCGGTTGCTGCCACCAGGGCATCATCCAATTCGCCGAAACGGCCCTGAAGGAAGTGGCGTTCGAGAAGTTCCATGGGCTGTATGGGGGCCTGCACATCAGCCCCTTCGACGACTGGGATCCCAAGTACGATGATTTGGTCTACGCCCTGAAGGAATACGGCTTCGAGAAGGTCGGCTGCAACCACTGCACCGGCGAGGTCACGGCGCGGAAATTCGTCGCGGCCGGATACCCGGTGGTGCGGGGCTCGGCGCGGAACGGGTCGAAGACGGACGTCTACCTGGGGAATGGCGATACGATTGAGTTCCGGGCGGCGTGACTTCCGGGGAGGTGGGAGGCCCTTGGGCCTCCCACGCCGGTCAGGCCGCGATCCTCGCCCGTGTCCGTTGGACCTGAAACGCCGCTTCGGCGGCCTCCCGGTCCTTGACCACGAAATGGTCGCGTTGGATCGCCTTGTGGTGATCCGTTTCCTGGTAGTGATGCGGGGTTAGGGAGACGGACAGGACCGGGACGCCGCTGTCCAGCCCCGCCCGCATCAGGCCATCCACCACCGTCTGGGCCACGAAGTCATGGCGGTAGATGCCGCCGTCGACTACGAAGGCCGCGGCCACCACCGCGCCGTAACGGCCCGTCATCGCCAGATCCCGGGCGATCACGCGCGGAACCTTCCGCCCCGCGCCACGGGAATGGGGCGGGAAGGCCGCGCGTTCTCTTCCATCTGGATCATGACCGTCGGCTCAGGTCTCTCACCTGATCTGCTTGACCCTTTTCCTTCGCGGCATTCCCCATGGAAAAGGCGCTCGCGGGCTCGCGGATTTCACCGCATGCCGCCGGTGGGGACTTCCACCCCGACCTGAAAACGCAGACACTATTCCCGTTTCCCTCCTCCTTGGCAAGGAGAGGAGCGCGCGTGGGCGGTGGGGAGTGAAAAGGGGATGGTGAAACCAGTCCTTGACCTTTCCACTAATGTCAATGTGGCAGACCTATCCGGGAAAGGGAGTTCATGATGCGGATCCAGGAAGCAGCGGCCCATTTGGGGATCAGTCCCCGGAGTCTGCGACACTACGAGAAAGGGGGCCTGTTGACCCCTTCCCGTGACGAGAACGGCTATCGGTCCTATGGGCCGGTGGATCTGCGTCGCGCGGGCCGGATTCGCGACATGGTGGCCACGGGGTTCTCTACCCGAGAAATCTTGGCCATGGCGCCTTGTCTGACCGACGACGGGGCGGGAGCCTGTGAGTCCGGCCTCTCGGATCTGGAACATAAGTTGTCGCAGATCGACCGACTTATCGCCGACCTTCAGGCGCGCCGAGCCACGACGCGGGACCGGATTGCCCTGTTCCGGGACGCCCTTTCTCATAACTCGGAAAGGGAAGAGACCGGATATGAATCCACGAACCTTGTTGCTGTTTCTGATCGCCTTGCTGGTGGGAAGCGATGAATTCCTCCTCGGCCCCATTTTGACTCCCATCGGGCGGGACCTTGGTGTTTCCCCGGAACGGGTCACCCTGTTCATTGGTGCCTACGCCCTGCCCCTGGCCCTTCTCGCTCCGCTGTTGGGGCACCTGTCGGACCAGTATGGCAGGCGTGCTCTTCTCTTCCCCTCGGTGCTCCTGTTCTGTCTGGGCTCCCTTTTGACGGCGGCTGGACTCAGCTATACGCTCGCTTTGGTGGGACGTGTGGTGACGGGGATCGGCGCGGCGGGAATGCTGCCCTTGGCCTTCGCCATGGCCGCCGATGGGGGCGGTCATCGGGTGGCGAAGGGCGTGGCCGCGGTCCAGGCGGGATTGACCTCGGGCATTATTTTCGCGCCCCTGTATGGAGCCTGGGCGACGGACGCTTTGGGGTGGAGAGCCGCCTTCGCGACCCTGGGTATCCTCGCCGGCCTCATCGCGGTTGGTTGTGGGGTCTCGGGACTTGGGTCTCGGGCGACGGTGGCGAAAACGCCGGATCTTCCGCCAGAGCCCTGG
This sequence comes from Rhodospirillum sp., assembly GCA_021741145.1. Classification (GTDB taxonomy): domain Bacteria; phylum Pseudomonadota; class Alphaproteobacteria; order Rhodospirillales; family Rhodospirillaceae; genus Rhodospirillum. The sequence goes on along the minus strand of JAIOYK010000006.1, from coordinate 110,859 downwards.
CCCCCCGGCGCGACGGGCGCGCTCCTCGCCATGGGCTTGGGGCTTGGCGGCGCGATTGGCGTCTATGCGCTGGTCGGAGAACGTCTTCGGCGACTTGGTGACTTGGAAACCGGCTGGATCGGGTTGATTTACGCCGGGTTTGGCTTGCTGACCCTTTTGGGCAACGTCGCAATGCCGGTCGCGATGGGGAGGGTGGGCGATGGTCGCCGCCTCATGCGCTGGTGTCTTGGGGGTGTTTTGGTGGCGATAGTGGTGGTGTTCGCGCTTTCTCCGTCGGTGCTCATCGTCTGCTTGCCCTTGGCCATTTGGGCTTTTCTGGGGGGATTGGGTGCTCCTGGCCTACAAACCCATTTGGCGGGTTTGTCGGAGGCAAAACGAGGGGTTCTCATGGCGTTGGGCGCCAGCGCCATGAATTGCGGAGTCGCGGCTTGGTCGGCCCTGGCCGCCTTTGGCTTTGGGATTGATGCCCGTCTTGTCGCCGCCCAGGCCGCGTTAACGATCGGAACCGCGGTGCTGTTCCTGGGTCCGACAGGATCGCCAAAAGTGTCCTAAATGGGGGCCATTGGGGGAAATTTACCCGCGAAAAACGGGTCCCCCTTTTCCGCCAGATGTCCTACGCCGCCTCGAACCCCCTCAGCACGGCGACCACGTTTTCACCCAGTTCGGCGGTGGCGTAGCCGCCTTCCTGGATGATCGCCGTGGGCAGACCAAGGCCCGCCAAGCGGTCGCCGATGCGGGGAAAGGTCGTGGCGGGAAGGAGGAAACTCGACAGGGGGTCCCCCTCCCAGGTGTCCACCCCAAGGGAGACCACAAGGGCGTCGGCCCCGAACGCCTGGACCCGCTTCAGAAGGTGATCCAGCGCCGCCATCCAGGCCGTTTCGCCCGTGTTCTCGGGCAGGGGGAGGTTCACGGTCGTGCCTTCTCCCGCGCCCATGCCGGTCTCGTCGGCGTAACCCATGAAATAGGGGAAGCCAAAACAGGGATCGGCGTGCAAGGAGCCAAAGAAGACATCCGCCCGGTCGTAGAACAGCGCTTGGGTGCCGTTGCCGTGGTGGTAGTCCACGTCGACGATGGCAACCCGATTGACCCCGTTATCCCTTAGGGATTGGGCGGCGATGGCGGCGTTGTTCAGGTAGCAGTAGCCCCCCATCATGGCCGCCGCGGCGTGGTGTCCCGGCGGACGGCAGAGGGCATAGGCCACCCGCTCGCCCGCTTGCACGGCCCGGGCCGCGCCAATGGCCGCCATGGCCGAGGCCTTCGCCGCCTCCCAGGTGCCTTGAACGATGGGTGTGCCGGAATCGAAATTGTACCAACCCAAGAGGGCTTCGATGGATTGGGGTTTGCGGCTTCCCACGCCGGGGACGGGCCAAGCCGTGGGATAGGCTGGCGTCTCTCCCATGTCTGACTTCCAGATGCTCCAGGCCGTGCGCAGGAACTCCACGTAATCCGTCGCGTGCACCCGTGTCAGGGGGCCGAGCCCGAAATCCTCCGGACATTCCGCCGAGGGGAAACCGGCCGCCGCGAGGGCCGCCAGGATGCTCTCCACCCGGACAGGGCTTTCCCGGTGGGGCATGGCCTCGCCCCGGCTGAATTCCAGGGCGGGGGCGTGGGTAAGCTGGGTGGCGGAATGGAAAATGCGCATGCACGGTACTCCGGAAGAAAAGTCCCCTCTTCCTTCCCGCGATTTGTCTAGCGCGTCAACTCTCCCATGGCCGCGTCCAGGCCTTTTAGGGTCAGGGGGAACATGCGGTCTCCCATGATCTCGCGGATCATGCCGATGGAATGGGTGTAGTCCCAATGGCCCTTCTCCACGGGGTTGAGCCAGACCGCGGAGGGCCAGGCCTCAAGCATCCGGGCGAGCCACTGTTGCCCCGGTTCCGGATTGTAGTGCTCCACCGAGCCGCCCGGAGTGGCGATCTCATAGGGGCTCATGGAGGCATCGCCGACGAAGACCAGTTTGTAATCCCGGGGATAGGTGTGGATCAGGTCCAGGGTGTCGATCCGTTCGGCATGGCGGCGGCGGTTGTCCTTCCAGACGCTTTCGTAGACGCAATTGTGGAAATAGTGGAACTCCAGGTGTTTGAACTCGGTTCGGGCGGCGCTGAACAGCTCTTCGCAGATGCGCACGTGATCATCCATGGACCCGCCGATATCCAGGAACATCAGGACCTTCACGGCGTTGTGGCGCTCGGGTCGCATCTTCAGGTCCAGGAGCCCGCCCTGGTGGGCGGTCGAACGAATGGTGCCATCCAGGTCCAGCTCCGTCTCCGCCCCGGCGCGGGCGAAGCGCCGCAGGCGGCGCAGCGCGACCTTGATGGTGCGGGTGCCGATCTCCACGTCGCCGTCCAGATCCTTGAAGTCCCGTTTGTCCCAGACCTTTACGGCCCGGCGGTGGCGGCTTTGGTGCTGGCCGATGCGCACCCCTTCCGGGTTGAACCCAAAGGCGCCAAAGGGCGAGGTGCCCGCGGTGCCGATCCATTTGTTACCCCCCTGGTGTCGGCCCTTTTGCTCTTCCAGCCGCTTGCGGAGAGTCTCCATCAGCTTGTCCCAGCCGCCCAGGGATTCGATTTGCTTTTTGTCTTCCTCCGACAGGGTCTTCTCGGCGAGCTTGCGCAGCCAGTCCTCGGGGATGTCCACGGGGGCAACGCCGCCGTCCTTGGCGCTCTCCGTTGGCTCCAAGCCCTTGAAGACTTGACCGAAGACCCGGTCGAAGCGATCCAGATTCCGCTCGTCCTTGACCAGGGCCGCCCGGGAGAGGTGATAGAAATCCTCCACCGAATAGGCCGCGACATTGGCCTCCATGGCTTCGAGCAGCATCAGGTATTCGTTCAGGGTCACCGGCACCTTGGCCGCGCGCAGCTCCAGGAAAAGGGAGAGGAACATGGCCCGCGCCGCCCCTACCGGCCGTCCCGCCGGGCCAGGAAGGCCAGACGTTCGAGCATGTGGATATCCTGCTCGCTCTTCAGCAGGGCGCCGTGCAGGGGCGGGATCAGGCTTTTCGTATCGGCCTTGGCACGCAGGGCTTCCGGCGAAATCTCGTCGGCCATGAGAAGCTTGAGCCAATCCAGCAGTTCGGAGGTGGAGGGGCGCTTGCGCAGGCCCGGCGCCTCGCGCAGTTTGTAGAAGACCTGAAGGGCCTCGCGCACCAGTCGCTCCTGGATATCCGGGTGGTGGACCTGGATGATGGCCCGCATGGTCTCTTCGTCTGGGAATCGGATGTAGTGGAAGAAGCAGCGGCGCAGGAAGGCGTCGGGCAGCTCCTTTTCGTTGTTCGACGTGATGATGACCACCGGGCGGACCTTGGCGGCGACGGTCTTGCCCGTCTCGTGGACGTCGAAGGCCATGCGGTCCAGTTCCTGGAGCAGGTCATTTGGGAATTCGATGTCGGCCTTGTCGATCTCGTCGATCAGCAGGACGGCCCCTCCGGCCTCGAAGGCCTCCCACAGCTTGCCGGGCTTGATGTAGTTGGCGATGTCATGGACCCGTTCATCCCCCAATTGGGAATCCCGCAGGCGGGAGACGGCGTCGTATTCATAAAGGCCATGTTGGGCCTTGGTGGTGGATTTGACGTGCCAGGCGAGCAGGGGCAGGGTCAGGGACTTGGCGACTTCCTCGGCCAGGACGGTCTTGCCCGTTCCCGGCTCACCCTTGATGAGCAGGGGGCGGCCCAGAGTGACCGCGGCGTTGACCGCGACCATCAGGTCTTCCGTGGCCACATAGCTGTCCGTGCCGGTGAATTTCATGGCGCCTCGCGTCCTTCGGCCTGATGGGATATCAAGACGGTACGGTAGCGTATGGCGCGGCGGGAGTCACCCCTTCGCGCAGGTCATCAGCAGGGAGAGGGGGCGGCGGGGTGTACCGCCGAGGGGTTCCCGCAGGTCCTGGAGGCGCAGGCCGGACCGGAGCAGAACGGACATCCAGTCTTCCAGGGTGCGGGAAAACCAGGGCATGGGAGTCCAAGTCCCGTCCGCGAAGCCGGAGAAATCCTCGGTCCGCCAGCCGCTTTGGTAATCCCCCTCGGTCCAGGCCGACCAGGGGTGGAGGGTCTGGATAACCAGATGTCCACCGGGGGCGAGCACATGTCCCAAGGCGGTGAGCAGGGGAGACAGATCCTCGGTGAAAAGCGCGTAATTGGCGCAGATGACGTCGAACAGCCCGGAGGGCGCCCAGGCGCCGCTGGCGATGGCCGCCTGGGACACGGTGGCGTAGGTCCCCTCTGGGTCGGCGGATTGGGCCGCCGCCACCAGGGCGGGGACGGCATCGATGCCGTAGGTCGAGACGGAACGGTGTTCGCGGATCGTCCGGCACAGCCAACCCTCGCCACATCCCAGGTCGAGGAGGGTTTTCGGCGCGAGCGCCTTCAGTCGATCAAGGACGGCCGTGTCGGTGGCCTGGGCCCGGCTGGGGATCCACCCCTCGCGCACGGCCCGGGTCCAGGAGGCCGCGTTGGCCTCCCAAGAGGGGGATGGATCGTGGGAGGGGGAGTTGTCGGACATGGGCCGTCCTTGGCGGTGGCGGGAATGCCGCAAGTCTACACGATCCCGCTCAAAAGGGAACGGGCCGCTCCCTAAGGGGAACGGCCCGTTCGACCAGCGGCGCGAGACCGCGCCGCGCATCCGTAAGGGGATGATTAGGCCTTGATGCCAACAGAGTCCATGGCCACCTTGGCGCGGGCGCCAACGGGCTCGAACGCACCCTTGAACAGGGCGGTGGTCATCTCGGACAGCTTCTTGGACTCGCTCATGAAGCCTTCGAGACCTTCCTTGGCCATCTTCTGCTGCAGGGTGGCGGCCTCGGTCGGGGACTTGCAGGAGGTCAGAGCCTTGGTGGCTTCCATGGCGGTGTCGAAGGACTTGCCAGCGTAGCCGAAGTATTCCTTGGACAGATCCTCGACGCCCTTGGCGAAGGTGGTGCCAGCGGCGACAACGGCGTCCATGTTGTCCTTGTTGAACTTAACGATGTCTTCGTATGACTTCATCATGGGGTTTCTCTCTCTCTCGGTCAAGTTTGGTGCGTGATGGTGTCGGTTCGCGATGGGCGGCGCCTAACCATCTCTTGTGCGCCGCAACATGACCTTAATGTAGTGGATCGAGCGGGAAAGTCAAGGGAATTATGGTGCAGTGCACAAGAGAAAAAAATTATATGAAACAATGTGATAATGCGGTTTCGCGCATCTTTCCGGTCCCTTTTGTCAAAAATATTTCGCTCTGGCGAGATGGGACTTGGTCCGGCGACGAGCCGTGCCCCTGGGCGATGGACAAGGTATGAGAACCATGGTCTCATAGGAGCTTAGGGGGTGGGCTGGTATCGGAGAACAGTGTTTTGGGCGACGCGGGAAAGCAACGCCTGTTGCCGACATTGACGGCCCGGATCCATCGGCTCGAGGATGTGTCCCAACAGGTCGCCACCCAACCTTGGGCGAGACTCGACTGCCAGCAACTGCTCCCCGGTAAGTTTGAAGGGGGCATTGGCGTGGTGGAACTGGGAGGGATCCGCGTCGTGCGGGAATTCCAGAACGCCACGGTCTATAAGGTCGGGAGCATGCCCGATAACCTGTGTACCCTGTCCATCGTCGAGGATATCGACCCCGCCATGCGGTTTTCCCAGTTTGGGCACGAAGCCGGGCGGCATGTCTTTTTCCTGCCGACCGGCACCGAATGCGACATCATGATCCCCGGGGGAACGGCGACCCTCTATTTGGCCCTGGACCAGGATCGTTTATTTACCGAGGCGCGCCACCTGAACCCGGGTCGGTGGGACCAGATCCCGACCAGTGCCTTGGTCATCGATACCGATCGGCGGGCCAATTTCGTGGAGACCATGAGCTCCCTGTTCGATCTCGTCTCTGTCCAATTGGGCCGAGGGGTGCTGCCGGATCTTGCGCGCCTGGAGCGCATGGTTGTGAGTACCGCCGCCCAGACCCTCGACGTCCAGGGGTGGGAAGGGGATCCCGGGCGGCCATCGGGTTCGCGCATCGTTGCGACGATGCGCGCGGTCCGCCGGTATATCCGGGTGAGTCTGGCCCGGGATGAACTGCCGACCCTATCGGACATGTGTGCCCATGTGGGGGTTTCCGAGCGCACCCTTCAGTACAGCTTTCAGGATCAAGTCGGCATGACGCCCGTCGCCTACCTTCGGGTCACCCGGTTGAATCAGGCGCGTCTGGACCTGACCTTCCCCTCCAGCGCGGATATCACCGTCACCGATGTGGCCATGCGGTGGGGGTTCCTTCACCTGGGGTATTTCGCCAAGGCCTATCGGGATTTGTTCGGGGAGACCCCGTCTGAAACCCTCAATCGGATGCCGCATCGGGCCGCCGGATGGGGCTTGGAGGGCAATCGCTGTCGGTGACGCGGGAGGGATCCTGGAAAGAAAGTGGCGCGGGGTCGGCGAACCTGACCTATGAGTCCCAGGTGGATTTCCGCGCACAATCTCACCTGGGGGTGGGGTTCGCCAAGACGCTGAACCTGGGCGAGGGGTTCGCGCTGACACCTTCGGTGGAGGGGTGGTCCCAGGGAGCCCGGGACCATGCCTGTCGCATCGGGGGAAAGCTGGAATTCTAACCGGAGGGTCCGGGAGGGCCTTGGGCCTCCCGGTTCGGGGGGGATGGGGGTGGTCGAGGCCCCCATCCGGGCGTCAGCCCGCCAGCGCGGCTTCGATAGCGGCCATGGCTTCACCCGCTTTGTCCCCATCGGGGCCACCGGCCTGGGCCATGTCCGGACGGCCACCGCCGCCCTTGCCGCCGACCACGGCGGAGCCCGCGCGGACCAGGGCGACGGCATCCACCTTGCCCGTCAGATCCTCGGTCACGGCCACCACCAGGGAGGCCTTGCCCTCGGCCACGGAAATCAGGGCCACGGCGCCGGAGCCGACCTGTTTCTTCATCTCATCGGCCATGCCCTTCAGTTCCTTGGCGGGCACGTCCTCGAACAGGCGACCGATGAACCGCACGCCGCCGATGTCCTTGATCTCGGGCGCCGCGCCGCCGCCACCGCCAGTGGCCAGCTTCTTGCGGACATCGGCCAGCTCCCGCTCCAGCTTGCGCCGGTCGTCGAGCAGGGCCTGGATGCGTTCGGGCAGGTCGGCGGGGGCGACCTTCAGCAGGGCCGCGGAGTCGCTTATCAGTTTGTCCTGGGTCTCCACATAGTCCAGGGCAGCCTGACCGGTCACCGCCTCGATCCGCCGCACGCCGGAGGCCACGGCCCCCTCGGCGATGATCTTGAAGAAGCCGATATCGCCCGTGCGGTTCACATGGATGCCGCCGCAGAGTTCGACGGAGAAGGGATGGGGGGCGCCGTCGGGCGTGGAGCCCATTCCGACCACCCGGACCTCGTCACCGTATTTCTCGCCGAACAGGGCCATGGCGCCGGCCTCGATGGCGGATTCGGGATCCATCAGTTTGGTGACCACATCGGCGTTGGCGCGGATTTCGCGGTTCACGTCCTCTTCCACCTGACGCAGGTCTTCCCCCGTCAGGGGCTTGGGGTGGCTGATGTCGAAGCGCAGACGCTCCGGCGCCACCAGGGACCCCTTCTGGGTCACATGGTCGCCCAGGCGGCGGCGTAGGGCCTCGTGCAGCAGGTGGGTGGCCGAATGGTGGCCGCGCAGGGCGTCCCGCCGGGTGGGGTCGGCGGAGAAATGGGCCGCTTCGCCAACGGAGACCGAGCCACTTTCGACTGTCCCCAGGTGGACATGCAGGGCGCCCAGCTTCTTCTGGGTGTCGGTGATGGTGATCCTGGCTCCACTTTCGGTGGTGATGGTGCCGTTGTCGCCCATCTGGCCGCCGGATTCGCCATAGAAGGGGGACTGGTTGGCGATCAGAGCCACGTGGGTTCCGGCCTCGGCCTTATCCACGGGGGTGCCGTCGACCACCAGGGAGACGATCCGCCCCTCGGCTTCGGTTCCTGTGTAACCGAGGAATTCCGTCGCGCCGACCCTGTCGCGGATGTCGAACCAGACCGCTTCCGTCGCCGTTTCGCCGGACCCGGCCCAGCTTTTGCGGGCCTCCGCCTTCTGCTTGGCCATGGCGGAGTCGAAGCCGCCGGTATCGACGGAAATGCCCTTGGTGCGCAAGGCGTCCTGGGTCAGATCCAGGGGGAAGCCATAGGTGTCGTAGAGTTTGAAGGCGACTTGACCGGGCAGTTCGTCGCCCTCGGTCAGGGTGCCGGTCTCGTCGGCGAGCAAACGCAGGCCCCGGTCGAGCATCTGCTTGAAGCGGGTTTCCTCCAGCTTCAGGGTCTCGGTGATCAGGGCGTTGGCCCGGGTCAGTTCGGGGAACTGGCCGGACATTTCCCGGGTCAGGGAGGGGACCAGCTTGTACAGCAAGGGGTCGGAGCAGCCCATCATATGGGCGTGGCGCATGGCCCGGCGCATGATCCGCCGCAGCACGTAGCCCCGGCCTTCGTTCGAGGGCAGGACGCCATCGGCGATCAGGAAACAGGAGGAGCGCAGGTGATCGGCGATCACCCGGTGGGAGGTCTTATGCGGTCCATCCGGATCGGTGCCCGCGGCGCTGGCGATGGCCTCGATCAGGGTGCGCATCAGGTCGATGTCGTAGTTGTCATGCTTGCCCTGGAGGACCGCGGCGAGACGCTCCAGCCCCATGCCCGTATCGACACAGGGTTTAGGGAGGTCGATCCGCTCGTCCTTGGTGACCTGCTCGAATTGCATGAACACCAGATTCCAGATTTCGATGAAGCGATCCCCGTCCTCGTCCGGGCTGCCCGGTGGACCACCGGGAATGTCTTCCCCATGGTCGTAGAAGATTTCCGAACATGGGCCGCAGGGGCCGGTATCGCCCATGGACCAGAAATTGTCGCTGGTGGGGATGCGGATGATCCGGTCATCGGAAAGCCCCGCGACCTTGCGCCAGATGCCCGCGGCCTCTTCATCGGTGGAATGGACCGTCACCAGCAGCTTGTCCTTGGGCAAGCCGTATTCCCGGGTGATCAGGTCCCAGCAAAACCGGATGGCGTCATCCTTGAAGTAGTCGCCGAAGGAGAAGTTCCCCAGCATTTCGAAGAAGGTGTGGTGGCGTGCCGTATAGCCCACGTTGTCGAGGTCGTTGTGCTTGCCACCCGCTCGCACGCATTTCTGTGAGGTGGTCGCCCTGTCATAGGACCGGGTTTCGGCGCCGGTGAAGACGTTCTTGAACTGGACCATGCCCGCGTTGGTGAACATCAGGGTCGGATCGTTCATGGGGACCAGGGGGCTGGACGCCACTTCCTGGTGTCCGTTCTTCACAAAATAGTCGAGGAACGTCCGGCGGATTTCCGACGTGGTGCTCATGTTGGGTCCATCCAAATTAAAGTCACGCTTACCATCCCGGGCTCCCTTTTCCATGCACTGGGGTGCTCAAGTCGCGGGCTCTCCCATGTATATGCGGCTGGGGGCCTCCGACAAGGAAAAAGGGGCGTCGGTCATCCGAGCCCCCCATTCCTTGGCGCCGTCTTTTTCCGAGTCCGAAGGAATTATGCGTCCTCGGGCTCCGGGCTGTTTTCGTCGTTGGGGCCGCCGATCATGTCCTCGGCGATTAGCCCGGCGTTGGCACGCACGGCGTTCTCGATCTCCTCGGCCATGGCTTTGTTTTCCCGCAGGAACTGCTTGGCGTTTTCCCGCCCCTGCCCGATCCGGGTCGAGTTGTAGGAGAACCAAGCCCCTGACTTCTCGACGATATTCGCCTTGACGCCGAGGTCGAGCATTTCGCCCAATTTGGAGATTCCCTCGCCATACATGATGTCGAATTCCACCACCTTGAAGGGTGGGGCGACCTTGTTCTTCACCACCTTCACCCGGGTCTGGTTCCCGACTACCTCTTCCTTATCCTTGACCGAGCCGATGCGGCGGATATCCAGGCGGACCGAGGCGTAGAACTTCAGCGCGTTCCCGCCGGTGGTGGTTTCCGGATTGCCGAACATGACACCGATTTTCATGCGGATCTGGTTGATGAAGATGATCAAGGTGTTCGACCGCGACACCGAGCCGGTGAGCTTGCGCAGGGCCTGGCTCATCAGGCGGGCTTGCAGGCCGACATGGGTATCGCCCATCTCGCCTTCCAATTCCGCCTTGGGAACCAGGGCGGCCACGGAGTCGACGACCAGCACGTCGATGGCGCCGGAGCGCACCAGGGTATCGGCGATCTCAAGCGCCTGTTCACCGGCGTCCGGCTGGCTGACCAGAAGGTCATCCAAGTTCACGCCCAGTTTCCGGCCATAGAGCGGATCAAAGGCGTGCTCGGCGTCGATGAAGGCGCACTGACCGCCCTTTTTCTGGGCTTCCGCGATCACATGCAGAGCCAGGGTGGTCTTGCCGGAGCTTTCCGGACCATAAATCTCGACGATACGGCCCCGCGGGAGGCCGCCGATGCCCAGTGCGATATCCAGGCCGAGGGATCCGGTGCTGATCGATTCAATTTCAACGGCGTTCTCGCGCTGGCCGAGCTTCATGATCGAGCCCTTGCCGAAAGCGCGCTCGATCTGGCTCACGGCCGCTTCCAATGCCTTTTGTTTGTCCATCGTATCCTTATCCACCAGACGCAAAACGCTTTGAGACATGTCGGGCCTCCGTTATCCCATGGGCACCAGTGGTGCGCAACCTGGGATCAGAGTACATGTTTTGTTCTTGTTCGCAAGGAATAAAGCAAGAACATTGATCTGTGTTCCGCCGGTCACCGGTCGGGCAACTCCATGTCCAAAAGCGCGGGTCCCAGGCATTTTCCATGGGCGTCCAGGGCCAGGGAGCGGGTCACGCCGCCTCCCAGGGCCCCATGGAGCACGAAATTCAAGGCTCCGAGACCCGGCAGGGCGTGCCGTTCGATTCCTCCCCGAATCAAGGGCCCCAGGATCGCGCGGACCCGGTCTTCGGTCACCAAGCGTTCCAAGTATGGAAAGTTGGCTGGATCGAAGGCGATCACGGAGATATTCGAGATGTCGCCCTTGTCTCCCGCCCGGGCGTGGGCGATGTCGCGGAGCCGCATGGTCAGGCCTCTCGGATATGGACTTGGGGGTGGACCCGGTCCTCGGGGATGAGGACGGAGAGGATGCCAATAACCTCGCGTGCGCCATGGACCACGCCGCCCCCACCCGCTGGCCCATTGAGGTAGAGGGCATCGACTTCGCGGGCGACCCGGCGGGCGTCCTCCAGGCTGTTTGTGCGCGCGGCGAAGCGGACCCGGACCTCGAAGGGATCCTCCCACGCCGGTCGGGGTGTCCCCAGGACCGAGTCGAGACCGATCAGGTCTCCCCTGACTTCGGAACAGGGGATGGATAGGAGGTCCATGCGTTCCCGCAAAATCTCCAGGGCCAGGCGCCCCCGTGCCACGGCCCCGGGACCGGCGTAGGAGATCTGGCCTTCTCCCACGCAGCCTTCGACCAATCCCACGGAGACCTTGAGCTTACCGGTTCGCGGCGCGCCACCCGCGCCCGACAGGCGGACCCGGTCCGGCCCCTCGGTCTCCACGCGGACACCGGAGAAGTCGGCGACCACGTCGGGTTGAAGGTACCGGGCCGGATCGTGGATCTCGTACAGGAGCTGTTCCTTGCAGGTCGCCGGGGTGACCAGTCCACCCGATCCCTGGGTCTTGGTGATGACCACCTCTCCGTTTTCGGAGACCACGCCGATGGGCATGCCAAGGCGCGCCAAATCCGGGACGTCCTTGTGGCCGGGGTCGGCGAAATAGCCGCCGGTGATCTGCCCGGCGCATTCCAGAAGGTGGCCCACCAGGGTGCCCCGGCCCAGGCGGGTCCAATCATCCATGGCCCAACCGAAGGTATGGATCAGAGGGGCGAGGAAGAGCGCCGGATCCGCCGCCCGCCCCGTGATCACCACATCGGCGCCGGTTTCAAGCGCCGCGACGATGGGCGCCGCGCCAAGATAGGCATTGGCCGAGAGGATGGTCCCGCTTGTCTCCGCCAGAAGCGCTCCGGTCTCGATCACCCGGTGCTCGCCCTGGAGCACTTCGGCAAGGACATCGTCGCCGGTCACCGTGGCGACGCGGAGCCCCTGGAGGCCGAGGCTCCGGGCCACCTCCGCCACGGTCTCGGCCGCGGCCAGGGGGTTGGCCGCGCCCATGTTGGTGACGATCCGGAAGCCTTTTTTCGCGCGGATGGGCAGGATCGCCTCCATGCGCGCCTTCAGGAGTGGGTCGTATCCGGCCGTGGGATCGGTTCGCCTGGCCTGCTGGGCGATGGCGATGGTGCGCTCGGCCAAGCATTCAAAGACCAGATAGTCAAGGGCGCCATTCTCGGCCAACTCCGCGGCGGTGTCGATCCGGTCGCCGGAGAACCCGGCTCCGGCCCCCAGGCGCAGGGTCCTCATGCCCGGTCTCCTTCCAGGATCGGGGCGGGCGCCGCGCCCTGGCGGCGCCAGACGGTGACGGCGTAGGCCAGGGGGAGCGCGGCGGCCAGGGGGGCGGCCCAATGGGGCAGGATGGCGAGGGCCATGATCGCCAGATAGAAGGCGCCGTCCAGAAGCCGCTTGCCGAAGAGGGGCTGGCCGCTCAACAGGGCGGGCAGGGTGGCCACCAGGATCAGGCCGGTCAAGGCGGCGTCGAGGATGGCCAACGCGCCCCCCTGTCCGGTCATGCCTGGATAGAGGAGCATGAGGAAGGGAACGACATAGGTGATGGCGCCCAGGCGGACCGCTTCTCCCGCCGTTGGCACCCAATGGGCATTGGCGATGCCCGCGCCGACGAAGACGGCGATGCAGACCGGCGGCGTGATGACCGAGATGGTGGCGTAGTAGAAGACGAACAGATGGGCCGAGAGGGGATCGACCCCCATGCCGGTCATGGCCGGGGCCAGGACCGCGGCGACCAGCACATAGGCCGCGGTGGTCGGCAGACCCATGCCCATGATCAGGCAGACCAGGGCGACGATGAGGGCCACCAGAATAGTGGAATCCCCGGCCAGGGAGACGATCATGGAGGACAAAACCACGCCCACTCCGGTGAGATTGATCATGGACACCAGGATCTGGGCACCGGCCAGCATGACGCCGATGATGACCAGACCCTTGCCCGCGTCGGTCAGCCCGGCGAGGACGTGCTCGGCCATCTCCCGGGGCGTCAGGCGGCCCCAATTGGTTCCCACGAAGGCCACCAAAAGGCCAACAATGCCATAGAACGCCGAGGTGCCGATGGACCGCCCCAGAAAGATGCCCAGGAACAGGCCACCCAGGGCGGCGAGCGTGGGCAGGACATGACGGGGGGCGACGATCTCGGCCCAGGAGGGCATGTCCTCCTCGGGCACGGTGGCCAGATTCCGCCGCAGGGCGACGAAATGCACGGTGATAAAAACCGACAGGTAGAAAAGGAGGGCGGGCAGAATGGCGCCGACCATGACGGTCACATAGCTGACGTTCAGGATCTCGGCCATGACAAAGGCCGCGGCCCCCATGATCGGTGGGGCGATCTGCCCACCGGTGGAGGCGACGGCTTCCACGGCTCCGGCGAAGGGGGCGGGGTAGCCCAGACGCCGCATCAGGGGGATGGTCAGATTGCCGGTCGTGGCCACATTGGCCACGGCGCTGCCGCTGACCATGCCGAAGAGGCCCGAGGCGATCGTCGCGATCTTGGCCGCGCCACCGGGGCTTTTGCCGCCCAGGCGCATGGCGAGGGTCATGAAGGCCTGACCGCCCCCTGTATGGAGCAGCATGGCCCCGAAGAGGACGAAGGCGGAAATGACCGTCGCGGCCACGCCCATGAGCATGCCCCAAACCCCCAAGTCCCCCAGGAACAGGGTTTCCGTAACGAAGCCGATGTCGAACCCCCGGTGGCCCAGGCGGCCGGGCAGAAGGTCACCGAACAGGGCGTAGGCCAATCCGACGCCGACCAGGGCGGGGAAGAACAGGCCGACGGCGCGGCGCCCCAGTTCCAGAACGGTGACCACCAGACCGGCGGTCAGGATCATGTCCAGGGTGGTGGCCCAGGGCAGGCTGGTCATGATGGTCTGGTACGTGACGATGATATAGCCGCAGGCCGCCAGGGTGACGGCGGCCGCGGTCAGGTCGAGGGCCGCTCCGAGGGGACGCCAGGCCTTGCCCTTGCCCAGGGGATAGAGGGTGAGGCCAAGGCAGACGACCAGGGCAAGGAAGAGGGCGCGCTGGACGAGGGCCTCGAAGGGGCCGGTGGCTGTCGTGTAGAAGACAAAGCCGCCCATCCCCAGCGCGAGCGCCGTGGCAAGTCGGTTCAACATGGATTGGAGTCCTCCCGGAGCGGGGATTGGGTCGCGCTACTTCGCGGGCGGCAGAAGGCGGTCGGGAATATCCAGACCCCGTTCCTTGAAGTAACGCGCCGCGCCCGGGTGCAGGGGAATGGTGCCATAGGTCAGGGTCAGCTCGGCCAGATCGGCGCCCTTCAGGCTGGCCATGGCCGCGGCCTGGGCGGACTTGTCCTCCATCACCGCCTTGACGATCTGGTAGGCGGTGTCCTCGTCCATCTCCGGGGTCGTCGCCGCGCCCACGCCGAAGCTCCAGGTGGTATAGGCGGGGATGCCCTCGCCCGCGCCCGCCGGGATGTCGACGACGGAGATGTCGGGCATCTCGGCCTTCAGGGTCGCGGCCTGACCCGGGTCCAGGGAGAGGATGTTGATATCGGTGAAGGTGGCGATGTCGATGGTGGAAGCGTCCAGTCGCTGGCCGGAGCCGGACTTCACGTAGCCGTTCAGCCGATTATCCTTGATCATATTGACGATGTCCGAGGTGGAGCCACGCACGTAGTCCGGCGCGATGCCCAGCTTGGCGAGGACAGCCTCGGTCGTGCTTTCCGTGGCCGAGCCGCGGATCCCGGGGTTGAAGCGCTTGCCGGTCAGGTCCGCCAAGGTGGAAAGTCCCGCGTCGGCCCGGGCCACCACGTTCTGGGGCGCGCCGGTGTAGACCCAGAGCAGGCGCAGGTCGATGGGGTGACCCTCGAATTCCCCGGTTCCGGCGACCGCGTGCTGGGCCACGTTGGTGGTCACTAGACCGAGGTCCACCTGATCGCGCTCCAGGCGTCGCAGGTTGTCCAGGGTCGCGCCGGTCTCCACGACGGAAGCTTCGACGTTTTTGACGCTGTCGTTGATCAGCTTGCCGACGGCGACGAAATAGCCGTAGTGGCTGGACGAGCCTGATGTCGAGCCGATCAGCAGCTTGTCCGTGGCGAGGGCCGGGGTCGCGATCAGGGCCGCGGTCAGGCCGCACAGAAGGGTTTTGCCCAGGGGGGCGCGTGGGAATGTCATGGGACGTTTCTCCGTGTTCCATTGGGGGCCGCCCGCCCTTTGGGCCGGTCGGTCTTGATTGTTTTGGGGATCGCGGGGGATCCAGGGACCATCATCGCCAATGGGAACTTGTGCGTGAAGTGAATGTATATCAATAATTGATGCATGAAACGCATCAATCTGGATTTGTTCGAGCTTCAGGTCTTCCTGCGCCTCGCCGAGGAGCGGGGATTCCGCGCCGTCGCCCAGGACGTGGGATTGTCCGGTCCAGCTCTCAGTCGCATGGTGGCGCGGATCGAGACCCGGGTTGGTGCCCGGCTGTTTGACCGGGACACGCGGAATGTCGCCCTGACCCCCCAGGGGGTGGCCCTGCGCCGTGCCGCGGTTCGTATCCTTGGGGAAACCGAGGATGCGATGAAGGAATTCACGGGCTTCCTGGATGCCGCCCGGGGCCGGGTGACCTTGGCGGGGTTGCCCTCGGTGACCGCGGGAGTCCTGCCGCCCCTGGTGGCCCGGTTCACGCGGGAGCATCCCGAGGTGGAGGTCCATATCGAGGACGCCCTGTCCGACGGGGTTGTCGCCGCGGTGTCCGAGGGACGGGCGGACCTGGGGTTTACCGCGGGGATGATGGACAGTTCGGATCGGCTGTCCTTCCGTCCCCTGTTTCAGGATCCCTTCGTCGCCCTGGGAACGCTGGAGTTCCTGGCCGAGGATCGGGTCTATTCCTGGGCGGAGCTCCTGGGGCATCCCTTCATCGCCATGGCCCGGGGGACCAGTGTGCGGGCCCTGACCGAAGCGGCCGTCGCTCAGACAGGGGGCCTGCTTCACGCCCGGTTCGAGGTGTCCCACCTGACCACGGCGGGAGCCCTGGTCGCCGCGGGTCTGGGGGTGACGGCCCTGCCCACGATGACCTTGCCGGTTCTGGGGCGCCCAGAGCTGGTGATCCGGCCGCTGGGAAGTCCGTCGATGATCCGGCGGATCGGTCTGGTCTGGGCCACCGGGCGAACCCTCTCCCCGGCGGCCAGGGCGTTCCACGGCCTGGTCTGTACCCAGGCCGATGGGAGGAAAGGGGACGACGCTTAGATCACGTTTATGAAATCAGGTCGATTAGACCTGATTTCATAAACGTGATCTAAATCATATATTGAGAGCGGAACGGGACGGAAAACCGCGGACACTTTTCCTCATTCCGGACTAACGGGAGCCGGTCCAGGGGCGTTGCCCCCTCTGACGGGCAACGGTGTCGACCCGGATGGATCCATCTCCGTCGAGCCACAGGGCATGGGCGCCCTCCCGCCAGAGGGCGCGGCGGTCGATGACCAGGGCGGGACCCTGGGGGCGCTCCTGGCCCGTCGCGATCACCACGTCGGTGGTCCAGGCGCTTCTCCAGGCCGCGGCGTCGTTTTGGGGCAGGGCAACCCGCCGCCCGTTCACGGTGTAGAGGCATCCCCCACTTCCGCAGTCCAAACGGTGGTCCGGCGAGGTTCCCCGCTCCGGGAACAGCCCCGCCGCGCCACCGTGGGACTCCTCCCAGACCGAGCGGGTGAATTGGTCCTTGCGGCCATCGCTGACCATCAGGCCCCCGGTCTCGGCCCGGACGGCGATCAGCTTGCCGCCCCGGCTGATGAGCACATCGGGTTGGGCCACCCACCAGGGCACCGACAGCCCGAGGGCCAGGGGAGCCAGTCCGAGAAGCCTCCAGGACCGCTTCCACAAACAGAGCCACAGACCGCCCAGGGTCGCCAAAGCCGGCCCCCAGGCCGGTCCGGCGGGCACGGACCGGGTCGCGCCCTCCCATCCGGCGACCCAATGGGCGCTGGCCAGGATCCCCTCCAACCCCCAACCCGCCATCCAGACCCCCCAATGCTCCAGACCCAGGGGCAGCAGGGCCAGGGTGACCAGGGCCCAAGGCATGACCCAAAAGCCCATCAGCGGCACGGCGATCAGGTTGGCGACCAAGCCATAGGGCGCGACCCGGTGAAAATGGTAGGCGGCGTAGGGCAGGGTCGCCGCGCTCGCCACCAGGGTGGTGAAGATTACCCCGGCCAGATAGGCGAGCGCCGCGGGACCCAGGCCTCCCCCCCGCTCCGCCCGCCAGCCGCCCAAACGGGGCCAAAGGGCTTCGTAGGAGGCGACCAGGGCGACCACCGCGGCGAAGGACATCTGGAAACTCGGGCCGAGCAGGCTCCAGGGAGCCAGTGCCAAGACCAGGGTCGCCGCGAGCGCGACCGTGCGCATGGAGAGCGCCGTCCGATCCACCAGGATCGCCACAAGGACCAGGCCGGTCATGATAAACGCGCGCTGGGCTGGGACATTCGCCCCCGAGAGCCCAAGGTACCCCAGGCAGGCGAGCAGCGCGGTCGCCGCGGCGATTTTTTTGATGGGTAGGGTCAGGGCCGCCCGGGGCCAGAGGGCCAGAGCGCCCCGGACAACCACGAACAGCAGTCCCCCGACCATGGACATGTGCAGTCCGGAAATGGCCAGCAGATGGGCCAGGCCAGAGGCTCGGAGATCCTCCTGAATGGGTTCGGATACGGACCGCCGCTCCCCCACCAGCAAGGCGGCGAGCAGGGGGCCGTCCCGCCCCGGTTCCGCGGCCAACAGGCGGGCCGAAACCTGGGACCGGAGGGCCTGGAGCGCCAGGGCCATGTGGTCTCCCCACCGGGCGGGAGTGGGAGCGAGGGGGGCGATGGGACCCAGGGCGTAGCCGACGGCGCCGATGCGTTCGAACCACAGACGGCGGGCGAAGTCGAAGGCCCCTGGCGCTACCGGCTCCGGCGGCGGGAGAAGCTTTCCCGGAACCGACAGGTGGCTCCCCGGGCGGGGGACGGTCCCCTCGGTTTCCTCGGCCAGAAGGCGAATCCGGACCCGCTCCGGTGTTTGGGCCGCAGGGAGACCCTCCACGGTCAGGCTATCGAGGATCACCCGCCACCCCCGGTCCAGGGGCTCGACGGCGCGGACCCGCCCTTCGACGGTCACGGGACCGAGGGGACGGGCGAGGACCGGCGCCGCGATGGATTGGCTCCATCCCTGAGCCAGGGAGGTCCCGGCGGCCAGGGCCGCGGCCCCCCACAGCACGGCTCGAGGGCCGTCCCCCAGGGACCCCCGGGCCAGAACCACGCAGGCGGCCAGGGCAACCGGCGCGATCCAGGCCGCGGGCTCCGAGGGGAGCGAGAAATAGAGCGCCACACCGGCCCCCAGGGCGACGGCCAACCAAAGGCCCCATTGAGTCCGCTCCGCGAGGAAGGGGCGGGCAAGGGGACCCGATCCCCGGTCCGTTTCCTCCCCGTTGTCCCAATCCCGGTCGCCCGCCTCCTCGATCCAGCCCCGGGACCCCTTTCCCTCGGTGGATTTCCAACCTAAATACGCCATGCGGCTTTACCCCTATCCCGCGTCTGGTCACCCATTGGCGTTCCATGCTACACACCGGCACCGACCGGGTCCCCGCGGCGCACCCGTTGAGCGCGATCATACACGCCTTACGCGGATTGGGTCTCGATAAACCGCCCTTTTTCCGGGCCGCCCGCCCCGTCAGGCGGCCAACACCAACCGAGTTGAGCCATGACCGTCGTTACCCGCTTCGCCCCCTCACCAACCGGTTTCCTGCATATCGGTGGGGCCCGTACCGCCCTGTTCAACTGGCTGTTCGCCCGCCACCACGGAGGCCGCTTTCTGTTGCGGATCGAGGATACGGACCGGAAGCGGTCTTCTCCGGAAGCGGTGGAGGCCATTTTCGACGGCTTGACCTGGTTGGGCCTGGATTGGGACGAAGAGCCAACCTTTCAGTTCGCCCGGGCCGACCGCCATGCGGAGGCCGCCCTTTCGCTGCTGGAGAAGGGCCTGGCCTATAAGTGCTACTGCACGCCCGAGGAATTGACCGCCATGCGCGAGGAGGCCAAGGCCAAGGGCCTACCCCCCGGCTACGACGGCCGCTGGCGGGATCGGGATCCGTCGGAGGCACCGGAGGGCGCTCCCTATGTGGTGCGTATGAAGGCCCCCCAGGACGGCGAAACCACCATCATCGACGAGGTCCAGGGATCGGTCACCGTGGCCAATGCCCAACTCGACGACATGATTTTGCTGCGTGGTGATGGTACGCCCACCTATA
The DNA here is from genome assembly GCA_021741145.1 of Rhodospirillum sp. Classification (GTDB taxonomy): domain Bacteria; phylum Pseudomonadota; class Alphaproteobacteria; order Rhodospirillales; family Rhodospirillaceae; genus Rhodospirillum. The sequence continues at coordinate 91,560 of JAIOYK010000006.1, read as the reverse complement.
TGCTGTCCGTCGTCGTGGACGACCATGACATGGGCATCACCCATGTGATCCGCGGCGACGACCACCTGACCAATGCCTTCCGCCAAACCCAGCTGTATCTGGCGCTGGGCTGGGAGCCACCGGTCTTCGCCCATATTCCCCTGATCCACGGTCCCGATGGCGCCAAGCTGTCCAAGCGCCATGGAGCCCTGGGGGCCGAGGCCTACCGGGACATGGGCTACCTGCCAGCGGCCATGCGCAACTATCTGGTCCGCCTGGGGTGGGCCCATGGGGATGATGAGCTGTTTTCCACCGAACAGGCCACCGAATGGTTTTCCCTGGCGGGTGTTGGCCGCTCTCCGGCGCGCTTCGACATGCAGAAGCTGACCGCGTTGAACGGTCACTACATGCGCGAGGCCGAGGATGGAATGCTGGTGGACCTTCTGGCGAAACGAATCACTGTCAAGCGCGACAAAGGTCTGAACGGGGACGAAATCCGTCGCTTGACCCTGGGGATGGCCGGTCTCAAGGAGCGGGCCAAAACGGTGGTGGAACTTCTTGAATTGGCGGAGTTTTATGTGGCTGATCGCCCCCTGCCCATGACTCCCAAGGCGGCCAAGGCGCTCGACGGGGAGGGCAAGGACATGTTAGTCACCCTCGCGGAAAAGCTCGTTTCGTACGAGCCCTGGGATCGAGAGAGCCTGGAGGCTCTGGCCCGCCAGATCTCCGAGGAAAAGGACGTCAAGCTAGGCAAGGTCGCCCAACCCATTCGGGCGGCGCTGACCGGGAGCACTGTATCCCCGCCGATTTTCGAGGTGATGGAAATCCTGGGACGGGAAGAAACACTGGGCCGCGTCGTGGATGCCCAAAATGCTGACATTTAAGGCGGGTTGCGAGGATTGAGAAAAATCTAATCGCGGAGACGGAGCTTGGTGTATTGTGCACCACACAATCGTTGCTCCACGGATGCCCGCTGGACCCTTCCACATTCTCTATAGCAAGGGGGAATAGCCTATGACGGACACCAAGAAGACGGTGACTTTTACCGACAATCAAACCGGAAAATCTTGGGAATACCCGGTTCTGAGCGGCAGCGTTGGTCCCGACGTCGTGGACATCCGCAAGTTCTATGCCGATACCAACATGTTTACCTATGACCCGGGATATACTTCCACGGGGTCCTGTTCCTCGGCCATCACCTATATCGACGGCGACGCGGGCGTACTGCTGCACCGGGGTTATCATATCTCCGATCTGGCCACCAAATGCCAGTTCCCGGAAGTGGCTTACCTGCTGTTGCGTGGCGAATTGCCGACCAAACCCGAACTGTTGGACTTCGAGAAGACGCTCACCTATCACACCATGGTGCACGAGCAGCTTCACAAGTTCTACGACGGTTTCCGCCGTGATGCCCATCCGATGGCCATCATGTGCGGCGTGGTCGGCGCCCTGTCCGCCTTCTACCACGACAGCTTGGACATCACCGATCCGATCCAGCGCATGATCGCCCAGCACCGGCTGGTCGCGAAGATGCCGACCATCGCCGCCTGGGCCTATAAGTACAGCCAGGGCCAGCCCTTCATGTACCCGCGGAACAATCTCACCTACGCCGAGAACTTCCTGCACATGATGTTCGCGACCCCCTGCGAGGAGTACAAGGTCAGTCCCGTCCTGGCCCGCGCCATGGACCGGATTCTGATCCTGCACGCTGACCACGAGCAGAACGCGTCGACCTCCACGGTGCGTCTGGCGGGCTCCTCGGGCGCCAACCCGTTCGCCTGTATCGCCGCGGGCATTGCCTCCCTGTGGGGTCCCGCCCACGGGGGCGCCAACGAAGCGGTTCTGAAGATGCTGAACGAAATCGGCACCCCGGACCGCGTCGACGAGTTCGTCAATAAAGCCAAGGACAAGAACGATCCGTTCCGTCTGATGGGCTTTGGCCACCGGGTCTACAAGAACTACGACCCGCGCGCCAAGATCATGGCCGAAACCTGCAAGGAAGTGCTGGCGGAACTGGGCATCGACAACGATCCCCTGCTCGAGATCGCCATGCGTCTGGAAAAGTACGCCCTGGAAGACGAGTACTTCATCGAGAAGAAGCTGTACCCGAACGTGGACTTCTACTCGGGTATCATCTTCAAGGCGATGGGCATCCCCGTGTCCATGTTCACCTGCCTGTTCGCCCTGGCGCGGACCGTGGGCTGGATCAGCCAGTGGAAGGAAATGATCGAGGATCCCGACCAAAAGATCGGCCGTCCCCGTCAACTTTTCACCGGGTCCGATCACCGGGAATTCGTCACCATGGACAAGCGCTGATTCCGGCGCCTTGTCCGGATTGGACAGAAGAGAAAAGGTCCAGATTGGACAAAAAAGAAAGGCGGCTCTCCGGAGCCGCTTTTTTTGTTCGGGGATTGTCCTCCCGTCAACCGGCGCTATCCTGGCCGGAAGAAGGTTCTCCCCATGAAATGCTGGTCAAAGGCACTGTATGAACCCGCGCATGGGCGGGCACCCAATTCCCTGTTCCTGTGAGTTGACGGGACCGGAAGGTCACGATACCATCCCGTTCATGACACAAGCAGCCATCCGACCGGCTTATAAAGCCAATTGGACTACCGTGGCCCATGGGAATGGGTCGTGGGGCCGCGACGTGTCTGGTATCGTCTGACAAGGACACCACCAAAGACAGGGATCACCCCACGGCCCATCCGGCGAACGGATGGGGCGAAACGGGATCCTCTCACTTTCCCAGACCCTCTCCGGACCGCCCAACGGGCCAGAACTCGGAGCATGGGCCATGGATGCCTACGATCACCGGACCATCGGACAACGGCAGGATCTTTTCCTCTTTCACCCGGATTCCCCCGGCGCCGCTTTTTGGCTGCCCCGGGGCCTGACTCTTTTCCGCGAATTGGAAGGCTTCGTGCGCGCTCACATGCGCGCGGCGGGCTATGCCGAGATCCGGACCCCCCAGGTCCTGAACCGGAGCCTGTGGGAGACCAGTGGTCACTGGGAGGCCTTCGCCAGCGGCATGTTTCGGATCGCCGGAGACAAGGCCCCGAGGGCGGACGGGATCAGCGGGGGAGACGAGGAGGCGACGGACTCTCGGGACCTTGCCTTGAAACCGATGAGTTGCCCCGGCCATATGCGGGTCTTTGGCGCCCGGGTGCGCTCCCACCGGGATCTGCCCCTCCGCTTGGCCGAATTCGGCCTCTGCCATCGGGATGAGCCCTCGGGCGCCCTGTTGGGGTTGCTGCGCGGGCGGGCCTTTACCCAGGACGACGCCCATGTCTTCTGTGCCCCGGATCAGGTGGCGGGGGAGGTGACGCGGGTGTGCGGGCTGATCCTCCGGGTCCTCGGCGAGCTTGGCTTCGATGAGGTCGTGGTGGGCCTGTCGACCCGCCCGGCGATGCGGGTTGGCACGGAGGCCGATTGGAACCAGGCCGAGGGGCTGCTCGCCGCGGCCGCGGCGGCGGCCGGTCTTGATCCCATCCTTCAGCCTGGGGAGGGTGCTTTCTACGGACCCAAGCTGGAGTTCATCCTGTCCGACCGCATGGGGCGGCGCTGGCAGTGTGGCACGGTGCAGATCGACATGAACTTGCCGGGTCGGTTCGAGAGCGCCTATGTCGGGCCGGATGGAGACCGGCACCGGCCGGTCCTGATCCACCATGCGGTCCTGGGTAGCCTGGAGCGCTTCCTGGCCATCCTGTTGGAGCACCACAAGGGGCAGTTGCCCTTCTGGCTGGCTCCGGATCAGGTGTTGGTGGCCGCCATCGGTCCCGACCAGGAACGGGCCGCGTGGGAGGTGACCGAGCGGCTCATCGCCGCCGGCCTCAGGGCCACGGTGGATACCCGGGCGGAAAGCCTGGCGCGCAAGGTGGCCGATTCCGTGTCCCTGGGGATCCCCGTCGTCGCCGCGGTCGGCGCCCGGGAGGCGGTGGACGGCACGGTCACCCTGCGTTGGCCCGATGGCGCCAAGGAGGTTCTGTACCTGGAAGCCGCCGCGGCGCGGTTGCGGGCCTTGACCCAGCGCGCCACCCACCGACCACGGCCGCGGAGGGAAACGGCCGCATGACACAGGCCCGCCGGAGGGAGGACGCCCCCCGGCGGGTTTTCGCCCGTCCCCCTTTCCAAGCGGGGGCACGTCCGTGATAGGGTCCCTCCAATCCTTCACGAACACGGCGGCTCCCATGCCCAAATACCGCGATGCCTTGCCCCAATTGTCCACCAACCGGACGAACCCCTTCATCACGGATGGGGGTATGGGCACCACCTTCATCTACCGGCTGGGGCTGAGCCTGCCCCATTTCGCCGCCTTCACCCTGCTGGAAACGGCGGAAGGGGAGGGGGTTCTCTGGGATTTCTTCGCCTCCTACGCCCAACTGGCGCGGGATCGGGGCATCGGGATCCTGCTCGATACACCGACTTGGCGGGCCAGCGCCGACTGGGGTGAAAAACTGGGGTATGACGCTCCGGCCCTGGAGCGGGCCAACCTTCGCGCGGTTGATCAACTCCTGCGCCTGCGGGCCGAATACGAGACGGCGGAGGCACCCCTGGTGATCTCCGGTTGTATCGGTCCCCGGGGGGACGGATATAATCCGGAACGGCCGGTGGGCACGGCGGAGGCCCGGGCCTACCACGCCGCGCAGATCGAGACCTTCGCCCGGTCGGAGACCGATATGATCTCGGCGATGACCCTGACCCATGGGGCGGAAGCCCTGGGCATGGTCCAGGCCGCGGTGGCGGTCGGTATTCCCATCGTTCCCTCCTTTACCCTGGAGACCAATGGCCATCTACCCTCGGGGGAGACCCTGGGGGATGCCATCGCCCTGGTGGATGATGCCACGGGGGGAGCGCCGCCCTATTACCAGATCAATTGCGCCCATCCGGTCCATTTCCGCGCGGTGTTGGAGACCGGCGGTCCCCGGATCGCCCGTGTGCGGGCGGTGCGGGTCAATGCCTCGGACAAGAGCCACGCGGAGCTGGATAACGCCATCACCCTGGACGAAGGGGATCCGGAGGACCTGGGTCGCCAAGTCGGCGCGCTGTCGGTCCTGGTGCCCAATCTCGTGGTGGCGGGGGGGTGTTGCGGCACGGACCATCGCCATATCGTCGCCATCCACGGGGCAAGCATAGGCCGAGGGTGAAATGGCCGAGGTCGGGGAGCGCGAGCCAGAGGCTGGGCGCTTTACGCCCCCAAGCGGACGGATCCAAGGATCCTTTCCGCCTCCTCCAGGGAGGCCAGGATGAGCGGGGCGAGGGCGAACAAGGTGTCGTCCTCGCTGGCCTTATAGGCGGCGTCCGCGGCGCGGGTTTGGGCGGCCAGACGCAGGCAGCCAAAGGAGGCCGAGGCGCTTTTCAGGGCATGGGCTTCCATGCCAAGGATGTCACGATCCCGGGTTTCCGCGGCTTTGGCGATGACCTCCCTGCGGCGGCGGCCTTCTTTCAGGAAAACCTCGATCAGACGGGGCACGATTTCCGGCGCCGTCTCCCGGGCGATGGCCTCCAGGGCCTCGATATCGTGAATGGGGTAGGGGGAAAAGTCTTCCATGGCGCGCGCTCACCGGACAGGCGGGAAAGGACAATCACGGTGAGCCCTTCACATGCCCTGGTCAAGGGCATGGTCCACTCCTAAATAGGAAGACGACCCGCACTGATCCCCCCCCCAACGGAAACGAGGCCCCATGCGCAATCCCTTTCGCAGGCGGAAGACCCTGGCCGTCCTCCACTTGACTGGCATCATCGCGACCCACGGACAGGCCTTGAACCTCGCGGGTCTGCGGCCCGCCATCGACCGCGCCTTCAAGGTGGGGGACGAGGTGGCCCTGGTTCTGAATTGCCCCGGCGGGTCCCCGGCCCAAAGCCAACTCATCCATGACCACATTCGCCTGAAGGCGGAAAAGACCGGCAAGGCCGTCACCACCTTCGTCGAGGACATGGCGGCGTCCGGTGGCTATTGGATTGCCTTGGCCGGAGATGCGGTCCATGCCCTGCCGACCTCTCTGGTGGGATCCATCGGGGTGATTTCCGCCGGGTTCGGCTTCACCGGCGCCCTTGAAAAGCTGGGGGTGGAGCGGCGAGTGATCACCGCGGGCCAGAGCAAATCCCGCCTGGACCCCTTCCGCCCGGTCAAGCCGGAGGACGCGGCTTGGCTGAAGGATTTGCAGGAACAGATCCATGGCGCCTTCATCGCCCATGTGAAGACCCGGCGGACGGCCCAGGGCGCCCCCCCGCGGGAGGACGCCGATCTGTTCACCGGCGAGGTCTGGCTGGGTGAGCGGGCGCGGACCCTGGGCCTTGTGGATGGCTTGGACAGCCTGACCGCCTACGCCGAGCGAAGAAACCTGCGAATCAAGGATATTTCCCGCAAGCGCGGTTTCCTGCGCATCGGTCTGGGGCTCTCTGGCGGGGACGCGGGGGGCGCGGGTCTCACTGCTCAAGCCCTCACGGCCCAAATTCTCGATGGCTTGGATCAGCATCTGAAGGACCGAGCCCTTCGCGCTGGATTGGGCGGCTGACCGCGGCACTGAAAAGCTGGCGGCGACGGGCGTGGCCCGGTATGAAAGCGACGAGCTTGGCCCAGAAGGAAACCTGTGCCTCCCTGTTGGAAAAAGTGAGTGACCGCGCATGGACATTCAAACGCTGATCGACCGCAACCGGGCCTGGGCGGACTCCCAGGAAAAGCAGAACCCCGGGTATTTCCAGGGCCTCAGCGAGGTTCAATCCCCGAAGTTTCTTTGGATCGGGTGTTCGGATTCCCGGGTTCCGGCCAATGAGATCGTCGGCATGAAGCCCGGCGAGCTGTTCGTGCACCGGAACATCGCCAATATCGTTCCCCATGCGGACGCCAATTGTCTGGCGGTCATCGAATACGCCATCAATGCCTTGAAGGTGGAGCATATCCTGGTGGTGGGGCACCTGGGGTGTGGTGGTGTCCGCGCGGCGTTGTCCCGCCGGGCCCATGGTCCCATCGACAATTGGCTCGCTCACCTCAAGGATATCGCCCGCCTCCACATGGAGGCCCTGGACTCCCTGGTCGACGAGGATAGCCGCGTGGCGTTGCTGTGCCGGTTGAACGTGAAGGCCCAGGTCATGAATGTCGCCCGGACCTCCATGGTCCAAGCCGCCTGGCGACGGGGACATCCCTTGCAGGTGCATGGCTGGTGCTATGGCCTGGAAACGGGCTTGGTGGAGGACCTGAACTGTACCTTGGGCGGAGCCGAGGCCCTTCCGGAAGCCTTCCGCTTGACCTTCGATGGGGAAGAGGCATGATTCTGTTCGGGTTGACTGGCAAAAGCAACAGCGGCAAGACCACGCTGCTCGTCCAATTGATTCCTGTCTTGAAGGGGCGTGGTCTCTCCGTCTCCACCATTAAGCACGGGCATCATGTGGCGGAGCTGGACACGCCGGGCAAGGACAGTGACCGGCACCGGGTGGCGGGCGCCCATGAAACCATCTTCAGCACGGTGAACGGCTATGCCATCACCCATTCCCGGGCCGAGAACGAGCCCGAACCGGATTTGGCTTCCCTGGTGGCCCGTCTCAAACCGGTGGATCTGGTGTTGGTGGAAGGCTTTAAGCGCGAACCGATTCCCCGGATCGAGGTGTTTCGGCCCGACACGGGCAAGGCGGCCCTGTACCCCGACGATCCGTCGATCCTGGCGGTGGCGAGCAATGTCACCCACGGCCCCGGCTGGCCCGAGGCGGTCCCAGCCCATTGGCTGGATATGAACGACGTCGAGGCCGTGGCGGATTTTATCGTGAACGCCATTTCCGACTCGCCCGCTCCCTGACGGGTGGCTCTTCCAGGTTACAGCAACTCCGACCCGAGAGTGAAATCGGCGGGCTGGTCCCGGAAATGGTCGAGCATCACCGGCGCCCAGCGGTTGGCGCCGAAACACCGACAAGCCAATCGGGCCTCCTCGGGCCAGTCGGGGCCGTGGAGGACCGCCAGCCCCGAGGGCGTGGCGTGGAGCATGCGGCCCATCAGGCCCGTCTCGGCGATGATCTCGCGGACAGCCGCCACCAGATTGAAGGCGATCACGTCGTGCAGCAGGATGGCGCCGGGGGGTGTCAGGAAGGGCAGGACCGCGGCCACGTCGGCCTTGACCTGATCCGGGTTGTGGGGACCGTCGATGAAGGCCAGATCGACGCCGCCATCCAGATGATCCCACACCGTCGCCGCCGTATCGACCGGCGAAGCGCCCTGGACGACGGTCAGGGGGAGTCCCTCCCGCGTGGCCATGGTATTGACCCGACCGATCCATTCGTTGGTGAAGGCCTCGTCTCCCAGCTCCAGAACGGCGTGCTTGCTGTCGGGCAGGAGCAGAGCCATGGCCAGGCTGCTCCAGCCGAAGGAGGACCCGACGCCGAAGACCCGCTTCGGGCGATAGGCGCCACCCAGCAGACACTCCAGGAAATAGACTTCCTTCAGGGCGATGCCCAGGGCGCCGGTCAGGCTGTCGGTGTCGTCGAACAGAAAGGTGAACTCGGAATGCCGGGTCCCCGACAGGGAGGCATCAAGGCCGCTGGAGATGGAAAAGCCCTCCCGTTCGTAGAGGGCGACAAGGCGCGGCAGAATGGCCAAGGCGGGGGCTCCCGGTTTGTGAAATGATCCCCCTTACCTTAGCGCCCCTCGGCGTCCACGCCAAAGGCTTCGAGGATGCGATAGGCCGCCAGCGTGGCGGTGATGCCGCCGTCGGCGACCCGAGACTTGAGCTCCGGCAAGGCCTCCTTGACCGCGGGATGCCCGCGCACCGCGTCCATCAGCCGGTCCTCGACCATGGACCACATCCATTGCACTTGCTGGGCTTGGCGGCGCCGTTGGAGGTAGCCGTTGGCGCCCATGATCGCCCGATACTCCTCCACCTTGGACCACAGCTCGTCCAGGCCCTGACCGCGCAGACCAGAGCAGAGGACCACCGGAGGGGTCCAATCGGGGTGGGGGGGCTTCATAATATGGAGGGCGATCTTGTACTCGCGCATGGCCGCGATCGCCTTGTCCCGGTTCGTCCCGTCGCTTTTGTTCACGGCGATCATGTCGGCCAGTTCAAGAATGCCCTTCTTGATGCCCTGAAGCTCATCCCCGGCCCCGGGCAACATGAGCACAAGGAAGAAGTCCACCATGTCGGCCACCAGGGTTTCCGACTGGCCGGTGCCGACGGTCTCCACCAGGACCACGTCGAATCCCGCGGCTTCGCAGACGAGCATGGTTTCCCGGGTGGCGCGGGTCACGCCCCCCAGGCGCCCGGCGGAGGGAGAGGGGCGGATGAAGGCGTTCTCCCGTTGGCAGAGTTCCTCCATGCGGGTCTTGTCCCCCAGGATCGACCCGCCGGTGCGCGAGGAGGAGGGATCCACGGCGAGAACGGCGACCTTATGCCCCTGGTCGCAGAGCCGGCAGCCCATGGCCTCGATGAAGGTCGATTTGCCCACTCCGGGCACGCCGGAAATGCCAACCCGATGGGCTTTGCCCGCGTGGGGCAGCAGCTTGATCAGGACCTCTTGCGCCATGCGCTGGTGGCCCGGATTGCGGCTTTCCACCAGGGTGATGGCCTGGCCGAGCCGGGCCCGGTCGCCGGAAAGGACGCCGGAGACATAGTCGTCTACGGTCAGGGACGTACGCGCCATGGGGAACGGAAACCTTGGAACTGGAACACCGGTGGTTTTCCTTTTACGTCGTCATCCCCGCGAAGGCGGGGATCCAGGCGACGGTTGGGAGAAGGGCCACCGGCCTCGAAACGGGATTCCCGCCTTCGCGGGAACAACGAAAACGCGGAACCGGATTCGTCCGAACATGGCGGACGAATCCGGCAAGCGGCCGATCAAGCCGCTTTCGAGGTGTAGCCCAGCTTCTCATTGAGCTTGGCGAGCAGGTCGAGGGCCGCCTCGGCGATATTGGTGCCCGGCGGGAAGATGGCCGCGGCCCCCGCCTTGTACAGGGCATCGAAGTCATCGGGCGGGATGACGCCGCCGACAACGACCATGATGTCCTCCCGGCCCTGCTTGGCCAGTTCCTGGCGCAGTTCGGGCACCAGGGTCAGGTGACCGGCGGCCAGGGAGGAGGCACCGACGATATGCACGTCGTTCTCCACCGCCTGACGGGCGCTTTCCGCGGGCGTCTGGAATAGGGAGCCGATGTCCACATCGAAGCCCAAGTCGGCGAAGGCCGTGGCGATCACTTTCTGGCCGCGGTCGTGGCCGTCCTGGCCCATCTTGGCGATCAGGATCCGCGGCCGACGGCCGTCGTTGACCTCGAATTCCTCCACCATCTTGTGGAGCGCGTCCACTTTATCGGTCATCTCTCCCACCTCGCTGACATAGACGCCGGAGATGCCGCGGATTTCCGCCTTGTGGCGTCCATAGACCTTTTCCAGGGCCAAGGAGATTTCGCCCACGGTGGCCTTCTCGCGGCCCGCGTCGACGGCGAGCGCGAGCAGATTGCCCTCGCCGGTTTCCGCGGATTTGGTCAGGGCGGAGAGCGCCGCCTCCACCTTGGTCGGGTCCCGCTCGGCGCGCAGCTTCTCGAGCTGTTCGATCTGCTGGCGCCGTACCTGGGCGTTCTCGACCTTCAGCACCTCGAAGGCTTGGTCCGTCTCCACCTTGTGCTTGTTGACGCCGAGGACGGTCTGGCGACCGCTGTCGATGCGGGCCTGGGTGCGGGCCGCGGCCTCCTCGATGCGCATCTTGGGGATACCGGCCTCGATGGCCTTGGCCATGCCGCCGGTTTCCTCGACCTCCTGGATATGGGTCCAGGCGCGGGCGGCCAAGTCGTGGGTCAGGCGCTCCACGTAATAGCTGCCGCCCCAGGGGTCGATGACCCGGTTGGTGTTGGCCTCCTGCTGGATGAACAACTGGGTGTTCCGGGCGATACGCGCGGAGAAGTCCGTCGGCAGGGCGATGGCCTCGTCCAGGGCGTTGGTGTGCAGGGACTGGGTGTGGCCCTGCGTGGCGGCCATGGCCTCCACGCAGGTCCGGGTGACGTTGTTGAAGACATCTTGAGCGGTCAGCGACCAGCCAGAGGTCTGGCTGTGGGTGCGCAACGACAGGGACTTGGGGTTCTTGGCGTCGAACCGCTTGATCAGCTTGGCCCAGAGAAGCCGGGCCGCCCGCATCTTGGCCACTTCCATGTAGAAGTTCATGCCGATGGCCCAGAAGAAGGACAGGCGGGGGGCGAAGGCATCGATGTCCAGTCCCGCGGCCATGCCCGCCCGGGCGTATTCCACGCCGTCGGCGAGGGTATAGGCCAACTCCAGGTCCGCGGTCGCTCCCGCCTCCTGCATGTGATAGCCGGAAATGGAAATGGAGTTGTACTTGGGCATATTGGCGGCGGTGAAGGAAAAGATGTCGGAGATGATCCGCATGGACGGCGTGGGCGGATAAATATAGGTGTTCCGTACCATGAATTCCTTGAGGATGTCGTTCTGGATGGTGCCCGACAGCTTCTCCGGCGAGACGCCCTGTTCCTCGGCGGCGAGGATGTAAAGCGCCAAGACCGGCAGGACCGCGCCGTTCATGGTCATGGACACGCTCATCTTGTCCAGCGGGATGCCGCCGAACAGGGTGCGCATGTCGTAGATGCTGTCGATGGCCACGCCCGCCATGCCCACGTCGCCCGCCACCCGCGGGTGATCGGAATCATAGCCCCGGTGGGTGGCCAGGTCGAAGGCCACGGACAGGCCCTTCTGACCGGCGGCGAGATTGCGGCGGTAGAAGGCATTGGATTCCGTGGCCGTGGAGAACCCGGCGTACTGACGGATGGTCCAGGGCTGGTTCACGTACATGGTCGAATAGGGACCGCGCAGGAAGGGCGCGGCGCCCGGATAGGTATCGAGGAAGTCCAGCCCACTTAGGTCGGAGGCCTTGTAGAGGGGCTTGACGGAAATATGCTCCGGGGTCTCCCAGGCCAGCGCCTTTGGCTCCTTGCCGGTGGCCTCGGTGAATTTCGCGCTCCAGGCCTTGGCGGTTCCGGTGGGGGCGTGGCCGTTCAGGTCGATCTTGGTAAAATCAGGAATGCCGGTCATCGGATCTTATCCTTCCACCGTAAGGCCCAGGTGGGCATGCAGGTCGGTCAGGGTGCCAAGTACGTCGCAGCCAACATGGATGAAGGCGTCGACGCCCGCGGCGGTCAGGGCGTTCTTGGCCTCGCCCGGCGCACCGGCCTGATAGAGCTTGGTCGCGCCCGCGGCCTTCAGCGCCTGGGCGACGGATTCCGCCATTTCGGCATAGAGCCCGTCCGAGGAACAGATCACCGCCACGGTGGCGCCGCTGTCCTTGAACGCCGCGGCGCAGTCCTCGGCGGAGATGGCGCCGGCGCCGGGAAGCCCCTCGACGCCACCGGCCTCGAACAGGTTCTTGGCGAAGGTCGCCCGTGCGGTGTATTGGGCCACGGGACCCAGGTTGGCCAGGAAAATTGATGGCCGCTGGCCCCGCTTTTCCTTCCAAAGGTCCGAGGCGTCGCGCAGGGCCTCGAAATCCTCCGCCAGATCGTGGGCCGCGAGGACGGTGACCTGGGCGGCCACCCCATCGGACAGGGCCGTTGTCAGCCCCCCAAGGGTCGCGCCCCTACCCGCCGCGTCCACCGCGGTGGCGAAGTCGACCACTCCCTTGGCCGACGCGCGGCTGGTGGCGAGCCGCCCGGTGGCGGCCTTGACCAGGGCATCCCGGTCGACGGGCAGGGTTTCCACCAAAGCCTCGCCCAGGTTTGGGAACTCGGACACACCGGTGAGGGGATCCTTGCGCTTGCCAATGGCGGCGCGGCGGGACTCCCAGGTCTCGGCGATTCGGGCCGCGAGGGAGCCACTCTCCAGGGCGGCGACGATCCCGTCCTCCTCCTCGATGCGCTGGAACTCGCTCCAGGCTTCCCGGGCCAGTCGGTCGGTGAGGGTTTCCACGTACCACGAGCCGCCCGCGGGGTCGATGACCCGGCCCAGGTTGCTCTCCTCCATCAGGACGATCTGGACGTTGCGGGCGATGCGGCGGGCGAAGTCCGTGGACACGCCCAAGGCCGCGTCGAAGGGGGCGACGGACACGCTGTCCGCCCCGCCCACGGCTCCGGCGAAACAGGTCACCGTGGTCCGCAGCATGTTCACCCAGGGATCCCGGCGGGTGAGGATCCGTCGGGCGGTGGTGGCGCGCAGCCGCATGGCCCGGTCGGCCTCGTCGACCCCACAGGCCTCCAGGATCCGGCCCCAGAGCTGGCGGGCGGCGCGCAACTTGGCGATTCCCATGAAGAAGTCGCTGTCCAGGGGCAGGGAGAAGACGATCTGCCGGGCGGCGGACCCCAGGTCCATCCCGGCGGCCTCCATGGTCCGCAGGTAGGCGACACCGGTGGCCAGGGCGGCGGCCAGGGTCTGGGATTCATTGGCGCCCGCGTCGTGGTAGGGGGCGCCATCCACCTTCACCGCGGTGGCCTTGGGGTAGGTCGCTCCGGTCAGGACGGCCAGCGCGCCCAGGCGCTCCAGGGCGCGCGCCGTGGACATGGGCAGGGCGCCGATGGTGGCCAGCGTGCCCAGGGGGTCGGCGTCGAAGGCGACCATGGCCTTGGAGGGGTCCACGCCGCGCTTTTTCCACAGGGCGACCATCAGGGCCGCGGCGGCCTCGAACCCGGCGCCCGCGTCAAGGGAGACCACCGCGCCGTCGAGGACGACCCCGGAAAGGGCCGTGTCCAGGTCCTCGACGGAGGAAACCATGACGCCGTCCCATCCGGCGATCTCGGCCGCGGCCTCGGAGTCCCCGTCCAGGCCAACCCGTCCGGCCATATCCAGACGCAGGGTGATGCTGTTGGCGCCCTTCTCGAGGTCGGTGAGGATCTGCTTGTTGGCGGCGGTGGGATCGGGGTGGGCGTGCTCTTGGCGGATGTCCCAGCCGCTGGGGAGGGGCCCGTTGGCCGTGGCGCCCCGGGTGAAGGGCGCGCCGCCGGGGAAGCCGGAGGGATCACCGTCCGTCGGCCAATCCTGGCGGGTGTAGAGTGGTTGGATGGAGAAGCCCTCGTGGGTCTTCGTGACCATCTTCTTTTCAAACGAGGCCCCCTTCAGGGCCTTGTCCACGAGAACGGTCCATTCGTCGTGGGACAGGGCCGGGAAATCGGCGGCAAGCGATAGGGTGTCTTCGGTCATTGCCTGTTTTTGCCTTGCGGTCATGCTTTTTCGAGGTCAGCCCGGCGTGGTCGGATCGCCTCCCCGGAGTGGACCGAAAGGTGGGTCCAGATCCAGGTTGGGTGGATCCCGTGGTCGCCAAGCGCGCGAAATCCTGCGGAAAAGGGTCTCTCTTTTCTCATTTCCCCCGGGGTCCGAGGCCGGGCTTTCCCCCTTGCCTGACTTGCCCCTCAGCTTCCCCGCGCCTGTCCCTCGCGGGAGTCTTCGCGACGCGTATCACCACAAGATAGCAAAGGCCATGCTCCGCCTTCAATGTTCCCTATGATGTTCGTTCCGGGAAACCCTGAAAACGTGCATATTAAACGTTCTTCCTGCCCCATTCGATCCCGCATTCGCTGCGCTTTTTCAAGGGTGAGTCGCGTTCCCTTCGCTCCCTCGCCTTTTTCCCGTTCTGGCCAGGCTGCTTTTCACTTTGGCCCCGCCCCGCCCCGCCAGGGTCGAGGACCCGAGGGAGCGCGCGGTCTCGCGGCTGTCACCGGTGTATGACGTCTCCGTGGTCTCGCCCCATGGGCGGACCTGATACTTGTCCCCCCCTGGGGGCGACCTGATCTCGCCACGACGCCATCACCTGGATCGAGGGGGGAGCCCTGATCCTGAAGGTGGATATGGACGCGGAATTCCTCGCCGAGGGGGACGCAAGGCGTCAAAAGTCAAAGAACGTCAAAAGTCAAAGAACGTCAAAAGTCAAAGAACAAGGACAGGCCGACCAAGGCGGCGAGGGCGAATAGCCCCCACACGGCCAAGCCAGGTCCTCCGCTCGCGCCCTCTAGGCCCTTGCGGAAGCGGGTGTCCCGGTTGTCCAGGGAACCGGTCCCGGCGTCCTCGCGCGGGGCGTTCCGGGGCTCCTCCGGACGGGGGCTCACGGGAGGGTTAATCCGGCGACGTAATTCGCCAGATCCGCCCTGGCGGACTCGGCTTCCTTTTCCGCTTCCGCCCGTTGGTCACGCAGGGCGGTCAGGCGGTCCTCCAACTGTCCCAGGCGTTCCATGAAGCGGGCGTGCAGGTCGCTGTCCTCCGGTACGCTCTTCAGATTTTCCCGCAGGCGTCCCTGGTCCTGTTCCACCTGGGTCAGATCCCGATCCAGGGTTTGGGCGCGGCGATTGTATTCTCCGGCCCGGGCGGTCAATTGGGCCATTTGGGCGACGGCCTGCTTTTCCTTGTCCGTCAGTCCGCCCGTCGCCGTCAGGGAGGCCAAGAGGGATTCGCTCAGGTCTCCCCCGCCATAGCGCTCATCCAGGGTCCGTTCCTGGGTCAGAGGCAGGGTGATGGACCCGCCCGCGGGCACGACGAAGCGCAGCCGGTGGGCGTCGGGTGTTTCACCCAGGGACGCGAAATCCGGTGGTGCCTTCAGGTCCCAACCGGGTCGCTTGGGGTGGTCGAGGACGAGAGTCCGGTCCTCCGGCCCGGTATTTTCCACCCGATAGACGGTTTCG
This sequence comes from Rhodospirillum sp., assembly GCA_021741145.1. Lineage (GTDB taxonomy): Bacteria > Pseudomonadota > Alphaproteobacteria > Rhodospirillales > Rhodospirillaceae > Rhodospirillum. The sequence continues at coordinate 75,998 of JAIOYK010000006.1, read as the reverse complement.
GAGCGCGCCACCTGACGCAGGGTGACGATGCCCTTGGCCGCGGTGAGCCCCGACAGGCGCTGGTCCTCGGACCGGTCCTGGTGGACGGTGATGTCTTGGTCGACGGCGAAGGACAGCAGACGCTCACCCCCCGGGGGCAGGGTGGTCAGGCGGGTGTCGCCCAGGTAGGCGAGCCCATCGACGGTGTCCTGGGTGACACTGACCGCGCCGGGGGGAAGGGCCACCGCGCCCGTGTTGGTCAATCGGGCCGCCGCCCACGGATGAAGGCCGGATCCTTGGGCCTGATAATGGGCCACCCGTTGCACGGGGATGGCCGTGTCGGTCAGGGGGATCAGCAGGGTCTGGCCCGTGTCAAGGGTGACCTTCTGGGGCAGGGTGAACACCACCTGGGCGGTCACCTGGGTGGCGTCCGCGGCGTCCATGGGGGCTTGGGAGGCGAAGGATGCCCGGGGAGAGGGGGCGGCCTTGGACAGGGCCATCATCGCCTCGGGCCGGGCGTCCAGGGACAGGGGCGGTGCCAGGGCGGCGTCCTCCATGGCGCCTCCCTCCATGCTGGTCCGGCCCTCGGGTAGAGTGCCCCCATCGGGGGAAGGCAGGGAGCGGTCGCGGACTTCCACGGGGACCTGCTGTCGAGCCACGTAATACGGGCTGTAGAGGTCCTGGGAGAAGGTCGCCGCGGTGCCCGAGACCACGCCCAGTTCGACAGTCTTCCAGTCAACGCCGCTCAGGTTTTCCAGCACCGCCCAGCCGGTCAGGCGGCTTTTGGGGGAGGCGGACTCTCCGTCGCCCGAGGCATCTTCCTGCCCGGGGGCGGGCAGGGTCAGGCGGTAGGTCGCCTTCCATAGGGGAACCTCGGCCACATGGGCCAGGGTAACCTGTCGGGTGCCCTTCCCCTGCAGGGTGATCTCCACCTCCCGGCTGTCCTCCCGTCGGTGGTCGGCCAGGGCCGCCAGGGCATCGGTGACATCTTGGCGCATGTCCGGGTCGGTCAGGGCGATGGTGTCTGCGTCTTCCAGGATGAATTGCCGCAGGCCCTTGTCGGTCATCAGGCCAACCCGATGGCGGTCGATCTCGGCGCCGTCCGGGGTGGTTTCGGTGATCCGATTGACCGAGACGATATGTCCGGCCATGGCCTTGGGACCGGAGACGGTGATTTCTTCCCCTCTCAGGGCGCTGAACAGGGCCTCGGGGGACTCCAGGGCCTCGGGCGGGAAGGGCATATCGCGGAACAGGGCGGGCAGGGGATCGCGCACGGCCAATCGGGCGGAGACGGCGGTGCCCTTGGGGTCGTTGACCGTCAGGCTTTTCAGGAGGTCGTTCACCTGGTCCAGGCGGGTCGGCAGAGTGACCGTCGCCGTTCCATCCACCGTGACGGTGTATTCGAACTGTCCCACGCCGCCGGTGGACAGGAGGATCCGTCGCAGAGTCGGACCCGGTTCCTGGGCCGCCACTGGCGGAGCCAACACCGGCAGGGCGACGCCGACCAGGGCCAAGGCCATGGAAGGGGAAAGGATGGTCTTCATGAAGAGGGCTCCCTGGGGTCTTTGGGCGGGGAATGGGGGCGTGCCTGAATTGGGGTCATTCTTGATTTTTAGGGAGTGACCTTGGCCAGAATGTGGCCTCGGTGGAACCTGGGGTCATCCCGACGGTGTGTTGAAATCCGAGACCCGACCGCGGCGCATGAATTCGGCCACCGCCTCCTCGGCCCCTTCGCGGACTTCCGGACCCCAATCGTCCCCCAGCTTTTCCTGCTGGGCCTTCAGCGTCGCGATCCGGTGAGTCGCGGTCATGGCCATGAAGGCGCCCAGCAATTGGGGGACGGAGATATAGAGCAGCCAACCCACGCCCGCGGCCCCGTAGATCAGCATGATGGTGAAGACATCGGTGACCAAGGACAGGGCGGCATCCATGTGGCCGCCCCGGATCCAGAGGTCGGCGATGAAGGGCACCGTGCCCGAGAAGTTCAAACCACCCACGCAGAGCCAGCTCATCCGGCTGATGGAGCGGTCGGTGATCGCCGCCACGAAGGTCGGCAGCATGGCGACGCATAGCAGGATAACCGTGGGAATGATGAACAGCGCCATGACGGCGAGGACAATAAGCAGGATCAACTTGGCGCCTAAGCCCAGGCCCGCGTCCTTCTGCTTTTTGATTTCTGGTTTCTTGGCCATGGCCTATACCAAATGGGCGAGAAGGACGAAAATGACCGCAAGAATGGAGACCGCGGCGGAAATGGACGCCGCGACCTGCTGGCCCAGCTTCTCGGAATTCTCACTGACCCGGAAGTTCCCGCTTTCCAGGGCGGCCACCTGCTGGGCGGCCTGGGCGTATTGCAGGCGGGCCACGGCGAAATCATCGAAGTCGGCTTGGCGTTCCTCGGCATTGTCCAGAAGCTTGAACAGTTCGGGCAAGTTGCCCTTGCGCACCAGCTTGGGGACTTCCTTTTCCAACTGCCGCCTCCGGTCCCGGCCATGGTAGCTTTCGATGACCGGAGTCATCAAGCCTCCCAGCCAACTCGCCAGACCGGGCAGGCTCGGCGGCCCCATCTTCCATTGGACCAGGGCGAGGACCGCGAGCATGCCCAGCGTGGCCTTGCGCGGATCCGTGTCGTTCATGGCATGGATCTGGGGCATGGTGTCCTTTGCGTAGCGCGCGGCGATGAAGGCCACCACATGGCGATCCGTCGGCGGGGTCTTTGGATCCACCTTGCCCGACACCCGTTCCAGGGCTGGCAACAGGTCGGCGATTTCAAGGACACATTGGTCTTTCAACAGGGAACTGCGGCAGGCGACGTATTCGGTCATTTCATACAGGCAGCGCTCCACCCCACCGCCCTTGGTCGCCTGGGTCAGGTAGGTTTGCATTTCCCGAAATTCCGCTCCGTAGCGCCCATGGTCGGTTGAAAAACTTTCTTGCGCGGCGATCCAGGTCTTGGAAAAATCCTTCTGCACCAAATCCACGTAGGGGCGGATATCCTGCTTCTTGGTCAGGGAAATCGCCAGGGCCGTACCAAAGGCCTCCATATGGATACGCAGACGGCCATAGCGGATGGGCGCGGCGGGATCCATCAGGGTCAGGGCCGAAGCCATGGCCATGTCCCGGGCCATGCCCACGTCCTTGGCCCGGGCACCGGAGGCCCGGATCACGTTCGCCACGGAATCGGCCAACTCATGCAGTTCAAGGCCCCGGCGCAGCCAGATTTCCACCTTGCCTTCCATCAGGGGCGTGGCGCCAGCCTCCCAATCCCGGGTCAGGGCATGGGCCAGGGCGCGGCGGGTGAAATACTCCGTGTTGCGGAACATGAAGGGCCGTTGGGAGCGCTTGTCCTGCTTGGTTTGCATGGGGTTCATGCGCCGCCCGTTCATCCACATGTCGATGGCTTCGAGGGTCCAACGCTGGTCCGGGTCGTCCACCAACATGCCACGCACCAACTCGATGATGCCCAGCGGCACCCGTTCCTCCCCCACCACCGTGGCGTAGGATCCATTATTGATTTTGTGGGTCAGGATGGTGTCGTCGCTCTCGTGGACCAGGGCGCACCGTCCCATGGAGATGGCCACCAGGGTCGCGCCCAGGGCGTACATGTCTTCCGGGTAGTAACCCGCGCCCCGTCCCTCGGGCGCCGCCATGCCGCTTTCGACGGTTTCGCAGATCATGGGTTGGTGATAGCCGGGGGGCGAGGTTGTGCAATCCCCAAGGGCGATCCTGGTCTGTTCCTTGTCGATCCAATACAGGTTGGTGGGGCGGATGGCCCGGTGCACCGTGGAATGGGACTGGATTTCCGTCAGCGCGGCGATCAGGGGTTTGACGATGGTCTTGATGAACTGTTGATCCGGTACGGGCTGGAAGACCGCGTCCATGGACTTCATGACCCGACCGCCCATGGGGCGTTCGTAGACGACAGAGACGCAGCGGCCCTCGATCGGTGGCCAGTCCACCGTGCCCCATTCGATCAGGGGAATCAGGCCAGGGGAGGTCACGCCGCGCAGCTTACGCATCAGGTTGATGCGCGGTGGCAAATGCCCTTCGCAGACCAAAGCGTAGAGGTTCCGCTGGTTGTTGCGCTTGTCGGTGGCGACGAAGGCGCGCGCGTTGGGCATGTCCAGGTCGGGGATATGCTGGGCCGGATCGATCTGGTAGCGGTCCCGTAGGATCACCGGGTCGAATTTGGCCGATCCCGATCCCTTGTCCGATCCCTTGTCTGAGCCGTCTTCCTGGGCCATGCCTACTCCAAAGTCCGGGGTTGAACCGCGCCACCCGTTGAAGGGCGGATTGTGAAGGGGGGCAAGGTTTTGTGCTGCCTTCCCGGCGCCTCGCCAGTTCCTCATAGGGTTTCCCAACCGATACCATGGTATGCGGTGTCTGCGCGAGTCGCCTAGCGGTTATTGTCTTGCTTCCGAAGGATTTCGCACGCGGGGCCATGTCCGGCCGGGGAGGGGGAGACGGACCGTTCATGGGATGATCCCCGCCGACCTCTCCGCCCGAATATCTGTCTCCCGTCGGGTTCCTTTTGGGAAGCCGTGAAGGAATGAGCCTATTTGTGAAATATAGATTTAGTATAAATATTTATAACAACGGGGTTGTTCGTTCCATAAATCGATAATGAACAGTAAATTTACCGAAAATTCTGAAATTATAACAAAAATATATTTCACATTTAATGTATTAATCATCTATATATTCTTCTGAATGAAAGTTATCTTGAAAATATTATTTAATATAAGAAGTTTTATCTATATTTCTAGAAGTATTGTGGAATTTATTCTTAATTTTCGCTTTAATAATAAAATGTTATTTCCAGTAAAAAATTATGAAATGAAGATTGACTTAACGAATCGTTTGACTCCATTGCTTCATAAGGATACATCTTAATGGTTCTGTTGTAGATCGTATTTGCCAGATGGTTTGTGTCTCAGGGGTGTAGACTTATCGTTATCGGACCGCCTACCCCACGGGGTTGGTTTGACGTGAGTTTGAGGTATTGGGGTATTATGCGTCATTTGGCGCCAAGGGTAAGGTTCTCTTGTTCGAGAAGAACATCACGGACAGGCCAACAGTGTCTTGCCGACAAATAGAAGAGGACCAGAGGCCGTGTCGAAATTTTCTTGCGAACGCATTTCCATGAGACATGACGTGGTGTCATCGTATGTGGAAATGAATCGCGAACCGGAGAATCGGGAATGCGTAATGTGACCATTCGAGTAAAGCTAATAGTGGCGTTTTCCCTACTCATTGTCTTGACTGTTGGTCTGGGGCTTTTCGCCGTGAACCGGATTTCGGTGGTCAATGACGCCTCCACGGAAATCGCTCAGAATTGGCTTCCCAGCGTGCGGGCTGTGGGTGCTCTCAACACCACCACGAGTGACTTCCGTATCGAGGAAGGGCGTCATGTGATGTCCACGAATGCCGCGATCATGGAACAAGCCGAGGTGGCGTTGAAAGAGCAGGGAACCCTTCTTGAGAATGAGATAAAAGCTTACGATAAGCTCATCTCCTCGGAAAAGGAGAGGGCGATGTTCGTGGAATTTCAGGAGCAGTGGGCTGATTACCTCAATCTTAACAAGAAGCTGATTGCCCTGTCCCGGGGAAACCAGAACGAAGAGGCGGCACGCATGTTCCGCGAGAATTCTAAGACCGTCTTCGTCGCCGCGAGCAAGACCTTGACCGATTTGATCGACTTGAATGATCGGAGCGCGGCTTTGGCGAGTGAGGCGGGAGATCGGATCTATTTCCTCGCGCGCGGCCTGATCATTGCCCTGCTCGTGGTCTCCGTCCTGCTCGGCGCTGGAGCCGCATGGTATATTATCCGCACGGTGTCCGGTTCGATTCAGGCCATGACGGGGGCCATGGGACAATTGGCCGCGGGGGATACGGAAACGGAAATCCCAGGGACGGACCGGGGCGATGAAATCGGTGCCATGTCCAAGGCCGTCGAGGTCTTCAAGGAAAACATGATCAGGGCCATCGAAGCCAAGATCAAGGAAGACGCCGAGATCGAGACCCAACGCAAGCGGGCCGCCGCGCTTGAAGCCTTGACCGGGGGGTTCGACGTGGATGTGTCCGTCATCCTGAAATCCCTGGCGATGGCCGGGTCATCCCTCCAGGGGACGGCGACCTCGATGACCGCCACGGCGGAACAGACCAGCCGTCAATCCCTGGCTGTCGCCTCCGCCTCCGATCAGGCCTCGGCCAATGTGCAAACCGTCGCGACCGCGGCCGAGGAACTGAGTGCTTCGATCACCGAGATCACCCGGCAGGTGAGCAAGTCAACGCAAATAGCCGAAACGGCGGTTAGCGAGACGGAACGGACCAACCAGCAGGTGCGGGGGCTGGCCGAGGCCGCGCAGAAGATCGGAGATGTGGTGAATATCATCAATGATATCGCCAGTCAGACCAACCTTCTTGCCTTGAACGCGACGATCGAGGCGGCGCGGGCGGGGGATGCCGGGAAGGGCTTCGCCGTGGTGGCTTCCGAAGTGAAGAGCCTCGCCAACGAAACGGCCAAGGCAACCGACCAGATCACCAGTCAAATTTCCGGGATCCAGCAGGCGACGAAGGATGCGGTGGAGGCCATCGGCGGCATCAGTCATGTTATTGGCCAAATCAACGAAATTTCCACGAGTATCGCCAGCGCCATGGAGGAGCAGGGGGCGGCGACCCAGGAAATCGCCCGCAATGTTCAGCAGGCGGCGGTGGGAACCCAGGATGTGTCCTCGAATATCGGGGACGTGACACAGGCGGTATCGTCCACCGGAGAGGCGGCGAAGGATGTTTTGTCCGCCGTCGGTGAAATGTCTCGGGAAACCGACGACTTGCGGAGTAAGGTCGAGGCTTTCCTCACGAATGTGCGATCCGCTTAAGACGCTGGCGCATTGTCGGCGGAAGGGGACCTGCTTTCGCGGTTGGACAGGGCGACCGATCGGGATTCCGGCACTGTCGAGATAAGAGAAAAAAGGCTCCCGCCGAACGCGGGAGCCTTTTTCAATGTTTGATCCTCGGAATGGATCCTGGATGAGGAGAGGGCCTTCCCAGCCCTTCGCAGTCACGCTACCGATCGCGGGTCCCTCTGGGCCTCACTTGAGGCCCATGCAGCTCGCGTAATAGCTGACCGTGGCTGGCCAGTCGGAGAACATGCCAATAACGCCAACGTCCTTGGCCAGAACGTTGACCAATTCGTACATCATGCCGTCCGACTTGGTGATGTCGTTGATTGACGTGTAGTACCAGCCACCGCCGGTCCCCAACGGGCCGGACCGTTCGAGGCTCCAGGTGATGATCTTCAGCCCGGCGGCCTTGGCCTCCTCGGCGTAACGCGACGGCACGATTTTTCCGTCCTTGGTTGTCACCAGCATCCACAGAGCGGGCGCGATGTAATTGACCCCCTGGGCCTTCAGGTCGGCCATGGAATGGACCCAGGTGTCGGGGTTCATGTTGTCCCAGGAACCGTCCTCGGTGCCTTCGTCCAGGAATACGGCCTGTTTGCCAAAAGCCGGCTCGTTCTTGATCCAATAAAGGATGTCGTCAAGGTTGAAGGACTGGGGCCAGACGTCTTCCGGGGCGACACCCGCGGCCTTGTATTCGTCGATCATCTTCTGGGCATAGGCCTGCTGGGTGAAGCCGTCGAAGGGCATCTCCACGGCGGGCGCCTTAAGTTCGGGCGTGAATTGGGCGCCCAGGTCATGGATCAGGGCGATGTATTGGGCATGGGTCATCACCGTGCCAACTTCGGAGGAATAGAGATCGGTGCGCCAATCCGGCGTGGCATTCATGTAAGCCTCGACCGTGGTCGCCGTTTTGTCGGCGGCGTCCATCTTGCCCTTCAGGGACAGGAACTCGTCTTGGGTCAGGTCCGAGGTCCGGCATTCGGCTTGGGCCGGAGTGTCGCCCTGGGCGGGCACGAAAGGCTGGGAGCATTTTTCGGCGAGCGGGGTCGCCAGGATGTTGGTCGTGGTGTGCAGATCGTTCTGGGCGTGGCGGCAGACCAACTGCTTGTCCTTGGTAAAGGCCACGTCGCATTCGATGATGCCCGCCCCCATGCGATAGGCGGCCTGATAGGCCTCCCGGGTGTGCTCGGGGAACTGGAGGGGCGCCCCCCGGTGGCTGATGGAAAACAGGGTCCGATGGACGGGTTTGTCGGCGCAGGCCAATAACGCATCCTTCAACGGACCGTCTTCCATCCTGTCGATCAGGTAGTAGGGCCGAGGACCAACCGTGATCAGGTCGTCGGCGGCTTGGGACGGGTCGGGCAAGGCAAGAGTACCAATGGCCAGGGTCGCGCAAACCAATGGGGCCAAGAAAACGGTCTTGGAAAACATAGGGGACCTCCACGAGGACGGGGAACGCATGGGTGCTCACCTTACCCGGCTTTCCCTATTGCCCTTTTGACGCTGAGGTGAATGTTGCGTGACGAAGGCCCGCCCATTCCTGGACGGGACCCCGGACCAATCTCTCCCTGGAAGGGATCTTGAACCAATCTCTCCCTTGGAAGGGATCTTGAACCAATCTCTCCCTGGAAGGGATCTTGAACCAATCTCTCCCTGGAAGGGATCTTGAACCAATCTATCCCTGGAAGGGATCTTGAACCAATATGGTGTCCTCGCGCTCCGGGCTGGTGGAGAGCAGGGCCACGGGGGTCTCGATCAGTTCCTCCAGACGGCGGATGTATTTCACCGCGGTGGCGGGCAAATCGGCCCAGGACCGCGCGCCGTAGGTGCTCTCCTTCCAGCCTTCCAGGGTCTCGTAGATGGGCTCCACGGAGTCCTGGGCCTTCATCGAGGCGGGGAGATAGTCGAGGACCGCGCCATTCAGCTTGTAGCCCACGCAGACCTTCAGTTCTTCCATGCCATCAAGCACGTCCAGCTTGGTCAGCGCGATGCCTTTAATGCCGCCGACCTTCAGGGTTTGACGCACCAGAACGGCGTCGAACCAGCCGCATCGGCGGGGCCGACCGGTGACCGTGCCGAACTCCCGGCCCCGCTCGCCCAGGGTCTTGCCCACCTCGTCGAAGAGCTCGGTGGGGAAGGGGCCGGAACCGACGCGGGTGGTATAGGCCTTGGTGATGCCCAGTACGTAGCCAACGCTGCCCGGTCCCACGCCCGACCCCGAGGCCGCGGCCGCGGAAACGGTGTTGGAACTGGTGACGAAGGGATAGGTGCCGTGGTCCACGTCCAAGAGGGCGCCCTGGGCACCTTCGAACAGGATCTTCTTGCCCGCCTTACGGGCCTCGTCGAGGATCTTCCAGACGGGGGAGGCGAAGGGCAGCAGGCGGGGCGCCATCTCCAGTAGCGCAGCGATCAGGTTGTCGGCCACCAGTTCGGGCTCGCCCAGGCCACGCAGCAGCGCATTGTGGTGGGTCAGCATGCGGTCGACCTTGAAACGCAGAACGTCCTCGTCGGTCAGGTCGCAGACGCGGATGGCCCGGCGGGCCACCTTGTCCTCGTAGGCCGGGCCGATGCCACGCCCGGTGGTGCCGATCTTTGAGGTTCCGGCCGCGGCTTCGCGGGCGCGGTCCAGGTTGCCGTGCAGGGGCAGGATCAGCGCCGCGTTCTCGGCGATGCGCAGAACCTCGGGGGTGATGGTCACACCCTGGTCCTGGATCCGGCCGATTTCGTCGAACAGAGCCCAGGGGTCGATGACCACGCCGTTGCCGATGATGGACAGCTTGCCCCGCACCGCGCCCGAGGGCAGCAGGCTGAGTTTATAGGTCACGCCATTGATGACCAGGGTATGACCGGCGTTATGGCCGCCCTGGAAGCGCACCACCACATCGGCGCGTTCGGACAGCCAGTCCACCACCTTGCCCTTGCCTTCGTCTCCCCATTGGGAGCCCACCACGGCCACATTCGTCATCGCTTCATAATCCCGTCTTCTCGAGAAATAGTCTGGTCATTCATGGATCGGGGCTTACGCCTCCACCCCCGCTCGTGCATCGACCCAAACGCAGGCATCAGCATCGGATGCCGAGCGAATTTCGCGTGTCCCCGTTTGGCCGTGACGTGCTCTCGGGGTCAGACCGGCCTTGGCGTTCCGGTCTGGTCGAGCAGATGGTCGCAGCCCAACCTTTTTGCTTCCGTTGCATTGGCTTCGGTTCCCAGGGCGGGCAGGGTCACCCAGCCATCGGCCACCAGGGCGCGCCGGGTGTCCCGGTTCAGGTCCGATGGCACCAGCAGGCGACGAACCGGGCCGGGCCGGGGGGTCACATCCAGCACCGAATCCAGGTAGAGGGTCACGCCCCGGCACCGTTCGGAGCTTTCTCCCAGGTCGGAGACATATTCCCCGCCCCGGCCCAGCTCTCCTCGGGCACCCCGGGCGAAGAGGGCGAAGCTGTTCCCCGTATGGTATTCGAACCCCTTGTGTTCCAGGGGGTCGAGGGTTACGTCGGCCTCGGGCGCCTTGTCCATGATCTGTCGGGTGAGGGCGGCCAGGGACTCCCGGTGGGCCGCGGCCTCTCCGGGCAGGTCCAGGGCGTCGAGGCGGGCGAGCACCGTCTCCGCGGGGCCCACGACCTCGGCCAGGGCGAGCAGGGGGGCGGCCTTGTCTCCGGCCAGGGCGGCGACCGCGGCGATGTCCTTCTGCTCCAGCAGTTTGCGGAGCTCCTCGGTGGGGGCGGCGTCGAGGCCCAGGGCGGCGCAGAGGGTGGGGACCAGCCGGGGACTGTTCAGGTCCACGGTCAGCTTGCCGATGCCCAGACCACCGAGGGCTTCCAGGGCCAGCAAGATGACTTCCGCGTCGGCGTCCACGCCACCGGCGCCGATCAATTCGACCCCAGCCTGGGTGAACTGGCGCTCGGGGCGAAGCTGGGTGCCCTTTACCCGGGCCACCTGCCCGGAATAGGCCAGCCGCAGCGGACGGGGGGCATCCGCCAGCCGGGTCGCGGCGATGCGGGCGATCTGGATGGTGATATCGGCGCGCAAACCCATCATGCGTTGGGTGATGGGGTCCATTACCCGGAAGGTTTGAGCCGCGGTGGCCTTACCCGAGCCGGTCAGCAGCCCCTCCTCGAACTCGATCAGCGGCGGCTTGACCCGGTCATAGCCATGGCCGGAGAAGGTCGCCAACAGGCTTTCCACCGTCGCGGCCTCGAAGGCGGCGTTGGGCGGGAGGATGTCTCGCAGGCCATTGGGCAGCAAGGCCCGGCTGTCGGTCTTCTGGATCGTGGTCATGGCACTGGCGTTTGGGGAGTGATTGGGTCCCTTCCTTAGCGCGGAACCACGCCGGGTGGCAAACGGAAATGGGGATTAGGAAGTCTTAGGGGCCCCGATGTCTTTTCGCCGGTAGTGGTAGCGGTGCAGGTCCTGGGAAAAGCCCAGGCGGGTGTACAGGGCAAGGGCCGGGGCGTTTTCCGCCTCGACCTGAAGGGTGGCGGCCTCCGCGCCCAGGGTTTGGGCGCGCGTCATCAGGGCCCCCACCAGTCGACGCCCCCGTCCTCCATCGCGTCGGGCAGGGTCGGTGACCACCCCCTCCACCGCCAGCAGGCCATGCTGGATTCCGCCGAAACAAAGGGCGGTGATGGCACCGTCCTCCCAGAGGGCGGCGAACAGGCTGGGCAGACCGATGGCGGCGAGGCTGGCCCGGTAGTCCGCCGACTGGGTCGGGGAAAGGCCTTTCAGCCGGTCCAGGGCGGTGAGCCAAGCGGCGTCGGGGTGGGGGAGGAGCGTGATGGCGGGGTTGGATGTCTCCTCCGGAGTCAACTTGGGGGCCAACGCGGGCGCCAGGAGGGTGCGCACGTCGCATTCCACGGCGTAACCCCGGGACGCCAGCAAGCGATCGAGGGGGGGATCGAGCAGGTCGGGGATCCGGAACCGGGGGAAGAGTCCCCGGGCGAGGTAAAGCCGCTCGCAGGTCTCCACGGTCCCTTGAAGGTCGTGGATTTGGCCGTGCAGGGGGCTGGTGGAACAGGCCCGGCGGGAGACTCCGCCGCCCAGGCGGGCGACCATGGCGCCGACGAAAACCTGGACGGGGGCGGGGAAGGCGTTGAGGAACAGCTCCTCCACCCGCCAGCCCAAGGTGGCTTCGGGGGCCATGGGGGACTTAGCCCAGCTCGGCGCGGACCTGATCCACGGCCCAGTCGATCCACGGCAACAGGGCTTCGATATCGCTCCGCTCCACGGTGGCGCCGCCCCAGATCCGCAGGCCCGCGGGGGCATCCCGGTAGCTGGCGATGTCCAATCCCGCGTTTTCCTCGGCCACGAGGGCCGCGACCCGCTTGGCCACCTTGGCGCCGCCGTCGGCTTGGGCGGTGATCCAGGGGGCGATCAGCCGCAGGCAGATGGCCGTGTTGGACCGGGTGGTCGGATCCCGGGCGAGGAATTCGACGCCGTCATGGGCGTCGACCCAGGTGGCCACGGCCTTCAGGTTGCCCTCGGAGCGGCTGATCAGGCCCCGCAGTCCCCCGACCTGTTCGGCCCAGGCGAGCCCGTCCAGCGCGTCCTCGACACAGAGCATGGAGGGGGTGTTGATGGTTTCGCCCTCGAAAATACCCTCGATGAGCTTGCCGCCAGCGGTCATGCGGAACAGCTTGGGCATGGGCCAGGCGGGGACATGGCTTTCCAGCCGCGCCACGGCCCGGGGGGAGAGGGCGATCATGCCGTGTTGGGCCTCGCCACCCAGGACCTTTTGCCAGGACCAGGTGACCACGTCGAGCTTGTCCCAGGGCAGGTCCATGGCGAAGGCCGCCGAGGTGGCGTCGCAGAGGGTCAAGCCCTCGCGATCATCGGGAATCCAATCGCCGTTAGGGACCTTCACGCCGGAGGTCGTGCCGTTCCAGGTGAAGACCACATCTCGGGAAAAATCCACCACCGACAGGTCGGGAAGGTCGCCGTATTCGGCCTCCAGCACCGTCACGTCGGGCAATTTGAGTTGCTTGAGAACATCGGCCACCCAGGTCGAGCCGAAGCTTTCCCAGGCCAGCATCTGCACGCCCCGGGGGCCGAGCAGGGACCAGAGCGCCATCTCCACCGCGCCCGTGTCGGAGGCGGGGACAATACCCAGCCGGTAGTCCCGGGGCATGCCAAGGACGGATTTGGACATGTCGATGACCGCGCCCAGGCGGGCCTTGCCCTCGGGCGCCCGGTGGGAGCGACCCAGGAGGGCGTCCCTCAACACCTCGGGCGACCAGCCCGGGCGCTTGGCGCAGGGACCGGAGGAAAAGTTGGGATTGGCCGGGCGGGCATTGGGCTTGTTCATGGTCGCGCTGTCCAGGGAAGGAAGGAAAACGCGACTGTAAGAGTCGCGCTCCCGGTGGTCAACAGAACCGGGGGCGCGATTGGTCGTTGGGCTACTTCCGGGGACCGCTATTGCTCGCCATTCCAGGCGGTGCGGTCGATATCTAGGTCGGCGTAGTCATCGGGGTTGAGGAGGGGATGCAAGATCCCGGCCTTAAGTTGCTTCCGGTAATCGGTCAACAGACGCATGCCGATGGGGAAAAGCATGGTCAGCGCCACCAGGTTGACCACCGCGAGAATGCCCATCATCGGGTCGGAGAAGAAGAAAACCGATGTCGCCCCCGGGGCCGCCGCGCCGACCAGCACCAAGGCGATCACCAGGGCGCGCAGGCCATGGCGGGCCAAGGGGCTTTTGGTCATGACCGAAAGGGCGTTCTCTCCTAGGTAGTAGTTGTAGATGATCGAACTGAAGGAGAAGAGCAGGATCGCAACCGTCAGGTAGTACTTGGACCAGTCCCCCACATGGGAGGCCAGGGATTGCTGGGTCAGGGCCACGCCGTTTACATCCGCCGCGCCGGGCACGTAGACGTTGCCGAGGAGGATGATGAAGGCCGTGCAGGAACAGATGATGATGGTGTCGATGAAGACCGATAGGGACTGCACGATGCCCTGGCTGATGGGGTGGCGCACATAGGCGACCGCGGCCACGTTAGGGGCGGAGCCCAAACCGGCCTCGTTGGAGAACAGGCCACGGCGCAGTCCCTGGGCGATGGCCGCGCCCATGCCTCCGGCGATGGCGCTGTCGACGCCAAAGGCGTTCTTGACGATCAGCATGATCATCGCCGGGACTTCGGTGATGTTGATGGCGACGATCACCAGAGCCATGCCGATATACATGATGGCCATGAAGGGGATGATCACGTCCGCGGCCTTGGCGATGCGGTGGATGCCGCCATAGACGATCACCCCGGTCAGAGCGGCCAGGGCGACGCCCGTGGCGAACCGGGGAATACCCATGCTGTCAAAGGCGGCGCCAGCCACCGTGTTCCCCTGAAAGGCGTTGAAGCCCAAGGCGAAGGCGGCGATCAGGCAAACGGCGTAGAGGATGGCCAGCCAGCGGTAGTTCTTGCCCAGGCCGTGGATGATGTAGCGCGCCGGGCCGCCCCGGTAGGTGCCGTCCTCGGCCGATTCCTTGTACAACTGGGCGAGTGAGCATTCGAACAGGCTGGTGGCCATGCCGATCAGGGCGATGGCCCACATCCAGAAGACCGCCCCTGGGCCGCCCAGGGTGATGGCCACGGCCACGCCCGCGATATTGCCGCCACCAACCCGGCCGCCGACGCTGACCAGCAAGGCCTCGCGGGAGCTGATCCGGTTGGTACCCGCGACCGTGGGATCGGGAAAGAGAGCCCCGAACATGCGTCCGAAGAACTCGAACTGCACCAGTCCCGACAGCAATGTGAAAAAGACGCCAAGGACCACCAGGAAGGGCACCAGCGCCCACCCCCAGGTCAAGTCGCCAATCGCCCCGAAAATCGTCTGGAGAAATTCCATGCCACCATCCCATTAGCAAAGGTTGATATATCTAGATGTGCTCTCTCTATGGGTGATTGGAGCATGAAATGGGGGGAGGGTCACGCGAATTGGACTTAATTATGGCAATATCAGGGCGATGCTTTTCCGACCCTATCGTTCCGTCAGGGCGAGCTTGGCGCCGAGCGCGAGGAAGGCGCCCGCGAAGGCCCGGCGCATCCAGGCCAGCACCCGGGGGCGGGCGAGCACCCGGTCGCGAACCAGGGCCGCGCAGGCGCCGTAGCCCACGAAGACGACGAAGGTCAGGGCCATGAACACAGCGCTCAGCTCGACCATGGACAGCAAGGGCGTGGGGTCCCCGGCGTCGACGAACTGGGGCAGAAAGGCCAGGAAGAAGATCGACAACTTGGGGTTCAGGATGTTCAGCAGGAAGGCCGCGAGGACCGTCTGGCCCACGGAGCGGCCCATGGAGCGGGGCGGGGCCTCGGCGGCGTCCACGGAGAGGGCTCCCCGCTCTTTCAGGGTCATCCAGGCCATATAAAGCAGGTAGAGGACTCCCAGGACCTTGATGCCCTGGAAGGCCAGCGCGCTGGCGTGGAGCAGGGCGGCCAATCCGGTGATGGCGGCGATCATATGGGGCAGGATTCCCAGGGTGCAGCCGATGGCGGCGAAGACACTGGCCCTCCAGCCCTGGGAGAGCGCCGTGGCCAGGGTGAACAGGACGCCCGTGCCTGGGGCGAGGACCACGACTAGGGCGGTCAGCAGGAATTCTGGGCTCATTGGGAGGCTCCTTGGCCTGGGGTGAGGTGACCTCTACAATCCAAAAAACATCGGTGCCACGATCGTGTAGACAAACCAGAGCAACAGCAAAAGGGGTAGCCCGGCCCGCACGAAATCGCCGAACTGGTATTGTCCCGGCCCCATCACCAACAGGTTGGTTTGATAGCCAACGGGGGAGGCGAAGGAGCAATTGGCGGCCAGAACCACGGTAATGGCGAAAACATGGGGCTCCATCCCCAATTCTTCGGCCAGTCCGATGCCGATAGGGATGAACAGGACCGCGCAGGCATTGTTGGTCAGGATATTGGTGAATAGGGCCACCACCAGGAAGAAGACCGACAGCACCGCGGTCGGACCCACGTCCCCCATCATGCCGATCAGGCCATGGGCGACGAAGGCGGCGCCTCCCGTGGCCTTCAGGGCCTCCCCCAGGCCCAGGGCGGCGACCACGACCAGAAGAATTTTCCGATCAATGGCCCGGCCCGCCTGGCGCAGGTTGATGGCCCTCGTGCCGACCATGGCCGTGGCCGCCACCACCGCGGCGACGGTGATGGGGACGATCCCCAGGGCCGCCGATCCCACCGCCGCGAGGAAAATAAGCTGGGTCGTCCCCGCGTGGCGCCGCCGGGGCAGGAGGCCCTTGGTGCCGGAGAGCACCACGAAATCCCGGTCCTGACGCAGGCGGTCCACGTCTTCCTCCCGTCCCAGGACGAGCATGATGTCGCCCGCCTCCAGGCGGATATCCACCATCTTCGCACGGATCATCCGGGCGCGGCGCTGAATGCCGGTAATGATCGACCGGTATTGCTGGAGGAATCCGGTCTGGGCCACGGTCCGCCCGATCAACCGCGAGGCAGGATTGACCATGACCTCGATCAGCACATGTTCGGTCGCGCCCTCGGTATCGTCGCGGACTTCGTCGGTGCCCATGTCCCGCAGACGGTCCCGGGCCCGGTCCAGGCCGTAGGGGCGGGGAGGATGGAACAGTCCCGGGTGACCGGCCGCGGCCTCCGCCAGGGCCGACCGGGTGGCGGCGAGAACCAGCAGGTCCCCGGCGTGGAGCACGATGTCGTCGAAGGGCGGCACGATGGTGCGCTCGCCCCGCAGGACCATACGCACCGTGATGTCGGGGAGAGAGCGGAAGACGCCCGCCACGGCCCGCTCACCGTTCAAGGGAGAATCGTCGGGTACGACCAATTGACTGATGAACTGCTTGCCGCCCCCAATCCGGGGTTCGTCCACCGTGGGGACCCGGTCCGGGAGGATCCGGGGCAGGACCAGGGCGACGTAGATCAAGCCCGGTATAACCAGAACCAAGGCCATGGGGGTGAATTCGAAGAAGTCGAACCCCGGCAGACCCTGTTCGATCAGGGCCGAAGAGACCAGCAGGTTGGTCGAGGAGCCGATGACCGTGGTCATCCCCCCCAGCACCGCGGCATAGGACAGGGGAATCATCACCCGGCTGTTGGCCAGGTTCGCCTGTTTGGCCAGGGCCTGGATGATCGGAATGAAGATCAGGACGATGGGGGTGTTGTTGAGGAAGGCCGACAGCAAGGCCACCACCAACAGAACAACCACCAAGGAATCCCGGGGGGATAGGCGGGGGTGGGACAGGGCCTGGGCCAATCCGTCCAGGGCGCCCGTGCGGACCAGGGCCTCGCCCACCACCAGCAGGGCCATGACGGTGATCAGGGCGGGATTGGCAAACCCCTTGAGCAGGTCCGTGGGACTGATCAGGGGCGCGCCGTCTGGACCCACCACGGGAAAGACCTGGAACAACAGCAGCAACACCGAGAGCACCCCCAGGGAGGTCAACTCGATGGAGATCCACTCGGTAATGTACAGGACGACAACCGCCGCGGTGAGCAGCAGGGTCAATGCCATCTGAAGATCAGCCACGCCGCTCACTCCGGACCCCCTATCGCGGTTTCTCGGTTTCTCAAGAAATCGCGTCCAGTCTGGAGGAATTCAAGGATCAACCTCTACTGAGGGTCCATCTCCTCGAAAACCACCGTCACGCGCCGATTCATCTTGCCCTTCTTTTCGATCTTGGACACGCGGACGGGCCCGATCTCGCCGGTTGCCCGCACATGGGTCCCGCCGCAGGGTTGCAGGTCCACGCCGGTGACCTCGATCAGGCGCACCCGCCCCGAACCCGTGGGGGGCTTGACCGACATGGTCCGAACCAAGTCGGGCTGGGCGTCCAGTTCGTCATCGGTGATCCAGCGGATGTCCAGGGGGTGATTGGCCGCGACCAGGGCGTTCAACCGGTCGGTCAGGGCTTGTTTGTCCGGCGCGCCCTCGGGCAGGTCGAAGTCCAGGCGGCCCTTCTCCTCGCCAATGCTCCCCCCGGTCACGCCCCCCTCGATCAGGGAACAGAGCAGGTGCAGACAGGTGTGCATGCGCATCAAACGGTGACGGCGGTCCCAGTCGATGCTGGCGGTGACGGTTGCCCCCTCCGCCGGAACCGCGGTCCCCGGGACGAGCCAATGGACGATCCGCCCCTCCCCGTCATAACGGGTATCGGTGACGGGGAGGATGGTGCCGTCCTCCGGAGTCAGGCAGCCTCTGTCCCCCGGCTGACCACCCCCCGTGGGGTAGAAGACTGTCCGATCGAGGATGAGCCCCTGTTCGCCGTCTGCTCCGGTGACCTGGGCCACCACTTGGGCCGTGCAGTCGGAGGCATAGGCATCCTGGCGGAAGAGTTCCTCGGTCATGGGGGACATCCTTTGGTGGCGAGGGATTACAGGTGGAAGGCGCCGGTAATGACGGTCACGGCCTGGCCGGTCAGGGCGACTTTGTCGCCCTCGACCCGGCAGGTCATGGCGCCCCCCCGTTCGGAGACCTGAAGGGCGTCCAAGACATCCTTTTTCAGGCGTTTGGCCCAGAAAGGGGCGAGAATCGCATGGGCGGAGCCGGTCACCGGATCCTCGGGAATACCTGATTCCGGCGCGAACACCCGACAGGCGTAGTCGCAGCCGTCCCCCTCCGAGCCAAGGGCGGTGACGATCAGATGTCCGGCGCCCGCGGCCATCAGGTGGTCGGACCGGGGGGCAAGGGCCCGCAGGCGCTCCACGCTGTCAATCACGACAACCAGGAAACCGCCCCCCTTGCCCACTTCCAGGGGGCGGGCGCGCAGGACTCGCTCCAGGTCGTGGGGGATGAGCGAGGATTTGGTGTCCGAGGCGGGCAGGCGCATCAGCAAGGTCTCGCCCTGGGGCTCGACGGTCAGGATCCCCGATTGGGTCTCGAAGGCTTGGGCGCCGGTATGTCCCCGTTCGCGCAGCAGGACATGGCCCGAGGCCAGGGTGGCGTGGCCGCAAATCTCCACTTCCACCGTTGGCGTGAACCAGCGCAGCTTGTGGGGAGCGTCCCCCATGGCGGGGATGATGAAGGCCGTTTCCGAAAGGTTGTTCTCGGCGGCGATGGCCTGCATGACGGCGTCGTCCAGCCAGTCGCTTTCCAGGATACAGACCGCGGCCGGATTGCCTCTCAGGCGATGATCGGTGAAAGCGTCGACTTGATAGAAGGGGAAAGCGCTCATTGGGACCGGGCCTCGAAGGGAAAGACGGTATGTCCGTGGTTGAGGGGGCCGTGGCCGGCGCCCAGCCCCGGCGCGGTTTCGATGGCCCGACGGACATAGGCGCGGGCCCGGGCGACGGCGGTGGCCATGGGGCGCCCCTGGGCCAAGCCGCAGGCGATGGCGGACGCCAGGGTGCAGCCCGTGCCGTGGGTGGAGGTGGAGTGGATCCGGGGATCGGTGAACCGGATGGCTCCCTCTTCGGAGACCAGGATGTCCAGCACTTCGGTCCCCTCCTCGTCCAGGTGGCCCCCTTTCATCAGCACGGTCTTGGGACCCAGGGCGAGGAGTTCCCGCCCCGCGGCCTCCATGGCCTGGGCATCGGTGATGGGGTAGCCCACCAGGACCTCCGCCTCGGGCAGGTTGGGGGTCAGTACGGTGGCCAGGGGCAGCAGCCGCTCGACAAGGGCGCGGGTGGCGCTTTCCTCCAGCAAGCGGTGTCCACCCTTGGCGACCATCACGGGGTCGACGACCAGGGGAAGACCCGGGGCACGGTTGGTGATTTCCTCGGCCACGGCGCCGATGACCTCGGCGGTGGCGAGCATGCCGGTCTTCAGGGCGTCAGCGCCAATGTCGTCCAAGACAGCGGCCATTTGCTGGCGCACGAAGGCCACGGGAATGGGGTGAATGCCATGGACTCCCAGGGTGTTCTGGGCGGTCAGGGCGGCGATGGCGGTCATGGCGAAACCGCCCAGGGCGGTCACGGCCTTGATGTCGGCCTGGATGCCCGCGCCCCCTCCAGAATCGGATCCGGCGATGATGAGAACACGGCCTGTCATGGCGTGGACGTTTCCCCCTTGGCATGGTTCGGATGGTGGCCACTGGCAGCCAGTGGCGGGATGGAGTTCCCCATCAGGTGCCGTCCGAGCGCCGTTTCGTCAAGGGGTATGCTATCCCAAGGGGCTGGAAGACAACAACGAAAACGGCCCAGGAACCTTGAGGCCCGGAACCTTGAGGCCCGGAGGCTTGGGGACGGGGATGGCTCCGGGGCCAGTCCGGGGCGCTGGTTGGGGGGCGGTCTGGGGAGTCTGTCGGGCGGACCCGTCAGGCGGGGGCGGCGTGCGCGGTGGTGACCGCGCCTTGCATCCATTTGCGCAGCTTTTCGAAGGCCCGCACTTCGATCTGGCGGACACGTTCGCGGGAGATGCCATACTGCTGGGACAGGTCCTCGAGTGTGACCGGGTCATCGCGCAGGCGCCGCTCGGTCAGGATGTGCCGTTCCCGCTCGTTCAGGGTTTTCATGGCGCCAGAGAGCATGCGGCGGCGCTGGCCCATTTCCTGGTTTTCGGCGAGCATGTGTTCCTGATTGTCGCCTTCGTCCACCAACCAATCCTGCCATTCCCCGTCGCCGTCCACGCGGACTGGCGCGTTCAGGGAATGGTCCGGGCTGGACAGGCGGCGGTTCATGTTGACCACGTCCTGTTCGGGCACGCCCAGTTTTGTGGCGATATGGGTCACGTTCTCGGGGTGCATGTCCCCTTCCTCCATGAGCTGGAGCCGACCCTTCATCTTGCGCAGGTTGAAGAACAGTTTCTTCTGGGCCGCGGTGGTGCCCATCTTCACCAGGGACCAGGAATGCAGGATATATTCCTGGATGGCGGCGCGGATCCACCACATGGCGTAGGTGGCCAGACGGAACCCGCGCTCTGGATCAAAGCGCTTCACAGCCTGCATCAGGCCCACGTTGCCCTCGCTGATCACTTCGCCCATGGGCAGGCCATACCCGCGATAGCCCATGGCGATCTTGGCCACCAGACGCAGGTGGCTGGTGACCAGCCGGTGGGCGGACTTGGAATCCCCGGAGTCGCGGAGCGTGATGGCGAGCATGTACTCCTCTTCGGGAGCCAGCATGGGAAATTTACGAATCTCTTGCAGGTAACGGGTCAAATTGCTTTCAGGGCCAATCGACAGACCGGGCGCGGAGGTGACCATGGAACTTCTCCTCGTATCGATCCCTGTTGGGGGGCGCCCCCAGAACCCAGGGGGAGATGAAAAAACGGCGAAGTCCTAGGCCCAGTCGGTTCGGGATCCTGGATCCCAATCATTTCGACCTGAAGGGGCCTTCGACAGCCCGCTTAACCGATCAAATGATGGTTTTAATTCCCGACAGGAGGCTTCGCGGAAACCGCTATTTCGGAATGCCTCTTCTTTTTCACCCCGTGATTCTTAAAATATAAGACCGAAGTGGTCAAGAATTGAGTTCCGTTAATCCGTCCTCGAAACACTTAGTATGGTATTGATATCCTTTGGCAATTGGGATTCAAGGGCAATCTCCATCTGAGTTCGCGGGTGCAAAAACCTTATATAGCGTGAGTGTAATGCCTGACGGCCCAGATTTCCGATGGCCTCCCGGGTGCTTTTGGATAGGGCTTTCGGGAATCCGCTGCGCCCATAGACCGAGTCCCCCAGCAGGGGGTGGCCCAAATGGGCCATATGGACCCGAACTTGATGGGTGCGCCCGGTGGCGAGTCGACATTCAACGAGGGAGAAGGAGTCCTCGAACGTGTCCAGCACCCGATAGTGGGTCAAGGCGTGCTTTCCACCGGATCGCAGGACGGTCATCTTCTTCCGATTGGTGGGATGGCGGCCGATGTTGCCCTCCACGGAACCCTTGGCGGGCGTGGGGCGGCCCCAGACCAGACAGTGGTATTCCCGGGTCAGCGAATGGTGGGCGAACTGTTCGGCCAGGCCCCGGTGGGCCAGATCGGTCTTGGCCGCGACCATCAGGCCGCTGGTGTCCTTGTCCAGGCGGTGGACGATGCCAGGGCGCCGTTCCCCGCCAATTCCCGATAGGGAGTCGCCGCAATGGAACAGCAGGGCGTTGACCAGGGTGCCGTCGGGATTGCCCGCGGCCGGATGGACCACCAAACCGGCGGGCTTGTCGATGACGATCAGGTCGGAGTCCTCGTAGAGCACGGTCAGGGGGATGTCCTGGGGTTCCGGCAGGGCGGCGACCGGTGGGGGTTCGGTGATCCGAGCCTCTTGCCCCGGTTTGACCCGGCGGGAGGCATCCCGTATGGTTTCGCCGTCCAAGGTCACTTGGCCCTCTTCCAGCAGCGCGCGCAGACGCGCCCGGGAGAGGCCGTCCACCGCCTCGGCCAGCCATTTGTCCAGGCGTTCGCCCCCCTTGTCCGGCCCCACCACGCGGTGGTGATGGATCCCGGACCCGGGGACCGGGTCCGGAGCGGCCGAGTCATCGGGCTCCTCCCCATCCAGAAGATCCGGATCGGGAGCATCGATGGGCGCGGGGAAGGGGGGACAATGGACAGTCATGCCCGGGTATGGTGACCCCATATCGGATCCAAAATCAAGCGGGAGTCCTTCGCCCATGCGTGCCGTGAAATCCTTGGTTGCCTTTATGGGTGTGCTGATCATCATTGGGATCGGTGTTCTCGGGTATGGTCTGTACAAGAAATCGACCGAACTGACGGGAGGGAACGCGAGCACCCGGTCCACGCCCAGCGCACCCGATTCGCCAGGCGCCCCGGGTCAAATCGCCCCGGGCCAGATTGGAATGGGCCAGATTGGAATGGGCCAAATCGGACCAGGCGGGATGGGGAACGGCGGCGGCCCGTCCTTCGACATCCTGTCCCTGGGCGAGCCGAAGGGGACGGTGGCGCGGGAGTTCCGTATCTCCGGTTCGACCCTGGTCGTCGAACTGGCCGGAGGGGGCAAACCGCCCCGTTTGGTGGCGGTCGACCTGTCCCGGGGCAAGGTCCTGGGCACCATTCTTCTGAACGATGCTCCCTGAGGGATCGGATCCCAACCCGCTTCGGGTGCTTCTGCTGTCCGAGGCCGATCGTGCCGTCATCGCGCGCGAGGCGGAGGCCGCCCACCCCCGGGAGGGCTGCGGCCTTCTGGTTGGACACGTCGAAGGGAAGGGGGTGGCCCGGGTGACGGCGGTCCATGGCGCGGCCAATGTTCTGGCCGGAGAGCATGCGGACCGGTTCGAATTGGACCCGGCGACGCGGTTGCGCATCCAGCGTGAATGCCGGGCGCGGGGGGAGGTTGTCCTGGGCCATTGGCATTCCCACCCGTCGGGGGTGGCTCTGCCCTCGGCGACGGACGCGGCCCGGGCCTTCGAGGATGGGCTGGTTTGGCTGATCCAGGCGACGGATCCGGCGACGGGCCGGGCCGAAGCGCTGGAAGGGGTCCGCTCGACGGGGCGATGCGGCCCGGTGGAGCGGGCGTTCCGCCCCCTCGCGCTGACTTTTTTTTCACGGGAATGACGGTTCCGCGAGAAAAGGCTTGCACGGTTTCTTCGTTGGCCTTAGAAAGCCGACCTCCGCCGCGCGACGTCCCCATCGTCTAGCGGTCCAGGACGTCAGCCTCTCACGCTGAAAACAGGGGTTCGATTCCCCTTGGGGACGCCAATTTTATCAGGGTCTTAGGACGAGGGTTCGAATTTTTCTCTCCCACGCTCCCAAGCCCGGACCGACCTTATACTGTCAGGCTGACCTCTTATTCCTATCGGAATAGGGGTTTTTGTGCTGTTCATCCGCCGTCGCTATTTTGTCGTGGGGGGTATTTCAACTGGGCGTGTTCGCCATTTGGGACACTTCACGCGGTGAGGCAGCCACGGCGGAAGGGTGAAGAGCCGGACCAGCACGAAACGTGGTTTCGCGAGGTCTTGGCAACATCGGTGCGGTGTGGTTCACGGATTGTCGTTGGCGTTCGCGGGCTGTCCACCGTATCGGTGTGGTCGAACAAATTTGAAACCGCCTTGTAACTTGCCGCAAAATTTTGCCTTGAACGTCCTCTATGCTAGTGGCGGAGAGGGCGGGTCTGGAATCTTCCGACTGTGATATCCACATGGATCTGGCGCGTCGGCGAAGGCGTTTTCGCGCCTTGTGGAACGTTTAGGAAAGGTAGGGCGAGATGAAGGTTATCAAGTTTGTCAGCCGAAAGCCGTCCCGAACGTTTTTGGATGGTTTCATGGATGGCATTGGAGCGGCCGCCATGGTGTTCGCCGAACCGAAGGTAACCAAGCGCCATCCCCGGACTGGAGAGCCTTGGGACCCGCGGCCAAGGTTGGTGAAGGTTAAGGAACTGGCTGTAAATATCCGCTGACGATCACCAAGGTGAAAAGGCGCGGTCAGGTGCCGACCAGGGCGGTTCGGTGCGGGACGAGAACAATCCACCGGAAAGAGAAGGCGACCCAGAGAAGCAATGAGGGTCGTCGATCCCCTTGACGAGGTTGGTGCCGGAAGAGTTGATGGCGGCCTTGGAGGAAGGGCCGCCAGAGGTGCGGTCCGCCGTCGAGGGGCTTCTATTCGCGGCGAAGTCAGAAGCTTTTCAGGGTATGCCACCAAAATCGGAACATGCGGTCCGCTACGAAAAACTTGTCCCTGGTTGCCTTGAGCGCCTGCTGACAATGCGGGAAGAAGAACAGTCTTACTCCATTGAGAGAGACCGCAAGGAGCGTGTTCACGATCATGAATGGGAACGGCGGGAGCAGGAGTTCGCGCATACCAGCTACAACCGCAGTCTCATATTGGGAAGTGCCATCGCTTTCGCACTTGTTGTCGGAGCGGTGGTTTGTGGTGCCATGGGGGAGCCTGGTCTCGGCGGAGGACTGGTCGCGGCCAGCGCTATGAGTTTGGTTCCCGCGATTCTGAAGAGCGCGGGTCGACGTCATTCCAGGCGATCGAACACGGGGTCCGAGAATGATGGAGAGAGCGGGACTCCCTGATTTTTCGTTGTTTGACGGAAGTGACCTAAGCCAACAAACTCTCCAAAAACACCGCGTCGCGCTCTACCCGCGCCCGTCGGGTTGGACGACCTTGGTTCGTGAGGAAGCCGTGGGCCGCCAAATGGTCCACGATCTTCACGAAATGGGCGCGATTGGCTTCCGTCGCACCGTCCGCCAACCAGTTTTGCTCCAAAAAGGCCAGGATCGCCGGTTGATCCAATTCGGCCTCCCAAAGGATCCCCAAAAGGGAGGCCAAGGCCTCCTCCAGGTCGCCCAGGACGCCGGTGACCGTGGCGACCGCGTCCGCGGGCGCCTTCAGTCCCGTTTCCGGTCCCGCCCCAAGGCCGAAGTCAATCACGTCCCGCCGTGCTGGCGCGCAGACCTGCCAATGGCCGATTTCGTGGACCAGAACCGAGGGTTCCATGTCCGCCCGAACCGCTTTTCCATCCCAGGTGAAACCCGCCGAGGGCGGACCGTCGATCACACCCAGGCCGAAGGCGCGGACCAAATCCACGGCCTGACGGTGGTGATCCGGGTCCGTGGACAGCTCGATGGTCTCGCCTCTTACGAAGGATCGGGTCTCGGCGATTCGCGCGAACACCCGGCGGGCCAGGGGCGCGTCCGCGAGCAGGGCGTCGAAGGCCACCAGGAGGGAGGGGAGGTCGGTCAGGGCGATGGGCGTTAGAATCATGCGCGTGGCTCCGGTCAGGGGACCTCCCATAGCATTGGCCGATCGGGGTCTCAAGGGGGGGATTGGGCGGTTGGAGCCAGTGGAGGAAGCGGCGTGGGCATCCGGTTCGGTGAGGGGGAGCCCCTGGATCGTCAGGCGATCCTGTCGCGAAAGACCATGGCGGTCGGCTTTGCCGCCGCCTTCCCGCGGGCGATCCCCTCCCTTTGACGCCATCACACGTTACCTTGGTCCGATGACCTTGATCCACTTGGTCCGATGGAACGCCCTTGACCGGTGGGGCACGGAATGTTAATAACTGAACAGTCATTTATTTTATGGGGATGAACCCATGACGCGGCAACCCAAATGGCGGCGCCGCAGCGAGGCCCGGCCCGAGGAGATTGTCGAGGCCGCCCTGGCGATCTTCGCCGAACGGGGGTTCGCCGCGGCCCGGGTGGAGGATATCGCCCGTCGGGCGGGGGTGACCAAGGGAACACTCTATCTGTACTTCGACGATAAGCAGGCCTTGTTCAAGGCGGCGGTTCAGACACATATTTTGGGCACCGTGACCCAGGCGGAGGAGACTCTGTCCCACGACACCGCACCGGCGCCGGAGGTGCTGCGCGCGGTGGTCGGTGGCATTGGCGAAACCCTGTTGCGGGGACCCGCGGGAGTGATTCCCAAGTTGTTGGTATCCGAAGCGGGGAATTTTCCGGATCTGGTCCAGTTCTACATGAACGCGGTGATCAAACGGGGCTTCGGTCTGATTGGCCGAACCGTGGAACGGGGCGTGGCGGAAGGGGATTTCGCGCCCATCGCCCCCAATCTGGCGGCGCGGTTGCTCATGGCCCCCGTCGCCATGATGGCGATCTGGCGCCATTCCCTGGCGCCCTGGGACCCGGATCCGGTCGATCCGGAGGACTGGCTGAAGGCCCACCTGACGGTGACACTGGCGGGTTTGGCCGTTGAAAAAGGGGGGAGAACGGCATGATTGAATCGCTGCTCGCGGGGTTTCTGGCCCTCTTCGCCCCCGATTCCCCTGTCTTGCAGGGCTATGTGGAAGGGGACTACCTGCATGTCGGACCCGTGACGGCGGGAGAGCTGACCGCCCTGTCCGTGGCCGAGGGGGATCGGGTTTCCCTGGGGGATCTCCTCTTCGCTCTGGATACGACCCTGGCCCAGGCCGCCCTGTCCGTGGCCCGGGATGGACTGGCCGAGGCCGAGGCCCGCCTCGCGGATATGGAGAAGGGCAAACGGCCAGAGGAAATGGCCGCCCTGGCCGCCCGCCTGGAACAGGCCCGCGCCGCCCTGGACTTGTCCAAGACGGAGCTGACGCGGGCGAAGGCCCTCGTGGCCCGGGGCGCCGCGCCGCGGGAACGCTTGGATCAGGCGGAGAGGGATTACCAAAGGGACCGGGCGTTTTTCGACGAACAGGCCCAGGAATACGAGATTGGTCTGCAAGGGGAGCGGTCGGACCTGCTGGCCGCTCAAAGGGCCGTGGTTGGCCAACGCCGATCCGATGTCGCCCGCGCGGAAAAGGATTTGGCCGACCGCCGCCGATCTGCCCCGGCGGCTGGGCGGGTTGTGGATGTCTATTACCGGGTGGGGGAGGTGGTACCCCAGGGCGCGCCGGTTCTGACCCTGCTGCCGCCGGATCGGGTGAAGGTCGTCTTCTTCGTTCCGGAAACCAGTCTGGGCGCCCTGTCCCTGGGCCAGGTGGTGCCCTTTTCCTGTGATGGCTGCGCGCCGGGTTTGTCGGCCAAGGTCACCCATATTGGCGATCAGGTGGAATACACGCCGCCGGTTCTCTATTCCGTCAAGTTCCGGGCCAAGCTGGTGGTCCGGGTCGAGGCCACGCCGACCGGGAACGCCCTCGCCTTGCACCCGGGTCAACCGGTGGATATCGATCCAGCGGTTTTGGGGGAGGGGGCAACGCCATGACCGTGGTGCCTCTGGCGGCCACCGCGGATGGATCTCCCCCGGATCGGGTGGTGATTGACGTGGAGGGGCTGACCAAGAGCTTCGGCGACCATTTGGTGGTGGATGGCTTCTCGATCCAGGTGGAGCGGGGGCGGATTCAGGGGTTTCTGGGACCCAACGGCAGTGGCAAGACGACCACCATCCGCATGCTCTGTGGCCTGTTGACGCCCGACGGGGGCAGGGGGAGCTGCCTGGGCCATGACATCCTGACGGAAGCGGAGATGATCAAGGCCCGGGTCGGCTACATGACCCAGAAATTCAGTTTCTACGAGGACCTGACCATCCGCGAGAACCTGGATTTCGTCGCCCGCATCCACCGCCTGGACCGGCGCCGGGAGCGGGTGGCCCAAGCCCTGGAGGACCTGGGGCTGGCGACCCGGCGCAATCAACTCGCTGGATCTTTGTCCGGTGGCTGGAAGCAGCGGTTGGCCCTGTCGGCCTGCCTGTTGCACGACCCGGACCTCTTGCTGCTCGACGAGCCCACCGCCGGCGTGGACCCCAAGGCCCGGCGGGAGTTCTGGGACCATATCAATCAATTGGCCGACGGGGGGCTGACCGTGTTGGTCAGCACCCACTACATGGACGAGGCCGAACGGTGCCACGAAATCAGCTATCTGGCCTATGGCAGGCTCTTGGCCAAGGGCACGGTGGAGGATGTGGTGCGGGAGGCTGGCCTGACCATCTGGAGTGTGTCCGGGTCCGGTGTCCGCGACCTGGCCCGGGACCTGCGGGCCGAAGGCAAGGTGGAGATGGTCACGGCCTTTGGCAATGCCCTGCACCTTGGAGGGCAAGACCGGGCGGCCCTGGAGACGGCCCTGGCCCCCTATCGGAACCGCCCCGGGTTGACCTGGAAGCCCGCGGAGGCGGAACTGGAAGACGTCTTCATCCACCTCATGAGTCGGGCGGAGGACAGCTACCGATGACACACGGGTTTTCCTTCCGTCGACTCAATGGGGTGATGCGCAAGGAGCTGGTGCAGATGCGCCGGGACCGATTGACCTTCGCCATGATGTTGGCGGTGCCTCTTCTGCAACTCGTCCTGTTTGGTTTCGCGATCAATACCGATCCCAAGGGTCTGCCCACGGCCCTGCATGTGCTGGACCCCTCGCCCTTTTCCCGGGATCTCGCCGCGGCCATGGCGAACGCGGGCTATTTCGCCCTGATCGATCCGCCCACCAGCGAGGCGGAGGTGGACCGCATGCTCGACCGGGGCAAAGTCCAATTCGTGGTCACCATCCCGGCCAACTTCGCCCGGGACCTGATCCGCGGGCGCAAGCCGTCCCTATTGCTGGATGTCGACGCGACGGATCCCGCGGCCGCGAGCAACGCCGTGGCCGCCTTCCGCCAATTGACCGAAACGGCCTTTTCGCCCCATCTGACCGGCCCCTTCGCCGATCTGGCGCCCGGAGAACCTCCGGTCAACACCGTGATCCACATGCGCTACAATCCGGATGGGGAGAGCCAGTACAATACGGTTCCGGGCCTTCTGGGGGTGGTCCTGACCATGACCATGGTCATGATGACGGCCCTGTCGATCACCCGGGAACGGGAGAGGGGAACGCTGGAGAACCTGCTGTCCATGCCCCTTCGCCCCGTGGAGATGATGGTGGGCAAGATCCTGCCCTATGTGGGGGTGGGCTATGTGCAGGTGGTGGTGGTGCTGGTCATGGCCAAGCTTCTGTTCGGGGTGCCCATGGTCGGCTCGCCCCTGCTGTTGAGTGTCCTCGTGATTCTGTTTATCGCCTGCAATCTGGCGGTGGGAATGACCTTCTCGGCCCTGGCGCGGAATCAGTTGCAAGCCATGCAAATGAGCTTTTTCTTCTTCCTGCCCTCGATCCTGCTCTCGGGCTTCATGTTCCCCTTCCGGGGTCAGCCGGAATGGGCCCAGGTGATTGGATCGATCTTCCCGCTGACCCACTTCCTACGGCTGGTGCGGGGCATCCTGCTGAAGGGGAACGGGCTGGTGGACGTCTTGCCCTTCCTGTGGCCCCAAGCGCTGTTCCTGCTGGGGGCCTTCCTCGTCGCGCTCTTGGTGTTCAGGGAGACCTTGGATTAGCCTTGGATCCGAGGGTCTGGGAGGCCGCCGCCTCCCCGCGGAGATCTGGAGGCGGAGCCTCCAGGGTCAGTGCCCGCCACCCCCGCCTCCGGGACCCATCTTGGGACGGCGCATGAGCGGGGCGAGCAGGACGAGGCTCACGAAGACGACGGTCAGAGCCAGGAAGACGTCGCCGAAGGCCATCACCGTCGCCTGTTGGCGGATGATCAGGGTCATCTGATTCAGGGCCGCGGCGCTGGCGTTCGATCCCAGGTCGGCGAAGGCGGCGGTCATCTGGGCCAGGGCTTCGTCCACGCCGGGCCGCCCCCAACTCACCTGTTCGCGGAGGCGGGCCAGATGCAGGTCCGTGCGATCATTGAGCAGGGTGTTGATCAAGGCCAGTCCCACCGCGCCGCCCAGGTTCCGGGTTACGTTGAACAGGCCCGAGGCGTTCTTGATGGCCTGGGGCTCCAGGGTGCCGAGCGAGATGTTGGTGATCGGCACCATGCAGATCATCAGCGAGACCCCGCGCAGGATTTGGGGCACGAACAGCTCCCAGAAATCCCAGTCCGCGGTGATCTTGCTGGCCATGTAAGTCCCCAGGCCGAATCCCACGAAGCCCAGGCCGATCATCAGCCGGGGATCGAGCACCCGGGAGAGCCGCCCGGCGATGGGAGCGGTCATGAACATGCAGAGACCCGTGACGAACATGGTCTCGCCGATCATCAGGGCCGAGTAATCGCGGATTTGCGCCAGATAGACCGGATACAGGTAGGTCAGGCCATAAAGGCCGATTCCCATGGTGAAGCTGAGCAGGGAACCCGTGGCGAAGTTTCGGTTGCTGAAGGCCCGTAGATCGACGATGGGGGTCGTCGCGGTGAAGGCTCGGGTAAAAAAGCCGACGGCGCCCATGGTCGAGACGATGGTGAAAAAGGTGATCCACTCGTCCTGGAACCAGTCATTGCCGGGGCCTTCTTCCAGCACGAATTCCAGGCCGCCCAGGAAGGCGGTCATGCAGCCCAGGCCCAACCAGTCGAAGCGGTCGAGCAAGGGGAGGTCCGGTTTGTCGAAATCGATCAGGAGAAAAGTCGCCGTGGTCACCAGGATACCCGGCAGGATGTTGACCAGGAACAGCCAGTGCCAGGAGAACAGTTCGGTCAAATAGCCGCCCACCGTGGGGCCGATGGTCGGGGCGAGGGTCGCCACCAGGCCGATGATCGGCGAGATGATATGCTGCTTCTCCCGGGGGAAGAGGGTGAAGGCCGTGGCGAAGGTGGTGGGGATCATCGCCCCGCCAACGAATCCCTGGAGGGCCCGATAGACGATCATCTGGTCAATGGAAGTCGCCGTCGAGCAGAGCAGGCTCATCAGGGTAAATCCCCCGCAGGAGACCACGAACAGCCAGCGCGTCGAGAAAGCCCGGGACAGGAGCCCCGACAGGGGGATCATGATCACCTCGGCGATCAGGTAGGCGGTCTGCACCCAGGAGATTTCGTCCAGACTGGCCGATAACCCCGCCTGAATCTCCGACAGGGAGGCCGAGACGATCTGGATGTCCAAGATCGCCATGAACATGCCGAAAACCATGCAGATGAAAGCGAACAGGCGCTTCGTCTCGATGGGCTTCGGGGCCGGGGCGGGCAGGGCCAGGGGGGCTTGGGACATTGGTGGACCTGCCTTAGGGACGGGATTCGGCGACCTGATCACTCTTTGGCGCCTGGGTTTCATTTTTGGTGTCGCTCTTGGTATCGCCCCTGGTATCGACAGAGACGACGACACTCATGCCCGGACGGGGCGTGGGCGCGCTGGCGCCGGACTCGGGGGCGCGGTCCACCCCATCAAAGGCCACCCGCACGGGCAGACGCTGGACGATCTTGGTGAAGTTGCCCGTGGCGTTTTGCGGGGGCAATAGGCTGAACTCGGCGCCCGACGCGGGAGAGATACTCTCCACATGGCCATGGAAGGGCGTGTTGGGATAGGCATCGATGGCGATCTCCACGGGCTGGCCGGGACGCAGGCCCACCAATTGAGTTTCCTTGAAATTGGCGTCCACGTAGACCGCGTGCAGGGGCACCAGGGCCGCGAGGCGTTGGCCCGGGGTGATGTATTGGCCCACCTCCACCGCGCGGTTGCCAACCACCCCATCCACGGGGGCGCGGATGGTGGCGAAGGTCAGATTCCGCTCGGCCTGGGCCAGGGCGGTGGCCAGTTCGGCCCGTTGCCCCTCCGCCTCGGTCACCCGCGCCTTGAGGACAGCCTGGTCCGATGTGGCCGTCGCCAGTTGGGCCCAGGCGGCATCCAGGTTGGCCTTGGCTTCGTTTCGGTTGGCCCTGGCGTCATCGAGGGAGCGATCCGTGGCCACGCCACTGCGCACAAGTTTGGACTGGCGGTCGAATTCCCGGTTGGTCCGGTCCAAGGCGGCGTCCGCCGCCTGAACCTTCGCTTCGTTCTCGGAGATTGCTGACCCGCTGGACGTCGCCTCCAGCTTCAGGCGATCCAGGGTCGCGTCCTGGGTGGCCAGACGGTCCGAGGCGGCGCGAACGGCCAGCCGCAGGTCGCCGTCGTCCAGGGTCGCGAGCACGTCCCCGGCCTTCACCCATTGGTTTTCGGCCACGGGAACGGAGGCGATATAGCCCGCGACCTTGGCCGCGACGGTGGTCACGTCCGCCTTCACATAGGCGTCGTCCGTGGAGACGTGGAAGCGGCCAACGGTCCACCATTCATAGCCCTGAACGGCGACACCGGCCACGAGGGCCGCGGCGATGCCCAGGGGAATGACCTTCTTCGCCTTGGATTTCTTGCGCGGGGGAGTCTGGGACGCGGTGGCGCCGGAGGGAGCGGCCACCGCGCCCCCATTCCCTCCGCCCTCCGACCGCACCGCCGGGGGGGATCCGACGGACTCCCGGGGCGCCATGGCCGGGGGTGAGGCCGGGGCGTTGGACCCTTGGGTGGGAAGAGCCTGGGATGCGGTTAAGGGAGGAAGGGACGAGGAAGGGGCGGAGGGAGACTCCCGGGTCACCCGGGTCACTTGACCAGTGCGCGTCTCGGGTTTGTCTTGAGCCATGGGAACTCTCCCTCCTTCGGTTCTGTTCGATCGATCTTGGATGATGCGACCGAACGGTTCGGTCATGTGCGAACGTTTATCATTGACTGAACGGTTCGGTCAATGCATTTTATCGCCGGACCCAGGGATGGCGAAGGGGGCGGGTTGGGCGCGCGCCTTTGTCTCACCGGACGCCAATCA
This sequence comes from Rhodospirillum sp., assembly GCA_021741145.1. GTDB lineage: Bacteria > Pseudomonadota > Alphaproteobacteria > Rhodospirillales > Rhodospirillaceae > Rhodospirillum. The sequence continues at coordinate 43,321 of JAIOYK010000006.1, read as the reverse complement.
TCCATTTGACTCAGTCGACGGTGCCGGTCTCTAACCCCTATACTGTTAACGGGGTCCTGACCGTTGTGATCCAGATATCAACCGTAATCGAGGAATCCAATGTCCAAGGCCATGCGTGCCACAAGCCTTCCAACCCCCGCTCCGCATGCTGGGGGGGATGATCAGCCCAAGCGCCGGGAGATCATCGAGGGAGCTCGTCGGGTTTTCCGGGCCGAGGGCTTCGATGGCGCGAGCATGGCTCAGATCGCCCAGTCCGCGGGAGTATCCAAGGGGACGCTCTACGTTTACTTCGCCAACAAGGAAGCCCTGTTCGAGGCCCTGGTGGTTCAGGACCGCCAGAAGGCGGCGGAAACCATGTTCCAAGTGGATGAAACGGAGTCGGACGTGCGCGTTCTGCTCACCCGTCTGGGGGTGAGCTTCGTAACGATCATGGTGCGTCCGGACCACATCGCCCTGATCCGCATGGTCATGGGCGCCGCGGAGAAGTTTCCGAGAGTGGGGCGGGTGTTCTACGAAACGGGTCCCTGTTCCGGCGTGGCGCGCTTGTCGGCGATCCTGTCCCATCAGGTCGGCGAGGGCCGCCTGGTCATTCCGGGCGACATGGAACTGGCCGCCTCCCAGTTCTTCGCCCTCTGCCAGGGGAAGTTGGTCAAGCCGCAGTTGTTTGGAATCGGCGAGGCTCCCTCGACGGAAGAAATTCGCGCCACCGTGGACAGCGCGGTCGAGGTGTTTCTCAAGGCTTATGGAGCCTGACAGGGCTGTTTCACTCCTTCTTCGGCCCGAACAGGGCTTCCGCCTCCAGGGCCAAACCGCTGCCGACGGCGCCGAACGTGTCGCAGGGTTCCAGGGTCGCTTCCGGGAACAGGCGGCGGAGTTGGGCCTGAAGGAGCGGCATTTCCGTCGATCCTCCCGTCAGCACCAGCAGATCAATCCGCTCCCGGCCCAGACCGCTGCCTCTCAGGCAGGCGTCCATGGCGCCTTCCAGGCGTTCCAGGGAGTCAACCAAGGCGTTCTCCAGGTCCTGGACGACCAGGGGCAACGAGAAATCCCGCTCGATGTACCCAAGATCCAGGGCCGTCGCCACGTCCCGGGACAGGGCGATCTTCGCCGCCTCCACATCGCCGGCCAGATGGTGGCCAAGCTGTTCATAGACGATGGCATACAACCGCTCGAACCGGGGATCGTCTCCGCTCCGTCGGACCAGGGCCTTCACGTCGTTCAGGGCCTGTTGGCTGTAAAGGGACTGGATTCGCGGCCACGACGACAGGTCGGCGTAAATCCAATTGGGGGGCGCCATGGCCTTATCGCCCAGGGGAACGCCCCGCCCGAAATGGGGCATGACCTCGTTGAAACTGAGGACTTGATCGAAATTCGTGCCGCCCAGACGGATGCCATGGTTGCCGAGGATCTCCATGTGACCAAACCCGCCGCCGCCGGGCCTCCCCCCTGGGCCGGGGCGGATATGGACCGTGGAGAAGTCGGAGGTGCCGCCGCCGATGTCGACGACCAGGGCCAGGGCCTCCCGGGTGAAGCGGTGGGCGAAATGGCGGGCGGCGGCGAGGGGTTCCACCTGGAATTCGATATGCTTGAACCCCAGGCCTCGCAGGATTTCCCTTAGGCTGTCCTCGGCGGCTTGGTCTCCGACCGGGTCGTCGTCGACGAAATGGACGGGGCGACCATGGACCACGGTGGTGATCTCCGCATCCTTCTCGGCTTCCGCCAACCGTTTGAAGCGGCCAATGTAATCTCCGATGGCCTGCTTCAGGGGCAGACGGCCCCGGCCGATGCGGGTGCTCTCGTCGATCAGACTGGTGCCCAGGATGGATTTGATGGACCGGAGAAGCCGCCCTTCCTCGCCATCCAGGTAGGCCCGGACGGCGTCATGGCCGATCAAGGGGGCGCCTCCGGTCTCGGCGTAGAAAATGGCCGTGGGCAGGGCCCGGCGACCACCCTGGAGGGCCAGGAGGTGGGGCATGCCATCCTCGACCATGCCCAGGGTCGAATTGCTGGTTCCAAAATCCAGGCCACAATGCATCGCGGATGTCCTCGTCCGACACGGGAAAAAGGGCCGGATGGTTTACACATCCCGGCTCTCATTGTCCAACGGTGGATCGGGATCCGGTCGGATTACCGGGCGAGCAGGCTCTCCGCGGCCGCGCGGGCCTGGGCGGTGATTTCGGCTCCGGATAACATGCGGGCCACTTCCTCCAGCCGTTCCTCGGCGGAGAGTTCGCGCACGGTGGTGCCCACGCCCCCCTTGTCGTCGTCGGACTTCTGGACCTTGTAGTGACCCCGGCCCGTGGCGGCCACCTGGGGCGAATGGGTGACGACCAACACCTGGACATCCTGGCCCAGGCGGGCGAGGCGTTCCCCGACCGCGGCCGCCGTGGCGCCGCCAATGCCCGCGTCCACTTCGTCGAAGACCAGGGTGGGCACGGTGCCGGAGCGGGCCAGCACCACCTTCAGCGCCAACATGAAACGCGCCAATTCGCCGCCACTGGCGATCTTGTGGATCTGCCCCGGGTCGGACCCCGGGTTGGTGGCGACCAGGAAGGTCACCCGGTCCAGGCCCTCGGGACCCCATTGGTCTTCGGGCAGGTCCTCGACCGTCGTCACGAAGCGCGCCCGCTCCAGCTTCAGGGGCGGCAGTTCCCCGGCAACCGCGGCGTCCAACGCTCCGGCCGCGGCTTGGCGTGCCTGGGAGAGGACCCGGGCGGCCTCCAGGAAGGTCTGGCGGGCGGTCCGTTCGGTCTTCATCAGACCGGCCACGGCGTCTCCATCCCCGTCCAGGGCGGTCAGTTTGGCCCGGGTGTCCTCCAGCAGGGCGGGCAGGGCATCGACGGTGCAACCGTGCTTGCGGGAGAGGCTCCGCAGGGCGAACAGGCGCTCCTCCACCGTTTCCAGGCGGCGGGGATCCATGTCGAGCCCGGCGGCCACGGCCTCCAACTGGCCTTGGGCCTCCGCGGTCTCCACGGCGGCCCGGTCCAACCCCTCGATGATGGGGTCCAGTCGCTGTCCGGCCATGGGGACGATGCGCTCCAGGGCGCGCATGGCCTGACGCAGAGCCGTCTCGACGGATTGCGGTTCGGATAGGGCGGCGAGTCCGGCGGTCAGACCCTCCGCCAGCTTCTCGCCGTTCATCAGCATCGCGCGCTCGTCGGCCAGTTGGCTCTCTTCCCCCTGTTTGGGGGCAAGGGCTTCCAATTCGCCGAGCATATGGCGGAGCAGATCTTCCTCGGCCCGGGCCTTGGCCAGGACGCGCTCGGCGGTCTGGCGAGCCTTGGCGGCCGCGGCCCAGGTGGCATGGGCCGCCTCGGTCCTGGTCAGCGCGGCCTTGCCGGGGCCGCCGAAGGCGTCGAGCACGCTCCGATGGGTGGTGGGGTCAAGCAGACCATGGCTTTCGAACTGGCCATGGATTTCCACCAACCCGTCGCCGATGCGCTTGAGCATACCGACGCTGGTGGGCTGGTCGTTCACATGGGCCCGGCTGCGACCATCCGCGGTGACCACCCGGCGCACGACAACCGACTCGTTCGGGGCGATGGCCAAGTCGGCCTCGGCCAGGAGGGCGCGGACGGGGTGGTCGGGAGCGATGGTGAACTCCGCGCTGACCGCCAATTGGTTGGCGCCCCGGCGGACCAGACCGCTGTCGGCGCGGGCACCCAGAGCCAGGGACAGGCTGTCCAGCAGGATGGATTTACCGGCGCCGGTTTCGCCGGTGAAAACGCCCAGGCCATGGGTGAACCGTAGATCCAGCCGTTCGATCAGGACCACGTCCCGGATGGACAGGAAGGTGAGCATGGGTGCTCTTTGTTTCCTATAGCCAACTTGTCAGGGAATCGTACCAGCGGGTGTCCGCCGTGGGTTCGTAGGAGCTGTTTCCGGTCACCAATCCATAGGCATCGGCGTACCAGTCGCTGCCCGGGAAATTGTATCCGAGGACAGCGGCCACGCGTTTGGCCTCCTCGTTCAGGCCAAGGATGGTATTGACCTCGGCCATGCGGTAGAGGGCCTCGGGCACGTGGGTGGTGCGGTCGAACCGCTCCACCACGGTACGGAACCGGTTCAGGGCCGCCAGATAGTCCAGATGGTCCAGATAGAACCGGCCGATTCCCATCTCGTGACCCGCCAGGTGGTCGTTGGCCAGATCAATCTTCAACCGGGCGTCCCTGGCATAGGGAGAATCGGGGAAGCGGCTCACCACTTCACGCAGGTTGGACATGGCCTGACGGGTGATCTGCTGGTCCCGCCGGGCATCGGCGATCTGTTCGTAGAAGCACAGACCCCGCAGATAATAGGCATAGGCGATGTCCCGGTTGCCCGGGTGCAATTCGATGAAGCGGTTCAGGGCGACCACGGCGTCGTCGTAGGCATTGTTCTCGTAGAGCGCGTAGGCGGCCATGATCTGCGCCTTGGTGGCCCAGGAGGAATAGGGATGCTGGCGCTCCACCTCGTCGAAAGCCTTGGACGCATCCTCGAAATTGGCGGCGTTCAGCAGATCAACGGCTTCGTTGTACAGCTCCTCCACCGGGCGCTCCACATATTCCGGCTTGTCGTCTCCGGAACAGCCCACGAGTCCGAACCCCAATCCCAGGGTGAGCGTGGCGGCCAGGAGGGCGCGGCGGGGGGAGGGCCGTCCGGTGGAAGACCGGGGAGGGGAAGGCCGATTGACTGTCATGGGCTCCGGTCCTGGGTCGCTACATGGAAAGGGGAACGAAAGACAAAGGCGGCAGGCGCGGATCGAAGGGATCCAGGCCGGCGCACTATATCATGGGGGAACCGGAGCGGGGCAAGGCCCATTGAGGGGATCTTGGTGGGGAAATGGCCGTGAAGGGAGCCCCACCGGCTCCATCCGCGAAGCCGATGGGCAAAAAACACGCTCCATCCGCGAAGCGGGTGGGCACGAAGCGGGTAAAAAACTGGCAACAGCCCTCAGGCGACCTGGGCTTCGTTGGCCTCACCCAGCCGGGTGGCGTGGAACCCGCCCCGACGAATGGGGGCTTCCAGATCACGGGCATCCACTTCGGTGATCTCGAAGGCCTCGGGATCGGCGAGCAGGGCGCGGAGCAGGAGATTGTTGTGGTGGTGGCTGGAGCGCAGGCCCTGGTAGTGGCCAATGAGGGGCAGACCCTGCATGTACAGGTCGCCGATGGCGTCCAGGGTTTTGTGACGGACGAATTCCTCCCGGTACCGGAGTCCGTCCTCGTTCAGGACCTTGTCGTCATCCACCACCACCGCGTTGTCCAGGGATCCGCCCAGGCCCAAACCGACGGCATGGAGCTTTTCCACATCCTCGCGCAGACCGAAGGTGCGGGCGCGGGCGATATGGTCGCGGAACAGGTCCGAAGACAAGGAGAGGTGGCAATACTGACGGCCAATGGCCCGGGCTTTGAAATCGATCTCGAAATCCAGGGTCAGGCCGCGCTCGGCGGGGCGCAGGGTGGCGGAGACAGACCCGTCGGAGACGGTGACGCTTTTCAGCACGCGAATGGCCCGGCGGGGCACGTCCTGTTCGGCTCGGCCCGCGCAATCCAGGAGGAACACGAAGGGGGCCGCGGAGCCGTCCATGATCGGCAGTTCGGGGCCATCGACCTCGGCGATCATGTTGTCGATGGACAGGGAGGCAAGCGCGGCCATCAGGTGTTCGACGGTGGAAACCGTGGTGCCCTGGGCATTGCCGATGGTGGTGCAAAGGCGCCCGTCGACCACGGCCTGGGCGCTAACGGGGATTTCGTTGCGATCATCGGGCAGGTCGACGCGGCGGAAGACGATGCCGGTGTCGGGAGCGGCGGGGCGCAGGACCAGGGTCGTCTCTTGGCCTTTGTGGACACCGATGCCGGTGCAGGAAATGGCGGCTTTGATGGTATGCTGGTGGGCGGCGTGGCTGGACATGCTGGACAGACCCTCAAGCGTTTCATCGCGCGCCGTGTCACCCGGGTAATGCAATCCATCCATGACACCGTTCCCCTTTTGATACCGAACAACCCGGTAGGCCTAGAAGACTCGCGGGCCGAAAAGACACATGGGCCGAGACGACTTGACCCGAGCGGGTTTATCACTCTGGCCCTTTCCAAGGGGTGATGCGCGTCGGAAGGGGCGGTCCCCGTTCATCCGTCGAACCCATCACCCGCGTGGCTCGCTTTCCGACTATGGTTGTACGGAATGGTCGGGAAGGGCTCAAATCAAGGATTGTTGCAATATGTTGCGACGCGAGGAATGTTGCGACGCGAGAGGCGGCGATCGCCAGACACACGCGCGGCGCGGTTCCGTTCTGGAACGCGCGCCGATAGGAAAGAGCGATCACGTGTTTTTATAATGCCTTGGCACGGGCCTGTTGGAAGGGGGCTCGTCGCGCCGCGCGCTCTCCAGGTGGGACCCCCTGGCGGGGGTCCCGGTGGGAGCAAGTCTTGGTCATGGTCTATCCGAAGACCCTACCGGACAAGGGTCGGATAGGGGGTCAGTTGGCCTGACGGCGCAGGAACGCGGGGATCTCCAACTGGTCGTCGGACTGGCTGTTCACGCCCCGGTCATCGGGGTTGGCGGACAGGGTTTTGGCCGACAACAAGGGGTTTGGGTCCTTGTGGTCGGACGCGGCGCGATGTCCCAGACCGGTGATCCGGGCCAGAAGGCTCGGCCGTTCGGTCTTGTCCGCCTCCGGTTGGGGGGCGGGTTGGGGACGGGTGCCCTGGGCCACGCCAGGCCGGAAGTCCCGGGCCGGACGCGGATCATAGGCGGGCTCCACCGGCGTGGCCTGGGGCTGGGGCTGGACCTGGGGCGCCGCCAAGTGAACGGGCTCGGCGATGTCCAGGTTGCCCTGGACGGCTTGCCGGGTCGGAGTGGCCATCGGCGGCTCGGGGATGAAGGCGTCTCGACGGGCCATCGGCGCCGAAGAGGGCGCCTGAGCCCGGGAGGATGCTCGGTTGGCGTTGCTTTCCAGGACCATGCTTTCCAGGCCGGACACGGTCTGACGCACCCGGGCGGACTTGGCCGGGTCCATGATCGGACGCTGACTCACTGGAACCTGGGCCGCCGAAGCCAGACGTTGCGTCTGGGCCGCCGGAGTCTGGCGCGGCGCCTGGGCCGGGACCTGACGCGGCGCGGGCGCGGACGGTGCGGTCTGGGCCGTCGTACGGGGGGCGACCGGGGGGGCGGCACGTTGGGTGGGCGCGGTCCGGGTCACGGCTGGACGGGCCGGGGCCGCGGCTTCCATGGCCCGGGGCTTATGGGTGGCGGTCGTGGTTCTGATGTCCGGCATTGGCGCGTCGGACTGGACCGAGTGGGGGGACACGGCGTGGGTCGAGTGATGGCTTTCGACCGGGGTCATGCGGCTCATGTCCTCGGCATTGATGCCCGTGGCCACGACGGAGACGCGGATGCGACCATCCAGGCTGGAGTCCAGGCTGGAGCCGAAGATGATATGGGCGTCGGTCTCCACCTCGTCCCGGATGCGGTTGGCCGCCTCGTCGACCTCGTAGAGGGTGACGTCGGTGCCGCCGGTGATGTTGATCAGCACACCCCGGGCGCCGCGCATGGAGGTGTCCTCCAGCAGCGGGTTGGCGATGGCGGCCTCGGCGGCTTCCAGGGCCCTGCGCTCGCCCTCGGCCTCGCCCGTGCCCATCATCGCCCGGCCCATGTTCTGCATGACCGTGCGCACGTCGGCGAAGTCCAGGTTAATCAGGCCCGGATTGATCATCAGGTCCGTGACCGACCGGACACCGGAATAGAGCACGTCGTCGGCCAGTTTGAAGGCGTCGGCGAAAGTGGTCTTTTCATTGGCGACACGGAACAGGTTCTGATTGGGAATGATGATCAGGGTATCGACGAACTGCGCCAGTTCGTCGATACCGGATTCGGCAAGGCGCATGCGCTGCTGGCCCTCGAACTGGAAGGGTTTGGTGACCACGCCGACGGTCAGGATGCCCAACTCGCGGGCGACGCTGGCCACGACCGGCGCGGCACCCGTGCCGGTGCCGCCGCCCATGCCCGCGGTGATGAAGACCATGTTGGCCCCATTCAACTCGTTGGCGACGGCCTCGACGGCTTCCTCGGCGGCGATGCGGCCGATTTCGGGCCGGGCACCCGCGCCCAGACCCTGGGTCGCGTCATTGCCCAACTGGATGCGACGGCTGGTCCGGGAATGGCACAGCGCTTGGGCGTCGGTATTGGCGACGACGAAGTCCACGCCTTCCAGGTTGGCGTCAATCATGTTGTTGACCGCGTTGCCTCCTGCGCCACCGACACCGATAACGGTGATTCGGGGCTTCAGGTGGGGGGGCTCGACGCCCTCCGGAACGGTAATGTTAATGGCCATTGGATCTGCCTCCGGATCGTTCGTGTACCATGCCATAAGGACGATGTCCTTGCTCTCGGTTTTGTGTACTCGACGCCGATTTTCCGCTCCCGTGGATCACCGTCGCCGGATGGGTGGCGCCTTGTTCAGCGCCAGGTCGCTGGGTCAGAAGTTCTCCTTCCACCAGCGGGATAGGCGCCAGAAGGCGCCTGTCGCGGCCGACTCGTCGGCGGCCGGATCGGTATCGGGGGTTTCCACGTGGTGCTGCACGGCGTAGCGCAGCATCCCCGCGCAGGCGGCGAAGGCCGGACCCGACGTGCTGTCGGCCAGACCTCGGATGCGCCGGGGGAATCCGTGGCGCACCTGGCGGTCGAGGACGGCCTCGGCCAGTTCGCGCACCCCTTGCAATTGGCTGGCCCCGCCGGTCAGCACGACCAGACGGCCGCCAACACCCCCGAAGCCAGAGGCTTCCAGGTGGGCGCGGGCCAGTTCGAATGTCTCCTCCAGCCGGGGCTGGATGATTTGAGTCAGCATGGAGCGGGGCACTTCCTTGGCCGTGGCCTCGTCTTCCTCGCCCACCTGGATCACCTTGAGGAGTTCCCGATGTTCCGAGGGGGAGGGCAGGCAGCTTCCATGCATGGTTTTCAGGCGTTCGGCGTTGGCGTGAGGCGTGGTCAACCCCTTGGCGATGTCGTTGGTGACATGCAGGCCCCCCACGGGAATCAGGCCGGTGTGGACGACGTGGCCTTCGTGGAAGACGGCGATGGAGGTGGTCCCTCCGCCCAAGTCGATGACGGTGACGCCCATGTCCTTCTCGTCGTCCACCAAGCAGGCGAGGCCGGAGGCGTAGGGCGTGACCACCCGGTCCTCGATGTCCAGGTGGCACCGTTCGACGACGGTGGTCAGGTTGCGCAAGGGGCCCAGCGCCGCGGAGATCAGATGGATGTTTACCCCGAGGGTCTGACCGAACATGCCCCTGGGGTCGAGTACCCCGTCGGCCCCATCGATGGCGTAGGAGACGGGGATGCAATGGACCAACTCCCGATCGGCGTCGGTATGCTGTTCCCGACCGAAGGCCTGGATGCGGCGAACATCCGCGGCGCGCACCTCGTGTCCGGCGATGGACATTTCGACTTCCACCCGGGCGGAATGGGGATGGCCACCGCTGATGTTCACCACCACGTCGGAGATCCGCTCGTTGGCCATTTGCTCGGCGCTGTCGACGGCGGCGCGGATGGACAGCTCCACCTCGTCCATATTGGCGACCTGACCGTTGCGCATGCCCTTCGAGCGATGGTGCCCGACGCCGAGGACGCGCAGGTGACCGTCCTCCTCCTCGCGGGCGATGAAGCAGGCGATCTTGGTGGTTCCCACGTCGAGCGCGGCGATCAACCCCCCGCGCTGGCGCCGGGCTGGCGTGGACCGGGCCTCCTTGCGGCGGCTGACCGGGCGGGGCTGGGGGGCCTGTGACTGGGCGCTTGGTGTTTCGTTGCTCATGGCGTCCCTAGGCATCCCGTCCCTCTCCGTGCGGTTGAGTCCCGCCGGGCACTGGGCGGTGGGCGGAAGTCCCCTCGCCTGGATCGCCGGTCCCGGTGTCCTTGCCGGTTCGGTCAACCAACCGCACGACCAAGCGCCCCGGAAGGCGCATGTCGATCATCGCCAAATCCTTGGACAACAGGCCATCCCGGCTATCCAGTTCAGCGATCGTCGCCAGGGCGTCCGCCGGGTCCTGGGCGGGCAGACGCAGGGCCATGCCCCCTTCCACATCGTCCAGGCGCAGGGTCCAACGGCGTTCGCCCACCAGAATTGCGGCCTTCACCCGCGCGGCGATGGCCGGTTGGGTGGTCAAAAGGTTCAAAAGCTCGGCGGCCCGCTCCGCGGCCCCCTTGCCCACGACCATGGGCAGGTGGGCCCAGGCGCCTGGATCCACGTTCACCGCGTTGCCCTGGCGATCGATCACGGCATAGGCGCCGTCGTGCTGCCAGAGCGCCATGGGCTCCCGCTCGATGATGTCCAGGTGCAGTTCAGCGGGCAGGCGACGCTCCACCCGGGCGGAAGCCACCCAGGGCAGGGTCAGCAGGCGTGTTCGGACCAGGACGGGATCAATGGCCATCAGGGGCGCGCCCTGGACCACGCCCACGGCGTCCAGAAGGTCCTGGGTGTCGCTCAAGACCCGTCCGCTGACGGTGATCTGGTCAAGCACGAGTCCCTGGGCAGCCAGGATTTCCGCCGACCGGGAGGACCCAACCAAGGCGGGAGCGCTGTCCGCGGCCTCTCCGGGTGCCATCTCCACGGAAGGGAGGGGGCCAGCGCTGCCCTTGGCGGAGAGTTCGGTGACCTCTTCTGGTGGGACCGTGTTCGGGTTGAGCAGACTGGCCAGCGCGGGCGTCCGGCTGGCCAGATAGGCCATGCCCAGGGCACTGGCGAGCAGGAAGACCAGGGCGCTGCGGGTCACGGCGCGGTTCAGGCCGCCCTCTCGCAGCGTCCGGGGACGGGGTGACTGGCGGGGGATCAAGCGTCGCATCGGGCTTCCTCCACCAACCAAGTGACCAGATCGGGGAACGAAACACCGGCGTGGGCGGCTTGCTCCGGCACCAGGGAGGTGCGGGTCATGCCTGGCTGGGTGTTCACTTCCAGCATGTAAAGGGTTTCGCCATCGTACCGCAGGTCCGCCCGGCTTATTCCGCGGCAACCCAGGGCTTCGTGGGCCAGGACCGCCAGGCGCTGGGCCTCGGCGAAGATCTCGGGCTCGACGGGGGCTGGCAGCACATGGCGGGAGCCTCCGTCGGCGTATTTCGCGTCGTAGTCATAGAAGCGGTGGCCGGTCAGGATTTCCGTCACACCCAGCGGACGATCCCCCATGACCGCCACGGTCAGTTCCCGTCCGGGAACGAAGCGCTCCACCATGACCCGATCCCCATAGGGCCAATCGGCCCGGGTGAAGGGCAGGTCGTTGGTGTCCTCGGTGACGATGGTCACGCCGACGCTGGAGCCTTCGTTCATGGGCTTGACCACATAGGGACGGGGCAGGGCCTCCTCTGCCAGGACCGTCGCCCGATCGGCGATCACATGGGGCGCGACGGGGATGCCCACCCGTTCGAAGACCGATTTGGCCAGCGGCTTATCCATGGCCACGGCGCTGGCCAACCGACCGGAGTGGGTATAGGGCATGCCCATGATGTCCAGGATGCCCTGGATGGCTCCGTCCTCGCCGAAGCGGCCGTGCAGCGCGTTGAAGACGACGTCGGGCTTGCTGGCCAAGAGGGTCGTGTGAAAGGCCCCGACGTCCCGGGGGACGTCCAGTGTGGTCACGGTGAAGCCCGCGGTGGTCAGGGCCTCGGACGCGGCGGCGCCGCTGTTCAGGGAAACCTCCCGTTCCGCGGAGAACCCACCCAGCAGGACGGTGACGCGTTTTCTCATCGGACTTCTCCCTTGCTCGGGGTCGGGTTGGGGGGCAGGATTTCCCGGGGGGTGTCAAGGCGTTGACCGACCCGACGGATTTCCCAGATCAGGGCCACGCCCGTGGCCGCGAGGACCCGGGCGCGGACTGTCTCGCCCAGGGTTTCCAGGTCGGTCGCCGTGGCGGAACCGGTATTGATCAGGAAGTTGCAATGCTTCTCGCTGACCTGGGCCCCTCCGAGGGTCAACCCCCGGCACCCGGCCTCGTCGATCAGTTGCCAAGCCCGACGTCCGCCGGAAACCTTGGGGTCCGGATTGGCGAAGGTGGAACCGCCGGTACGGGCGCGGATGGGCTGGGCTTCCTCCCGATCGACGCGGATGGCCTCCATGCGCGTGGAAATGGCGGTCTTGGAGTCCGGACGACCCTTCAGGACACAACGGGTGAAGATCCAGTCCTCGGGAATACCGCAATGGCGGTAGGAGAACCGCAGCCGCTCCGGGGTCAGGGTATAGACCTGCCCAAAGGAATCCATCGCGGTGGCGGAGACGACGATGTCCTTCATTTCCCCGCCATGGGCGCCAGCGTTCATGCGCAGGGCGCCGCCGATGGTCCCGGGAATGCCCGACAGAAATTCCAGCCCGGCCAGACCGGCGTCCCGGGCCATCTTGGCCAGGGTGCCGTCCAGGACCGCGGCGCCGCAGGTGATGGTTTCGCCGTCGATGGCGATGTCGGCGAAGGCTCGGCCCAGGCGAATGACCACGCCGGGCACCCCGCCATCGCGCACCAGCAGGTTCGAGGCCACGCCCAGAACCAGCACGGGAAGATCCGCCGGACGGTTGGCCAGGAACTCGGCCAGGTCGGCCTGATCCTTGGGTTTGAACAAGACCTCGGCCGGCCCCCCCACCTGGAACCAGGTGACCGACGCGAGGGGCGCGTTCGCGGTCAGCCGCCCGCGCACGGGCGGCAGCCGGTCCATCAGGTCGGAGGGGAAGGCCTGGGTCGACATCATGGGGCGTCCCCATTGATCTGGCCATCGGATTGGTTCCGGCGGATACCACGCTGGATCCGGGCGAGTTGCTCGGGCAGGGCGTTGGCCCAGGCGGAAATGGTCCCAGCCCCCAGGCAGACAACGATGTCGCCGCGCTGGGCGATCTTGTTGATCAACTCGGGCAAGGCGTCTTCCGAGGGCAGGACGTGGACGCCCTTGTGGCCATGAACCTTCAAGCCCTCGGCGAGCGCGTCCTTGCTGGCTCCGGGGATAGGCTGTTCGCCCGCGGCATAGACATCGGCGATCACCACCTGTTCAGCGTCGTTGAAGCAGGTGCAGAAATCCTCGAACAGGCTGTTCAGGCGGGAATAGCGGTGGGGCTGGACGACGGCGATCACGGTCCGCTCCGTGGCGTCCCGGGCCGCGGAGAGGACCGCGGCGATCTCCACGGGATGGTGGCCATAGTCGTCGATGACGGTGATGCCCCCCGCTTCGCCGGTGCGGGTGAAGCGGCGCTTCACGCCCTCGAAGCGGAACAGGCCGTCGCGGATCACCTGATCATCGATGCCCATTTCGGCGGCCACGCCGATGGCTCCCAGGGCATTGAGCACATTGTGCTTGCCGTACATGGGCAGGCGCACGCCCTCGATGACGCGGCTTTCTCCGGTGATGCGGTCGGTCAGAACCACGTCGAAGCGGGCCCCCCGGGGTCCGAGGGTGACATTGGCGCCGCGCACGTCCGCTTGGGGAGACAGGCCATAGGTGATGATTTTCCGGTCCTGAAGTTCAGGGATCATGGCCTGAACCTCCGGGTGGTCGATGCACATGCAGGCGAAGCCGTAAAAGGGAAGGTTGTGGACGAAGGTCCGGAAGGCCTCCCGCACTTTCTCGAAGGTGCCGTAAAAGTCCATGTGCTCCGGGTCGATATTGGTGACCAGGGCGATGGTGGCGGGCAGTTTGGTGAAGGTGCCGTCGCTTTCGTCGGCTTCCACCACCATCCAGTCGCCGGTCCCCAGATAGGCGTTGGTGCCCCGGGCGTTGATGATCCCCCCGTTGATCACCGTCGGACCCAGACCCGCGCTTTCCAGCAGTTGGGCCACCAGCGAGGTGGTGGTGGTCTTGCCATGGGTGCCGCCGACGGCGATGGACCACTTCAGGCGCATCAACTCGCCCAGCATCTCGGCGCGTCGGACCACGGGCAGGTAGCGGCCGCGGGCTTCCACGACCTCGGGGTTGGAGGATTTGACCGCGGAGGAAACGACGATCACCTGGGCGTCCCCCAGGTTGGCCGCGTCGTGGCCAACGGTCACCGAAATACCGAGGGCGCGCAGGCGTTTGACATTGGCGTTGTCGGCCATGTCCGAGCCCTGGACGCGGTAGCCCAGGTTGTGCAGCACTTCGGCGATACCGCTCATGCCGATGCCGCCGATGCCCACGAAATGGAGGGGGCCGATATCGATGGGCAGGGCTCTCATGGGGCGATCTCCTGGTCCAGGGCCGTCTTGGCTGGGGCGGGGTTGCCTAGGGCGGTGGCGATGGTCAGGTCCGCGAGGCGGGCCACGGCGTCGGGGACGCCCTGGGCGTAGGCCTTGGCCGCGGTCCGGGCGAGCACCTTGGGTTGGTCCATCAGGGCCTGGAGCCGTTCGGCGAGGGCCTTGGCCGACAGGTGGTCCTGGGACATCAACCAGGCGCCGCCGACCTCTTCCAGGCCGCGGGCATTGGCGGTCTGGTGGTCATCGATGGCGAACGGATAGGGTACCAGGATGGCCGGGCGGCCCAAGGCCGACAGTTCCCCCATGGTCGAGGCACCGGATCGGCAGATCACCAGGTGGGCGTCGCGCAGGCGCTCGGGCAGGTCGCCGAAGAAGGAGGACAGTTCGGCGTCCACGCCGATTTCGGCGTAGCGGGCCTTGGCCTCGTCCAGGTCTTCGGGGCGGCATTGCTGGGTAACCCGCGTCCGCGCCTTGTGGGCGGGGTCGAACAGGCCAATGGCCTCGGGGATCAGGGTGGAGAACACCCGCGCGCCCTGGCTGCCACCGGTCACCAGCAGGTGGAAGGGAGCGTCGCCCTCCGACGGGAGATAGCCGGCGCTCTCGCGCAGGGCCAGGATGGCGGGGCGGACGGGCATGCCCGTCAGATAGGGGCGCGAGCCCCGGGGCCGCTGGGCCTTGGCGAAGGCCACGGCGTAGCGGGTCACCCGGGGGGCGAGCAGGCGGTTGGCCCGGCCTGGGATGGCGTTCTGTTCATGGACCACCGTTGGCAGGTTCAGGCGGATGGCCGCCAGCATGGTGGGGAGGGCGGCATAGCCGCCAAAACCGACGACCACGTCGGGCTTTTGGGCGCGCAGCAGGTTCCAGGCCTGGAGCGTACCCAGACCCAACTCCAACATGCCACGCAGGCGCCCGGACAGGCCTCGACCGGCGATTCCGCCCGCCAGGATGCGGCGGGTTTCCAACTGGCCCAGGCGCCCCCCATGGGACTGCCCGCGCTTGTCGGTGACCAGGGTCAGGGCGTGGCCCCGGTTGGTCAGTTCCTCGGCCAGGGCTTCGGCGGGGAAGACGTGGCCTCCGGTCCCTCCGGCGGCGAGGAAGATGCGGAGTTGACGGATTTCGGGGCGGGTCTCGGTCATCAGAGTGCCTCCCCGTGGGCTCGGCGCCGGGTGAGGGCAAGGATCATACCCATGCAGAGTGCCGTGGAGACCATCGAGGACCCCCCATAGCTGATGAAGGGCAGAGTCATACCCTTGGTGGGGATCAGGCTCAGGCTCGATGCCATGTTGATCAGGGCCTGCAGACCGATCTGGGTGAGCAGCCCGCCAGCGGCGAGCAGGACGAACAGGTTGTCTTCCCGGCGCAGTCGCAGGGATCCGCGGATGATGATGAAGGCGAAGAGCGCCACGATCAGCAGACAGAGCAGCAGACCGAATTCCTCTCCCGCCACGGCGAAGATGAAGTCCGTATGGGCGTCGGGCAATTGCTCCTTGACCCGGCCCTCGCCCGGCCCGCGGCCCAGCAGGCCGCCTTCGGTGAAGGCCTCCATGGATTTCTGGATTTGGTATTGGTCGCCGGTCTGGGGGTCGAGGAAGCGGTCCACGCGGTCATGGACGTGGGGCAGCATGTGATAAGCCAGGACGGCTCCGCCCACGCCCATGGCCACGAGCGACACCACCCAGAACAGGGAGAGCCCGGCCAGGAAGAACTGGCTGGCCCAGACGCCAGCCACCACCATGGTCATGCCGAAATCCGGTTGGGAGACGAGCAGGCCACCGACTATGGCCATCAACAGGATCGAGATGGCGTTGCCCGGGAAACCGTCCTGGGACCGGGCCGAGGAGAACATCCAGGCGGTGACCACGGCGAACGTGGGTTTGACGAATTCCGACGGTTGCAGGGCGAAGGGACCGAACGCGATCCAACGGGATGACCCCTTGATTTCGCTGGAGACGACCAGGGTGGCGACCAGTAACAAGGTGAAGATCCCGAACAAGATCACCGCCAAGCGGCGGACCTGACGGACAGGCAGGATGGAAACGCCCAGGACCAGGGTCGCGGCCACGGGAACGAACAGGAACTGGCGTTGGACGAAATGGAAGGTTTCCGCCCCGATGCGCGCCGCGGCTGGGGGACCCGCGGCCATGATCAAAACCATGCCGACGCCGATCAGCAGGGCAATGGCGCCCAGCAGGACCCGATCCACGGTCCACCACCACCGGCCCAGAAGGCTGGTGTCCAGGCGCGTGAACGACGGCGAAGCCGGGTTCGCGGGCGTGGGAGCGGTGACAACACGCAGACTCATTTCCGATTTCCCTTTTCCTTGGGCGGATGGAGCTTGGAAACGAGATCCCGGAATGTGTCGCCCCGGTGCTCGAAGCTTTTGAATTGGTCCCAGGAGGCGCAGGCCGGGGAAAGCAGTACGACCGCTTCCTCCTGGCCTTCGCGCCAGGCCAGATCCGCGGCCTGTTTAACGGCCTTGGTCAAGTCTCCGACCCGGTGGGTCGAGACCTTGCCCCGCAAGACCTGTTCGAAGGCCGGGGCCGCCTCGCCGATCAGGAAGGCGTGGCGCATATGCGCGAAATGAGGCTCCAGGCTGGCGATGCCGCCTTCCTTGGCCTGCCCGCCGGCGATCCAGTAGATATTCTCGTAGCAGCAGAGCGCCTTGTCGGCGGCGTCGGCGTTGGTGGCCTTGCTGTCATTGACGAAGCGCACGCCGCCGATCTCGGCCACCAGTTCCTGGCGGTGGGGTAGACCGGGGAAGCTCCGCATGGCCTCGACGATCTTGCCCGGTGCCACGCCCCGGGCCCGGCAGGCGGCGTAGGCCGCGGCCGCGTTCTGCCAGTTGTGCTCTCCGGGCAGGGAGTCGATTTCCAGCAGATCGAGGATTTCCTTGGGCTTGCGGCCATCGATGTTGTCCACCAACATGCCGTCCACGGCGCCGACACCCTTCTTGGGGACGGTCTGGGTGGAAATCGGGATCAACCGGTGGTGACCCAGACGCTTGAGGCTTTCGAAGACCGTGCGGGTGGGGGCGTCATCGATACCCACCACGGCCCAATGGGGACCGCAGCCACCGTCGAAGATATGACGTTTGGCCTTGATATACCCGTCCATGCCGCCATGGCGGTCCAGGTGGTCCGGGGTGATATTCAGCAGCACCGCCACGTCGCAGTCCAACGAGGGGGTCAGTTCCAACTGATAGGAGGACAGCTCCAGCACATGGGTGCCGTGGAAGGGCAGGGGAGAGAGGGACAGGGCCGGGATGCCCAGGTTTCCGCCCACCTGGGTGGGATGTCCGGCCTTGGTCAGGATATGGCCGACGAGCGCGGTGGTGGTTGACTTGCCGTTGGTGCCGGTGATCCCCACGAAGAAACAATCCCGCTGGGCGCGAATCAGCAATTCCACGTCGCAGAACAGGGGGATCCCCTTCTCCCGGGCGATGCGAGCCACGGGATGGGTTTGGGGGTGGCCATGGGGGATGCCCGGGCTCCAGATGACCGCGGCCATGTTGGGCCAATCGTTCCGACGGTCCGACAGGTCCGCCAGATTGGTCACGGTGATGCCTTCGGCCTTGGCGGCCTCGCGCAGGGCCGGGTTGTCGTCCCAGGCGTGGACGCGGGTGCCGGTGCCGCTCAGTGCCCGGGCCACGGTCACGCCACTCTTGCCCAGGCCCATGATGGCCAAGTCCTGTCCAGAGTATTCGTAGATGGGGATCACGGGGCCACCTTTCGTTTTCTATCGGAGTTTCAGGGTGGATAGGCCGACGATGGCCAGGATCACGGCGATGATCCAAAAGCGGATCACGATGGTCGGTTCCGCCCATCCCTTTTTCTCGAAGTGGTGGTGTAGGGGCGCCATGCGGAACACCCGCTTGCCAGTCAGCTTGAAGGAGGCCACCTGGACGATCACCGAGACCGTCTCCAGGACGAACAGACCGCCGACGATGGCCAAAACGATTTCGTGCTTGGTGACCACCGCGAGCGCGCCGAGGGAGCCACCCAGGGCCAGGGACCCCGTATCCCCCATGAAGACCTGGGCGGGTGGCGCGTTGAACCACAGGAAGCCGATGGCCGCGCCGACGACCGCCCCACAGAAGACGGCCAGTTCGCCCGCGCCAGGGACGTGATGGATTTGCAGGTAATTGGCGAAGACCGCGTTTCCGACCAGATAGGAGATGAGAACGAAGACCGAGGCGGCGATCATCACCGGCACGATGGCCAGCCCGTCCAGGCCATCGGTCAGGTTCACCGAGTTGGACGCGCCGGTCATGACGAAGATGGCGAAGGGCAAGTAAAGCCACCCCATGTCGACCAAGAGGTCCTTGAAGAAGGGTACGGCCAGACTGGTGGCTTGATCCCCCTCGCCCAACAGGATGATCCACAGGGCCGCGGCCCCGGAAAAGCCGACTTGACCCAGCAGTTTCAATTTGCCGGGCAGGCCCTTGGTGTTGCGCTTGGTGACCTTCAGGAAATCGTCGGCGAAACCGATGGCGCCATATCCGAGAGTCACCAGCAGGACGGCCCAGATATAGCCGCTGGTCAGGTCCGCCCATAGCAGGGTGGCGATCCCCATGCCCAGAAGGATCATGATGCCGCCCATTGTCGGCGTGCCCTTCTTGGTCAGCAGGTGGCCTTCTGGTCCATCTTCGCGGATCGGTTGGCCTTCCCGCTGCTTGCGCTTCAACCATTGGATCAAGGAGGGGCCGACCAGGAAGGCGAACAACAAGGCCGTCATCACCGCGCCACCCGTCCGGAAAGTCAGGTAGCGGAAGACGTTGAGCGCGCCAAACTGCTCGGAGAATTCGGATAGGAAATAGAGCATCTTTCGGTTCCGGGGCCTCGCCAGGGGATCGTCAGGACCCCGTGGCGGCTTGGGGGCCGACGGGGATGGAGTTTTGATCGGCCGATGGGCCGTCTTGGGCTTGAACGGCCGACGGGCCGTCATGGTCTAGAACGGCCGACGGGCCGTCATGGTTTTGGATAGACAGGGCGAGCAAGGCCTCCACCACGCGAGAGACCTTGCTGCCATTGGATCCCTTGACCATCACCACGTCGCCGGGGCGCAGGTCCGCGAGAATGGACGAGACCAGGGCTTCCGCCGAGTCGGCTTTGGACCCGCGTTTTCCGGTTGGCAGGGCGTCCCACAGATGGGCGGCCAAGGGGCCGGGGGTATGAACCAGGTCGATTCCCCGGTCAAGGACGGTTTTCGCGAGTGCGGCATGCAGGACCGGAGCCTCCGGTCCCAGTTCCAGCATGTCGCCGATGACGGCGATCCGGCGGCCCCGGGGGCCGGGCTTGGCATGGGCCAGGGAGTCCAGGGCGGCGACCATGCTTTCCGGGCTGGCATTATAGCTTTCATCAATTACCTGAATCTGGCCGAAGGCCAAGGGCACCCGGTGGCGCAGGCCCCGACCCTTGGGCGCGGACAGGGCCGCCAGACCCAGGGCCGCCCGCTCCGGGTCCAATCCGAGGGCGTCGGCCACGGCGAGGGCGCCCAGGGCGTTGTGAGCCCAATGGTGGCCTTCCACGGGCATGCGGAAGGCGAAGGCATGGTCTCCCACCAGGGCGAAGACGGCGGTGCCCTCCCCATCCACGGCGCAGTCGAGGAGGCGAGCCTCGGCGGAGATATGGCGACCAAAGCCGATAATTTGGTTGATCCCATGGCTTCGCGCGGCCCGGCAGAGGCGTTCGTAAAAGCGATTGTCCCGGTTGAAGACGGCCATGCCCCCGGGTTCCAGCCCCGCCAGGATCTCGGCCTTGGCATCGGCGATCTGCTCGACCCCGGTGAAGAACGCCAGGTGGGCCGGGGCAACGGTGGTAATCAGGGCCACATGGGGCCGGGCCAACTGGGTCAGCGGGGTGATCTCCCCGGGGGCGCTCATGCCCATCTCGATGACCGCGTAGTCGGCCTCCGCGGGCAGACGGGCCAGGGTCAGGGGGACGCCGAAATGGTTGTTGAGGTTGCCGACCGTGGCGTGGACCCGGCCGAACAGGCCCAGGGCGAGGCTCAGCATCTCCTTGGTGCCGGTTTTGCCGACGCTTCCCGTGACGCCAACGACTTTGCCGCCGAAGCGCGCTCTAGCTGCCCGACCCAGGGTCCAGAGGGCTTCATTGGTGTCGGTGACGGAGATCAGGCGGTCCGGATTGGCACCCTCGACGGGCCGGGAGACGATCGCGGCGACGGCGCCCTGGTCCAGGGCCTGGACAACGTAGTCGTGGGCGTCGAAGCGCGGTCCCATCAGGGCGATAAACAGGTCGCCCTCGGCCACGGCCCGACTGTCGATGGAAATCCCCGTAGCGCTCCAGGAACCCCGGGCGGGCAGGCCCAAGGCCGCCGCGGCGCTGTTCGCGGTCCAAAGAATTGGATGGGGTTGGGTCATTGGTCCGCCTCCCGCACGGCGTCGCGGGCGTGGTCGGCATCCAGGAAGGGGTGGACCACGGCGCCCACGGTCTGGCCGGTTTCGTGGCCTTTGCCGGCGATGACCAACAGATCTCCGGACTCGAGCAAGGCCACGGCTTCGCGAATCGCCGCATCCCTGTCGCCAATTTCCCGGGCCGACGGGCAGGCGGCCTTGATCTCGGCGCGGATGGTGGCCGGATCCTCGGTGCGCGGGTTGTCGTCGGTGACGATGGCGATGTCGGCCAGTTCCTCGGCGATCCGGCCCATCTCCGGGCGCTTGCCCCGATCCCGGTCACCGCCACAGCCGAAAACGCAGACCAGACGGCCCGCGCAATGGGGACGCAGCGCCTTCAGAACCGTCTCCAGAGCATCCGGAGTATGAGCGAAGTCCACGTAAACCGCCGCGCCATTGGCCCGGGTGGCCACCAGCTCCATGCGGCCCGGTACACCGGTAAGGGACGGCAGAAGATCGAAGGCCCGCGGGTTCATGCCCGTGGTGGCCAGCACCAACCCCAAGGCGCAGAGCACGTTCATGGCCTGGAAATCCCCGGCCAGCGGCAAATGGATGTCACGGCGCTCGCCCAACAGGGAGAGGGTGAGGTCCTGCCCGTCGGTCTGGGGACGGCGGTCCAGGATGGCCAGATCCGCCGCGCCATGGCCGAAGGAGAGCACGGCGAGGCCCCGATTCCGGCAGACTTCGGACAACGCGGGGAATTCAGGACCATCGGCGTTCAGGACCGCGGTCCCCCCCTCGGCCAGGACCTCGGTGAACAGGCGCGTCTTGGCGGCCAGGTAACGCGCCATGTCGCCATGGTAGTCCAGGTGGTCCCGGGACAGGTTGGTGAAGGCGGCGGCTTGAATGCGCGCGCCGTCCAGGCGGTATTGATCCAGGCCATGGGAGGAGGCTTCCAAGGCCAGATGGGTGGCGCCAGCGGCGGCCAATTCCGCGAGCAGACGATGGAGGGTCACGGGATCGGGCGTGGTCAAGCGGCCCGGACGGTCATAGCCCTTGGCGAAGGCGCCGATGGTGCCCATGCTCGCGCCGGACAGGCCCAGGGCGTCCCACAGTTGGCGGGCGAAGGTGACGGTGGAGGTCTTGCCATTGGTCCCGGTGACCGCGGCCACGGTCTCCGGTTGGGCGTTCCCCTGGCTGGCCGCGACGAACAGGGTGAAGGCCTTGCGGGGATTGGGGTCGGTCAGCAGGATCGTGCCATCGGGGGCGTCGGTGGGCAGGGTGGTTCCCGGGGCGGCCAGGATGACGGCGGCACCGGCGCGCAGGGCATCCGAGATGAAAGCCGCGCCGTCGACCTTGACGCCGGGCAGGGCGGCGAACAGCCAGCCGGGCGCGACCTCGCGGGAGTCCGCGGTTACACCCTTAATCTCCCGGTTGTCCCATCCGCCAACGCGCACGGTCGGTGTCTCCTGTCCGGTCAGTATCTTATCGAGTTGCAAGGGCGGGGCCCTCCAGTGGCTCGAGGGACCTTAGGCCCACCTGTTGGATCACCTGGGCATCGAAGGCGACGGTGGGGTCTTCCTCCTGGGGGGCGACCCCAAGAATGGGGGCGATTTCGGCGACAATGCGGCCCGCCGTTGGGGTCGCGTTCCACCCCGCGGTCCGGAGATTGCTGGTTCCTGGCACCGCCTTGGGATCGTCCAACATGACCAACACCACGTATTTCGGATCGGTCATGGGGAAGACCGCGATGAACGAGGTGCGGACCGCGGTGTTGGAGTAGCCGCCAACCTTGCTCAGCTTGTCCGCGGAACCGGTCTTTCCGCCCACATAGTAGCCCTTGACGTCGGCATTACGACCAGATCCACTCTCAACGACAAGACGCATGAGGGCGCGCATTTTTCCGCTGTTTTCGGCGCTGATTACCTGCTTGCCGGGGGGAATGTCCCGCGGTGCGCGGCGCAGCAGGGTGGGCGGGCGTAGGAGTCCCCCATTCACCAAGGCCGAGACCGCGGTGATCGTCTGCAGGGGGGTGACCGCCAGGCCATGGCCATAGGCGATGGTCATGGTGTTGATTTCCCGCCAGGGGTTCGGCACCAGGGGGCGGCCAACCTCGGGGAGCTCGAAGGGGACGGGGTCGAGCAGACCGAGACGTTCGAGGAAGGCACGCTGCTTCTCCGTGCCCACGGTGGTTGCCAAGCGGGCCGACCCGATGTTGGAGGAATACTGCAGGATCTCGGGCAGGGTCAGCCATGTTCCCTTGGCGTGGAAGTCGTGGATGGTGAAGCCGCCGATCTGGATGGGGTGCCGGGCGTCGAAGCTGTCGGTCAGCTGCATGCCGTTTTCGAGTCCCAGGGCTGAATTGAACAACTTAAAGGTGGAGCCCATCTCGAACACTCCGAGCGTCGCCTGATTGAAGCGGGCGTCCTCGCCGGTGGATCCAATCTTCTCCGGTTCGTAGTCGGGCAGGGAGACGAGGGCCAACACTTCCGCCGTGTTCACGTCCATGACCAGGGCGGTGCCGCCCACGGCCTTGAAGTGATCAATGGAATCGGACAAGGCCCGGTGGGCGACGTGCTGGACCCGCAGATCCAGGGAGAGGCGCAGGGGGATGTCCTCGCCGGTCAGGCGGGCGTCGAAGGCTTTTTCCAATCCAGCGATGCCATTGCCGTCGACGTCGGTGGCGCCCACCACATGGGCCACGAGGCGGCCCGCGGGATAAACCCGTCGCTCGGCGCGCTCGAAGTTCAGCCCTGGAATTCCCAGGTCGTTGACAGCCTGCTGCTCGATGGGGGTCAGGTTGTAGCGCAGGTTCACAAAGGCCTTGCCGGGAACCAGTTTGTTGTTCAACTCCTCGGTGGTCAGTTCCGGGAACAGGGTGGGCAGCAGGCCGATGGCGCGGAGGCGATCCTTCTCGGGGATGGCCCGGGTGTCGGCGTAAAGGTGCACCGTTGGCAGGTTGGTGGCCAGCACGAGACCATCCCGGTCGACGATGTCGGCCCGGGCCATGCGGGTTTCCAGGGGTTCATCGGCCAGGGTGGCCACGGGTGGTTCGCCGGGCTCGCCGAGCGCCATCAGTTCGACCAGACGGCCACCGATGACGGTGAAGGCTAAGCCGAACAGGCAGGCCGCGACCATCAGCCGGGTCCGACCCATCTCCACGATCCGGTGGTTTTCCCCGTCCAGGCGCGCGGGCGAACCGCCCGTGCTCGACCGGATCTCGGCCCCAGGATAGACGAAGCGATTTCGGCGGGATTGAAACAGACCCATCATCGCAATCCTCCCAAGGCCGGTGCGTCCAACGGTTCGTTCGTTTGGAAGGCACCGGGCGTCTGGAAGGCACCGGGCGACTGGAAGGCACCGGGCGACTGGAAGGCACCAGGCGACTGGAACGTACCGGGGCGGGGCGCATGGACGGCGTTCATGTCGGCGCTCCCGGCCGAGGCGGGCAGAGCCTGGACGCGGTCCGCCTTGGCCAAGGGCCGCGGCGGAGGGGTGGCCGTCGCCAGGGTCACGGGTGCCGGAGAAGTGGACCGCGAGACGGGCGGCTTGGATTTGGGCGTGGGGAGGGCGGCGGCGGCCTTCGCGCCCGCCGATCCCCCGTCCTGGGCTTCGGGTCGGTTCGTGTCTTCATTCCTGGCCAGAGGGACGGTTCCACTGGCGGGGGGGTGGGTTCGGTCGGGCAAGGGACCATCACCGGGTATCGGACGTTCTCCCTCGGGTGCGGGACGCTCGGCCAACTGGGCGATGGTGGTGTACTGCTCGAGCTTGATGGGCGTGAGGCCCAGGTGCTCGTCGGCCAGGCGTTCCAGCCGCGCGGGGTCGTTCAGGTAGCTCCACTCGGCCCGCAGCACATGAATGGACTGGGAGGTCTCGCGGATGTCCCGGCGCAGGGCGATCAGTTCCTCTTCCCTGTCCTCCACCTCGTAGGCGACAAGGAACAGGGCGGTGCCGATGGCCATGACCAGAATGGCCCAGATCAGATGGATGGGACGGATCATCGGGAACCTCCCTTCTGTTCATCGTGTTCAGGCCAGGCCGCGGCATCGGTCCGCGCCGCGGCGCGGAGTCGGGCGGATCGGGCTCGGGGGTTGGCGCGGGTTTCCTCGGCACCGGGTTTTGTGGTGCGGCGGGACAGGGCCTGGAAGGTGGGGGCGGGGTCCCGGATGGCCGTCGGGGCGGGCATATGGCGGCTGATCCCTTCGCTTTCCCCGCAGCGGCGGCGTAGGAAGGCCTTTACCACCCGATCCTCCAGGGAATGGAAGGAAACAACCACCAAGCGGCCACCGGGGGCGAGCAGACGTTCCGCGGCCCGCAAACCCCGTTCCAACTCTCCCAATTCGTCGTTCACCTTGATGCGAAGCGCCTGGAACGTGCGGGTTGCCGGGTCGATACCATCCTTGCCTTTGCGCATGACACTCCGCACCACATCGGCCAGATCACCGGTTCGTGTGAAGGGAGTTTCGGCCCGGCGTTCGACGAGGGCCCGGGCAATCCGGCGGGAGTGGCGTTCCTCGCCGTAGAGGTAGATCACGTCGGCCAGATCACCCTCGTCCAGGGAATTCACCAGATCCGCGGCCGTGAGACCCTCGCGACCCATGCGCATGTCGAGTGGGCCATCCTTCTGGAAGGAAAACCCCCGCTCCGCATGATCGAGCTGCATGGAGGAAACACCCAGGTCCAGGGCGATTCCATCCACCTGTGACACTCCCCGATCGGCGAGAAGGCGATCCATATCGCCGAAGCACCCGCTCACCAGGGTGAAGCGACCCGGGTTGGCGGCTTCCATTTCGTCGCCACGCGGGCGGGCCGACGGGTCACGATCGGTGGCCCAGACCGTGCACGCCGCGGCATCCAGGAGACCCTGGGAATAGCCTCCGTTGCCGAAGGTCCCGTCCAGGTGGACCTCGCCCGCCTTTGGGGACAGGGCGGTCAGCACCTCGGCGAGCATCACGGGGAGGTGGGGGCGGGTGGGGGTCATTGGTCACCCTCCTTCACCTTGGCCGCGGGGGAAGTCTTGGCGGCGGGACGAAGTTTCGTGTTCTTAAAGGTTTGGTAAGCCTCGGGATTCCAGATTTGGAACACCCGACCCAGGCCGACGAAGATGGCGGTTTCATCGATGCCCGCCTCTTCCAGGATAGGAGCCGGGATGAGAACGCGGCCATTGGGGTCGAAGGACAGTTCCTCCGACTCGGCGAGGATTTGATAGGCGGGGGCGCTTTCGGGATTATCGAAGTCGACCAGGTCGGGGGTCAGGTCGTTCAGCCGCTCCAGCCGGTCCATGCCATAGCCTTCGATGCAGCCTTTGTCCACGTCGGGGCGGACTACGATACCGGTGTAGTCCTCGGCCGAGAGCACGGCACGGAACTTGGCCGGAACGGACACTCGTCCCTTCCGGTCCACCTTGTTCTCGTATGTGCCGATGAACGGCCGCATGGCTCGCCGAGCCTCCGCGTGAAATTTTCCCGAATCCCAGTTCTTCCCGTGGATAACGCGCGCTTCGGGGAACTTTTAGGACTTCATGGTATCTCATGGGAAACCATAGGCGTCAATGGTTCAGGGTGGGCTCACATAGGAGATCAGTTGGAAAATCGGGCAATAGGTTGGTTCCGTGGAAGTATTCGCGGGCGTTTCGTGGAACTGCGTAAAATGCTAAGTGAAATGATTGGAATGGAAAGGGTGTCCTAGTGCTCGTTCTTATTATGTTCTCACAATATGTGGGAAGGAGAACGGCGCGAATCACAAAGAGGGAGCGCGCGAGGAGTGACCGGGGAATGGGTTTCCCATGGGATGGGATGGGACGAACCGTGGGATTTTATGGGTGTGGAGGGGGAGCTTGCCCCCAAACGCCTCGGGAGACGCCGCGCGGAGAGCGCGCTTCGGCGGATGGTCCGCGACGCGGACAGGCTTTTGTGGATGGTCCGCGACGCGGACAGGCGCGAGGTATATAACAACCAAACCCACCAGATGGCCTGTAAGCCGGGTTCTGTCCACGCCACCCGTATCCCCTGGGGGACGCGGAAACGGGGATGGTCATTCATCTGGGACGCCCGTCGCCGGACGCCTCGCGCGATACTACCCGGACGGCGGCCCGGAAACGAAGCTTGTCCCCGCGAGGAGGACGTGCCGTCCCTATTCGATCTTGCTCCCGGTGGGGTTTACCATGCCGTCCCCGTCGCCGGGGCCGCGGTGCGCTCTTACCGCACCCTTTCACCCTTTCTCTCCCTATGGAAGAGTGGTTTGCTTTCTGTGGCACTTTCCCTAGGGTCGCCCCCGCCGGGCGTTACCCGGCACCGTGTTTCCGTGGAGCCCGGACTTTCCTCCCCCCGGACCGCCGGGCGAACCCGACTCCCGAGGAGCGACCATCCGGCCATCTGGTGGTGCCGGACCTTAGGATAAAGGGACGGGCTTCGGAAGGGGGAAAGGATGGGATGGCATGGGAAAGTCAGGGTCCGGTGACTTCCGAGGCCAGCGCCAGGAGGAGCCCAAAGGTCTCCGGGTCCATGCGCCCGTCGATCCTGTCCGGTCGAAAGTGGCGTTGAAAGGCGACGATGGCCGCGGTGCGGTCGGTGACGTCGTAGCCGATGCGCTCCAGCAGCAGGGCGGCGTTGTCCCGGTCCTCTGGCGCGGACAGGGCCGGCATCGCCCGCGTCGGCCAAAGGCCCACGCCGGCCCGGGCCAGGGCATGCCAGTCGAACAGTTCACCAGGGTCTTCCTTGCGGGTCGGCGCGATGTCGGCGTGGCCCACCACGTTGCGGGCGGGGATGGGGTGGCGCTTCAGGATATCCCGGCAGAGCAGGGTCAGGCTGTCGATCTGGGCCTGGGGGAAGGGTCGATAGCCAAATTCATGGCCCGGATTGACCAACTCTATGCCAATGGAGGTGTCGTTGAGTCGCCCCCGCCCCCGCCAATGGGAAACACCGGCATGCCAAGCGCGGTCGGACTCGGGGACCATCCGCAGGATCCGGCCATCCTCGTGGATCAGATAATGGGCGGAGACCTTGGCTTCGGGATCGGCGAGGCGCTGGATGGCCTCCTCGGCCGACCGCATGCCCGTATAGTGGATCACCAGGGTATCAATCGGGCGCCCCTGGGGGCGTTCGTCCCGATTGGGGGAGGGAATATCCCGGATCCGTTCCTCCAGGGGACCCGCGACGCGGGGAACTTTCGCCCCATTTCCGCGATCATCCATTCCGTTTCGGTCCGGAACCATGGCTTGCTTTCGATGTGCCGATCATTCCGCGTCCTCCCATTCCGGCCCCTATTCGTTTGTCTTCCGGGGGAGCGCGCGTTTCCGCCGCGAGTCCACCCGCCGGCCCCAGATTTCGATCAGCGCCACCCCGAACAGGGTTACCGCTCCGCCCACCAGCTTTTCCGGCGTGGCCTGTTCGCCAAGCAGGAAAATACCCGCGCAGATGCCAATAATGGGCGCGAGCAGGGCGAAGGGGGTCACACCGGTTACGGGGTATCTGTCGAGCAGATTATACCACAGGGAATGGGAGACAATGCTCGCGAAGAGGCCTGTGTAAATCACCGCGCTCCATCCGACCCATGTCATCCGGGCCATCAGTGGCAGGGGGTCGCCCTCGAACCACAGGCTCAGAACAAGACTTTGCGGGAGGGCAAAGAGGGAGAGCCAGCCGCTCATGGTTACCGGGTTCGCCCCGTGGATGGTCTTCATGATCAGGTTGGAACTGGCCCAACCCAACGCGGAGACCACCAGGATGAAGATGGCAAGGGGGGACCCTAGATGGGGCTCCCCGGCCACAAGGACAACCCCCAGGAAGGCGAGGAACAGGCCAACCCAACGGACCCAGTCCATGCGTTCCTTGAAGAAAAGGACCGCGCCCAAGGTGGCGAAGGGGGTGCCCAATTGGATGATGATCGCCGCGGTGGCGGCGTCGACCATGTTGATGGCGGTGAACAGCAGGGCGAAATGGACAGTGCCGAATGTGACGGACAGCAGGATCACTTGTTTGATGTGCCGTCGTTCCAGGCGCAGGAAGGGAGTCACCAGGGCCGCGGCCAGGGCGAAACGCAGAGTCGTTAGAAGGAAGGGAGGCATGTCCCCGACCCCGGTTTTGACGACGACGAAATTCATACCCCAAAGGGTCGCCACGGTCAGCGCGGCGAGGGTATCGAGTAGACCCATGGTCGGTTTGATCCAACGAGAACGGAAACCGCCCCGGGCTGGGAGCACGGGGCGGAGGAAAGAGGCACGAAGGACAGGGGCACGAAGGACAGAGGGGCGCCAGCGTTATCGGTTTCTTCTGGCCGTGGTTATGGTGTCGTAGGCGGTATTGATGGTGGCCATTTTCTGGTTGGCCAATTCCACGAAGTCCGGCGGCATGCCTTGGGCGACCAAGGTATCGGGGTGGTTCTCCCGGACCAGTTTCAGGTAGGCCGAGCGGATGGCCGTGTCGTCCATCTCCGGCGTGACGCCCAGGACCTCGTAGGGATCGGGCTCGCCCGGGGCGTGGGTGGCCTTGATCCGGTCGAAATCCCTGGGAGGCAGGCCGAAGATATCGGCAACCCGGTGCAGAAAGGCGACCTCATTGAGGTGAATGCGTCCGTCGGCCTGGGCGATGACGAACAGCGCGCCCAACAATTCCTCCAGCACCTGGGGGGTGTCGGCGAACATCTGGGCGATCTGTCGGGCATAGGCGTCGTAGCCGTCGGGGCTGCGCTTTGCTTCGTCGAACATGCGGCCAACGGCCTCCATGTCCTCCGGGGGGATGCGGAAGGCACGCTTGAAGGCGGCGACTTCCTCTCGGCTGACCGTACCATCGGCCTTGGCCATCTTGGCGCCCAGGGCGATGACCGCCACGGTAAAGGCCATTTGGCGGGCGGCGTCATCGCTCCGGTCGAAGGTCGAACCGCTTAGAACACCTTCCGCGGGGCCATAGGCTTCCTGACCTTCCTCGCGCATGCGGTCATAGGCGTGTCCGGCCGCCGCGCCCAGGACGGCGCCCAGGGGGCCACCGATGATGAAGCCGCCGACGCCTCCGATGATCTTTCCGAAAATGCTCATCCGTCCCGATCCCTCCCCACGCCGCTCACAAAGGGAGTCGAGCATACAGACCCCATGCATTCTGACAAGGGGAGGAGGGTTCAGAGGGTGGGTTTTGCCTGATTGTGCCCGGCGGACGGTCCCCGCCAGTCCTTACGTGCTCCGCCCTCTGGGACCCGATCCGGTCTTAACCGGGCATGCGGGGGGAGCCCGCCAGCGACTCGTCGATGGGCGTGGAGGGGAGTTTGCTGTCGAGGAAGACGTTGCGTCCTGGTTTGATGGCTTCGGGCTGGTCGACCTGGCCCGCGCGGATGCCAATCATGCCGGGGCGGGCGTCGTTTTGGGTCGCTATGGGGCTTCCACACTTGGGGCAGAAGGATTTGGTCAAGGTGGTTCCCCGGTCCGAGGGGTGGGAGAATGTCGCCCTCTCGCCTGTGATGGTGACGTCGTCTTCCTTGAAGAACAACAAGGTGGCGTAGGCCGCGCCGGTGGAGTGGCGACAGTCCGTGCAATGGCAATTGGCCGAGAAGGCCGGGTCGGCGGTCGTGGAGATCGTCACGGCGCCGCAGAGGCAATGACCGGAAACGGACATGGGAATTTCCTTTTTAAGCAGAGGGGCGGTTTGGGGAGGTTTCAGCCCTTCTCCAAGGCCTTCTCGATGGCCTCGAAGGGCAGGAGAGCACAGGAATGGCGGCTTTTGGTCGGGCCAACGGGGGTGAACATGGCCAGATCGGCGAAGGGGGGCCCAGGGGGTGGCGCGCCGTCCTTCAGGAGGGCGCGCAAGGACCGCGCGGCCTTGGCGATGGCTTCGGGGGCATGGCCCGGCGCGGCCTCGGCGAGCGCGCCGGTGGCCGCCTGGACCAGCAGACAGCCCCGGGCCGTGGCGTGGATCCGGGCCACCTTGCCCGCCTCGTCATAGGTCAGGTCAATGGTCACCTCGTCTCCACAGAAGGGATTGTCCCGGTGGACATGGAGATCCGGCGTTTCGATGGGGGGATCCTCCGCCCGTTTGGCGGCGGCCATGATGGCGGCGTTGAACAGGGCGTCCGCGCCCGCGGTGGCGCCACCGTCTCCGCTCACGCCACCTTCTCCACGAAGACCCGGACCTCGCCGCCGCAGGACAGCCCCACCTCCCAGGCCTGTTCGCTGGATACCGAGAAGGAGAGCAGCCGGGGGGCGCCGTCCTCCATGACCTCCAGGGCCTCACGGATGACCGAGCCCTCGATGCAGCCACCGGAGACGGAACCGACGAAGGCGCCTTCGCCATCGATGGCCAAGGCACTGCCCGCGGGGCGGGGGGAACTGCCCCAGGTGGAGACGACGGTGGCCAGGGCGACGGATCGCCCCTCCCTTGCCCAATCCTGGGCTTGGGTGTGGGGATCGGTGTCGGAAAGGGGCGTGGTTTGGTCAGGCATGGCTTCGGGCTCCGAACGGGGCGATGGTTCCAAGATGGCTTCTTGGTTGGGCGAGGGCAAGGGCAAGGTGGAGAGGGAAAAATGCCGCGTTGCGTCATGAAAATACCCAAAAGGCCTAGTGGACAAGTCGGTGCGATATGCCCAATTCTGTTGTTCCCAAGGCGGGCCGGATCCTAAGGGAAAGGGACGCGTGGATGAGAACCGCGCCCCAAAGTCCTTCGAATCCGATGCATCGTTTTGGGGCATCGCCTTGGTCTTGGTGCGTCGCCAGATCTATTCAAAGAAGAGTTCAATCGCGAAACAGTCGCGCGCAGGGAGGTTTACGCATGCCCACGGTCTCCATGACTGTCAATGGCAAGCAGGTTTCGGGCGAGGTGGATGCCCGCAAGCTGCTGGTCGAATTCCTGAGAGAAAACCTGTTGCTCACCGGCACCCACGTCGGGTGCGACACCAGCCAATGCGGGGCCTGCGTGGTCCATGTGGACGGTCGGTCGGTGAAAAGCTGCACCATGCTGGCGGTGATGGCCGACGGGGCGTCGGTCACCACCATCGAAGGGATGGCCAGCGGCGAGACCATGCATCCCATGCAGGAGGCTTTCCGCGAGCAGCACGGCCTGCAATGCGGCTTCTGTACCCCCGGCATGGTGATGAGCGCGGTCGATCTGGTCGCGGTCAACCCCGACCCCAGCGAGGCGGAAATCCGTCACTGGCTGGGCGGAAACATCTGTCGTTGCACCGGCTACCACAACATCGTGGAAGCGGTGAGGGACGGCGCGGCGCGTATGCGCGCTCTGGGCAAGGCGGCGGCCGAGTAACAAAAAACAACCGGTCGCCTTTTTTCCGTTTCCGTGCGGGTGATTTCCGTCCAGGCAGTGGGGGCAATGCCCCCGTTTCGGCCATTTAAGGTCCCCATCCAAAACTGGGAGTGGATGGCGCGGGCTGGCCGTACCAAGGGAGTTTACAGGTCATGAGTAACGTGACAGGCATTGGCGTTTCGGTGAAGCGCAAGGAAGACAAGCGGTTCCTGATGGGCCGGGGCAATTACACCGATGACATCGCCCGCCCCGGCATGACCCATGGGTATATTCTCCGGTCCCCCCACGCCCACGCCAAGATCAATGCCATCGATACGACGGAGGCCGAGAAGGCCCCCGGTGTCGTCGCGATCTTCACCGGCAAGGACATGGCCGCGGATGGCGTGGGGTCCGTCCCTTGCGGTTGGTTGATCACCCAGAAGGACGGGTCGCCCATGAACGAGCCCGCCCATCCGCCCCTGGTGGTGGATCGGGTGCGTCATGTGGGCGATCAGGTCGCCTTGATCGTCGCGGAGAGCTTGGCCCAGGCCAAGGATGCCGCTGAACTGATCGAGATCGATTACGAGGAAATGCCCGCGACCGTGGGCGTGGCCTCCGCCGCGACGGGGCCGCTGGTCCATGACGAGGTCGCGGGAAACCTGTGTTACGACTGGGAAATCGGTGACGCCGCGGCGGTGGCCGAGGCCTTTTCAAAAGCCCATCACATCACCAAGATCGATGTGACCAACAATCGTCTGATCCCCAACGCCATGGAGCCCCGGGCCTATATCGGCGAGTTCGACAAGGGCACGGGCGAATATACCCTCTACACCACCAGCCAGAACCCCCATGTGATCCGGCTGCTGATGGGTGCCTTCGTGCTCAATATCCCCGAGCATAAGCTGCGGGTGGTGGCCCCCGACGTGGGCGGCGGCTTTGGCTCCAAGATCTTCCACTACGCCGAGGAAGCCATCGTCACCTGGGCCGCGCCCAAGGTGGGGCGCCCCATCAAATGGACGGCGGAACGGTCGGAAAGCTTCATGTCCGACGCCCATGGCCGCGACCATGTGAGCCACGCCGAACTGGCCCTGGCCGAGGATGGGACCTTCCTGGGTTTCAAGGTCGAGACCACGGCCAATATGGGCGCCTATCTGTCCACCTTCGCCACCTCGGTTCCCACCTACCTGTACGCCACCCTTTTGGCGGGCGTCTACAAGACCCCGGCCATCCATTGCAATGTGAAGAGCTACTTCACAAACACCGTGCCGGTGGATGCCTATCGGGGGGCCGGACGGCCCGAGGCGACCTATCTGATCGAGCGCATCGTCGACAAGGCCGCCCGGGAAATGGGCCTGGACCGGGTGGAGATCCGCCGCAAGAACTTCATTCCCATCGACGCCTTCCCCTACCAGACGCCGGTGGCCCTGCAATACGACAGCGGCAATTACTTCGCGACCCTGGACCGGGCCGAGGACATGGCCGACGTCGCGGGCTTCCCTGCCCGCAAGGCCGAGGCGGCCAAGCGCGGAAAGCTGCGGGGTCTGGGCTATTCCACCTATGTGGAGGCCTGCGGCATCGCGCCCTCCGCGGTGGTGGGCTCCCTCGGTGCCCGGGCCGGGCTCTTTGAAAGCGCCGTCGTGCGGGTTCACCCGACCGGTGGGGTGACCATCTTCACCGGCTCCCATAGCCACGGCCAGGGCCACGAGACCACCTTTGCCCAGCTCGTCTCCGAGACCTTGGGGATCCCGCTGGAGAACGTGGAAATCAGCCATGGGGATACCAACAAGGTGCCCTTCGGCATGGGCACCTACGGATCGCGCTCCCTGGCCGTCGGTGGCGAAGCCTTGATGAAGGCCATGAACAAGGTCGTCGAAAAGGCCCGCAAGATCGCCGCCCATGTGCTGGAAACGGCGGTCGAGGACGTGGACTTCAAGGATGGGGTCTTCACGGTGGCGGGCACGGACAAGGCCATGCCCTTCGCCCAGGTGGCGCTGACCGCCTATGTTCCCCACAACTTCCCCCATGACCAATTGGAGCCGGGGCTGGAGGAACAGGCCTTCTACGACCCGATGAACTTCACCTATCCGGGCGGTTGCCACATCTGCGAGGTGGAAGTGGATCCGGACACCGGTGTCACCCAGGTCGTGGGTATGACCGCGGTGGACGACGTGGGCAACGTGGTCAATCCGATGATCGTCCATGGGCAGATCCACGGCGGCCTCGCCCAGGGCATCGGCCAGGCTCTGCTGGAGGAATGCGTCTACGACGAGAGCGGTCAGATCGTCACGGGCAGCTATATGGACTACGCCATGCCCCGGGCCGATGCCTTCCCCAGCTTCAAGGTGGACAACTGCGTCACCGAATGCACCCACAATTCCCTTGGGGTGAAGGGCTGCGGCGAGGTCGGGGCCATTGGCAGCCCGCCTTCGGTGATCAACGCGGTTCTGGACGCCCTGTTGGACGTGGGCGTGACGGATATCTCCATGCCAGCCACCCCGGCCAAGGTTTGGGCCGCCATCCAGGGCGCCAAGACCGCCCAGGCCGCCGAATAAGCGACGACGGAAAAGGACGAAACAGATGTATGCATTCGAGTATCACCGACCGGGTTCCGTCGCCGACGCCGGCGCCCTGCTGAAGGCCAACGAGGACGCGAAAATCATTGCTGGGGGCATGACCATGATCCCCACCCTGAAACAGCGTTTGGCCATGCCCGGCGAGTTGGTCGACCTGCGGGATTGCGCCGATCTGAAGGGCATCACCGTCTCCGGCGGGACCGTGACCATCGGGGCCATGACCAAGCACGATACGGTGGCCTCCTCCGCCGAGGTGAAGGGTGCCATTCCGGCCCTGGCTGGCCTCGCTGGAAACATCGGCGATCCGGCTGTGCGCAACCGAGGCACCCTTGGCGGTTCCATCGCCAACAACGACCCGGCCGCGGACTACCCTTCGGCCTGTCTGGCCCTGGGAGCGACCATCGTCACCACCAATCGGGAAATCGCGGCGGAAGACTTCTTCACCGGGCTGTTCGAAACGGCCCTGGAGGAAGGCGAGATCATCACCGCGGTGCGCTTCCCCGTACCGGAAAAGGCGGCTTACAAGAAGTTCGACCAGCCCGCCAGCCGCTATGCCCTGGTCGGCGTTTTCGTGGCCAAGACCGCCGGAGGCGTCCGGGTGGGCGTGACCGGCGCCGGTCAAGATGGGGTCTTCCGCCAGACCGACATGGAAGCGGCCCTTTCGGCCAATTTCGCGCCCGAGGCCATCGACGGCGTGATGGTCTCCCCGGACCGGCTGAACGTGGACATCCACGGTGATGCCGCTTACCGGGCCAACCTGATCAAGGTCATGGCCAAGCGCGCGGTCGCCGACTGCGCTTGACACGCGCGAACCGGGGCGCTTCCGAAAGGGGCGCCCCGTTTTTCCGGGGTCTTCCAACGCAATCCCGATTTTCATCGCCATCCCCGCAAAAGCGCTTAGGGATTTACGTTTCTTTGTTTTCATCTGAGAGTTTTTACGTCGTCATTCCCGCGCAGGCGGGAATCCAGGGTTGATTTCGGTGTCATCGGTGAAAGGCGTGGCTGTTGCGTCGACCGCTTTCGTCACTTGTTCCCACCCTGGATCCCCGTTTTCACGGGGATGACGAAAGTAAAAATAACAAAAAGGAAAATAGAAAAACGTGCATTCTTTAGCGTGAAAGGGACGTTCACACAAAGCTGGATCCCGCCATGACCTCCCTTCCCATATCCCCCCTTCCCACCTCCATCGACGAGACCCAGGCCCTGCTCGCCCAGGGAGGCTATGTCTCCGAACGGTCCCTGTCCACGGCCCTGTTCCTGGCGCTGTCCATGGGCCGCCCCCTGTTTCTGGAAGGCGAGGCGGGCACCGGTAAGACGGAGATCGCCAAGGTCCTGTCGGCCACCCTGGGCCGGAGCCTCGTTCGCCTGCAATGTTACGAGGGGTTGGACCTCTCCCAGGCTGTCTACGAATGGAACTACGCCCGGCAGATGCTGGAAATCCGCATGACCGAGGCCACGGGGGGCGACAAGGCGGCGCTGGAAGCGGATCTGTTTTCCGAACGCTTCCTGAT
This sequence comes from Rhodospirillum sp., assembly GCA_021741145.1. Taxonomy (GTDB): domain Bacteria; phylum Pseudomonadota; class Alphaproteobacteria; order Rhodospirillales; family Rhodospirillaceae; genus Rhodospirillum. The sequence goes on along the minus strand of JAIOYK010000006.1, from coordinate 7,495 downwards.
CAAGCGGCCCATCCTGCGCGCCCTGGAACCCCATGCGGAGGGGCCGCCGGTGCTGTTGATCGACGAACTTGACCGGGCCGATGAACCCTTCGAGGCATTTCTGTTGGAAGTCCTCGCCGACCATCAGGTCAGTATTCCCGAACTGGGGGTGATCAAGGCCGAGCAGCCGCCCCTGGTGATCCTCACCTCGAACCGCACGCGGGAGATCCACGACGCGGTGAAACGCCGCTGCTTCTACCATTGGGTCGACTACCCCAGCGCCGAGCGGGAATTGGAGATCCTCAAGGTCAAGGCCCCCAATGCGCCGGAGGCCCTGTCCCGGCAGATCGTGGCCTTCATCCAGAAAATCCGCGGGATGGACCTGTTCAAGCTGCCCGGCGTGGCCGAGACCATCGATTGGGCCCAGGCGCTCATGCAGTTGGACCGGCTGGCGCTGGATCCACAGACCATCAACGATACCCTTGGCGCCTTGTTGAAGTACCAGGATGACATTGCCCGTCTACGGGGCTCCGAGGCGGCTCGGGTCTTGGCCGAGGTCAAGGCCGATCTCGCCCGGGAAGAAGCCCTGCGATGACACCCGGGGGGGATACGGGGGGCCAAACCGGAGGAGACACGGGGGGAGAAACCGGGGGAGAGACGCCGAGGGGCGACCTGACCACCCGCGTCGGCGCGAATATTCTCGGCTCGGGCGAGGGGGGAGGGCGGCTGGCGGAAAACGTCCTGCATTTCGCCCGGATCCTGCGCGAGGCCGGGATTCCGGTGGGTCCGGGCCGGGTGCTGGATGCCCTCGACGCCCTGGATCGGGCCGGGATCATGAACCGCCGTGATTTCTATTGGGTCCTCCATTCCGTCTTTATCACCAAGCGCGACCAACGGGAGGTCTTCGATCAGGCCTTCCACATGTTTTGGCGCAATCCGGATATCCTCGAACGGATGATGGCCATGCTCCTGCCCACCATGCGAGGGGAGGAGGGGCTGGCTCCGGATCATGGGCTTTTGCCCCGGGTGGCCGAGGCCCTGACCAAGGACCGCCCGTCGCCGCCGCCCGAGGAGGAAGAGGCCCGGGACAGCGAGGAGGTGGAACTGGACGCGGCGCTGACCATGTCGCCGACGGAAGTGCTGTCCACCAAGGATTTCGAGAAGATGACCGGTGCCGAGTACGAGCAGGCCAAGCGGGTCGCCCGCACCCTGGTCCTGCCCGTCGACGAGGTGCGCACCCGACGCTTCCGGCCTGACCCCGGAGGCGACCGCCCCGATCCCCGGGCGACCTTAAGGGCCATGGCCCGGCGCGGCGGCGAGTTGGAGCGCCCCCGCTTCCGCCGGGCGCGGAAAATCCGCCCGCCCCTGGTGGTGCTCTGCGACATTTCCGGCTCCATGGAACGCTATGCCCGGATCCTGCTCCATTTCATCGTCGGCCTGTCGGAAGACCGGGATCGGATGCATGTCTTCCTGTTCGGCACGCGGCTGACCAATGTCACCCGTCCACTCCGCCACAAGGACCCGGATCTCGCCGTCGCCAATGTCTCCAAGGCGGCGGAGGACTGGTCCGGCGGCACCCGCATCGCCGCCTGTTTGCGGAGCTTCAACCGCGATTGGTCCAGGCGGGTCCTGGGGCAGAGGGCGGTGGTCCTGCTGATCACCGACGGTCTGGAGCGGGATGACCCCGGCGAGCTGGACGCGGAGGTGGCGCGGCTCTCCCGTTCCTGCCGATCGTTGATCTGGCTCAATCCGCTTCTTAGATACGATGCCTATGCCCCCAAGGCCCGGGGGGCGCGGGCGCTGGTGCGCCATGTGCATGCCCACCGGCCGGTCCACAATCTGGCGAGCCTCGCCGACCTCGCCCGTGCCTTGGGGGAAGGGGAGGCCACCCACCGGGCGGACATGGCCAGCTGGCGGCGCAAGGCGGAGGAAAGCTGAATGGATCGCCTGGTACTCGATGCCCTGAACGCCGCCCGCGCGGAAAAGCGCCGGGTGGTCCTGGCCACGGCCCTTCCCGGAGGAACCCAAGCCCTGTTGGTGGATGGCGTCCGGACCCTGGGCGCGCTGGAAGTCGACGCCGCCCTGCTGGCCGCGGCGGACGAGGCTTTGGTGAGTGACAAGGCCCGTGCCCTGGCGACGGCGGAAGGAGAAATCTTCCTCCGCCCCTTTAATCCGCCCCTGCGCCTGATCATCGTCGGCGCGGTCCATATCGCCCAGTCGATGGCACCCATGGCGGCGCTGTGCGGCTATGCGGTCACGGTGACCGATCCCCGTCGGGCCTGGGCGACGGAAGCGCGCTTCCCTAGTATCAACCTCGTCCGGGGCTGGCCCGAGGACCTGTTGAAGCAGGACCCGCCCGACCGACGCACCGCCATTGTCGTGCTGACCCACGATCCGAAGATCGACGACCCCGCCCTGGTGGAGGCCCTGCGGTCCGAAGCCTTTTACGTGGCCGCGCTCGGCAGTCTCAAGACCCATGCGGCCCGGGTGGAACGCCTCTCATCGGTCCTGGGAGGGGACCGGTTGGCCCGCTTGGCCGCCCCCGCCGGTTTGGACATCGGGGCTATTTCTCCGGCGGAGATCGCCGTCTCCGTCCTGGCCCAGATGACCTTGGCCCTGCGGGGATCCAAGGGCGGGACCGGTTCTGGCGCAAACAACGGGACCGTTTTGTGATCTTCGGCCCGACCCCCCTCGAAGAGGCCGAGGGAACGATCCTCGCCCATGCCCAGGCGGTGGCGGGCAAACGCCTGCGCAAGGGCGCCCTCTTGACCGCCGCGGATATTGCCCTCCTAAGGGACCAAGGCCTGGACCGGGTGGTGGCCGCGCGCCTGGAATCCGGCGACCTGCACGAGGATATCGCCGCCCAGCGCATCGCCGCGGCCCTCCAGGGGCCGGGGTTGGAGGCGGGGGAGCCTTTCACGGGCCGGGCCAATTTGTTCTCCGCCGTTGATGGGGTTCTCTCCCTGGACCGGGGGCGCCTGGACCGGCTGAATGGGTTGCACGAGGGGCTGACGGTGGCGACCCTGCCGCCCTTCGCCCGGCTGAGCCCCAAACGCATGGTGGCGACGGTCAAGGTCATCCCCTTCGCCCTGCCCGAAGCCGTGGTGGCGGAAGCCGAAGCCCTGGCGCGGGCGGAAGAGGCTCCCCTGGTGGGCGCCGCCTTCCGTCCCAAGCGGCTGGTTCTGGTGCAAACCCGCCTGTCCGATACCGCGGATAAGATGCTGGACAAGACCGTCCGGGTCACGGCGGAACGCATGGCCACCCTGGGCGGTGCCCTTGTGGCCGAGCGCCGCTGTGCCCATGACGCTGGAGAGCTGGCCGGGGTCCTGTCCTTGGTTTTGGCGAAGGACCCTCCGGATATTCTGGCGGTCGCCGGGGCCACGGCCATCGTCGACCGGGGCGACGTGATCCCCGAGGCCCTGCGCCTCGCGGGCGGCGTGGTCCAGCACCTGGGCATGCCCGTGGATCCGGGCAACTTGCTGATGCTGGGGGTGGCCGGCGCCACCACTGTCCTGGGCCTGCCCGGCTGCGCGCGTTCCCCGGCCATGAACGGCTTTGACTGGGTGCTCGATCGCTTCTGCGCCGACCTGCCCGTGACCGGGCGAGAGATCATGGCCATGGGTGTGGGGGGCTTGCTCAAGGAAGTGGCGGAACGTCCCCGGCCCCGGGTGGCCGAATCCCATCCCGCCGTGCCGGGCGCTCCCCGGGTTGGCGTGGTGCTGCTGGCCGCGGGGCTGTCCAGCCGCATGGGTGGGGCGAACAAGCTGCTGCTCGACTGGCGAGAAAAGCCCCTGGTCGCCCATGTGGCCGATGCGGCCCTAGCCTTTGGCCCGGTGGCCGCCATCGCCGTCGTCGGCCACCGCGGGCCGGAGGTTCGCGCCGCCCTGGAGGGCCGGGCACTGACCTTCGTGGAGAACCCCAATCCGGCCCGGGGCCTGTCCTCCTCCCTGAAACTGGGACTCTCCGCCCTGCCCGGGGGGCTGGATGCCGTCGCCGTCTGTCTGGGGGATATGCCGGGGATTTCGCCGCGTATTCTTAAGCGTCTGGTCGCCGCCTTCGATCCCGGCGAGGGGCGGTCCATCTGTCTGCCCACCTTCGGCGGAAAACGCGGCAATCCGGCCCTATTCGACGCTCGCTTCATCCCCGAGATCCTGGAGGTCGAGGGGGATATGGGCGCCCGACCCGTCATCGTCGCCCATGGCGCGGAGGTGGTGGAAGTCCCCGTCGATGCCCTGGCGGAGGGCGCCGGAGTCCTGATGGACGTGGACACACCCGAGGCCGCGGCGACGTTGCGGGGTCTGAAATCCCAGAAATAACCATGGAAATATCAATGCGCTGACGGTGGATTGGTGGTTTTCTGGGCCTGTCGGGGGATTTTCGTCCGGAAAATCGGAACCAAACGGCGGGTTTGATCGTTTTATTCGAATCCTACCCCCTTTCATCGGACACAAGGAGACGCAAGCCAATGGGTCAATCAAGCGATGGTTTCCATGAACCCCTGGAGAAACTCTCCGAAGCCACCCTGAACCGGCACCGGGCTATCGTATCGGTCATGGAGGAAATGGAGGCCGTGGACTGGTACGACCAGCGCGCCGAGGCCTGCTCCGATCCCGAACTGCGCGCCATCATCGAGCACAACCGCGATGAGGAAAAGGAGCACGCGGCCATGACGTTGGAATGGCTGCGGCGCCGGGACGCGGGCTGGGACGAACAGCTAAAAACCTACCTGTTCACCGACGGGAACATCCTGGATGTCGAAGGCGGCGCCGCCGACCCCGGTCCGGGAACCGAGGCGACCGGCCCCTCCAACGACGGATCCTTGGGCATTGGCTCCCTCAAGGGGTGAGCCTTCCAAGACAGCCGATCAACATACCGAATGCCTAGAGAAGAAAAAACGAGGACTCCCATGAACGACCTGATGCGCGACCTTGCCCCTCTCTGCGCCGATGCCTGGACCGAAATCGAGGCGGAGGCCAAACGGGCGCTGACCGTCACCCTGGCCGCCCGAAAAGTGGTGGACTTCAAGGGTCCCTTGGGCTGGAGCGCCTCCGCCGTGGACCTGGGGCGGGCCAAATCCCTGAAGGCCGGTCCCGTGGAGGGCGTGAGCGCCAGCACCCGCGCGGTCCAGCCGCTGATCGAGCTGTGCGTGCCCTTCACCCTGAAACGCGACGAGATGGACGCCATCGCCCGGGGCGCCGATGACGCGAATTTGGAGCCAGTGATCGAAGCCGCCCGGGCCATCGCCATGGCCGAGGATAAGGCCGTCTTCCACGGCTTCCCGGACGGTGGCATCGAGGGCATCGGTCATGCCGCCAAGGGTCATGCCGTGGACCTGCCCAAGGACCTGAAGGCCTTCCCGGGCGTGCTGGCCAAGGCCCTGTCGACCCTGCGCGAGGCGGGGGTGGACGGCCCCTATGCCTTGGTGCTGGGCAAGGCGCTGTACCAGGATCTGATGGAGACCCCGGCGGCCCAGGGCTATCCCATGTTGACCTACGTCAAGCGTCTGGTCGACGGTGCCATCGTCTGGGCGCCCGGCGTCGAGGGCGGCATGTTGATGAGCACGCGCGGCGGTGACTTCGAGCTGACCGTGGGGCGGGACTTCTCCATCGGCTATACCAGCCACGACGCCAAGACCGTGACGCTCTACATCCAGGAAAGCCTGACCTTCCGCTGTCTGGCGCCCGAGGCGGCGGTGCCTTTGACGTAGGGGGCGCGTTACTCCGGGAGATTCCGGTCCCCTGATTCCCCAGGCCGGGACGTTTGACCTCCCGGATTCCTCTGGTTTGTTGACGCGGGAACCGCTCGTGTCGCGAGCCATTCTTCCAATGACGGAGAGGAGGCCAATTCCCGGGCGATGGTTTGGGCGATGGGGTCAGCTTCCTCGCGGGTCATGCCCGCGTGGAGACGGGGGTCATAGATCATGGCGCACAGGGCGATGGGAACGCGCAGATAGGTAAACCCGTCCATCTTGTACCGGGGCGTCCAATTCTTGTAGACGCCCCGAATGCCCAGAGCGGCTTCCGTTGCCCGTATCGCCTCGTGCCGAGGATCAGGGAAATGGGTTTGGGGAGAAAGGAGAAATGTCAGTCGGACGCCGGTTAATGCTCCGTTTGACTGTCTCCATTCGGCCGACCAGGACGGATCTCCTTTCGCGGCGATGAAGCGGACATGGATCAATCCTGACGGGATTTTGTTCTTGTCCTCGATAAGACCCTTGTTTTCGATCCGGAAGGGCAGCCCCGTGGCTCGACCGAAGGCCAGGAACTGTGCCCGCAAATGATCCTTCAAGTCCGTGAACCCTTCTCCTGGCGGCGGTTGGTCAAACCGGACGGTAAATGGGGTTTCCCACTTGCTCAGAATGGGGATGGAGGGAGCCCCCTCTGGCGCCGTGAAGGCGATCAGGTCAAAGCGTCGCGTCAGATCTTCCGCGGAAATACTGTTGTGGAACAGCCAAAAGCCCACGGCTCCGGGGAGAAGGATGAACAGCAAGATGCCGAGGCTCCATAGGATCCATCGGGTCCAGTGGAGTCTTCTCTTCGCTTGGTCCAACTCCGCGGGCGTCATCCGGCTGAAACCGGCGGCTTCCAGCTCCGCATCGCTTGGCTCGAGGAAGCGGACCGCGCGGGGATCCAAACCGCGGGATTGGCGGAAGAGCGCGAACGCCAAGGTGATCAGTATCAGGGCGAGTGTCAGGGTGGCGATTCGGTCCGAACGGTCCATGTTGTCCGAGAGCAGACCGAAGGCGCCCGGCACGAGCCCCAGAGCCAGGATGAATGGGGCTCCGATGAGTCTGGCGGGACCGGATTTGATCCGTTGAGCCGGAGGAGGGTCCCGGGGAATCGGGGGAGATCGGAGCAGGAGGTGGCCAAGGGTACGGTGGAAACGATTGGACACGACCTTCCCGGTGACCAGGGTACTTATGCCTAGCGATGTAAGGGGGAAGAGATAGTCGTAAGGGGCTTCGCCAAGGATTGGGATGATCAGGGGGGTGAGAAGGGAACAAATCACAAGGACGAGGACGAAGGTCAGGATGGCGAGACCCCACGTGCGCCAATTGTCCTGGATGGATTTCCTCTTCCGGACGATGCGCACGGCTGTCTCGAGGTTGATGACGTACCCGGGGCTTCGGCGCCGGGGCCAATAGAGGATTCGGTTGTCCGCGTCGATGAAAAAGCCCCGGTCTTGACCACATTCCGGGGTTCGATCCAGGAAACCATAAGAGGATGACGGGGCCATCTTTTCACTTTTTCCTTCGAAGGCGGAGTTCCGATGAAACCTTTCAGGGTGTGCTACAGCGCCAAACGAAAGAAATGCGTATCCACGGCCATGCGCGGGAAGTGGGGCGGCGGGGCGTTGGGTTCCACGGATGTAAACCCCTCGCGGGCGTAGAAGGCGCGGGCGGCTTCCAGGACGGCGACGGTGCCGAGCAGGATTTCCGAAAATCCGTTCTCCCGGGCGTGGGCGATGGCCGCGTCCAAAAGGGCGCGGGAGACGCCCTTGCCCTTGCCCCGGTGGT
>JAIOYK010000053.1 GCA_021741145.1 Rhodospirillum sp. | reverse complement strand
ACCGGCCTCCGCCTTCTGAGCATCCGTCAGCTCGTCGCTCGCTGACAACCACGCTTGAAATGTCTTTTGGTCCATCGATCAGAACTCCCGCATTTCCGCCATTCTAGCATGAGTGCCTACGAAACGCGAATTGAGCCTTGAAAATTTATAATAAAGACCGTCGCTCCATATAGATTTCGGATGCAGAGCTTCGTCTGAACCATATTGGGAAATTAGAGAATCATTTTTTTGGTCTAAAAAATATTCACTCCTGAACAACTCACGCATAACATTAAAAAGAAAATGAACATACTCTTTCTGTATTGAAATTGCCGCATAATAGGCATCACAGAAGTCAACAACACCGGTTTCCCAATGTTCAACAGCTAACGCTTGCTTATCGCCCGCCAGCAAAATGCTCGTCGCATCCCTAATAAGTGATTTTTCAAAATACTCGTTCAAGTTTTGATCAATCTTCACCTTCCTCACGCAACTCATCCTTTCAAATAGAAAATATGAAAAATAACTTCACACGTAAAACTGAATCAAGTCAAACAAACTCTTTCTAAACCTATTAAAATCAGTGTCACCTTGAAAATCCTGCAATTCCGCCAGACATTTTTCCCACCGAAACAAAACGGTAAACCAGTCGACAAAATACCACTCAGCATCGGTTCGATACTTTGATATTTCATCTGAAATGTTTTTTTTCAGCTTCGGCGCCAATACAAAGGCTCCTTTCCGTCCGATCGGTACTTTTTTCAAAAGATGATCATAGTAAACGCCCAATTGTCCATTTGTCAGGTCATGTCCCAACTTAACTTCAATGACAACGCCATGGTCTACTCCTGCACCATCGCACCATGTTATCATGATGTCGCACCTGCGTTTACCGTCCCCGTTGAGAACTCTCTCTTCCGCTCTCATCCATAAGCCCCTAAGCGGAGTTCTGTCGAAGGGACTGTCCATACTGACTGAGGAATACAACGCTTCTAGGAAGGTTTTACAACGCAGCCCAGAGGTATCCCCTGAAGTGCCAGGGTCAAGAAAATGAACCATTGCTAGGGTCATCTGCGTCTCGCGCAAACGTACACCCCGATACAAAGGTTGATAGGCCCAAGCATGGTTCGGGGCATCCAGAATCGGCATCCAGCCGAGATAGGCTTGGTGGGCGTTCACTTTTGGCAAGCTTCGTCCGATATCCACCATAAGGTCATATCCAGCTCGCCTGCCCTCGGCAAGAGAAGGCTGGATGTCCAAAATCTTACTCAAGCTTGGTTTGGAAGGGCAAAGCCTCTTCATGACCCCAATGCCAATCTCGGAAAGTTGTTTTGCCCTTGCCAACACCCGCTCCCTTACACTCTTCTCAAATTACGAAAGGCCAGGAGATTTCTCTCCTGGCCTACAATAACGTTCATTGGTTGAAAAGTGATACTTTCCCTCCAGACCATTCTCCCCGTTCCGTCACCCCAAAATCTTCTTCTTCAAGATCTCGTTGACCATGCCGGGGTTGGCCTTGCCCTGGGTGGATTTCATCACCTGACCGGTGAACCAGCCCAGAAGCTTCTCCTTACCACCCTTCACGTCCGCGACCTTATCCGGGTTGGCTGCGATGACCGCGTCCACCGCCGCTTCGATGGCGCCCGTGTCCGTAACCTGCTTCAGGCCTTTTTCCTCGACGATCGCCTCGGGGTCCCCACCGGTTTCCCACATGATCTCGAAGACGTCCTTCGCGATGCGCCCGCTGATCACGTCTTCCTTCAGCAGGTCCAGAAGCTTGCCCAGGTTCTCAGCCGAGACGGGGCTCTCCCCCACAGACTTACCGGCCTTGCCCAAGGCGCCGAACAGGTTGTTGATCACCCAGTTCGCCGCGATCTTGCCATCCCGACCGTCGGCCACAGCCTCGAAGTAGTCTGCATTCGCCTGATCGACCACCAGCACGCTGGCGTCATAGGGCGTCAGCCCGAAGTCCGCGATGAAACGGGACTTCTTGTCGTCGGGCAGTTCCGGCAGGGCGTCGCGAATTTTCTCCACGAAAGCATCGTCGAACTCCAGGGGCAACAGGTCCGGGTCCGGGAAATACCGGTAGTCGTGGGCGTTCTCCTTGGACCGCATCGACCGGGTCTCGCCCTTCGCCGGATCGAACAGGCGGGTTTCCTGCACGATCTCGCCGCCGTTCTCGTAGACGTCCACCTGGCGCCGCGCCTCTGCCTCGATGGCCTGCATGACGAAGCGCACGGAGTTCACGTTCTTCACTTCGCAGCGCGTGCGCAGCTCGTCGTTCCCCAGGGGACGGACCGACACGTTGACGTCGCAGCGCATGGAGCCCTCCTCCATGTTGCCGTCGCAGGTGCCCAGGTAGCGCAGGATGGAGCGCAGCTTGCGCAGGTAGGCGCCCGCCTCCTCCGGCTCGCGCAGGTCCGGCTTGGAGACGATCTCCATCAGCGCCACGCCCGACCGATTGAGGTCGATCAGGCTCTTGCTCGGGTGCTGGTCGTGCATGGACTTGCCCGCGTCCTGCTCCAGATGCAGACGCTCGATCCCCACCTCGCGCGAGGAGCCATCGGGCATGTCCAGCACCAGCTTGCCCTCGCCCACGATGGGCTGTTCGTATTGGCTGATTTGGTAACCCTGGGGCAGGTCGGCGTAAAAGTAGTTCTTCCGGGCGAAGACGGAATGCTTGTTGATCTTGGCCCGCAGACCCAGACCGGTCTTCACCGCCTGTTCCACGCAAGCGCCGTTGATCACCGGCAGCATGCCCGGCATGGCCGCGTCCACCAGCGAGACTTGGCTGTTGGGCTCGGCCCCATAGGTCGTCGAAGAGCCGGAGAAGAGCTTGGACTGGCTGATCACCTGACAGTGCACTTCCAGGCCGATCACCACTTCCCAGGTGCCGGTTTCACCTTCGATCAGATAGGTCATGTCCGTTAGCCCTCCAGGCCCTTGGGAAGGGCGGAGAAGCCCGCGGCTTTCTCCAGCACCGATCCCACGTTCAGCACGGTTTCCTCGTCGAAATAGCGCCCCACCAGTTGCAGCCCCAGGGGCAGACCGGTGGAGGACAGGCCGACCGGCACCGACAGGCCCGGCAGACCCGCCAAGGAGGTGGGCACCGTGAAGACGTCGTTCAGGTACATGGTGACCGGATCGTTGACCTCTTCCCCCAGACCAAACGCCGCCGTCGGCGTGGTCGGCGTCAGGATGGCGTCCACGGTCTTGAAGGCCGTCTTGAAATCCTCGGCGATCAGGGCGCGCACCTTCTGCGCCTTCAGGTAATAGGCGTCGTAATAGCCGGCGGACAGGGCATAGGTCCCCACCAGGATGCGACGCCGCACCTCCTCGCCGAAGCCCGCCGCCCGGGTCTTGCGGTACATATCGTCCAGACTATTTCCATCGACCCGCAGGCCATAACGCACGCCGTCATAGCGCGCGAGGTTGGACGAGGCTTCCGCCGGAGCGATGATATAGTACGTCGCCAAAGCGTATTTGGTATGGGGAAGGCTGACCTCCACCACCTCGGCGCCCGCGTCCCGGAGCATCTCCGCGCCCCGGTCCCAGAGGGCGGCGATCTCGGGATCCAATCCCTCGGGCCGGTATTCCTTGGGAAGACCGATCTTCAGTCCCCGGATGTCTCCGGTCAGGGCGGCCTCGAAGTTGGGCACCTCCACCGGCGCGCTGGTACTGTCCATGGGGTCATGTCCGGCCATGGCGCGCAGCATGATCGCCGCGTCACCCACGGTGCGGGTCATGGGTCCGGCCTGATCCAGCGAACTGGCGAAGGCCACGATTCCCCAACGGGAGCAACGGCCATAGGTGGGCTTCAGGCCGACGATGCCGCAGAAAGCCGCGGGCTGGCGGATCGACCCACCGGTATCGGTCCCCGTCGCCGCCATGGCGATCCGGGCCGCCACCGCGGAAGCCGAGCCGCCGGAAGAGCCGCCGGGCACCAGCTTGGTGTCGTCGCCGCTCCGAGTCCAGGGGCTGACGCAGGAGCCGGAGGCGCTGGTCTCGTTGGACGAGCCCATGGCGAATTCATCCAGGTTGGTCTTGCCCAACATGACCGCCCCGGCGTCCTTCAGCTTACGGCTGACGAAGCTTTCATAGGGCGGCACGAAGTCCCCCAGGATCTTGGACCCCGCGGTGGTTTTCACCCCCTCCGTGCAGAACAGATCCTTGATGCCCACGGGAATGCCTTCCATGGATCCGGCCTTTCCAGACTGGATCCGGACCTGACTCGCCTCGGCCCGGGACAGGGCCAAATCCGGCGTCTCGGTGATATAGGCGTTCAGCGCCCGCGCCTTCTCCATGGCCGTCAGATGGGCCTGGGTCAACTCGACCGCGGTGAAGGCGCCCTTGGCCATGCCGTCGCGCGCCTCGCCGATGGTCAGCTTGGTCAGCTCACTCATGTCGCTCACTCCATCACCTTGGGAACCGTGAAGCAGCCGTCCTGTTGCTCTGGCGCGTTGGCCAGCACGCGGTCCTGGTACCCGCCGTCGGTCACCTTGTCCTCGCGCCACGCCAGGGCCAGATCGGCCACGCTGGTCATCGGCGCCACCCCGTCGGTGTTCACCTCGCCCAGTTGCTCGATCCAGTTCAGAATGCCCGACAGTTCTCCGGCCAGGGCCTCCATGCGATCCTCTTCCACGTCGATGCGGGCGAGAACGGCGATGTTGGCGACTGTGGTCTTGTCCAACGCCATGGGGTATGGATCTCCAAGTCCTGTTTTCGTCTCCGGCCTCGGAGCGCGTCGCTCCTGGCCGCGTGCGACTGGTGTGAGAAACCTTTGTTTAACGATGCCCAACGAGGTCCGCAATGCCTATCCTTGACCGTGACGCCTTCCACGACGCCCTGCCCCGGGACGGCGCCCTGATCGGCCTGGACTTGGGGACCAAGACCATCGGCGTGGCCGCCAGCGACACCCGGCGGATGATCGCCAGCCCCGTGACCACGATCAAGCGCAAGAAATTCAACCTGGACGCCCAATCCCTGCTCGCGCTGATCGACGAGCGGGCCATCGTCGGCTTGGTGCTTGGTCTGCCCGTGGAGATGGACGGCACGATGGGGTCCCGCTGCCAGGCGACCAAGGCCTTCGCCCGGAACCTGCTGGCCCTACGGGACCTGCCCCTGTTGCTTTGGGACGAGCGCCTGTCCACCGCCGCGGTGGAGAGGATCCTGATTGGCGAGGCGGACCTGACCCGGACGAAACGGGCCCAGGTCGTCGACCGGGCCGCGGCCGCCTATATCCTGCAAGGAGTTTTGGAATCCTTGCACAATCTATAAAAGGCGAAAGAAATCAGACCATTCCGAGTCCACCTGGAACAAGCACATCCCTTTGGCTTATGTCCTCTGTCTAAAAGACAATTTCTATTTGGTCTATTATGTTACATGTTTCCATGGAATCGGAAACCGGCCCACCTGATCCAGTCGGGAGCAGAGATCGCTTTTCATCGCCCGGCCCGCGCCGGGGCCTCCTTGACCCGGCCACTCGGTCTAGGGGGTCCTCTTGGTGCTTGCCCTGTTTGGGACAAGGGGATTCACCCTATGCAAACGCCATGAGCACCGCTTTCTTCAAGAAGTCCGGATCAACCAGCGACCGTCTGGTGGACATCCATCGTGCGACGCGGTTCACCCATCCCGACGTGAACCGGATCGCGATCGCGCTTTACGACTCCAAGACCGACCGCCTACGCACCTTCGCCCATTCCAGCGAGGGACGGCACCCTCTGGACAACTACCAAGCCGTGCTGTCGGAAGTCCCTTCCCTGAAAGTCCTGGCGGATCGCGGAGACGTCCGCGCCGTTGACAATCTGAGTGAATTGGCCGGTCCCGGCAGTGGACGGCACACCCAGGCCATCGGCGAGGAATACCGCTCCAGCCTGACCGTCCCCTTCTACAAGGGCGAGGCCTTCGCGGGGTTCGTTTTCTTTAACTCCCGCACAAGGGGCTATTTCACCAGGGACCGGTGCCAAGCGCTGTCGCTGGCCGCGGAAGTGGTCAACGCCCTGGTCATGGAAACCCTGAAGCCGGTTGAAATGCTGTCCAACTCCATTGGCGTGGCCAAGGACATCAGCCACTACAGGGACGAGGAGACCGGGGCCCACCTGGACCGGGTCGCGAATTACGCCAGCCTGATCGCCCAACATCTGGCCGACCAGGAGGAATTGGACGACGAATTCATCCAGATGCTGTTCCTCTTCGCCCCACTGCACGACCTGGGCAAGGTGGCCATTCCAGACAACGTCCTGCTCAAGCCAGACAAGCTGAACCAGGAGGAACTGCGCATCATGCGGACCCATCCCGACAAGGGCGTGGAGATCTGTGACCGTCTGCTTGATTCCATGGGGTTCGTCTCGGCCCGCCAAGGGCGGATGCTACGCAACATCATCCACTACCACCATGAAGCCTGGGATGGGTCGGGCTACCCCTCTGGTCTGACCCGACAGAACATTCCCCTGGAAGCCGCCATCGTCGCCGTGGCGGATGTCTTCGACGCCCTTACCAGCGCCCGCCCTTACAAGAATGCCTGGACCACCGACGCGGCCTGCGACTTCCTGGCCCAAAACGCGGGGGGTAAATTCAACCCCGATTGCGTCGCCGTGTTCCTGGACCATCGAGAAGAGGTCGAGATGATCCAACGGCGGTTCGGCGATGGCCAGCATGAAGTGCGGCGGACCAATTGGGTCCAATCCTCCCTTTCACGAACGGGCTAGGGCACGCATCAGGTCCGGAGTACGAAACGTGACGCTATCGTTGCTTGTTAAGTTTGGCCGACCTCACAGCAATCGATGTTCATGGGAAGGGCTTCCAGGCTCATCCGGTTGATGGCCTCGATCTTGGTCGACACCTCAGGTTTGGAAAACAGCGGGCGGATTCGCGACCGGACGGTCCATTCGCCACGCACCAGGGCCTTAGCCAGATCCGTGCACTGGTATGCCCCGCCAGCATCGCCGCCCCCAGGCGAGATTCCGCGGGGGTCGGTCCGTAAAGACCGGCGAGAACGCCCCGCATCCGCTCCACATCCAGGTTGGCGATGATTGGCGGCACCATTCCGCCACGGTGTCCACCGTGCCCCCACAACCCAGGACATGCACAATTATGCGCGGACGACCCCGCTCGGCCGTCACGATGAAAGACGTTGCCTTGTTCCGCTCCGGCTCCCGGCCCATGGCCTCCCGTACCAAGCACATGGCCGCCGTCAAATCCCGGCTCCCGCGGGAGGACATCTATTGGAGATGGCCGTCCTGGTCCAAGGCCGGAACAGTGCCCCGTTCCAACTCCGCGCGCCCAACGGCATTCGACCCAATCAGTTGGTCGGGCCCATCCAGCAGGAATGTGGGCGCACTGAAAAACTCAGAAAATAAATAAAAGTCTTGATTTTCAAAGGCTTGCTTTTCCATCGAGTTCCAACCTCCGGGAAACATGCACTCTTGATAATGCCTTCACCTCCCGCTGGTAACATAAACTTCCCTTCCGATGAAAGCTCCCCTTCCGATGAAAGCTCGGTCCCTTGGTCACGGCCTTCCGAGTAGCTTTTCCTCAAGTTTCATATGTCGGGGAAAGCGGACGGGTCCGAACATTCTTTAAATCGAACCGTACTCAAAATTTCTCCCTTTCGATGAAGCGCAGATGGTTCGTCAATCCAGGAAACGGGGACTTCCAATACCGAACCGACCGCGGCCCTTGCACCCCACGCGCGACCGTCGTAAACCGGATCCATGGATGGAACCTTGGGGGCGGTCCTGCCCGTATTCCTGGTCATCCTTCTCGGCCTTGGCCTGCGTCTGGGACGGATCGTTCCAGATGGTTTCTGGCAACCCGCGGAGAAGCTGACCTATTTCGTGACCTTTCCGGCCCTGCTGACGGCGAACCTCGCCAAGGCGGACATGGGCGGGCTTGCCTGGAAGTCCCTGATGGCGGTGGAGGCGCTCGCGGTTCTGGCCGCCGCGGGGCTGATGATCGTCCTGCGTCGCCCCATGCTGGCCGCGGGGACCAGCGACCCCTCCTTCACCAGCGCCTTCCAGGGAGCGATCCGCCCCAATACCTACGTCGGACTGGCCGTTGCCGCGGGCCTGTATGGCGGATCCGGCGTCACCCTGACGGCCATCTGCATCGCCATGGTCGTCCCCCAGGTCAATGTCCTGGCCGTTCTCTGCCTCTCCACCCTGGGCCAGGGGCAATCGGCGAGCCCCTGGCGGTTGGTGAAAGGGATCCTGACCAATCCCCTGATTCTCGCCTGTCTTCTCGGAATCCTGCTCAATGGAACCGGAATTGGCCTCCCCCCCATTGTTGGTCCCTTCCTGGAAATCCTGGGGCGGGCGGCCCTACCGATCGGTCTGCTCGCCGTGGGAGCGGGGTTGGCGCTGGAGGGCCTCCAGGGTCGAACCCTTCCCCTGAGCCTGTCCACCTTGGCGAAACTGGCGGTGGTCCCCCTGCTGGTCTGGCTGGGTGCCCTGGTCGCGGGATTGGATGGCATGACCACCACACTCGCGGTGATCTATGGCGCCCTGCCCTGTTCGGCCTCTTCCTACGTCTTGGCCCGACGCATGGGTGGGGACGCTCCCCTGATGGCCTCGATCATCACCGTGCAAACCCTCCTCTCCGCGGTGACCATTCCCCTGGTGGTGCTCCTTTTGCCCGGGGCCGGATGACCCCGGACAATCCGCGTCCTCAATCGTCATCGTAGTACCCCTGTTCCGCCCCCCGATGGCAGGCGACGCAATCGACGATGGATTTTATGCCCTCGCGCGCCAGCCGATCCGGCGTGAATCGGCGGTGTTCATGGGCGAATCGCTGGCTTTCCGTGAACCGGGGGAGTGGCTGTCCCGCACTGGATCCCGACACCCCGGGGGAGCCCCAGCGCCCGGTATTGGCCACCAGATAGGCGGTGATGGCCGCGGTCTCCTTTTCGGGCAGGCTGGCATTGTCCCCATAATGGTCGTCCAGATTGGCCATGACACTTCGCCAGGAGGACGCCGACAGCAGGCTCGGTGGGAAGGCCATGTGGCATTCGCCGCATTCCTTCAGGGTCAGGGGATCGGTGACCGGCATGATCCGCTCCTCCCCCTGGGCCACCAGAGGCGCCCCGGCGAGGGTCGCGGAGAGAGCGCCAAGCATGACAGTCTCGCGGAGGAGTTTCATGGGTCGTGTTCCTTTTTTCATCGTTTATCGGCTCAACAGGAAGGCGGCGAAGTCGCCCTGTTCCGTGGCGGTGCAGTCCCGGCCCAGGACCGCGGGACAATCCCGACTGAAGCGCTTGTCCAACTGGCCCAGGTCCGAGACCCGATCCGGATTGGCCGAGACGGCCATGGGGTCGATGGCCCGCCCGGTTTTCACATGCTCCCCCTGGTTCCGGGGATCCGGCGTGTGGCAGGACGAACAGGATGGTTTTGTCGCGTCCACGGTGTTCCGGGAGAGGTAAAGGGCCTCTCCCCGCGCCGGATCGAAGGCGGTGACCGCGGGGTCCGCGGCCTGGGCGCGGGCCAACAGGTCGGCCATGACCGCGTCTTGAGCGGACCCCGCCGCGGCCGGATCGGGCAGGGCCAAACCCAGCCCGGACGCGAGGGCGACGGCGCCGAGAGCGACTCCCATGCGGCGCCCAAGGACCGAGGCACTCCGACCCAGGCGGGACAGACCCGCGCCAAGCAGGGCGCCCAGCCCCTTCCTGGGCCGCCAGAGCAGTCCCAGGACCAGAGCCAGATGCCCGGCGACCAACCAGGGAGCGGCCTCGGCCAAGGACTCGTGGAGGCCTTCCATCGGCTTGAACCAGTCCGCGGCGATGCCGCTATAGCCCGCCAGGGCGAAGCCCAACAGCATGATCGCCGCCATCCAGGGCATCACCAACCGGATCAGGGGACCGCGTCCGCTCAAAGCCTCCGCGTCGGGTTTGGCGGGACGGCGCAGGGCCAAGGGTCCCTTGCCCCGGGCCAGGACCGCCGCCACCAGCCGGGCCGCCACCAGACCAGAGAAAAGGTAGCCGGAAAACTGATGCATGAAGAAGAAGTCTTCGTCCGCGGTCAGATAAGCCACGACGCCGGAGCCAACGATGCCACCATGCCAGAGCCGCCAAAGGGCTACTTTCCAATTACCGGAAAAAGGGCGTTTCATCGGTTCACTCCTTCAAAATGGCCTGCGGGGGAAAAGTGGCCAGCGGGGGCGGTCACGGCGGGACGACTTCCCGGATCAGGGGCCAGGGAGGGCGCCTCGGCGCTCCGGGCCACACTCCAGGTCAAGGCGGTAAACGCCACCACGGCGACGCCCATCAGTCCCTGGGAAAACAACTTACCAATCATCGGGAGGATCCTTTTTCATCAAGTGTCGTCGAATGGTGTCGTCGAAGCGGAACAGGGGTGATCCCCCGTCCATGCTTTCCATCTTGCCCGCTCCTCCATGAACCCACCGTGACGGCCTTGTTCATTTGCCATTCATGTTCGGCCCGCTATGGTTTCGGAATGAAAAACAACCGGACATCCCCCCTCCCCCTCCCCGGATCCACCCGAGCCGCGGGCCTGGGCTTGGCCCTGGTCCTTGGCGCGTCGCTCCTGGCGCCCATCCCAGCCTGGGCCGACAGGGACGACCACGACCGCGCGAGGGACGCCCTGCGCCGGGGCGACGTCCTGCCCCTGACCGAAATCCTGGACCGGGTCCAGGCCCAGGTTCCGGGACGCTTTCTTGAGGTGGAACTGGAAGGGAAACACGGCGCCCTGGTTTACGAACTCAAGATCATGGACGACCAGGGCCGGATCACCCGCCTTTACGTGGACGCCGCGACGGGGGAGATTCTGAAACGCCGGGTCGGAGGGCACGACTGAACCATGCGCGTCTTGATCGTCGAGGATGAACCCACCCTGGCCGAAACCCTGGGCCGCGTCCTGGTGAAGGCGGGCTTCGCCGTGGACATCGCCCCTGATGGCGAGGAGGGTCTATACCTGGGGGAGACCGAACCCTACGACGCCATCGTCCTGGACCTCGGCCTGCCCAAATTGGACGGCGTGGGGGTGCTGCGCCAATGGCGGGCGGGGGCCATGAACGCGCCGGTGCTGATCCTCACCGCCCGGGGTGCCTGGTCGGAAAAGGTCGCCGGGTTCGAGGCGGGAGCCGACGACTACGTGACCAAACCCTTCGAAATGGAGGAAGTCGTCTACCGCCTGAAAGCCTTGGCCCGGCGCGCCCAGGGCCAGGCCAACGCGGAAATCACCATCGGTCCCCTCCGCGTCGATACCAATGCCCACAAGGCCGCGGTGTCCGGCGTCCCCCTGGACCTGACCGCCCAGGAATACCGCATCCTTGCCGCGCTGGCCCTGAGACAGGGGCAAACCGTCACCCGGACCGACATCATCGAAACGGTCTACGACAGGGATTATGATCGGGACTCCAACGTCATCGACGTAATCATCGGTCGGCTGCGCAAGAAACTCGGTCCCGGCTATATCGCCACCGTGCGTGGCCTGGGGTACCGGCTGGACACCCCCCAACCATGATCGCTGTGGCGCCCCGGTCCCTAAGGGGACGCCTGCTGATGGCGGGAAGCCTTTGGCTGGTAACAGGGGTCACCGCCGCCTATTTACTGCTCTCCTGGGCCATCGCCGATACCCTGGACCGGGCCTTCCAGGATCGCCTCGTGGGACTGGTCGACAGCCTCGCCGCTGGCATCGACCCGGGACCGGAGGGCCAATCGGATCCACCTTTCACCGTCCCCCGGCCGCCGACCGACTCCCGGTTCGAACAGGCCTATTCGGGCTGGTATTGGCAGGTGAGTCAGGGGAAGGTCCAGGTCCGATCCCGCAGCCTTTGGGACGAGGCGCTGGAAACCCACGCCGTGCCCAACGGGAGGATTCACGTCCATCGGACCACCGGACCCAGGGGACACATCCTGCAAGTGGTGGAGCGGGACATCCAACCCCCCGACATTCCTGGCTTGATCCATGTTTCCGTGGCCGTGGATCGGACAGAGGTCGACGGCGACATCACCCGTCTACGCCTTTTGGTGGCCCTCTGCCTGCTGGCCCTGGGGGGGGGATTGCTGGCGGCGACCATTGCCCAGGTTACCTATGGCCTTCGGCCGCTCCGGACCTTGGGCCGCACCCTTGACCGGTTGCGGGAGGAACCCGGCGCCCGGGTTGGCGAAAACCAGCCCGACGAAATCGCGCCCCTCGCCCGGGCGCTGAACGGGGTGCTCGACCACGACGCGGCCTTGATCGACCGGGCGCGAACCCATGTGGGCAACCTGGCCCATGGCCTGAAGACTCCGCTGGCCGTGCTCAACGCCGCGGCGGGAGAAGGCGAGGCGGTGCCCGCGGTAACCGTGCGCGCGGAGACGGCCATCATGGCCCGACTGGTGGACCGCCACCTGGCCCGCGCGCGGGCCGCGGCGGGCTCCGCCGACTCCCTGGGCACCCGGGTTTCGGTACGGGAGACGGCGGAACGCCTGAAACGCACCTTCTCCGCCCTGCACCATCGGCCCGTGGATTTCACCCTCGACATCGGCCAATCCGCCCGCTTCCCCGGAGATGCGGACGACCTGATGGAGATCCTGGGTAACCTGATGGACAACGGCGGCAAATGGGCGGAGTCCCTGGTTCTCGTCACCGCGCTCCAGACGGATGGCGGCCTATTCTTGACCGTGGAGGACGACGGCCCCGGCCTGCCGGAGGGCGAGGCGGACGCGGCCCTGGCCCGGGGAGCGCGCCTGGACGACGCCAAACCGGGGCATGGCCTGGGGTTGGACATCGTCTCCGACCTCGTCGATCTACGCGGCGGAACCATGACGCTGGACCGAAGCCCCCTTGGAGGCCTGCGAGTCACCCTTCACTTTCCCTGATTTTCCATATCCCTGATTTTAAACATTTTTTTACAAGCCGCCGCGATGGGCGGAACATTTTTCGCAAGGAACTCACCTCTTGGTGACGCCCGTCACTGTAGCGCGGCGGGGACTCGGTTAACCTTTCATCAATGGTTGGGAACGGGGTCGGCGACGCCGACGGGGCAACCAGCGAAGCGAACACCAAAAGCAGGCAACGATCCGGCGCTTCATCCGTTTCCTTCTTACGAGTTCCAATGGAGGACAAAAATTATGTCCAAACTGCGCAAGATCCTGAGTGTGACCGCCGCCGCCGTGCTTCTTGGTACCGCGCTGCCCGCGGCCCTGGCCGAACAGGCCAGTGACCCCACCCCGATGGATGCCACCAAGATCACCGCTCGCCCAGCCAATACCATGCCCGCTCCGAAGGTGACCTTCTCCTTCGACCAAACCGCGACCCTAAGCTGTGACGATGTCCTCAACAACATCGCCATTGGCATCCCGGTGCCCCTGTCCAGCGCGCCCTGCATCGAAAGCTATCTGTTGGCGACGGGCTTGGGCAGGGAAGAGTTGACCAGCGACGATCCCGCGGCGGAGCTGTTCAACGACACACTGGTCGGGACCCTGAACGACCCGGACCCCATGGCCTGCGAGCAGGTCCTGATCGGCTTGGCGACGGGCCAGGCGATGCCGGTAACGGTGGCGCCCTGCGTGACGACCTATATGTTGCCGCATTCTCCGGAGATGCTCGCCGGAGAGAACGTGAATGCGTCCGGGGCTTAACCCCATCCCCACCCCCACCTGGGGTCCCGGACCTTGTCCGGTTGGCTGCCTCCCTTCCAACCGGACCGCAAACCCGCCCATCCACCCCGATGGGCGGGTTTTACTTTGTGGATCCGATCCGCATTAAACCACCCCCTCGTCACCCATCGGACGCCATGTACGCCTTGAAGGCCTCGGCGTGGCGAGGATGCCAGCGGGACAAGGGGGGACGATTCTCGAGGATATCTCCGAGGCTCCAGCGGATCCGCTTCAGATCGGTCGCGCGATCCACTTCATTGTCGGGACAAAGGAGATAGAACGCCCCTTTGTCGAGACCGGTCATCATATAATCCACGACCTGATCGGCGGTCCAAGCCCCCGCGGGTTTCTCGGTCACCCCCTTGGCCCGCGTGAATCCGGTGAAGGTGAAGCCCGGAATCAACAAATGCGCGCTCACCCGGTCGCCGGTCCGGGTCGCGAGGTCATGGGCCACGGACTCGGAAAACGCGCGGAGCGCCGCCTTCGAGACATTGTAGGCGGTATCGCCGGGAGGCAGGGTGATCCCCTGTTTCGAGCCCGTGTAGAGGATCGCTCCGGGTCCAGGTCCTTCAATCATGTCCGGCAGAAAGATCTGGGTGACATGGATGGCGCCCCACAGATTGGTCTCCAGGGTCCCCCGCCAAACCTCTTCCCCCGCGAAAAGCGTGCCACCCCCCTCCCGACCGGCGTTTGACAGGACCACCGACACGGACCCAAGCCCATCGGCCTTCTCCTTGGCCGCGGTGACCTGGGCGCGGTCGGTGACGTCGACAGCCAGGCCGGTCGCGTCGATTCCTTCCCGTTTCAGATGCTTCACCGCGGTCTCGAGCGCGTCGCCAGGCAAATCGGTGACAAGCACCGTCATCCCCTCGGCACCAAACCGGCGCGCGGCCGCGAACCCAATGCCACTGGCGCCGCCGGTGACGACCGCGACCCTCCCTTTTTCGATGGCGGGATGCGTCATGATGCTTGCTCCTTTAAAAACTTCGGTTCGGCGCGGGTCAGATCGAAGAGGATACCGCCCAGAGGTTCGTCCCCCCTTCCGTCGCGTAGCGGTCGATCTCGGCCAACTCCTCGGTCGAGAAGGCCAACCCGTCGAGGGCACCCAGGGAGTTTTCAAGCTGCTCGACGGTTCGCGCCCCGATCAAGGCCGATGTCACCCGGGGGTCGCGCAAAGCCCAGGCGATGGCCATTTGCGCCAAGGTCTGGCCCCGCTGTTCGGCGATGCCGTTCAAGGCGCGGACTCGGTCGATCTTGTCCCCAAGGGACGCCGCCTTGAGCGAAACGCCCTTGGTGGCCCTTGCATCCTCCGGCACGCCATTCAGGTATTTGTTGGTCAACAGACCCTGGGCCAAGGGCGAAAAGGCGATGCAGCCGGTTCCGATGTCGTCCAGGGTGTCCAGCAGTCCCTCCTCGATCCAGCGGCTGAACATGGAATAGTTCGGCTGGTGGATGAACAGGGGGACGCGGTCTTCCTTGAGGATGGCCGCGGCCTTGCGGGTCAATTCCGGCGAATAGCTGGAAATCCCCACATAGAGCGCCTTGCCCTGGCGATAGGCCTGGACCAGCGCGCCCATGGTTTCTTCCAGCGGCGTGGTCGGGTCGACCCGGTGCGAATAAAAGATATCGACATAGTCGAGTCCCATCCGCTTGAGGGACTGATCGAGACTCGCCAGCAGATATTTGCGGCTGCCGCCGATCCCGCCATAGGGACCCGGCCACATGGGCCATCCGGCCTTGGTCGAGATGATCATTTCATCGCGATAGGGGCCGAAATCGTTGGTCAGCACCCGCCCGAACATCTCCTCCGCCGATCCGGGCGGGGGGCCATAGTTGTTCGCCAGATCGAAATGGGTGACGCCCAGATCGAAGGCCCGGCGCAGGATGGCCCGCCCCGTCTCGAAGGCATCCCCCCCACCAAAATTCTGCCAAAGCCCCAGCGAAATGGCGGGCAGGTCGACCCCCGACCGTCCACAGCGGCGATAGGTCATGCGGTCGTACCGTTTCTGGTCCGCCATATAGGGCATATGATCTTTCCTTTCTCCCGGAGGATCCACGCCGAGCCTCGCCGGGCGAGAACCCGTCGTGGACCGATTGCCGTGCTCGAAACATGGGACTGGTCGAGCCCTTATGTCCAGTGTTCCAGGACAGGAAGCCGACCCAATTTTCCCGTTCAAGGCGGTCGGAGCGCACCCCGGTGGACCCTTTCACGCCGTCCTGACCGCGTGTTTAAATCCCCCTTCCCCGCTTTTGTTCCCGTTGCTGAAAACAGGGCTCGGCCCTATAGTCCCCCCTTATGAACGCGATCCCCTTCCCCGACTATCGCCACCGGCACCTCCTCGGCATCGAGGGCCTTGTTCCCATCGAGGTCACGGCCCTGTTGGACCGGGCGGAGATCTACGCCCAGCGCAACCGCTCCCCCGACAAGTTCAGCGAGGAAATGCGCGGACGCACGGTCATCAACCTGTTCTTCGAGAACTCCACCCGCACCCGCACCAGCTTCGAGCTGGCCGCCCATCGCCTGGGGGCCAACGTCATCAATATGACGGTCGGGTCCTCCAGCGTCGCCAAGGGCGAGACCCTGATCGACACCGCGGTTACGCTCAACGCCATGCATCCGGACGTGCTGGTCGTCCGCCATGCCGAGTCCGGGGCCGCCGCGCTGCTCTCCCAGAAGGTGAACTGCGCGGTCATCAACGCCGGGGACGGGGCCCACGAGCATCCCACCCAGGCCCTGCTCGACGCCCTGACCATCCGCCGCCGCCGGGGCCAGCTCGGCGGGCTGGAGGTGGCCATTTGCGGCGATGTGCTCCATTCCCGGGTGGCGCGCTCCAACATCCATCTGCTCAATGTCATGGGCGCCCATGTGCGTCTGGTCGGCCCCAGGCCCCTGATCCCCACCGGCGCCCAGGCCCTGGGCGTGGAGGTCTTCCACGACATGCGCGAGGGCCTGAAGGGCGTGGACGTGGTGATGATGCTGCGCATCCAGATGGAGCGCATGCAGGGTAACTTCTTCCCCAGCGTCCGCGAGTATTTTCGGTACTTCGGCCTGGACCGGGAGAAGCTGGCCCTGGCCAAGCCCGACGCCCTGATCATGCACCCCGGCCCGATGAACCGGGGCGTGGAAATCGACTCCGACGTGGCCGATGACTTCGAACGCAGCGTCATCCGCGAACAGGTGGAAATGGGCGTGGCCGTGCGCATGGCCGTGCTCGAGATCCTGGCGGCCAACCTGGACCATACCGAGTCGACCAGCACCCTGGAGAAGCGATAATGGCCGTTCCCAAGCCGGGCCGCGTGGCCTATGTGAACGCGCGCCTTCTCGACCCCGCCTCCGGCCTGGATGTCCAGGGCGGCCTGCTCACCGAGGGCGAGGAAATCATCCATTTCAGCGAGGGACTCTTCGCGGGCGGCCATGTCCCCAAGGGGGCCGAAGTCGTCGACTGCGGCGGCGCCTGCCTCGCCCCGGGCCTGATCGACATGCGCGTCCAGCTTCGCGAGCCGGGCGAGGAGCATAAGGAAAGCATGCTGTCGGCCGGGCGGGCCGCCGTGTCCGGGGGCGTGACCTCGATGGTCTGCCTGCCCAATACCGACCCGCCCATGGATGACGAGGCCACCCTGGAGTTCGTCGCCCGCCGCGCCCGCCTGAACGAACTGGCGAAGGTCTATTGCTACGGCGCCTGCACCAAGGGGTTGAGGGGCGAGGAACTGGCCGAATTGGGCATCATGTCCGACGCCGGAGCGCTCGCCTTCACCGATGGCGAGAAGGCCATCGCCAGCGCCCAGACCATGCGGCGGATCCTGGCCTATGCGTCGACCTTCGACCTGCTGGTGATGCAGCACCCCGAAGAGCCGACCCTGGCCGGAGGCGTCATGAACGCCGGCGATCTGGCCACCCGCATGGGCCTGGCGGGCATCCCCCGGGAAGCGGAAATCATCCTGCTGGAGCGGGATATGCGGTTGGTCGCCATGACCGGAAGCCGCTACCACGCCGCCCACCTGAGCACCGCCGAGGGCGTGGAGATCATCCGCCAGGCCAAGGCCAGGGGCCTGCGGGTGAGCTGCGACACGGCCCCCTTCTACTTCGCGCTCAACGAATTGTCCGTGGGCGACTACCGGACCTTCGCCAAGCTCTCCCCGCCCCTGCGGTCGGAGGCGGACCGCTTGGCGATCATCGAGGGGCTGCGCGACGGCACCATCGACTGCATCGCCTCGGACCATTCGCCCCAGGACCAGGACACCAAGCGCCTGCCCTTTTCCTCCGCCGCCTTTGGCGCGGTGGGGCTGGAAACCCTGTTGGCCATTTCCATGGAACTGGTTCACAACGGCCAACTCTCCCTTCTGGACATGCTCGCCCGGATGACCAGCGCGCCCGCGGACCTGCTGGGCCTGGAAGCCGGTCGTCTGCGGGAGGGCGCGAAGGCCGATCTGGTGATCTTCGATCCCGACCGCCCCTGGCAAATCGTCGCGGACAAATTCCTGTCCAAGTCCAAGAACTCTCCCTTCGACGGGCGTCCGGTCCAAGGCCGGGTACTGCGCACGGTGGTGGACGGCCGGACCGTCTATCCTCAGGCCTCCTCTTCCCGGCCAGCGGCCCATGCTTGAGACCCCCCTCTTCCTGTTGGCCGCAAGCGCCTTGGGCGGCTACCTCCTGGGTGCCATCCCCTTCGGACTGGTGATCACGAAGCTGGCGGGTCTGGGGGACATCCGAGCCATCGGCTCGGGGAATATTGGCGCCACCAATGTCCTGCGCACGGGGCGGAAGGATCTGGCCTTTCTGACCTTGATCCTCGATTCCGGCAAGGGCGCCATCGCCGCCCTGTTGGCCCTTTGGTTGGCGGGAAACGAAAGCGCGGCCCTGGCCGCGGGCGCCTGCGCCGTGCTGGGGCACAACTTCCCGGTCTGGCTGGGCTTCAAGGGAGGCAAGGGCGTGGCGACGACCCTGGGCACTCTGATCGCCACCTCCTGGCCCGTGGGGCTGGCCGCCTGTGGCATCTGGCTGCTGATGGCGGCCCTGTTCCGCTACAGCTCCCTCGCCGCGCTCGTGGCGCTCGCCGCGGCGCCAGTCCTGGCCCATTGGCTGGCCAGCGAAAGCCACGTCTGGGTCTTTGGCGCCCTGGCCCTGCTCGCCTGGGTCCGCCACCATGCCAATATCCGTCGCCTGCTCAAGGGCGAGGAAAGCAAGATCGGGGCGAAGAAAGACGAGGGGTAAGACCACTCCTGGGTCCACCCCCGGCAAGCCGTCCACGTGGACATAGGAGCCCGACATGATCGCGCAGACTCACCGCGTCCTTTCTTTCTTTCTCGGGCGTCGGGACATATATAGACCGGTCATGTTCTCCCGGAACGAGGTCTTTTGCGGACCGGACGTCGGTGATCAAACGGACCCGGAAACGGGTCGGCTGGTCACCGCGCGGACGCCCGTTGGCGCCTTCGACGCCGCGACCTTCGCCACTCGGCTCGCGCCCGAAGACCAACAACCGGACGTCGTGGTGGTCAAGGCCGACGGCACCCGCCGTCTGTTGCCGCGAAATCTGGACCGCCTGCCCGGGATCAAGGTCCTCGTCCTGGGAGACAGCCATCACC
The DNA here is from genome assembly GCA_021741145.1 of Rhodospirillum sp. GTDB lineage: Bacteria > Pseudomonadota > Alphaproteobacteria > Rhodospirillales > Rhodospirillaceae > Rhodospirillum. Next base: position 20,784 of record JAIOYK010000053.1, on the reverse strand, counting down.
AACTCCGGCCCTTGAAAACCCTCCTGGACTACGCGTCCCGCGAGCCGTTCGATATCATCTGCACCGACCACGACCGCCACCATCTCCATTGGTTCCAGGAAGCGGGCTTCCCCGAGGTCCATTGGATGCCCCTCCTAAACCTCCACCTCCACGAGACGCCAGACGACCTGGAACGGCTACCTCGTTTGGCGTTCACCGGTGGCTTGGTCTCGGACTCGCACCGGTACAGACGGTATTTGATCGGCCTTGCACGGCGGGCAAACCTCCCCGTGGACGCCCAGATCCTGCCCCAAGCGGAATCCGCGCGGTTCTTCGCCGAATCCGTCGTGTCCTTCAACTGCTCCCTGAACGGCGACCTCAACCTCCGGATCGGCGAAGTTGCCGGAGCCGGCGGTTGCCTGCTCACTGACCGCCTCGCCCCCCAGTCGGGCCTCTCCACGCTACTGCGGGAAGGACGGGAGATGCTGTGCTATGGATCGCCGGAGGAACTGGTAAGCTTGGCGCGCGACTGTCTCGCCTCCCCAGCGGCCGCCCTGGCCATCGCCCGGGCGGGACGGGACCGGATCCGGCGCGAGCATAACGCCGAGGTCAAGGCCCTCGAATTCAACGATTTGGTCTTCGACCGCCGGTCACCGGATGCCTATTGCCTTCCCCAGCGTCGGACATCGGTCCCGGTCCGCCGCGGTCCGGATCTGGAGCGGCGGCGGAGGCTTTATGAAACCATCCAGGACCTGCATCGGCTTTCCGGCTCGCTCACCCTGCGTCTCCCCACCGATCTCCTCGACGACCGAGACGACTTCGTCGACCTTCCCCGGCTCAGGCTAGCGAGGGATGACGCCCCGCTCCCCCCCTTTGACACAACCCCATGCCATATGCGCCATCATGGGGTGGCCGTTCTGACCTTAGCGGAGATCCCGTCCGCCGAGGATGGCCTTCCGCCCCAGGTTCTTCGCCGCGCTCCTTGGGAAACAATCCTCCTGTTTGACGGAGACGGGGTCCTCCCCGGTGCTCTTTCACCCCCGGTTGAACGGCTCCGAGCCTGGGGATACACCGCACAGGGAGACAGGCCCGAAGTCTTCACCCTGGACCGACCGGACGTTCTTTTGCGTGTCCTCCTCGACGCGGGGGACCGATCCGCCTTGGAAGCCATTGTCCCGGCCCTGGACGGCCTCCCCTTGCCTGGGGCGTGCATTCGGGCTTGTCATGCGGTCCTGGCGGACTCGGACATGGAGGCGGAACGTCTAACCCTCCTGTTGCGCGCGACCATGATCCGGCGCGCGGACCCCGCCTTACTCACCACCTTCGCCAAGACCCTCGAACCGATCGACGCGACCAACGCGGCAATGGCTTGGTCCGAAGTGGGACGCGTCCAGCCTCCCGCGGCCCACCCCGACGTCCTGGCCAAACTCGATCGCCTGGAGGCCAGCCACCCCGAGATCCGCGCCATTCTCGATTCCCTTCCGGTTACCGCCCGGGGGATCAAGGCCGAGGCGAGATCGAAGGGCAATCCCATGCGGATCCTCACGGTCACCAACTTCTACCCTCCCGACGAATTGGGAGGCTATGGCCGGTATATGTGGGAATTGGTACGGGGGCTTCGCGCTCGGGGACATATGGTCCGGATCCTCTGTGGCCTGCGCCCAGACACCGCCATCCCACCGGACGAGCGGGACCGCCATGATGTCCATCGGGACCTGATCCTGTTCGGCGATTTTGGCGCGCGAGGCATCGAGATCAACGAGGCCCTCCGCCCGATCGCGGAAACACGCAATGCCGGAGCCGTCCTCCGCGCGGCGGTGGATTTTCAGGCCGACATCTGTCTTATCGGCAATCTGGATCTCATCGGCACACGCCTCCTCCATGCGATGCTCGACGCCCCCTATCCGGCGGTCCACACCATGGGAAACCCGGGACCCTATTCCCCGGCGGAAATCCCCGATCATGACCATTACCTTGCCTGCCCACTCAGCCACGCCCAAAGCGAGGGCATGATCGAGTCTGGACTCCACTTCCCCCACACCCGCGTTCTTTCTCCTGGCGTGCGGGTAGATCTCTTCCATAGAGTCTTCATGCCGTCCCTTGATCTGCCTCGGTTGTGCTTCGCGGGGCTGAACATGCAATACAAGGGGTTGCATTTGGCCATTGATTGCTTCATTCGGCTGCACGCCCTCGCGATCCCGTTCGAGGCGACCGTGATCGGCGGAACCTTGACCCCGGACTTCCTGGAAGGAGAGAAAGCCCGACTCCAACGGGCGGGCCTGGGCGACCGCGTCCAAGTCCTTGGCGAGAGACCCCATGTCGAGTTGCCGACCATCCTGGCCAACCACAATATCTTCCTCTTTCCCTCCCAGTTCGAAGAGCCATTCGGCATGGCCCAGGTGGAGGCCATGGCGTCGGGGCTCTGTGTCATTGGATCCGCCGCCGGCGGATCGGGCGAGGTCTTGCGCCATGGGTACAATGGCCTCGTCCATGAAAGGCAAAGCGCCAAGGCCATGACCAACGCCGTCCAATACTTGGTGGAACATCCGGATGACTGGCGGGCCTTGGCCAGCCAAGGGCGTCTGGACGCCTGGAAATACAGTGTGGAGGTCTTCGCCGCGGGGATCGAACAGGCTCTCTCCGACACGCGGGCAAAACTGCCCTAACGTATCGAGCCAAATGAAAGCTCTAGCCGGAGCTTGGAAAGGTGATGGACAGGCGGGAACCCCGTGCACCACGGCCATGGTCGACCATTTTCAGGGTCGATAACCGACAGGCTTGCCCGCACGGATTTCGCAATCTAAAAGGGAGGACTCCCGTGGCCCCTTCCCTTCCCGACCAAGGACCTTCCCGCCCATGGCTTCCCTGACCCTCGTAATCGGCAATCGCAATTACTCCTCCTGGTCCATGCGCCCCTGGTTCGCCCTGAAGGCCGCCGGGATTCCCTTCGAGGACGTGGTGATCCCCCTGTTCGAGGAGGGCTACAAAGCCCGGATCGCCGCCCATAGCCCGTCCGCCCGGGTGCCCTGCCTGATCCATGGGGAGATCGTTGTCTGGGAATCCCTGGCCATCCTGGAATACTTGGCCGAGACGTTCCCCGAGGCCGAACTCTGGCCCACGGATCCCAAGGCCCGGGCCCATGCCCGGGCGGCGGCGTCGGAGATGCACGGGGGATTCCAGCCCTTGCGCGCGGCCCTGCCCATGAACCTGCGGACGCGGGTTCCCGGCCAGGGCCAGACACCGGAGGTCTTGGCCGATGTGGAGCGGATCGAGGCCATTTGGGCCGGATGCAAGGCCGCCAGCGGCCAGGATGGCCCCTTCCTGTTCGGCGACCGCCCCAACGCCGTGGATGCCATGTATGCCCCCATTATCACCCGCTTCCGCACCTATGCCACACCCCTGAACCCGGACTCCCAAGCCTATGTGGAGGCCATCCTGGCCACTCCCGCACTTACCGAATGGGACAAGCTGGCCAAGGAAGAGCCCTGGGTGATCGACCTCTATGAAGCCGGTCCCACCAAAGGCTGACCCCATGGATCTCTTCGATCGCTCCACGGGACCCCGTCCGCCCTCCGGCCAGGAAAAGCTGGAGCGCCTCCGTCTCTTGCGTTCGGAAAACGTGGGGCCGGTCACTTGGCGCAAACTCATGGCCCGCTATGGCTCCGCCGCCAAGGCCCTGGAGGCCCTGCCGGATCTCGCCAAACGGGGGGGGAGCAAACGCCCCATCAAGGTCTGCCCCACCGCCGCGGCCAAGCGGGAGATGGACGCGCTCGAGGCCCTCGGCGCCCAACTGGTCTGCGAGGGCGAGGACGACTACCCCGCCCCGCTGGCCGCGCTCGAGGACTCTCCGCCGCTCTTTTCCGTGTTCGGCCATCCGGGTCTGTTCAAGCGTCCCATGGTCGCCCTGGTCGGCTCCCGCAACTGTTCCATCAACGGCCAGCGCTTCGCCGAGCGGCTGGCCAGCGACCTGGGCAAGGCCGGGTTGGTCGTCGTCTCGGGGCTGGCCCGGGGTCTGGACACCGCGGCCCATTGGGGATCGGTGGACTCGGGTACCATCGCCGTCCTGGCCGGAGGGGTCGACGTGATTTTCCCTCCGGAGAACGCGGACCTCTATCACCGCCTGGCCGCCAGTGGGGCCATTGTTTCGGAAATGCCGCCGGGCGAGCAACCCAAGGGCCGCCATTTCCCCCGCCGCAACCGTATCATCTCCGGCCTGTCGCTGGGGGTCGTGGTCGTCGAGGGGGCCATCCGGTCCGGCTCCATGATCACCGGACGGCTGGCCGGAGATCAGGGGCGGGAGGTGATGGCCGTTCCCGGATCGCCCATGGACCCCCGAGCCCAGGGACCGAACCAGCTCATAAAAGATGGCGCCGCCTTGATCGAAGGCGTCGATGACGTTCTCCGTGTATTGGAACCCCATCTCTCGCGACCGATGAGTGAGCGGAAATCAACGACTTACACGGCGTCCCCCGCGCCGGATCTCAGTGATTCGGCGGTCGATTCCGCCCGCCCGAAAGTTCTCGAGGCGCTAAACGGCGCACCGCTGCCTGTTGACGAACTGATCCGACGGTGCCAATTGTCACCATCCGTGGTGGCCATGGTGCTGCTGGAACTTGAATTGGCCGGGCGCCTTGCGCGCCATCCGGGCAATCGGGTTTCTCTGCTGGCCACCTTTTAGATAAGGCATCCCTTTCCTTGGGGTGCCCTCGCCCCAAGGGTTCCACCACCCCATGCATGTCGTCGTCGTCGAATCCCCGGCCAAAGCCAAGACCATCAACAAGTACCTGGGCAAGGACTATACCGTCCTGGCGTCCTACGGGCACATCCGGGATCTGCCGCCCAAGGACGGATCGGTCCGCCCCGACGAAGGCTTCGCCATGGACTGGGCCATCGACCCCAAGGCCGAACGCCATGTGAAGGACATCACCCAAGCGCTCAAGGGCGCCGACACCCTGCTGCTGGCCACTGACCCGGATCGCGAGGGAGAGGCCATTTCCTGGCATGTCCGCGATGTCCTGGAAAGCCGCAAGGCGCTTATCGGCAAGACCGTCCGGCGGGTAACCTTCAACGCCATCACCAAGACCGCCGTCACCGAGGCCATGCAAAACCCCCGGGACTTGGACACGCCCCTGGTGGAGGCCTATCTGGCCCGGCGCGCCCTGGACTATCTGGTGGGCTTCACCCTCTCGCCAGTGCTTTGGCGCAAGCTCCCCGGCTCCCGCTCCGCTGGCCGCGTCCAGTCCGTGGCGCTCCGTCTGATCTGCGAGCGCGAGCAGGAGATCGAACGGTTCATCACCCAGGAATATTGGTCCGTGGACGCCATCCTGGGCACCGCCGAAGGGCAGTTGTTCAAGGGCCGTCTGACCCATCTGAACGGCCAGAAGCTCGACAAGTTCGGTCTGCCCGACGAAGCGGCCGCCAGGGCCGCCGTCGCCGCGGTGGAGTCCAGCACGCTCTCCGTCGCCCAAGTGGAACGAAAGCAGGCCCGCCGCAATCCGGCCGCGCCCTTCACGACCTCCACCCTGCAACAGGAAGCCTCGCGAAAGCTCTATTTCTCCGCCCGCCAGACCATGAACGTGGCCCAGCGCCTGTATGAAGGCGTGGACCTGGGCGGCGAGACCGTGGGTCTGATCACCTATATGCGAACCGACGGTGTCTCCATGGCGCCGGAAGCCATCTTCGCCACCCGTGACATGATCGGCGCCGATTACGGCAAGGACTACGTTCCCGATTCGCCGCGCATGTACAAGACCAAGGCCAAGAACGCGCAGGAGGCTCACGAAGCCATCCGCCCCACGGACGTGACTCGCACGCCCGACCGCATGCGCCCCTATCTGAACGCCGAACAGTTCAAGCTTTACGACCTGATCTGGAAACGCACCGTGGCCAGCCAGATGGCCAGCGCCATCCTGGATCAGGTGGCCGCGGACATCGGGGACTCTTCCAAGGGCGTCATGCTCCGGGCCAACGGCTCGGTCATCCGCTTCGACGGCTTCCTCAAGCTCTATCGGGAAGGCCTGGACGACGCCGGGGACGACGACGACGAAAACCGCCTGCTGCCGCCGTTGAAGGAAGGCGAAGCCATCAAGCGCGACAAGGTCAACGCCGACCAGCATTTCACCCAGCCGCCGCCGCGCTATACCGAGGCCAGCTTGGTCAAGCGCATGGAGGAGTTGGGAATTGGCCGTCCGTCGACCTATGCCTCGATCCTGACCGTGCTCCAGGACCGGGAATACGTCCGCCTGGATGCCCGCCGGTTCATCGCCGAGGACCGGGGCCGTCTGGTCACGGCCTTCCTGGAAAACTTCTTCGCCCGTTACGTGGAGTATTCCTTCACCGCGGACCTGGAAAACCAGCTCGACGAAATTTCCGACGGAAAGCTGGGCTGGAAGACGGTGCTCCAAAACTTTTGGATGGACTTCAAGGCCGCCATTGACGGCACCGCGGAACTGCGGGTCTCCAACGTGCTCGACGCGCTGGACGAGGACATGGGGCCGCACCTGTTCCCCAAGACCGAGGACGGCCACGACCCCCGGGTCTGCCCCGTCTGCAAGGAGGGCCGTTTGGGCTTGCGCATCGGCAAGTTCGGCGCCTTCGTCGGGTGTTCCAATTATCCGGACTGCAAGTTCACCCGCCCCCTGGTCGCCAAGGCCGGAGACGGCGAGGACCCCACCGCCCTCGCCGAGGACGGAATGAAGACCCTCGGCGAGGACCCGGACACCGGCAAGGTGGTGACCATGCGCAAGGGTCCCTACGGCCTTTACGTGCAGCTTGGCGAAGCGGAAAAGGCCGAAAAGGGCAAGAAGGCCGAGAAGCCGCCCCGGGTCTCCATCCCCAAGGACATGGAACCGGCCAGCATCGACCTGGACATCGCCCTGAAACTCCTGGCCCTGCCCCGCCCCGTGGGCGAGCACCCGGAGACCAAGGCGATGATCTCCGCGGGGATTGGTCGCTATGGACCCTATATCAAGCATGGGGATATCTATAAGTCCCTGCCCAAGGACGACGACGTGCTAAGCATTGGCCTCAACCGGGCCGTCAGCCTGTTGGCCGAGGCGGGCAAAGGTGGGAAAGCCCGCCAACCCGCGAAGGCCCTGGGCGACCATCCCACGGACGGCAAGCCCGTGACCATCCACGACGGGCGCTTCGGTCCTTACGTGCAGCACGACAAGATCCGGGCCACCATCCCCAAGGCCGACGACGCGGAGACCATTACCCTGGACCGTGCCCTGGAGCTGATCGCCGCCAAGGCCGCCAAGGGACCCGCCCCCGCCAAGAAGGCCCCGGCGAAGAAGGCACCGGCCAAGAAGGCCGCGACCGCGACCGAGGATGGCCTGGCGAAAAAGCCCGCGGCCAAGAAGGCCCCCGCTAAAAAGGCCACCACCGCCAAGAAGACCACCACGGCGGCGAAGAAGACTCCGGCGAAGAAGGCCGCCGCGCCCGAGGAGTAGGGTCCGCCATCCTGGCGGAACGGGCTCTCGCCCGCGCCCAGTCGGGGCGATGCCCCGCTCCCCCTTCTTTCTAGGTTCGAAAAAAATATAGTCTTTGAACGCGCATCAACGTCCCAATCTTCACCATGGCGTGTTGCGAAGCGCCACTTGCCCGTTCTGGGTAAGAAATAATCCCTTGGATCATATCGTCACGGCCCAACGCGATTCCCTGAAAAAGCGGCCCCTTGGCAAGATTGCCCTGACCCTCCCCAGTCTAAAAGGCCAACCGGTCCAAAAACCTCCAAGTTCGCTTCCCTTTTAAGATCGGTCACGAAGGTCCATACTACGCCCTTCATTTTCCATCGAAAGCCCCCCCATTGACCGGCAAGACCCCCAAGCACATCCCCTTCCCCACCAAGGAACAGGTCCTGACATTCATCCAGGACAACAATGGAGAGGTCGGCAAACGGGAGATCGCCCGGGCCTTCAACATCAACGGCGGCCAGCGGTCCGAGCTGCGCGCCCTGGTGAAGCAATTGGAGGAGGAGGGATCCATCCAGCGGGGCCGGGGCCGCAGGTTTGCTCCGCAAGGGACCCTGCCCGAGGTCACCGTGCTACGCGTCACCCATTCCGACGCGGAAGGGGACCTTTTCTGTCGCCCGGAAAACTGGCCGGAGGACGAGCCGCTCCCGCGCATCCTCTTCATCCCGGACCGCCGCGGCAGTCGCGGCCAGGGCGGGCCGGAGGTGGGCATCGGCGACCGCATCCTCGCCCGCCTCGCCCGGCAGGGAGAGACCCGCTACGAAGCCAAATGCATCCGCCGCCTCTCGAGCGCCCCCACCCGTATCCTTGGCATTCTCGCGGAAGGCAAGGGCGCCCTCCGTCTGCGTCCAACCAACCGGAAGGATCGCGACGAATACGTCGTGGAATTCCCCGACGCCAATCAGGCCCACCCCGGCGATCTGGTGGAGGCCGAGTTGCTTCCCGGGCGCCAGTTGGGCCTACGCCGGGCCAAGGTCGTGGACATCCTGGGCGAGGAGGACGGTCCCCGCTCCATTAGCCTCGTGGCCATCCACTCCCATGACATCCCCGTCGACTTTCCCCAGGAGGCCATTGATCAAGCCGAAGCCGCCGAAGCCGTCGACCTAAAGGATCGGGAAGACCTCCGCGACGTTCCCCTGATCACCATTGACGGCTCCGATGCCCGGGATTTCGACGACGCCGTGTATGCCCGGGTCGATGACGATCCAACCAATCCCGGTGGGTGGGTGATCCTGGTCGCCATCGCCGACGTGGCCCACTACGTGCGCACCGGATCCCCCCTGGATATGGCCGCCAAGGACCGGGGCAACTCCGTCTATTTCCCCGACCGGGTCGTGCCCATGCTGCCCGAGGCCCTGTCCAACGGCTGGTGTTCCCTCCGCCCGCGGGAAGAGCGCGGTTGCATGGCCGTCTGGATGACCTTCGACAAGGATGGCAATAAGCTGCGCCACCATTTCCTGCGCGGCCTCATGCGCTCCGCGGCGCGGTTGACCTATGAGCAGGTTCAAGCAGCCCGGGACGGCCATCCCGATGACCTGACCGGCCCCCTGGTGGAACCGGTGATCGCGCCGCTCTATGGGGCCTTCAAGAGCCTGCTGGCCGCGCGCCACATGCGCGGCACCCTGGAGCTGGACCTGCCCGAGCGCAAGGTGGTCCTGGACGAGAGCGGGGTGGTGGAACGCATCGCCACCCGAACCCGCCTGGACAGCCACCGGCTGATCGAGGAATTCATGGTCTCCGCCAATGTCGCCGCGGCCGAGACCCTGGAGGACAAACGCCAGCCCTGCATGTACCGAATCCACGACCAACCGACCTTTGAAAAGCTGGAAGCCCTGGCGAATTTCCTGGAAACCCTGGATATCCCCTTCCACAAGGGGACCGTAAAACGCTCTGGCCAATTCAACGGGATCCTGGAAAAGGCCAAGGGTACCGGGAACGAGCATATGGTGAACGAGGTCGTCCTTCGGTCCCAGGCCCAGGCGGAATACAATCCGGACAACATCGGACACTTCGGTTTGGCGCTCCGCCGCTACGCCCATTTCACCTCCCCCATCCGCCGCTATGCCGACCTGTTGGTGCACCGGGCGCTGATCCGCGGCCTGCGCCTCGGCAAGGATGGCTTGACTCCCGAAGCCGACCAAGAGTTCGAAGAAATCGGCCAGCACATCACCGCCACGGAACGCCGTGCCGCCGCGGCCGAACGGGATGCGGTCAATCGCTTTACCGTTTCTTATATGGCGAGCCATGTGGGCGCCATTTTCCCAGGTCGGATCAATGGGGTAACCCGCGCTGGCCTGTTCGTGACCCTGGACGAAAGCGGTGCCGATGGCCTGATCCCCATCGGATCGCTCCCCAATGACTTTTACGTCCATGACGAGGCCGCCCATTGCCTGCGTGGCCAATCCACCGGGTGGGAATTCCGTCTGGGCGGGCCAGTCGAGGTCCTTTTGAAGGAGGCCAACCCCATCTCCGGCGGGCTGCTCTTCGAGTTGCTCCAGGGCGGCGACCAGGGCAAGCCCGGACGGGGCCGTCCCCGCAAGGTCATGGGACGCGTGGCCAAGCGTCCCGGACAGGCGGTGGCGGGCCGTCCGGCGACGCCCAAGGGAGCCGCTCGGGGACGCAAGGCGGTACGGGCTCGTTCAAAACCTTAAGGAATCAAACGAGTCCCGATGCATTTCCCTGTGGACATTCGATTCGGAATTTCTTAACCATAGTGTGAGAGGGATGAATATCGGGGACTCCAAATCCATCCTCTTCAGGCAAAGTTGGGACCATATGTTCGCCCAAAACATGATATCGGTCGCCCGTGTCGGCACCCGTTTGGGCCTGATGGCCACTGTCGTCCTGCTGTCCGCCTGCGCCGACCCGGCCGCCATGGAGACTCCTGGCCAAGCGGGTGGACCGAGCGCCGATCTGGCGATTGCCACATCCTCAGCCGATCTCGATGATGACAGGGCCAAGGTTCTCGCGACCATGACCTTCCCCCGGTCGGAGGCGGAGAACTTGTTCTCCCATGGGTATGAGGTCATTTCCGATCGTTACATCGACAAGGTGGACCTGCGCGCCGTGGGAACCGCCGGTCTGCGTGGGCTGTCTCGGCTGGATCCGGAAATCAACGTTGACCGCATGGGGTCCACCCTCGAAGTCTCACGGGACGACAAGGTCATTGGCGTCTTTCCCCTGCCCATGTCCAACGACTCCGCTGGCTGGGGGCTACTGACCGCCAATGTGTTTGGTCTGGTTCGCGACACGTCCACCCCCCTGCTCAACGCCGACCCCGAGGCGTTGTATAAGGCCGTTTTCGATGGGGCGCTGGCCAAACTCGACCCCTTTTCCCGCTACGCCGACAGTACGGAAGCCAGCCTGAACCGCGGCGCCCGCAACGGCTTTGGCGGGATTGGCATCATGTACGACATCCGGGATGGCGCGGTCATCATCACTCGGGTCATGCCCGGCACGCCCGCGTCCGACGCGGGCCTGCGCTCGGGCGACCGCATCATCGCCATCAACGGCCAAAGCACCAAGACTGTCTCCCGCCAGGACGTTCGGAACTGGTTGCGCGGGCCAACCAGCAGCGATGTCACCCTGGTCCTCGCGGGCGTGGACACCTTGGCCCGCCGGAGCGTCACCCTGGACCGCGCCCTAATCGTCATGCCCACCGTCGATTTGAAGATGGACAATGACGTGGCCTTCATCACGGTCACCAGCTTCAACCAACGCACCACGACGGCGGTGGCGGAGGCGGTGAGCGACGCTGAGATCAAGGGAGGTGACCGTCTCAAGGGCATTGTCCTGGACCTGCGGGGCAACCCGGGTGGGTTGCTCGACCAAGCCGTCACCATGAGCGACCTTTTCATGGAACGGGGACCCATCGTCTCGACCCGGGGGCGTCACCCGGACGCCCGCCAGTTTTACGCGGCCACCCCTGGCGACATGGCCCGAGGCATGCCCATGGTGGTCCTGGTGGACGGGGATAGCGCATCCGCCGCCGAGATCGTCGCCGCGGCCCTCCAGGACAGCGGCCGCGCCGTGGTGATCGGAACAACCTCCTACGGCAAGGGAACCGTTCAGACGGTCCTCCAGATGCCCAATGGCGGGGAAATGACCCTGACCTGGTCTCGCTTCCACAGCCCCTCGGGCTATGTCCTCCATGGGTTGGGTGTCCGCCCCGTGGCCTGCACCAGCGGCGCGGGAGAGACCCTGGGCGCCGCCGATGGCGTCCTGGACCGCCTCAATGGGGGAGAACGGGAATTGGCCGCCCAGTTGGCTCTCTGGCGCGCGACGGACCGTCGGGACGACGCCAGACGGGACGCCCTGCGCGGAGGCTGCCCGGCGGAGCACCATCCCCATGCCCTGATCGACGAGACCGTGGCCGAGAAGCTCCTGGACAACCACGCTCTCTATGAGCGGGCCCTGCGTCTGACGGCACCGACCCAGGCGGCCGCTGGACGATAAAACGGCGGATTTCGGGAGATTTCCCATGAATCCAGGAAAGACCACCAAGGTCCCTTGACATCGCCGCGCTGGCGAGTATTCTCCGCCGCTCGAAACAATTTGTCTTTATCTAACGAACGGGGTTCAAGGCCATGGCCAAACCTGCCACCATTCTGGTCAAGCTGGAAAGCACCGCGGATACGGGCTACTTTTATGTGGTCAAGAAGAACCCTCGGAAGACCACCAACAAGTTCGAATTCCGCAAGTACGACCCGCGGGTCCGCAAGCATGTGGTCTTTCGCGAGACCAAGCTGAAATAGCATCCGGTTCGGTGGCCGGAGGGAATCCTCCGGCGCCAGACATACGAAAACCGCCCTGGCGACAGGGCGGTTTTCGTATGTCTGGCGCAAAACACGGGACAGCGGGGCTCGGGACAGCTTCGGGCCAACAAAAAAGGCGGCGCCCCTGGGCACCGCCTCCTTTCCATGGAGGTCCCGTTCCATCGAGGAGCGGATCCATGGCGGAGCGGGTCAGCCTTCCAGGAACTTCGCGACGGTCTGAAGGAAACTGGCGACGGAGATGGGCTTGGCGATATATCCCTCGCATCCCCCTTCCCGGATCTTTTCCTCGTCCCCCTTCATCGCGAAAGCGGTCACGGCGATCACGGGAATAGCCTTCAGGTCTTCGTCATCCTACAGCATCTTGGTGATTTCCAACCCGGAGATCTCCGGCAGCTGGATGTCCATCAGGATCAGGTCAGGGTGGTTGGCCCGCGCAAGGTCTAAGACCTCGCGCCCATCCTTGGTCTGCACCGTGGCGTAGCCATTGGCTTGAAGCAGATCATTGAACAACTTCATGTTCAAATCGTTGTCTTCGACAATCAGTATCTTTTTTGCCATGCTCGGCACGTGCTCCCAAAAAACCCCATGATGACTGCGTACTTAATCATTCCGCGACGGAACCTCAAGTCACGGCGGGGGACATAACGCGGCCCCATGATGGGCATGGGATACTGTCCTGTCAAACGCCTCCCCGTCGAACCGACCGAATTCCCATCCAGGCCACGACGATCCAACCCACAAGCATGGCCATCCCGCCAAAGGGCGCGAGAAATGCCACCGGAACCCGCAGCAAGGCGATCAAGACCAGAGACCCACAGAATAGCAGGATACCTATCAGTTGAAGGCACCCAAGGATATCAGCCAGAAGTCCTAATCCCCCCTGGCCTTTCGCCCATGCCGCGACAACAAACCCGATCACACCATACATTTGATAACGGGCGGCCTTCTCCACCAGCGCGACGGCATGGGGGTCGCCCATGGCTTCCAGACCATGGGCGGCGAAAGCGCCCATGGCCACGGAGAGAAATCCGTTAACGCCAGCCAAGGCCAGCCAAACACCCAAGGGAATCCCCATGCCTGTCACCCCTCCACCGGGATTTCACGTTTTTCGGTCAGTGCCTTGGTCAAGCGCTCCTGTCGGTTCATGGCCCAACCGGCCCCCAGGATGGCGACGCTGGCCACAACCACGAGAATTGTCGCAAGGGCATTGATTTCCGGACTGACCCCCAGACGCACGGAGGAGAAGACCACCATGGGCAGGGTCGAGGACGCGGGTCCTGAAACGAAGCTCGCGATCACCAGGTCATCCAGGGATAGGGTAAAAGCCAGCAGCCAGCCCGCCACCAGGGCCGGAGCGATGACCGGAATGGTGATGACCAGAAAGACCTTCGCCGGGCGGGCGCCCAGGTCCATGGCCGCCTCCTCGATGGACCGGTCCATACCCACCAATCGGGATTGGATCACCACCGCCACATAGGCCGTGGAAAAGGTCACATGGGCGATGGTGATGGTGGTGATCCCCCGCCCCTCCGGCCAACCGATCAATTGCTCCATGGCGACGAAGAGCAGCAGGGAGGACAATCCAGTGATCACATCGGGCATGACCAGCGGGGCAGAGAGCATGCCGGAAAAGAGGGTCCGGCCCCGGAAGGCGCCAAAGCGCACCATGGCCAGTGCCGCCAGCGTGCCCAGAACGGTGGCGAAGGTGGCGTTCATCACCGCCACCCGCAGCGAGATCCAGGCCGCGCCCATGATCTGTTCATCCCGCAGCAACTCCCCATACCACTTGGTGGACCATCCGGCCCAGACGGTCACCAAACGCCCTTCGTTGAAGGAATAGATGACCAACAGCAGGATGGGCACATAGAGGAAGGCGAAGCCGAAGGCCATCCAACTCAGGGTAAACCAGTCACGCCGCCAGTTCATCGCCCCGCTCCTTCGCCATCGGCTTGTTTGGCCTGGATATGCTGGAAAATCATGATGGGCGCCACCAGCAGGATCAGCATGGCCATCGCCACCGCCGAGGCCACGGGCCAATCCCGGTTGAGGAAGAACTCATTCCACAACACGCGGCCGATCATGAAAGTGTCCGCCCCCCCCAACAGCTCGGGAATAACGAACTCGCCCACCGCGGGGATAAAGACCAGCATGGACCCGGCCACGATCCCCGGCAGAGCCAGGGGCAAGGTGATGGTCAGGAAGGCCTTCCAGGGACGACAGCCCAGGTCATGGGCGGCCTCCAGCAAACTGGGATCGAGCTTCTCCAGGGTCGCATAGAGCGGTAGAACCATAAAGGGCAGGTAGGAATAGACGATACCGATATAGACGCCCCAGTCACTGCCCAGGATTACCAGGGGATCGTCGATAATCCCCAGGGAGATCAGAAGGTTGTTCAGCAGACCATTACTTTTGAGGATACCAATCCAGGCATAGACCCGGATCAGGAAGGATGTCCAGAAGGGCAGGACCACCAGGAACAACAGGATGGTCCGGGGTCCCTTGGGCGCCTTGGCGATTCCATAGGCCATGGGAAAACCCACCAGAAGGGCAAAGGCCGTGGACACCGCCGCGATCCGCAAGGAATTCGTATAGGCGATAACATATTGGGGGTCGTCGAACAGGTAGGCGTAATTGGACAGAGCCAGGGTCAGGCGAAAATAGCCATCCTGGGTCAACTCCAACAGATCCGAATAAGGGGGGACTCCGATGGCGAATTCGGCGAAGGAGATCTTTAGAACGATGGCGAAGGGCAGCAGGAAGAACAGCAGCAACCATAGATAGGGCACCCCAAGCACCAGCCGCCGCCCATTGGTGTTGAGGTAGACCGACAGGCGCGTCCGCCAGTGGGTGCGTACCGGCGCCGCGCCACCACCGGCGCTCGCCCCGGTCCCCGCTTCCATCCCGGCCCCGCTCATGAGCTGACCACCACGGGAGCGTTGTCGGTCCAGGTCACAAAGACCTTATCGTCCCAGGTCACCCGCCCTTCCATATCCCGGTCATGGTTGGCGAGTGTCGCGCGGACTTGCTTGCCCGAAGCCAACTCGACAATATAGGTGCTGGTGGAGCCCAGATAGACGATATCCTTGACCACGCCCGAGGACCAATTGCTGTCCCGATCGGGCTTTTCGGTGATCAGGGTCACCTTTTCCGGTCTTAGGGCCGCCCAGACCGTGCCGCCCTCCCGCCCGCTGACTCCATGACCGACATAGATGGGGGTTTCCAACTCCGGCGCCTCGATGATGACATGGTCGGGCTCATCCTCCACCAGGGTGCCTTCGAACATGTTCACGCTGCCGAAGAATTCGGCGACAAAACGCGTGTTGGGATATTCGTACATGGACTGTGGAGCGTCGATTTGCTCGATCCAGCCTTCGTCCATGATCGCCACGCGGTCGGCCATGGTCATGGCCTCCTCCTGGTCATGGGTGACCACGACGAAGGTGATCCCCGTCTTTTCTTGGATGTTCACGAGGTCAAGCTGGGTCCGTTCCCGCAGCTTCTTGTCGAGCGCCGAAAGGGGTTCGTCGAGCAACAGCACCCGGGGGTGCTTGGCCAGCGCCCGGGCGAGGGCCACCCGCTGACGTTGACCGCCAGACAGTTGGTTGGGCTTGCGCTTGGCGAAGCGCTCAAGTTGGACCATGGCGAGCATCTCGGCCACCCGGCTCTCCCGCTCGGCCTTGGGCATGCCGTCCTGTCTCAACCCAAATTCGATGTTCCGCTCCACGCTCATGTGGGGAAACAGGGCGTAGGACTGAAACATCATATTCACGGGCCGGTCGTAGGGGGCGACGTCGGTCATGTCCTTACCGTCAATCAGCACCCGCCCCTCGCTCGGCTGCTCGAAGCCCGCCATCATGCGCAGCAAGGTGGTCTTGCCGCAGCCAGACCCCCCCAGCAGGCAGAGGAACTCGCCTTCGAAGACATCCAATGAGACGCCATTAACGGCCACGAAATCGCCAAAGCGTTTGACCACCTTTTCGATCTCGATGATCGGCGGCCCCAGCTTCTTGGTACATCCCGGTATTTCCGGTGGAGTCTTCACGGGGCGGTCGGAGACCGCCTTCACCTGGGTTGCCATGGACATGCGATCCCTTTCCTGAAGGGGTGGAGACGGAAGACAGGTCAGGATCCAGACTTGATCCGGGTCCAGATGCGCGTCAAGGTCCGGTCACCCTGGGCGGTCAGGGGTGCGCGGGTATACAGGCGGGCCATCACCTCCGGCGGCGGATAGATCGCGGGATCGTCACGGATCTCCGGATCCACCAGGGGCGTCGCCTTGGTGTTGGCATTGGCGTACCAGACGTAATTGGTGTTCAGGGCCGCGATATCCGGCCGACTGAGGAAATCGATGAACGCCAGGGCGTTCGCCGCATGGGCCGCGTCCACGGGAATGGCCAACAGATCGAAAGCCACCTGGGTTCCCTCCTTGGGGATCACATAGTCCAGGGCGACCCCGTTTTCCGCCTCCTCCGCCCGGCCCTGGGCCTGGAAGATATCGCCGGAATAGCCATAGGCCAGACAGATATCCCCATTGGCCAGGGCTTCGATATAGGCCGACGAATCGAACCGTCGGATAAAGGGACGGACGGTCATCAGCAGGGCTTCGGCTCGATCCAGGTCCGCGGGATCCTCGGAATTGGGATTCAGCCCCAGGTAGTTCAGGGCGGCGGACAGCACCCAGGGACCACTATCGAGCATATAGATGCCGCATTTGGCCAACTTCGATGCGTATTGGGGGTCGAACAGTAGGGCGAAACTGTCCATCGGCGCGGCCTCGCCCAGGGCGGCGGTTACCATCGCGCGGTTCATGCCCAGCCCGGCGGTGCCCCACATATAGATCACCCCGTGGGTGTTTCCGGGATCATGGACCGCGGCCCGCGTCATCATCACCGGATCCAGATTGGCGAGATTCGGAAGGGCGGCCTTGTCCAGGGGTTGGAGCGCTCCGGCCTCCAGTAATTTGGAAAGGGCATAGTCCGAGGGCACCACCAAATCGTATCCCGAATGGCCCGCCAGCAACTTGCCCTCAAGCATTTCATTGGAATCAAAGACATCATAGCGAACGACAATGCCCGTTTCCTCGGTGAAGCGGGCGATCACGTCATCGGCGATGTAGTCCGACCAGTTGAACACATTGACGACACTGTCCTCCGCCGCCCGAGCTTCGAAACCCGCGCCCACCGTGCCGATCAAAACACCCGTGACCAGCCCCATGACCAGACCAAACCGACGCACCCCCATGACGACCGCTCCTTTTTCCTGCATTTCTTCTCCGAAAAGGCCTTCATTTCTTCTCCGAAAAGGAAAGGGCCACCGTTCCGATCACGGAAAGGTGGCCCCACCGGGGATCCTTAGATCCCGGTTTTCACCTTATTCCAGGACCGGGTGCGCAGACGCTCGTACTTCGGCGTCGCGGTTTTCTGAATGAACAGCTTGCTCATCACTTCGGCGCTGGGATAGACGCCAGGATTGTTGCGCACGTCCTCGACCACCAGCGCGGTCGATTTGATGTTCGCGTTCGCATACCAAACGTAGTTGGAGATATCCGCCGTGATCTGGGGATCGAGGATGAAGTTGATGAAGGCTTGGGCGTTTTCCGGATGGGGGGCGTCAGCGGGAATCCCCATCATGTCGAACCAGACCAAGCTGCCTTCCTTGGGAATGATGTACTCGATATTGACGCCATTTCCGGCTTCCTCGGCCCGGCCCTTGGCCTGCAGAATGTCGCCGCTAAAGCCGAAGGCCATGCAGATATCACCATTGGCCAAGGCATTGATAAATTCCGAGGAATGAAATTTCTGGATGTCGGACCGCACACCCATCCACAGCTCGGTTGCTTTCTCCAGGTCTTCATCGCTTTCGGAATTCGCATCCAAGCCCAGGTAGTTCCGGGCAACAGGGAAGACCTCCGAGGCGCTATCCAACACATGGATACCGCAAGTCGCCAGCTTGTCGGCATATTTTGGATCGAACAGCAGGGCGTAGCTATCCAAGGGAGCATCCTCGCCCAGGACTTCCTTCACCTTGTCCACATTGATTCCCAGACCGTTGGTACCCCACATATAAATGATCCCGTGGTCGTTGCCCGGATCATAATTGGCGGCACGGTCCATCAGGGTCGGATCCAGATTGGCGAAATTTGGGATCTTGGACTTATCCAATTTTTGAAGAATGCCCGCGGCGATCAACCGGGAAAAGGTATGGTCCGTGGGGACGACAATGTCGTAGCCAGAGTGGCCCGCCAGCAGCTTCGATTCGAGCAGTTCGTTGCTGTCATAAACGTCGTAATTGACCTTGATCCCGGTCTCGGCCTCGAACTTCGCCAGAGTATCCTCGGCGATATAGTCCGACCAGTTGTAGACGTTGAGAACTTTTTCCTCGGCGGCGAACGCCTGACCGGCGAACAGGGCGCCGACGGCGAAGCCGGTCAGGGCACGTAAAAAAGTGGACGGCATCGAGACCTCCCCCTTGAAGTGGATCAAAAGTGATGATCGGAACGGCGACCCCCTGGTCCCCTTTCCGAACCCTGGTTGGAACTTGACCGAAAAGACACCGGCCCCCGGTCCCCCTAGCAGATGGGGACGAAACACGATGGGTCAAACGCTTGTGTGGTCAAACCCCCTCCTTTGGCAACAGAATTCTTCCACGGCGCGTCATGCCCACCGGTCTAACCAGGGGTCGAAACCCGACGGTGACCATCCCGCCGCGAAGGGATGACGGCGCCCCGAGAGAATGGTATTGAGGATCCATGATCCAACTTCCCGGCAATTGGTATGGCGATTCCGCCCATTCCACTCCCCCTCGCCCGCCCCTGGAGGGCGACATAGCCACTGATGTCTGTATCGTCGGTGGCGGCATGACCGGATGTTCGGCCGCCCTCCATTTGGCGGAACGGGGCTATTCGGTCCGACTGATCGAAGCCCAGCATATCGGCCATGGCGCCTCGGGCCGGAGTGGCGGCCAGCTCATCGCCGGATATGGAGCGGAAATTTCCTCCCTTGGGCGAAGCGTGGATACCACCTGCCGCCAATCCCTCTGGGACCTGGGGATGGAGGCCGTGGACCTGACCCGCGCCCTCATCGACAAGCACGCCATCGCCTGCGACTTCGCCCCGGGCCATATCCACGTCGGCTTCAAGCCCCGGCATATGGTGGGCCTGCGCGAGATGATGGAAGAATGGGAGTCCTTCGGCCATGGGGATCTGGACTGGATCGACGCTGGATCCATACGGGAAGTCGTCCAATCCGACGCCTACCTTGGGGGCCTCCGGGACCGGCGGGCGGGGCATCTCCACCCCCTGAACTATACCCTGGGGTTGGCCCGGGCGGCGGAGGCCGCGGGCGCCCACCTGCACGAAGGGACCGCCTATCGGACCCACGAAGACACCGGCGGGGCCGTGCGCGTGGTGACCGACCGGAGCACCATCCGCGCCAAATGGCTGATCCTGGCGGGCAACGCCTATATTTGGGGGAAAGCCAAGGGACTAAGGGCGACCATCATGCCCGTGGGAACCTATGTCATCGCCACCGAACCCCTGGGGCAGCAACGGGCCGAGGCTTTGATCCCAGGCAACGAAGCCATCGCCGACATCGCCTTCGTGCTGAACTACTACCGCCGGTCCGCCGACCATCGTCTTCTGTTTGGCGGGGGAGTCAGCTATACCCGCCTGGACCCGATGAGCATCAAGGCGTCCTTGCGCAAGGTCATGCTGCGCTACTTCCCCCAACTCGCCGACGTGACCGTGACCCATGGTTGGGGCGGCAACGTGGCCATCACCATCAACCGCATGCCCCATTTCGGACGGCTGGGGTCCCGCACACTCTTCGCCCATGGATATTCCGGCCATGGAGTCGCCATGACCGGACTGGCCGGACGGCTGATGGCCGAGGTCATCGGCGGCACGGAAGAGCGGTTCGATATCATCGCCCGACTGCCCCACTTGCCCTTCCCCGGCGGCTCGGTCCTCCGCACCCCCCTATTGGTCCTGGGCACCACCTGGGCCCGCCTACGGGACCTGCTGTAAGGGGAAGGGAGATACCCTCCCCCTTTTCATTTCAGGCTGGCCATATAGGAGATGACGTCGGCGACATCCTGATCACCGGGCAATTTGAATGTCATCTTGGACTTAGCCTTGGGATCCCCGGACATTTCCCGCACGAAGCCTTTTGGATCCTTGAGGTAGGCCACGAGACTTTCCTCGGTCCAGACCATTCCCTGTTGACCCAAAGTCACATAGCTTTCGGAAAAGTCATCGTAGCCCTCCAAGGAGCCCACCGGGCGCCCGATGGTCCCGAACAAATTTGGCCCCAGTTTGTTGCCGCCCTCCGCCTCGAAGCTGTGGCAGGCGATACATTTCTTGCTGACCTTCTCGCCAGACACCAAGTCCCCTCCAGCCAAGGCGGACCCAAGACCGACGAGCAGCGCCGCAATGGCGACACCAGATGCGAACACGGCATTTCCACCCATGGACATCCCCCATTTTTTCACTTACCCCCAGTCCGTTCCCAGGACGGGAGCGCCAGTATATCGTCCATGATCCAGACGCCCAATGAAAAGCC
>JAIOYK010000106.1 GCA_021741145.1 Rhodospirillum sp. | reverse complement strand
ACACCTTCGCCTTCTGCGCTTCCGTGAGGTGATCGATCTCGCATAGCCAGCGGTGAAAGCTCTTGTGGTCCATGGTGCCTAAACTCCTGCATTTCTCTCACTTTATAGCAATTCAATGCGATCTGCGAATAGAGCCAAAGTTTAATTCTGGAGGCGACGGGGGAGCGGTCGGCGGATCTAGTGACCCGGGGCGATCCGACCCGACTGCGGCAGGTGTTGTTCAATTTGGTGGGCAATGCCGTGAAATTCACGGAGCGGGGCCGGATTGGTGTGTCCCTGACCTGGGAGGAAACGGGCGAGGAGGCCGTCTCGTTGACCTTCACCGTGGCCGATACCGGCATTGGCATGGGCGAGGACCAGTTGGCTCGCCTGTTCTCTCCCTTTACCCAGGCCGATGCCTCCACCACCCGGAAGTTTGGGGGCACGGGTTTGGGGCTCACCATCTGCAAGCGTTTGGTGGAAATGATGGGAGGGACGATTTCCGTTTATAGTCAGCAGGGCAAGGGGGCGACCTTTCGGGTGCGGCTGATCCAACCCCTGGGTGACCCGATGGAAACCGTCACCCTGGACCGGAGCGTCTCGCCCTGGCCCCTCGGCGAGGTGGTCACCCATGAAGGTGAGGGCCATCGGGTGTTGTTGGTGGAGGATAACGAGACCAATCTGCTGCTGATCGCCACGGTTTTGCGCCGCGCCGGGCATGTGGTGGATACCGCGCGCAATGGCGTCGAGGGCGTGGCCCAGGTGGAAGCCTCCGCCATGGCGCCCTACGACCTTGTTCTCATGGATATGCAGATGCCCTTGATGGACGGGGCCGAGGCCACCCGGCGGATCCGCGCCATGGGGGAGCCCTTCGGGTCCTTGCCCATCGTCGCGTTGACCGCCGACGTCGGCCTGGAGGATCGGGACCGTTATCTGGCCAGCGGACTGACCGATCTGTTGACCAAGCCCGTGGACTGGGGACGGCTTCACGACGTGATCACCCGAGTGACCAAGCGCGCCGCGCTGGCGCCGGAGAGGATCCTCGCCAAGCCAAAGCCCTTGCGTCATCCGGACCCCAAATGGGAGGACGCCCCCCATTTCGATGGCACGATCCTGGATAGTCTGATCGAACAGGTTGGCACGGGCAAGATCCGCCCGCTCCTGCGTTCGGCCTTGGACAATATGGACCGCCACTTGGCGAAGGTGGATGCCCTCTCCCGCGACGGATCGGCCGTGGATCTGCGCCGCGCGGCCCATGCCTTGAAGGGTATGGCCGGGCAGTTTGGCGCCACCCGGACTCACCTGTTGTCCATCGGTGTGGAGGACGCAGCCGATGACCGGTCCGCCCTGATTCCCTTGATCTCCGCCTTGAAGGATACCATCGCCGTGGTGAAGGCCTGCCTGGAGCAACGGCTGGACGGCTAGAGTATTAGCGTGAAACTGGGCCAGACTTGCCCAGTTTCACGCTAGGGCACCCTTTCGGTTCCCATCCCGGCGGACCGTGGATCTTACCCCAGCCAGTTGATGACCTTGTCCTTGGTCGGTATGTCGGCTTCCAAGCGGGTCAGGCGCGCCACCACCTCCACATGGTGGGACCAGGGGAACTGGTCCACCGGCGCGACCCAGTCCAGGCGGTACCCCCCGTCCAGAAGGGTTCGCACGTCTCGGGCGAAGGTGGCCGGGGCGCAGGAGACCAAGACGACGACCGCGGGGCCATCCCCGGCCAGGGCCTCGCATTGGGCGCGTGCGCCAGCGCGGGGCGGATCGACCACGACACCCACGAGGTCGGCCAGTTCCTCTCCGGCCAAGGGGGTCTTGAACAGGTCTCGCACCGTGCTCTGGACCCGGGTGGTGCGGTTCAGGGCGGCGATGGCTTCCGGCGTGACGTCCATGGCGGTAACCAGGAAGCCGCGTTCCCGCAGGGGCAGGGCGAAGGTGCCCAGACCGCAGAACAGGTCGGCGACCCGGGCTTTGCCCTTCGGTTCGCCCAGGGCCTCGAGCACCAGCGAAGTCAGGGCGGCTTCCCCCTCCAGGCTCGGCTGGAGAAAGGGACCCGGGGGGGGATTGATGGCCTGGCCGCCCAACGTCAGGCGGGGCGCCCGGCGGGCGGAAATCGGTTCGCCGGGGCTTTCCTCGGCTCCCAGGGACAGGCGGGCGAGGTCCATTCGATCAGCGAGCGCGGCGAGGGCCTCCCGTCCCTTCAGGTCCGGCATCTCGGGCAGGGAGAGGCGGAGGTCCACGCCCGTTTCCGTCTCGGTCATCAGGGCCGTGGCCTCCGCTCCGGGAGCCAGGACCTTGGGCAGGGTATCGCGCAGGGCGTCCATCAGCGCCACCAGGGCCGGCCTGGCCAACAGGCAGTGCGGCGCGTCGACCAGACCATGACCTCCGCGCTCGCGGAATCCACAAAGGGCGCGCTTCGCCCGGCCCCGCAAGGTCGCCGAAAGGCGGCGGCGGGTCCCCGGGGGCGTGGTCAGAACGGCGCGCGCCGCGCCTTCGGCGATGTCGCTTTCCTGGATACCCCGGTGGGCCAGGGCGCGGACCACCTTGTCGCGCTTCCATCTGGCGATGGCCGTGGGGGCAAGGTGTTGAAGGTCGCAGCCGCCGCAATGCTCCGCCTGGGGGCAAGGGGGGGCGACCCGATCCGGTGACGGGGTCTCGATGGAAAGGAGGTCCGCCTCCCAGCCGTCGCCCTTGCGGACCCCGGGACGCAGTTGGACGGTCTCTCCGGGCAGGGCGCCAGGCAGGTAATAGAGACGGTCCGCCTTGCCCTCGGGCGCGTCAATGGGCCGGGCGATGCCATCGCCCCGGTCGCCGAGGCTTGCAACCTTGGCGAGGATAGGCCGCGCGGGTCGGTTGGAGGGGCGGTTGATTCGTTTACCCATGAAAACACGGTATCCAGTGGTTGGGGGCTGGCCGGTTGGGGACCGGAAAAGCGGAAAAGAAAGAGTTGCTGTCCTTGACGGAGGCCGAGGGGGTGGCGCACCCTACGGGACAATTCCGTATCACCTTGGAGACTTCCATGCGCTCGTTTATTTCGGCCGCCGCTCTCGCAATAGGTTTGGGGCTGGTGTTCGCTTCCCCCGGCTGGTCCGTGGAGGTCAAGCATGTGGCCATCACGCAGATCGTGGAACATCCCGCTCTGGACGCCGCCCGTCAAGGAATCAAGGACGCCTTGGCGGAAGAAGGGTGGGTGGACGGTGACACCCTGAAGTGGACCTATGAGACCGCGCAAGGGTCCGTGGGGACCGCGGCCCAGATCGCCAAGACCTTTGTTGGCATGTCTCCCGACGTGATCGTGGCCATCGCCACCCCCTCCGCCCAGACCGCGGTGGCTTCGGCTGGCGGGGCCATTCCCGTTGTTTTCTCGGCGGTCACGGACCCCGTGGGCGCCAGACTGGTGCGGTCCATGATGGACCCGGGTGGCCCGGTCACCGGGACCTCCGATATGCTGCCGCTCGACAAGCACCTGGCCCTGATCCGCCGGGTGCTGCCCGAGGCCAAGACCATCGGTGTGATCTACAACAGCGGCGAGGCCAATTCGGTCAGCTTGGTGGAGAGTCTGAAGGTCGCCGCGGACGCGGCGGGTCTCAAGGTGGTCGAGTCCACCGCTCCCCGGTCCTCGGACGTGCTGGGCGCGGCGCGGAATCTGGTGGGGAAGGTGGATGCCATTTACGTCCCGACCGATAATACCGTCGTTTCCGCCTTGGAGGCGGTCGTAAAGGTGGGAATCGATAACAAGCTGCCGGTTTTCGCCGGGGATACGGCGTCGGTGGAACGGGGCGCCGTCGCTTCGGTCGGCTTCAATTACTATGACCTGGGCCTGCAGACCGGCAAGATGGTGGCCAAGATTCTCGGGGGCGCCGACCCCGCCACCTTGCCGGTGGAAACGGTCAGCAAGACCGAATTGTTCGTAAACCCGGGCATGGCCGAAAAGATGGGGGTGACCCTGCCCGAAGCGATGGTCGCCGAGGCCGCCAAAGTCGTGGAATAGGATCCATTCCGTGAGCCTTATCGCCTTTCTAGGGGCGGTCGAGACTGGCTTGATCTTCGGTCTCGTCGCCCTGGGGGTTTATCTGTCCTTTCGGATCCTTGATTTCCCCGACCTGACCGTTGACGGCTCCTTTCCCCTGGGAGGCGCCGTGGCGGCGACAGCCATCGTATCCGGCTGGGATCCTTTCCTGGCGACCGGACTGGCGATGGTCTGCGGGGCCGGGGCCGGGGCGGTCACGGCCCTGCTCAACACCCGCCTGAAAATTCTCCATTTGCTGGCGTCGATCCTGACGATGATCGCGCTCTATTCCATCAACCTGCGGATCATGGGACGGCCCAACGTGGCCCTGTTGATGGAACCCACGGTGTTTTCCATGGTGGAGGGGCCTGGTATGCCTCCCCGTGCCTGGATGATCCCCGCGGCCCTGCTGGTGGTGGTCGTCGTCTGTCTGCTGGTGTTCAACCTGTTCATGGCCTCGCGCGCCGGGTTGGCCATGCGGGCGACTGGCGCGAACCCGCGCATGGCGGGTGCCCAGGGCGTGGCCACGGGGAGCGTTATCGTGTTGGGCATGGCCATGAGCAATGCCCTGGTTGCCTTGGCGGGGGCCCTGTTCGCCCAATCCCAGGGGGGCGCGGACGTCACCATGGGCGTGGGTGTGATCATTATCGGATTGGCCTCGGTGATCGGGGGCGAGGCGATCATGCCGACGCGGACGGTCGTCCTGGCTTCGATCGCCTGCATTCTTGGGGCGATTCTCTACCGGACCGCGGTGGCGCTTGCCTTGAATGCCGACTTTATTGGGCTCCAGGCCCAGGATCTCAACCTGATTACCGCCGTTCTGGTCGGACTGGCCTTGGTCCTGCCGAATTCCAAGGGAGCCTTCGGGCGTTGGTCCAAGGGGGCTTTCGGTCGACGGATCCGGACCCGAGGCGGCGCCAGGGGAGCCAAGTCATGATCAGCGTCCAGGACGTCGAGGTCGTCTTCAACCCGGGAACTCCCCTGGAGAACCGAGCCCTACGGGGGCTAACCTTGGATATTCCCCAAGGCCAGTGGGTCACGGTCATCGGCTCCAACGGCGCGGGGAAAAGTACCCTGCTGAATGCCCTGTCCGGTGCGGCGCCCCTGCACGACGGGCGGATCCTCATTGACCACCGGGACGTGACCCGCTGGCCCATCCATAAACGGGCCGGCCTGGCGGCGCGGGTCTTCCAGGACCCCCTGGCCGGGACGTGCGAGCGCCTGACCGTTGAAGAGAACATGGCGCTGGCGCTCCGCCGGGGTGGTCTTCGGGGATTGCGGCGGGCCCTGGTGGGCGGTGAGCGGGAGTCCCTTCGCGATGGGCTGGCCCGCCTTGGCCTGGGGTTGGAGGATCGTCTGGATGACCGCATGGGCCTGTTGTCCGGTGGCCAGCGTCAAGCGGTGAGCCTGCTGATGGCGACGCTTGCTCCCATGCGCATCCTATTGCTTGACGAGCATACGGCGGCCCTGGATCCGCGTACGGCGGAACTGATCCTACGTCTGACCCGGGATTTGGTCCGGGAGCGGTCCCTGACGACCCTGATGGTGACTCATTCCATGCGCCAAGCGCTGGATCTGGGGGATCGCACGGTCATGCTGCACGAGGGCAAGGTG
This sequence comes from Rhodospirillum sp., assembly GCA_021741145.1. Taxonomy (GTDB): domain Bacteria; phylum Pseudomonadota; class Alphaproteobacteria; order Rhodospirillales; family Rhodospirillaceae; genus Rhodospirillum. The sequence goes on along the minus strand of JAIOYK010000106.1, from coordinate 2,144 downwards.
GCCCTGGATATCCAGGGGAGCGAGCGGGAGGGGATGACCGTCCAGGGCCTGCTGGCCGAATTCGCCCGGCAACGGGGCGAGGATCTGGACGATGACAAATTACTGCTTGGATAGACGAGGGGATCGGCCGAGAGATTTGAGTCCCTTGGGATAAAACAGGAAAAGCCTGACAACCCACTCAAATGTTCTGATTCGGTGATCCATCAATCCAAAAATTCAGGGGTTCGAAGCGAAAGAGTTCAACCACCAGGTCGAAGGGGAAACCGGACCATGCTCAAGGATGCCTTGAAAGGCATGCACGTCGTCGACATGGGGCAGTACATCCCCGGCCCCTTCGCCACCCTTCTCCTGACCGACCTGGGGGCGGAGGTGGTCAAGGTGGAACCCCCTCTCGGGGATCCCATGCGCGTCTTCGGTCCCCTTGATCCCGACGGGATCAGCCCCCTCTACAAGGTCCTGAACGCGGGTAAGACCGTGGTTACGGTCGACCTGAAAGCCGAGGACGGCAAGGACCAACTCGCCCGCCTGATCCGCAAAAGCCATATCCTGGTGGAGAGCTTCCGGCCCGGTGTTCTCGACCGTCTGGGCTTTGGGGCCTCGACCCTGGATGTCCTCAACAAATCCCTGACTCATGTCATGCTGTCAGGCTTCGGTCAGACCGGTCCCTGGCGGCTGAAGGCGGGGCACGATCTGACCTATCTTGCCCTGACGGGGTCTCTGGCCATGCAAGGGACGGAAGACAGGCCGGTCATGCCTTTCCCCCCGGCGGCGGACCACGCCGGAGCGTTGATGGCGGTGATCGCCGTACTATCGGGTCTTCTGCGTCGCCTTCGCACGGGGCGGGGCGCCCATTTGGATGTCAGTCTGCATGAAAGCGCCCTGGCCCTGAACGGGCTGGGACTCGCCTTGGGCAGCCGCGACGTGGACACGGGGCGATGCCGGGACCTGCTGAACGGGGGCGCGGCCTATTACGGCATTTACCGGGTGAAGGACGGGGGCTTTCTGGCCTTCGCCCCCATCGAACCGAAGTTCTGGGCCGCCTTTTGCGGGGCGGTGGGGCGTCCGGACCTCCTCCATCGGCAGGCCGATCCTCTGCCGCAGGAGGCCCTGAAGGCGGAACTGGAAAGCCTCTTCTCCACGAAGTCGCGGGACGAATGGGTCGCGCTTCTGGAGCCCGCCGATTGCTGCGTGGAACCGGTCCTTGACCCCCGGGAGGTCCCGAATCTACCTCAGGTTCGGGAACGGGGCCTGAGTCCCATGGGTGCCGCGGGAGTCGTCGACCCCCTTTTGCCCATTCTGCTGGCCGAGTCTCCCCCGGCCCCCCGATCCGCCATGCGTCTGTCGGACGTGGAGGACGTGATTACCGCGTGGTCTCGGCGCGAGTAGGGGGTGAAATCTACCTTTCGCTTTAAATTAAAAATATTCTCTCATTTGTTGCTAATTTGTGCTGTTTTTGAGTATGCTCGGGTCGACTCCCAGAAGGTTTAAGGAGTCATTACCGTCTTCCAGCTTGAATTCCTTCGCGTCGCGAAATAACCTCCCTTGCATGGCTTTTCTGACGGCAGTTGCAAATACCTCCACCAGAAAAGTCACATATACTTTCGGATTTATACCTTCTGCCTTTTGGGGTTGTGATATGGCCGAGCTTTTTCTAGTCTTCTTTTTGTTCGTTCTGTTGGCGCGTATTGTTGAAGGTCGACTAAAAAAGCGGCAAGAAAGGCTGGATAATGCTTTTATTCGCGCCCGCTATACATCAATAAGAAGCCCTCGACGCATCTGATCTGGACTTAACTCCCGAACCGTTTATTTTCCATCTTTTCGATCAATGTGCCTGCGATCAATCAATTAAGACAGAACGTGAGATGATCCAGGCGAGGACTTTTTCGCTGCGCGTTGGTGTGACCCAGGGGACCGTCCTATTGGGAATTGCACCCTGTTGGATGACCTTGGCGGGATAGACGCCTTAACCATATGATTGTATGGTACGGATGTCGGTTTAGAAAATATGGCTCTATTCATAAATCGCATTGATGCGGACGATCATGCCCCCATCGCGGCGCGCAGGCAGTAGCGGGGGGTTGGATTGGAGTGCAGGGCGATGAGATGGAACCACTTGAGATACGATCCCAGATAGCGGGTAGCGA
>JAIOYK010000005.1 GCA_021741145.1 Rhodospirillum sp. | reverse complement strand
CCTCGGCGGTGAGCGTTACCGCCGAGGGGAACATGCCCCTGATCAGGTTTTTGCGCTCCAGGGCCTTCCAGACTCCGGCATTCCCCAGGCCCGAGGCATGGGCCGCCCCCACCACATAGGGACCCACGTGAAAATGGTCCCCATGGGGGTGGGGGATGGAGCCGATGGTGACCTCTCCGCTCTCCCCGTCGGCCATGGCGCGACCGGGATCCTCGGTCATGGCCTGGAACAGGGTCAGGGTCTTCAGTTGCAGGGCGTTCAGTTTCAGTGGATTGGCACGAATGACGGGCATCGATTTCAAGATCCGGACAGGGCGCGGAATTGCCGCGCGGCGACGGTGAGCATGGCCAGATCCACGGAGGCGGCGCCGCGCAGATCGGAGAGGAGCTGTTCGGCCCGCTCGACCACCTTGGGGTTGGTTCCCTTCCAGCAAGCCACGGCCTTGGCTGGGTCGTCAACTTCTTCGGCGCAATCAAGCGCGGCGAGGGCGAGGTTCCGCTGTTGGACGAACAGATCCTCGATGATGGCCGAGACGGCGAGCTTGGTCCAATGGCTGCCCTTGTCCAATTCCAAGGCCCGGTTCCGCAACCAAGTCATGCCGAAGTCGGCGCCCACGGCGAAATAGAGCCGGGCCGCCCGATCCACGGGCAAGTCCCTTTGGGTCGCCAGACGGGAGATGTCGTTGGTGGCGGCCAGATCGTCCAGGCCAGCCACGGCCCGGGCGAGGTCGTCGGGCACGCCCGCCGCCTCCAGCGCCACGGTTCGGTTGGTCAGCGCGCTCCGGGCACCTTCCATCAGCAGGTCGGGCAGGGTCTGGCGCAGGGTGGCGGATGCCTCCGCCAGGGGGCCATGGGCCTCGGTCAGGTCCAGGGGATGATTGCCATTGCGCAGCAGCCAGAGGGTGGAATGGGCGATCAGCCGGTTGATGTCCCGAAGCATGGAGAGTTGGACCGTCGCCGGGATCCGGGCGTCCAGGGCCTCGATGGCCGACCACAGGTCGCGGACCCCATGGGCGTCCCGGCTGACGATATAGGCCCGGGCCACATCGGAGGGATCCAGGCCCGTGCGTTCCATCATCTGGGAGACGAAGGTCCCGCCCACCCGGTTGATCATGCTGTTGGTGGCGACGGTGGAGATGATCTCCCGGCGCAGGCGGTGACCCTTGATGGCCTCGGCGAAACGCGCGCCCAGGGCGTCGGGGAAATAGCGGATCAGGTCCCCTTCCAGGGCCGGATCATCGGGCAGGTCGCTCTCCAGCAACTGGTCGAACAGCCAGAGCTTGGCATAGGGCATCAGCACGGCCACCTCGGGCCGGGTCAGGCCCTTGCCCTGGTTGAGCCGATCCTGGAGGGTTTCGTCGTCGGGCAGGAACTCGATGGCCCGGTCCAGGCGTCCCGTCCGCTCCATCAGGCGCATCAGGCGGGTTTGATGGTCCAGCAGTTCCGGCGCCTGGTCGACGGTCAGGCTGATCGCCTGGGTCTGCAGATAGTTATGGCGCAGAACCAGACCGGCGACCTCGTCGGTCATCTCCACCAGCAGGGCATTGCGCTGTTTGCCGGTCATGTCCCCGGCCTGGACGATGCCGTTCAGGAGGATCTTGATGTTCACTTCGTGGTCGGAGCAATCCACGCCGGCGGAGTTGTCGATGGCATCGGTGTTGATGCGTCCACCCTCCAGGGCGTATTCAACCCGGCCCAATTGGGTGGCGCCCAGGTTGGCCCCTTCGCCGACCACCTTGGCGCGGATATCCTCGCCATTAATGCGGATGGCGTCGTTGGCCCGGTCCCCGGCTTGGGCGTCGGTTTCGGTCCGCGCCTTGATGTAGGTGCCGATGCCGCCGAACCAAAGCAGGTCGACCTTGGCCTTCAACATGGCCTTGATCAGGTCGTTGGGGGTCACCGTGTCGGAATGCAGGTCGTAAAGGGAACGAACCCGGGGAGACACGGTGATCCGCTTGGCCCGCCGTTCGAAGATGGCACCCCCATCGGACAACAGGCTGGTGTCGTAGTCGTTCCAACCCGAGCGCGGCAGGGCGAAGAGCCGCGTTCGTTCGGCGAAGGATGTTTCCGGATTGGGATCGGGATCGACGAAGATATGCATGTGGTTAAAGGCACCCACCAGCTTGGTGCGGGGGGAAAGCAACATGCCGTTGCCGAAGACGTCGCCGCTCATATCACCCACGCCGACCGTGGAGAAATCCTCGGTTTGGATATCGTGGCCCATCTCGCGGAAATGGCGTTTCACCGCCTCCCAGGCGCCCCGGGCGGTGATGCCCATGACCTTGTGGTCATAGCCGTTGGATCCTCCAGACGCGAAGGCGTCGGACAGCCAGAACCCATAGTCGTCCGAGACGCCGTTGGCGATGTCGCTGAAGGTCGCCGTGCCCTTGTCGGCGGCGACAACCAAGTAGGGGTCGTCCCCGTCCCGGCGCACGACCCGGTTCGGCGGGATCACGCCATCGGGACCCAGGTTGTCGGTGATGTCCAACAGGCCCCGCATCAGGGTCTTGTAGCATTCGATGCCCTCGGCCTGCTGGGCTTCCCGGCTGGGGTCCTTGGGCGGCTGCTTGACGATGAAGCCACCCTTGGAGCCGACCGGCACGATCACCGCGTTCTTGACCATCTGGGCCTTGATCAGGCCCAGGATCTCCGTGCGGAAATCCTCTTGTCGGTCGGACCAGCGGATGCCGCCCCGGGCGACCTTGCCACCGCGCAGGTGCACCGCCTCCACCCGGGGGGAGTAGACGAAGACCTCCACCCAGGGTTTGGGCAGGGGCAGTTCGTCCAACCCCCGACTGTCCAGTTTTATGGACAGATAGGGCTTGGGCAGACCGTCGGCGCCCATCTGAAAATGGTTGGTGCGCAGGCTATGGGTGATCAGGTTCAAATACCGTCGCAGGACTCGATCCTCGTCCGGGCTGTCGACTGCGTTCAGCGACTCCTGGATACCCTTCTCCAGGGACGTTTCCCGGTCCTGCCGGCCCTCGGCGTGGTCTGGATCGAACCGGGTCTCGAACAGGGTTACGAGCAGGGTGGCGATATCGGGATGGGCGGCGAGGGTGTTCCAGATGGTGCGCTGGCTGGAGGGGAAACCCGCCTGCTTCAGGAAGCGGGCATAGGCGCGCAGGACGGTGATCTGACGCCAAGTCAGTCCCGCCAGGACCACCAGCCGGTTGAAGCCGTCGTTTTCCACTTCGCCGCTCCAAAGTCGGGCGAAGCACTCCTGGAAGGGGGCGCGGATCTTGCCGATGTCCAAGGACTTGCCGTCGGGGAGTTCCACGGAAAAATCGTGGACCCAGATGGTCCGCAGGGACTCCGACGGGCCGTTCCGGCGCTTCAGCTTGAAGGGCACCTCGCCGATGACCCGGAAGCCCATGTTTTCCAGCATGGGCAGCACGTCGGACAGGGGCAACCCGGTTCCAGGCTTGTAGATCTTCAGTCGGGCCTCGTGGGCGGCGTCTTCCAGGGATCGGTACAGGTTCATGGCGAAGCCGGGACCGTCCAGGGCCTCCTCGATCCGGTCGATGTCGCTGACCGCCTGGTGGGCGGTGAAACGCTCCCGGTAGCCGACGGGGAAGGCCTTGGCGTAGAGGTTGTTCAGCCGCACCCCAACTTCCTCGCCCTTGGCGGTGATCAGGGCGTCGTGCAGGTGGTCCGACCAAGCCCGCGCGGCGTCGGCGATCAGGCCTTCGATGGCCCGGGCGTCATATTGGGGCAACTGGCCCGGCGTGGTGCGGACGATGAAATGAACCCGGGCCAGGGGAGAATCCGAGACCTGGGTGGAAAAGCTCTCGACCTTGCCATCCAGGGCCTTTTCCAGAATCTCCTGAATCTCCAGGCGCAGGGCCGTGTCATGGCGGTCCCGGGGCACGTAGACCAGACAGGACAGGAAGCGCTGGAATTCGTCCTGACGCAGGAACAGGGCGGTTCGCTGGCGTTCCTGAAGGTGCAGGATGCCGACCGCGGTGCGCAGCAGACCGTCCTCGTTCATCTGGAACAGTTCATCCCGGGGCAGATGTTCCAGGATGTTCATGAGTTTTTTTGCGTCGTGGCCCTTGTTGTGCAGGCCCGACCGCTTGACCACCCGGTTGATCTTATCGCGCAGGATAGGCACGAAGGAGGGGGAATTGGTGTAGACGTCCGCGGTGAACAGGCCGACGAACAGGCGCAGGCCCACCACGTCCGTTCCGCATTCGCTGAACTGCTTGATACCGATGGCGTCCATGGTGACCGGGCGGTGAACCCGGGCGCGCTCCGTGCTTTTGGTGATGATCAGCGAGGTTTTCTGTTCGACGAAGGCGCGGACTTCCTCGGGCAGGTTCCCCAGGTTGCGCAGTTCGCCAAAGGCCTTGGTCGAAGGGTCGCGCAGAATTCCCAGTCCCGTGGCTGGGATCGCCGTATCCGGGGTTCCGCCAGCCAGGAAGGTATAGGCGCGGTATCCCAGAAAGGTGAAATGGTCACTGCCCAGCCACTCCAAGAAATCCGCGGTTTCCCGGACATCGGCATTGGTGGGGTCGTCCTTGGTCGAGGCGGCGTATTCGGCGGCGATGGTCGCGCAGGTTTCGCGCATGGTGGGCCAATCCTCCACCGCGGCGCGCACGTCGGAGAGAATGGTGGCCAACCGGGCCTCGGCGCTGGTCAGGCGGGCGGGGTCGGATTCCTCATGGATCTCGATATGGACGATGGACTCGGCCTGCCCTCCCTCCGAACCCGCTTCCATTTCGGCGACGCACACCGGTTCTCCCCGGGGGGAACGGGTCACGCGGATGACCGGATGGATGACCAGGTGGACGCCCATTTCCAGGCGGTTCAGTTCCGCCGTCATGGAATCCACGAGGAAGGGCATGTCGTCGTTGATGACCTCCACCACCGTATGGGCGCAGCGCCACCCATGGTCCTCCACGGTCGGATTATAGACGCGGATCTTGGGGACGCCCGGCGTCCGGTCCCGCAGGAAGGCCCAAAGGGACAGGACTTGGCCGAATTGGCTTTCGGCGTCCGTGTCCATCAGGTCGTCGGGGGGGACATTGGCGAAATACAGGCGGGCGAAATCCGTTGCCAGGATCGCGGACCCTCCGTCGAGCCGGGTTCCGATCATCGCGATGACCTTGCCAACCAAAGTGTCCTTGCGGCTGTCGACCTGCTCTTCCATCGGGGGGATTCTCCTGGGCATCGGGGGAAAGTGAGGAGGGGAGATAACGGTCTTTCCGAGCGGGAAAGGCCTTCACGGGGCGGACTTTCGAACCGACCCAAGGGCGGGACAAGGACAAAAGCTTAACACCGACGGGCCTTAAAACTGATAATTCTCAGAGGTTTGCGTTGCAGCATTCGTGAAAGGCTAGCCTCAGGATCCAGAATTTGGGAAGACTGGGAGCACTTGACCACCAGGAGAAGAAAAAATTCATGCTGGAATTGCGCGAGGTGGCCGCGGCCCATGGCCGTGTTCAGGCCCTGTTCGGCCTCTCCCTGACCCTGGCCCCGGGCGAGGGGGTGGCGCTGCTGGGACGCAATGGGGCGGGGAAGTCCTCGACCTTGCGGGCGATCATGGGGCTGACCCGAATCCTGGGCGGGTCGATCATGCTGGATGGGCGGGAGATCTCCGCCCTACCCACCCATGACATCGCCCGGGCCGGCCTGGGGTGGGTGCCGGAAGACCGCCGGGTCTTCGCGGGATTGACGGTGGCCGAGAACATCCGGGTTGGCCGGTCTGGCCGTCCCGGTCCCTGGACCAATGAGCGCCTTCTGGCCCTGTTTCCCAAGTTGAGGAGTCTGTGGACGCGCCGGGCCGGGCATCTGTCGGGGGGCGAGCAGCAAATGGTGACGGTGGCCCGGACCCTTGCCGGCAATCCAACGCTGTTGCTCCTCGACGAGCCCTCGGAAGGGCTGGCACCCCTGGTCGTCGATGCCCTGGCCGAGGCAACCCGGGCGATCAAGGAGGAAGGGGTGGGGATCCTGTTGAGTGAGCAGAACATGGGCTTCGCCCGGATCGTGGCGGACCGGGTCTGTCTGATCGACCAGGGCCGCGTGGTTTGGCGGGGCACCCTGGCGGATCTGGAGAACGATCCGAAGACCCAGCACCAATACCTGGCGGTTTGAGGGGCGCTTACTTGCTTTCCGCGTGGAAGGCCGCGTCCCAGTCCGTGGGTGGGGGCGCGGCTTTCCAGGCCGCGATTCGGACGAGGTACAGGCCCGCCACCGAGTCCCGGGGACGTCGATAGGATAGCTCCTTGAAGGCGGCGTCGGCCCCGGTCCAGTCTCGCGCCCGGTAGAGAGCGATGGCCCGGTCCCAATCCCCGATATAGGCCCGCAACTGGTCTATCCCCATGGCTTCCCAGGTGGGGTCGATCAGGTCGTGAACCTCAAGCGCGCCGCGCGCGCCCATGGGGACGACCCGGTCCACGGCGCGGAACAGCAGGGATCCGTCGGCGGCCTCGGCGACGCGGCGGGTGGTGTCGCCCACCAGGGTGGTGGTGCCATAGACCTTGTTGAGGCCCTCCAGCCGGGCCGCGGTGTTCACCGTGGCGCCGACCGCGGTGTAGTTCAGCCGATCGTGGGTACCCAGGTTTCCGACGAGCACGGGTCCGCTGTGCAGGCCGTAGCGGGTGGGGAAGGGGGGCTCGCCCCGGCGGATGCGGTCCAGGTTCCACCGGCCCACCGCCCGCAGGGCGGCGAGCAAGCCCCGGCAGGCGTCCCGGGCATGGTCGGGATTGGTCTCCGGCGCGTTCCACATGGCCATGATCGCGTCGCCGATGAATTTGTCGATGACACCACCATGATCCTGGATGACTTGGCCCAGGACCTCGAAATAGGCCGAGGCGTCGGCCATGGTCCTTTCCGGATCCCGGCCGTCCGCGAGGGTGGTGAAGCCCTGGACATCGGTGAACAGAAGGGTTGCCTCGCGGCGGTCGCCGCCCTGCTCCGCGCCCTGGCCCGAGGCGATGACCCGCTCCACCAGGGTCCGGGGCACATAGCGGGCGAAGGTCTCCACGCCAGCGCGCATGGCCTCCATGGTGGTCGCCAGATCGTCGACCTCGCTGATTTGGCTGCGGGTGGCCACCGGCGTGGCCAGGTCAAAGGCGCGGATGGTCTCGGCGGACCGGGTCAAGCGGCGCAAGGGCGAGGAAATCAGGGTGGAGGCCAACAGGACCAGCGGCACCGTGGACAGAACCACGGCGACGGAATACCAAGCGCCCATGCGGGTGATGGCGATCAAGGGACCGACGACCTCGTCGATGGGGGTGGCCAGCAGGATCCAGGAGTCTTCATGGAGGGAATGGGTCAGGGGCATCAGGCGCACCATCCACTCTCTTCCGTTCAGGTCGAGGTCGACCACGTCGGCGCCGTCGGTTTCCAGGAAGTGGAAACGGAGCGCATCCAGCACGGGGTCACCCATGTCCACCAAGCGCACCAGAGGCAGGCTGGCCTCCGATGGTCCCTCTCTCAGACGGTTCAGGGTGTCCAGGTCCTGGCTGGCGGTGATGTATCCCCGCTTGTTCAGGACGACCAGGCGCGAGTCCATCGTGGGCCTGTGCGCGGCGAGGAAGGTTGATAGGCGGGACAGGGTGATGTCAATTCCCACGACAGCTCCATCCCCGCCATCCACGGGGGCGGCCATGGTCAGCACGGGTTGACCGGACGGATGGGTTCGTCGAGGGGGCAATTCGGTGATTGTTCCGGCGTCCAGAACGGTCCGGACCCATTCGGGAGGGCTCGTCTGCCCCGCCGGCCCGCTTTCCAAAAGGGCGTCGATGATGGCGCCCTTGGCGTCCTCGTAGCGCCATTGGGTCCATTGGAAGCCGTCCCGGTCCTGGAAGCGGATCTGCGTGATTCGGTCGGTATGGGGTGGCGCCGACAAGGTCGCCCGTTCCCCGGTGGTGGCGTCCTTCAGGTCAATGAGGCGCAGGAAAGTGCCGTCGGGGTAGAGGACGAACAGGTGATGGATCCCCCGGGATCCGTCCATGAGGCCGCGCAGTTGGGGTTCCGCGGGATGGGTGCTGGAGCGGGGAGGGTCGCGCAGGGCGGGAAGGGTGGCCAGCAGGGGCACCTGGGCCTCCATCTGGCCGATGGAGGCTGTCAGCCTTTCCGCGACCAGGGTTTCGACGGTGGCCATGTGATCTCGCGCGCCGGTCAGCACAACCTCCCGCCCCGCTTGCTGGCCCAACAGCAGCAACACGGTGGCGAGGATGGCCAGGATGGACACCATCATGGTCAGAATGGTGACGCGGAGGCTGAAACGGCCGTGCGTGGGTTTGGATGGCTTCGGTCCGAGCGCGCCGCGACGCTGGCTGTGATGGGTCATTGGGGATATGTCCGCGTTAAACCAACATGGATTTTAAGCGCATTTGTCCCGTGTTCCCAAGGGTTGGCGGCAAAAAGCAAAAGCCGGTTCCCAAGCGGGTCACCCGTGGACCGGGCGTGCTCTCGCCGAGACTCAGCGACTCCCTTCCTTGTTCTCCGCGTTCTCCGCCTCCTGCCCGCGCTCGCAAGCCAGAGTGGTCCTGATAATATCCTCCAGTCGGTGGAAACGGGGGATCCAGCCGAGAGTCGCGCGGATCCGATCCGTCGCGGCAACAAGGGCCGGAGGGTCGCCAGGGCGTCGCGGGTGCTCTTCCACCCGCAAAGGGTGATCGAGAATATGGTCCATGGCGGCGATCACCTCCCGCACCGAATAGCCGCGGCCAACGCCGCAATTGAGAATTAACGGATTTTCCGAATGCTCGAGATACGCGAAGGCCAGGACATGGGCGAAGGCCAGATCGGACACATGGACGAAGTCTCGGATGCAGGTGCCGTCCCGGGTTTCGTAGTCCGTGCCATACAAGGGCAGGGCGGGGCGACGGCCGAGAGCCACGTCGCAAGCCACTTTCAACAGGTGGGGCGCTCTATTTTTGCCGAGCCCGACCCGTCCTTTGGGGTCGGCGCCAGCCACATTGAAATAGCGGAGGGCCGCGTACCGAAGGCCATGGGCTCGGGAAAGGTCCGCCAGGATCCGTTCGGCCATCAACTTGGACCAGCCATAGGGTGTCATCGGCGCCGTTGGAGAGGTCTCGTCCGCGGCCGCGCCTTCAAACAGGCCATACACGGCGGCGGAGGAGGAATAGACCAGCCGCTTTACGCCCCGGCGCAGGCAAGCTTCCGCCAGGGTCAAGGTTGCCACGGTGTTGTTGCGGTAGTAGTTTTCCGGACAGGTTAGCGAGTCCGGCACGATCAACGATCCCGCGAAATGCAGCACGCCGTCAGGCTGGAAATCAGACAGGATGCTGTCCATGGCCGCGGCGTCGCCAACGTCCGCCTCATGGAAAGGAACACCCTCGGGGACGGCGGATCGCGTACCCGTGGACAGATTATCCACCACCGCGACCGAATGGCCACCGTCCAGGAAGGCATGAACCGTATGGGATCCGATGTATCCCGCGCCACCGGTCACGAGTACTTTCGCCATGCCTTCGCCCCTTAAATCCGTCCGACAAATAATATAGGATAAGGCCATGCCTTGCGAATAGGAGGGATTTGGAGAACCATGGGCTCTCGAGTGAATCTTAGGGTCGAGGCGGGTCCATGCCCCTGGTTACTTTCCTGATGCCGGTTTATGAGGGCGCGAGTTCGGTCGCGGAAAGTGTCCGGTCGGTCTTTTCCCAACCGGGTGACGACTATGACCTGCTTCTTGTCGATGATGGCAGCACCGACCACTCCGCCGATCTCGCCCGATCCACCGCCAAGACAATGGGCCGGGAAGAGCGGTTTCGCGTCCTTACGAATCCGGAAAACCTGGGCCTCGTGGAGACTCTCAACCGAGGCTTGGCCGCATGCGACTGTCGGTACGTGGCCCGGATCGACGCGGATGACCTGTGCCGACCGGAGCGCTTCGCCTTGCAAACCGCGTTCATGGCTGCCCACCCCGAGGTGGGTCTGTTGGGCGGTGCATTCGTCCGCTTCGGCGCGATGGCGGATATCCAGCGGGTACCCGAGAGCGACGAGGCCATCCGCGCCCATATGGTCCTCGACAACGCCTTTGGCCATGGCACGGTGATGATCCGGCGGGAAATCCTTGAACGGGAGGATCTGCGCTACGATCCGGAGCGACGCCATGTGGAGGACTACGACCTTTGGGTCCGCCTCGCGCGGGTGACTCACGTCGCGAACCTGCCGAACATCCTGATGGATTACCGTGTCCATGACGCGTCCCTGTCCTCTCGCCATGCCGAGGAACAAGCGGTTGCCGCCACGCTTGTGTCCCTCCGCGACTTGGCCGCGCGGGGTATCGCCATCCGTCAGATGGACGTCGAGGTTCATCATCAGGTCCGTCTGCGGGTTCCTCCCGCCGATGGCTTGGCCCTCCTGGCCCTTCATGGATGGTTGCGCCGCGTACGGACTGGACTGCTGTCCGAAGGGCGGTTGTCCGCCGCCGCCGTCGATGGCGTTCTTTTGTCCCGTTATCGTCTGCTGACCAACGAGGCGCTGCGCCGCGGTTGGATTGCTCCCCAAACCTTGGAAGGGTTGGAAGATCTGGCCGCGTGACCCGCTGCGCATAACCCGGTGCGCGCGAATGGGCGCACGGGAATCGGCGAAAGTCAGAGCTTTTCCCAGACCACCAGGGAAAAGGTGTCATCGAAGCGGGTTCCCAGGGCATGGCGATGGACATGAGTCAGGCGCAAGCGGCCTTCGGCGTCCAACTGTCTTAAGCGGGGCAACAGACCCGAAAGATAGCCCCTGGCCCGGTGATAGCGCAGGGCAAGATCGTCCAGCGGGTCGGTTTCCAGGTACAGGTCCTCGAATCCTTCCACATGGACCACCCGCAAGGGGCCAGGCTGGTCGAGCAGAAAATCGAGGAATGGACCATGCCGCTCTCCCACCTGTTCCAGTGCGCCGAACGTGAGAACCACGCTGCCTGGCGCCAGCCGTAGACTGGTATCTGGTGAGAAGAAATCGAAGCGATGACCGCGTAGCGGCCAGCTTTTCACCACGCCAATCTCGTTGGCCAGGGTTATCGCCGCGGGGGACCAGTCCAGTCCGGTCAAGGGAATTCCCGGCAAGACCGCGGCCATGTGGGCCAAGTGACTACAGGGGCCACAACCAAATTCCAGAATCGCCGTGGCCTCCATGAAATAGCGGTCAATCAACCAGGCCCGGTACAGCCGAATATAGTCCCGCAAGAACGTTGGGGATCGCGCCTCGGCGTAGTCTCCTTGAAAACGCAGTATTTCCCCGGGGCGAACATACCCTGGCACGAGAGCGTCCAGATTTCCGGTTCGCTGGAACGCCATCAAGTTTTCGCCCCATCCCCGTTCCCATGCGGCGAGGCGGTTTTCACCGGAGCGGGGAAACCCCTGGTTCAGGCGCGCGTGCGTGTCCTGGACGAGGTCGTCCCGCCGGGCGCGCGACAGAAGGCGAAGGGCGAGATCCGCGGGGGGCAGAGTCGTGCTCGCCCGTTGGATGTCCTCGGCGGACCCGCCGAAAAGGGGAGCCAACAGGGCCGGAGTCAGAGGAACCCAGGAATCCGGCGCCATGGGTTACTCGATGACCGCGTAGGAGACGGTCGACCCATGGGCGAATCGCCGCAGGCGAAGGTGAGAGATCCCGACGGAATCCATGACCGCCACGGTTTCGCCTGGCCACACCGCGTGATTCAGTTCATCGAAGGCCACGATCGCCCCCTTGGGCATGCGAGGCAGGAAATGGGTGAGTGCTGTTTTGGTCGGCTCATAAATGTCGAAATCCAGCCAAAGCAGACTGACCACCAAATGGGGAGTCCGCTCCAGATAGGCGGGAATCGTCTTGTTCGCGTCGCCGCGGACCAGATCCACCTTGGGAAGATGCTTGAGGACCCGATTGGCGTCGAAAAGGGCGATGGAGTCGCGGAGGTCCGCTTCGCTGTCGACGGCCAACCCCCGTTCCTTGAGTTGGCTGGCGCTGCCCCCCCGATCATGGTCATGGAGCGCGGGGAAGCCGTCGAAGGTGTCGAATCCGATGATGGTTCGCAGATGATTGAAGGGTTCGAAAATTTCGGAGCACTGGGCCCAGGTCATCAACCCGCCGCCAAACAGCACACCACATTCCACGATCGAGCCATGGACCTCCAGGACCTGCTTGAACAGTTCATACCGGCAGACAAAGCGGCGCATGTCCTGAACCGGGACGTACTTCGGGAAGTTCTGTAATTTTTCCATGTTGCTGCCGGGACTGGCGGCGAAATACTCTTCCATGCCCCGGCGATAGTCCACTTCGGCGGCGGTTGTGCGCGCGGGTTCCAGGAATCGATTGGGATCGGCTTTCCGCTGGGTCGGGGTGTCAGACATGGCGCTCTCTGGTCTTGGCGCCGGTGTCGTAGAAGGTGTTGGCGCGGTAAATGGTTGTAATCCGGTCCAACTCGGCTTCCGTCAAGGGAGGAAGAGTGGCGGCGACCAGATTTTCCTCCATTTGTTGCTGGGTCATCATGCCGGGGATCACGGTGGCGACGCCGGGCTGGGCCAAGCAATACAGCAGCGCCAGTTGGGCCGCCGTCCGACCGCTGGCGGGTCCATGGAGCGCGTCGAACAAGCCTGGGGCGCCGGCCCAGCGGCTCAACTGGTCATCGGGCCAATTGGCCCGATGGTCCTGGCCGGGGAAGTGGTCCTGGCCGGTCAATCGGCCGGTCAGATAGCCGAAACAGAGGGGGGTCCGGGCAATAACCCCTATCCCGCGCCGATGGCACAGGGAAAGCAAGCCGTTCTCCACGGCTCTTTGGTCAATCATGTTCAGGTTCACCTGAACCGCGTCGAAGGGTAGGGCCAGGACCTCCAAGGCCTCCAGGGCGTCGGATGGGGACCGGGCGGACAGGGCAAGCCCGCCAATCATCCCCTTGTCCCGCAGGTCGCTGAAAAGGCCTGTCAAAGCATCGCCCCTTTCCCGCAAAGTCTCCCGGCTGGGGCTGTGCAACTGGTAGAGATCCACCCGCTCGCGGCGGAGACGACGGAGGCTGTCCTCCAGGGCGGCGCGCATGTGACGGGTGGAGAAATCCTCGGGCATGGTGAAGCCCCGATGGGGGAGAAGGCCGCCCTTGGTGGCGATCACCACGCTGTCTCCCTGGGTGCCAAGGAAGGCTTCTCCCAGGAGTTCCTCGGCGCGACCTCCGCCGTACAGGTCGGAGGTGTCGTAGAAGGTCACGCCGCGGTCGCGGGCGGCGCGCAGCAGGGGGATCGCCGTCGCCCGGTCCATGGGACCGTAGGACTCTCCACCAAGTCCCCAGGTGCCGAACCCGATTTCCGATACCTTCGGGCCGCCGACCCAAAGGCTCCGTTGGGCGCGGGGGGTCATGCGACAGTGTCCTTGTGACCGTCCAGCTTGCCGCCGAGGCGCAGGCTTCGCGGATTGGTTTCGCGGGCCTCGACGAACCAGGCGATGGTTTTCTCCAACCCTTCGCGGAACGGCGTATAGCGGAAACCAGAGGCCGCGACGAACCGGCTGTTGTCCGTGTTCTTGCGGAACACTCCCTTGGGTTTGCTGGTGTCGAAGGCGATGCGGTTTCGGTCAATTCCCAGGATATCGGCGATCATGAGCGCGATATCGGCGATCGGCAATTCCTCGGTGGTTCCGGAATTCAGGACCTGGCCGTCGTCATATTCATGCAGAGCCCACAGGAAGGCCCGGGCCACGTCGTCGGAATAGGTGTATTCGCGCAAGGGCGTTCCATCACCCCAGATAACGATGGGGTCCGTTCCGGTCCGGCTTTCATAAAAGCGGCGGATCAGGGCGGGCAACATGGGGGCATCGTTTTCGTTGAAATTGTCGTTGGGTCCAAAAATTCCGTTGGGGACAAGACCCACCGCGGGTAGGCCATATTCCTCCCGGTAGGCCTGAATGGCCGGTTCCATCAGACGTTTGGCGTAGGACGACCCATAGTTCGACTCATGGGGGGGGCCCGCCTGTAGGCTTTCCTCTCGCAGGGGCAAGGGTGCTTCGGGTGGATAGGCGCCGGTGGTCAGAGTCATCACCACCTTGCGAACCTTCAGACGGCGGGCGGCCTCCAACACATTCAGGCCCATCAGGGTATTGTCCCGCAGCAGGCTGGCCGGATGCTTCATGCTCAGTCCGATGCCACCGCTGACGGCGGCGAGGTGGACGATCCCATCGGGGCGGGCGGCGTCCAGCCAATCCCGGGTGGCGGTCCAGTCGGTCAGGTCGCAGTCCCGGGAGGAGGGAAACAGCCATTCCGTCTTGGGATGCAGCTGGGGGGCCAGGGCGCGCAGGGCGGTTCCGGCCACCGCCGAGGACCCGGTGACCACCACTCTGCGGAAGGTCATGGCGGAGGAAGGGGAAACGGTCATGGCGTGGACTTCCGGCGGTCGTTGATCCAGGAACGAAGGGTTGTCGTGGCGCCTTCGGCGTCCAGACCGCGTTGGACGTGCAGGGTCGGACGGGCGCCATAGGCGTAAAGGTGATCGTCATCGATGGCCAGACGACGCAAGGGTTTGACCAGGTTGTGGTCGGCCATGAATTCGGCGACGGCTCCGCCCAGGCCGCCATGGGTGGTATGCTCCTCCATGGTCGCCACCGCGGCCACGGAGGCGAGCAAGGCCATCAGGTCCATGGGGATGGGCTTCACCCGGGCCAGATCGATGACACAGGTGGACAGCCCCTCGCTTTCCAGCCGGGAGGCCACGTCCAAGGCTCGATGGACCATGCCGCCGGTGGCCACAAGGGCCAGGTCCGTGCCCGCGCGGCGGGGGACCAGCCCCTTTTCGACCAGGGTTTCAGCCTCGCCCAGGGCGGGCCATGTGCCCCGGTCGCAGCGAAGATAGACCGGCCCCCCCTTGGCCAGGGGGAGACGCTCGGCGCAGACCTTGGCCACCTCGGCGTCACTGGGGGAAAGGACCGTCATATGGGCCATGGCGCGCATCACGGCCATGTCTTCCATGGCGTTGTGGGTGGGGCCGTCGGCGTTGTAGGCGTAGCCGGTACCCACGCCCAGGATCGTCACCGGCAAGCGCATGGCGCAAAGATCGATCTTAATCTGTTCGCAGGAGCGCAAGGTGACGAAAGTGGCGATTGAATACACCACCACCGTCTTTCCCCCCATGGTTAGTCCGGCGGCCAGCGAAACCATGTTCTGTTCGGAAATACCGGCGTTGATGAACTGGCCGGGCAACTCGGCGCGAAAGCGGTCCAGGCTGGGCGCGCCGAAGTCGTTCGAGACCACCAGGATGTTGGCGTCGTTCCGGGCCCTGTCGAAGAGCGTGGAGAAAAAGGCGTCTCGCATGTCCATACGGCTGTGATCCATGGTCAGGGTCCCGTCCATGTCAGATCCTCCCTGCACTGGGCGATGACATCGTCCGTCACCGGTCGGACGTGCCAGATGGGATCGTTTTCCATCATCCGACAGCCCTTGCCCTTGACCGTTTCGGCGAGAACGAGACGGGGCTTGCCCTCGGCTTCGCCCCGGGGCGACAGGGCCTTGTCCAGGGCCGTCAGGTCGTGGCCATCGACGGGGACGACCTCCCAGCCGAAGGCTTCCCATTTGGCGGCGAAGGGCTCAAGCGCCAAATAGTTCCGGGTGTGATCCAGGGACCCGATATGGTTGCGATCAACAATCGCGGTCAGGCGCCCCAGGCCCCATTGGGCGGCGAACAGAGCGGCCTCCCAGACGGATCCCTCGGAACATTCCGCGTCACCCATGAGGACCACATGGCGCCGAGCCTGGCCATCCATGCGCGCGGCCAGGGTCAAACCGCAGGCCAGTCCCAGACCGTGTCCCAACGCGCCGGAGGTGGTTTCGATGCCCGGGGTTTGATGGTCCACATGGCCGCCCAGGCGGTGGTCGCCCGACCGGTAGTGGGTCCACAGCCAATCCTCTGGAAAGAAGCCCAGATCGGCGAGAACGGCATAGAGAATGGTTTCCCCATGGCCCTTGCTGAGCAGGAAACGGTCCCGATCCAGATCCTCCGGCGCGCTTGGATCGACCCGCAGGATGCCCCCGTGATAGAGGGCGACGAGGATCTCCACGCAACTGAACGCCGTGGAAGCATGGCCACCGTGGCGGTAACACAGTTCCAGAACCTGATTGCGCAGATGATTCGCCACCCGCGGCAGCGAATGGGGAGCGGAAACATCAGAACGGGTCACGATGGCCTCCCGGGGGAACGACGGTGATGGAGGGGACTGGGATGGAGGGAACTGGCTTGGGCTCCGAGAGGCGAGGACAAGGCCCGGGAGGTGCGGGGCACCAGTCTGGGCAGCAGGGCGGTGGCTTGGGCGTAGGTATCGGGCAGGCCAATATCGAGGAAGGGTCCCTCGACCCGATGGGCCGCCACGCCGAGGGATATCAGCGCGGGCAACAGGTCCGTCTCCATCGACAGGGGGGCCACGCGGCGGTCGACGAGAACCGTCCGCGCCATCATATAGGCTCCGGCGTTGATAAGACCAGAACCCAGGCCGGGCGCCTTTTCCCGAAGGGCCGTCACGCGATCACCATCAAGATCGACGCCACCATATCGGTCCCGATTATCCTGGTGAACCACGGCCATGGTGGCGACCGGGGACGCCGTCCGGTGGTCCCGCGCCATGGCACCGATGTCCAGGCCCAGAAATGTATCGCCGTTTAGAACCAGGGCCAGGGGTGTTCGGGTTTCGCGGGCGGCGAGCAGGGCGCCACCCGCCGTGCCAAGGGGTCGCTCCTCGACGACCCAGCGGACCGGTAGGGGAAGGGATCCATGCGACAGGTGGGCAATGACCTGCTCGGCTCCGTAGCCGAGGGACAGTACCACCTCCGTCACGGGACCGGAGGCGGCGAGAATGGCGAGAAGCCAGTCCAGGAAGGGGCGTTCGGCGACCGGTGCCAGAACCTTGGGTCGATCACCGACGGTCGAGCGTAGCCGGGTGCCCAAACCGCCGGCGAGAATGATGGCCGAAAGGCCGTCGGGATGTGGCATCTCCGTCCCCTACTCGTCGCTGAGGAAGATGATCCGGCTTCCTTCCGTTTCAAAGCGGAAGGGCACGTGAAGCAGATCACCCAGGGTGCTCAGAATGGCCTGATGCCGGCCCGGTTCGGCCATGATCAGGATGAAGCCGCCACCACCGGCGCCCAGAACCTTGCCTCCCCAGGCTCCCGCGGCCAGGGCACGGGCATAGAGATCGTCGATTTGTTCGGTGGAGACTCGGTCGGACAGAGAGCGTTTGCGAATCCAGCTTTCATGGAGCATGGCGCCAAAGGTTGGGTAATCCTCCGCCATCAGGGCCTCCGTGGCCAAGGGAACCAAAGCGGCCATCTCGCGGAGTTGGGTTTCACGTCTTGGAATATTGCGGATTTGGTCGCGGGCGATGTCGGAGGAATAGCGGGAGACGCCGGTGTAAAACAGCAGCAGATGGTCAAGCAGGTTCTGGCGGCAGGTTTGCGTGAGCGGCAGGGGCCGCACGTGAAAGGCATCGGAGGAAAAGTCGATGCGGTTGAAGCCTCCGAAGGCGGCCAGGATCTGATCTTGCCACCCCACGTTTTCGCCCATGACCTCTCGTTCCAGCCGGATGGCTTCGGTCGCCAGCCACCGTTGGTCGCGCAGGCGTCCATCCAGACCATTCAGGGCGTTCAGCAGGCCGACCGTGAAGGAACTGGAGGACCCAAGGCCCGTTCTGGCGGGAAGGTCGGCGTTATGGACCAATTCCACGCCGTCATTGATTCCATGGGCCTTCAGACAAGCCCGGACCGCCGGGTGCTGGATCTCGTCCAACTCCTGGGTCAGTTCGATGCGGTTGTAAACGACGCGGTGCCGTTCGGTAAAAAAGGGCGGAAGCCTGCGCAAAGTGAGGTAGCAATAGCGGTTTATGGTGGTCGCCAGGACCGCGCCGCCATTGGTCTCGAACCACTCGGGGTAGTCGGTCCCGCCACCGAAAAAGGATATGCGGAACGGGGTGCGGGTAATGATCATGGGGATCTCGTCCCGCCCGAGGCGTCCCGTCGGGAAAGAAGGGGCCGCGTGATTGGCCAGTGGATCGCATGATCGGGATCGTCCCAACGCACCGTGAACTGGGTTCCGGGCTTGTAGTAGGTGGATTGCTTGTAATGAAAGCCCACCCGGTCACTGAGCGCCAAGTGGCCATTGGCGCATCCTGGGGGGACCAGGACCTGCCGATGGTTGCGGTCGGTGATCATGAAGGAACACCATCGACCGCGAGACGGGGATTCAGGTCGTAAGTCGAGCACCACCAGATAGATGTCACCAAGCACGCAGGATACCAGCTTCCAGGTCTCCCCGTCGCCATGCAGGCCCCTTAACGTATCTTTTCTGGAATACGAAATGTCATCCTGAACGAAGTCAACGAAAATACCCGCTTCCTTGTAGGTTTCCTCGTTATACGTTTCTATATACTCGCCCCTATAATCCTCGAATACATCGGGGGTGATCACTCGAACATCGGCAATATCAGTTTCTGATATTCGCATTTTAAGGTCACTCCTTGACCCGCTATTTTTCAACAAACCTTAAAGTCAGCACCTTAAGAAAGGTTTAAATGGAAAACATGGAATTTGGAAACCGACTAAATTTGCGATGAGCTTTTTCCGCTGGTAAGCTCGACCATGGGGCGGGACAAGCCTGTTCCCGAATATCACGGAAGCATGTCCATGCGGATATACTTAAATGAATACAATCCTTACGTGGCGAACACCGCGTACCTTCCCTTGGTTTCCGGAAAATTGCATGCCCATGCCCTGACGGATTCCAAGGTTCGGGCCGAATGCACGTTCATGCCGTACCTGTTCCGCATTGACGGCCCAGAAACGATCCTGGCCGCCTATGACGATCCCTCCGTGGCCGCGTTCTCGGCGGCGATATGGAACGAGCAGCTGTGTTTGCGGGTGGCCGCGGCGGTGAAGGACCGGTGGCCCGATTGTCTGATTGTGTTCGGTGGCACCCAGGTTCCCCATGATAGTCGGGAGTATTTCGACACCCATCCCTTTATCGATTGCGCGGTTCGTGGCGAGGGAGAAGAGCCCTTTCGCGCGGTCCTGCGTCACTTGGCGGAAGGGAAGAGGACCTTTGCCGATATCGCCAATCTGACCTGGAGGGAGGGGGGGACGGACAGGGTGATCGTCAACCCGGCCCCGCTCGATTTCGAGCGCGATCTGGACCTCTATCCCTCGCCCTACCTTGAGGGGTTGTTCGATCCTGTTCTGGCCGCCCATCCCGGGACGCGCTTTCAAGCAATCATCGAAACCAATCGAGGTTGCCCCTTCCACTGTACGTTCTGCTATTGGGGAAAGGGGGGGTTGAGTCGAAAATACCGCTATTTCGGTCTGGATCGGGTGCGTGGGGAACTGGACTGGATGGGCCGCAATGGCATTCTGTTCGTCTACAATGCGGACTCCAACTTCGGGATGCACCGGCGGGACGAGGACATCGCGGAATACATGGTGGAAACCCGCCGCCGCCATGGGGCACCGGAAAAGGTGGTGAACCTCTACGGCAAGAACACCAATGAGCGCATTTTCCAGATTACCCGGCGTCTGCACGCCCATGGCATGCAAAAGGGAGTGGGGCTCTCTCGCCAGTCCATGTCCCCCACCGCCTTGGCGGCCACCAAACGGGATAACATTCAACTCGATACCTATCACACCCTGCAAAAACGGTTCGAAGGCGCGGGGATTCCCGTCTTTTGTGAATTGATCCTGGGCTTACCTGGCGAGACCTACGAAAGCATGGTGGGGGGTGTGGGTGCGCTGTTGGAATTATCGAGTGATGCCCAGTTGATCATCGTCCTGTGCGAATTGTATCCCAATACCGAAATGGCCGATCCCGCCTATCGGGAGCGCCACGGCTTGGTCGTTCGTCGCAACGTGAGTCATGGGGTTCATAGCAACATTCATGACGGAGCGCGGGTCGTCGAATACATCGATTATGTGATCGGAAGCGAGAGCATGCCAGTGGCCGACTGGAGGCGGGCGGGAATTTTCTCATGGTGCACGATGACTCTGATGGGTCTGCGTCTTGGGAGTTATCTGCTTCGCTATCTGCGCCATCGACTGGGGGTGCCCTACAGTGATTTTCTTGGTTGGCTCTCCGACGAAGGACGCATTGGCGACGATGTTCCCCTGTGGCGGGCGGAACTCGACCACTATGGCGCGTTCATGGATGCCATCGCCGCCGGAAAAGGTCGGGGCGTGGTCGTGGACGGATTTGGAGATCTCTATTGGGCGGTGGAAGAGGCCAGCTTTCTGCGCTTGGCGGATCGGGCGTCCCCCTTTTTCGCGGAATTGGAGCGCCTTGTCTCGCGGTATCTGGTGACGGTCGGACGGGAGCATGATCCCGAGGAAGTGGCGGAGGTCATCGCCTATCAACGCTTGACGGTTCCCCAGCCTAAATCCGCGCTCAAGTCCGAAGGGCGCGGCGCGGCGTTTTTTACGCGGGATTGGCCGACCTGGTTTGACGGCCTTGATGGGACTGGGCAAGACATGATCCGCGGGGAGTATTTGGCCTATCCCAGCGAGGAAGTCTTCGAGAGTGGATGGGATTTCGCGCGAACAAAATTGCTGTATGCCCGACGGGGCGGTACGTTTCAGGCCACGTTCAGTTGGACGGAAGCCGCCATCGGCGTGCCTCCAACGTCTCCCCCCGTTGTCGTCCCACGGTCTTGAGCATTTTCCGGCCGGAAGACTGTTCTAAATTCAAATATCTAGAACACGCCCTCGGTTGATCGCGGGGTCGTGCTTTGGTGGATCAACCGATACATTATCCCGACCCGTTAAGGAAAAATCCCGACCCGTTAAGGAAAATTTTCAAGGGAACGGATAGGGTCTCGTTTCTTCGCCTTGAACCGGAAGATCTCAATGACCGTTTCCATCATCATGCGGACGAAGAACCGTCCGCTCATGCTTGCCCGGGCCATGATGGGCATTCGCGCGCAGACCCATGGAGACTGGGAACTGATCGTGGTCAATGACGTTGGAGATCCGGCACCGGTGGAGCGATTGTACCGCCACATCTTTCCCGTCGCGGAAAGAGGGAAGATTCACGTGGTGCACCGATTGGAAAGCCTGGGCATGGAGGATGCCTCCAATGCCGGCCTGGAGGTGGCCCAAGGGGACCATATCGTTGTCCATGACGACGACGACTCTTGGGAACCAACCTATCTGGAAGTCATGCTGGGGGCCCTGGCAAGCAAGCCCCATCCGAAAGTGGGCGCCGTGGCCTGTTGGACCCGCAAGGTGATCGAGGAGGTGACCGACGAAGGCGTCACCGTAAAGAACATGGAGTTTTACGGAGATCCCTTCCGCGAGGTTCCGCTGTGGCGCATGGCTGGATCCAATTTCATCCCGAATCTGGCTCTTCTTTATGAACGGCGTGTGCTGGAGGCGGTCGGAGGGTATCGGGCGGACTTGCCGGTTCTGGGGGATTGGGAGTTCAATATCAGGATGCTGCGCCATTTCGAGATCATGGTGGTCCCTTCCGTTTTGGCCAATTACCACCACCGTCCCGACACCACCGATCCGGCACTGGCCAATACGGTTACCGCCGGGCTTGATAAGCATCTGTTTTTTCACGCCATGATTATCAACGACCTGCTGCGTCGGGATCTGGAGGAGGGCCGCTTGGGGATGGGGGTCATCGCCTCCATGGCCGCGCATCGGTCCTAGCGGATCGATGCTTCCAAAAGAGCCATCGGACGGTGCGCGAGATTGAAGTCCTTGATCCGACGACCGGCGGGGACATCTCAGGGGATAAGGACCAGGACGACCATGAACATGCGCATTCTCGTGACCGGTGGAGCTGGCTATCTGGGCTCGATCCTGGTTCCCGAACTGCTGGCCGCCGGATATCAGGTGACGGTCCTGGACAATTTCCACTTCAAACAGGTCTCCTTGGCCCAGGTCTGCTGGAACCCCGCTTTGTCCCTTGTGCGTGGCGACGCCCGGGACATGACGCTTGTGAAGCCCCTTTTGGCCGAGGTCGACGCGGTCATTCCCCTGGCCGCGGTGGTGGGCGCGCCCGCCTGCGCCGCCGATATCATAGCGGCGAAGACCTTGAACCTGGACGCGGTGCGCGAGACCCTGACATTGTTGTCTCCGGACCAAAGGGTGCTGATGCCGATCACCAACAGTGGCTATGGGATCGGTCGCCCCGGTCAGGCCTGTGACGAGACTTCTCCCTTGCGCCCGATCTCCCTGTACGGGCGGACCAAGGTGGAAGCCGAAGCCGCCGCCTTGGAACGGGAGAACACGCTGACCTTTCGCTTGGCCACGGTTTTTGGCATGTCGCCGCGGATGCGTTTGGACCTGCTGGTCAACGATTTTGTCCACCGGGCCGTCTATGATCGCTCGGTGGTCTTGTTCGAGCCTCACTTCAAGCGGAATTATCTGCACGTGCATGATGTGGCGCGGGTTTTCCTGCACGGTTTGACTCATTTCGACGGGATGCGGGGCTGGCCTTACAACGCGGGTCTGAGCGACGCCAACCTGTCGAAGATGGATCTATGCCAGACCATCAAGCGGCACCTGCCAGATTTCCATATCCTGGAGGCGCCCTTGGGCGAAGATCCGGACAAACGGGACTACATTGTCTCCAACGCCCGGCTGGAGGCGACCGGATTCCGCTGCGCTCACTCCTTGGATGACGGAATCGTGGAACTGATCAAGGGGTTCCAGATGGTTCGCGGCGCCACTTACAACAATTTATGAGGCGTGTTTGATGATCATCATCACCTTGCAAGGGGGGTTGGGCAATCAGCTTTTCCAATATGCCGCGGGGCGGGCCTTGGCCGAAGCCCGTGGGGCGGAATTGCGGTTGGACCTTTCTCTCCTGGAGTCCGCGAGCAACGATCGAGGACGAGCGTACATGCTGGATGCCTTTCCGATCACAGCCTTGCCCGTCATGCCCTTTCACAGGCGCCAGCCGGGCCTTAGCTGGGTTCGTCAGCAAGGGGTGGGGTATGCCCCGGAGTTTTCCAAACTGGGGGACGGGACGGTTTTGGAAGGCTATTGGCAAAGTCTCCGCTATTTCACGGAAATCGCCGACATTGTCCGCGAGGAGCTGACGCCTTTGGCGTCTCATCCTTCCGTCCAAACCGCCGCGACCAGGGTGGTTGATGCTTGTGGTGAACGCGCCCGCCTTATCGGTCTGCACGTCCGGCGTGGTGACTATCGGGTGGAGGACGGGCGGGGAAACCACACCCTGCTTCCCTTGCGGTATCATCTTCGTGCTTTGTCTCTATTGGACCCGGGCTGCGAGGCGGCGGTGGTGGTCGCCAGTGATGACCCCGTTTGGTGTCGCCAAGCTTTCGCCGGGATCGCCGGAACCCGGCCGATGGATGTGTTGGAAGGCGAGGATGAAATCAGGGATTTCGAAGTGTTGCGTCGCTGCGATGAGCTTGTGATCGCCAATAGCACCTTCAGTTGGTGGGCCGCCTGGTTGGGTGATGGGGTCGGCAAGCCTGTCGTCGCCCCGGACCCGGCCATATGGTTGGGTCCCGCCCAGACCCCACCGGACGCGGTCGACCTGTTTCCCTCGGGCTGGCGGGTCATCCCCGCCGCCGAAATGGGTTTGGGAATCAGACCGTCGCCCCGATTGCCTGGGCAGGACAACGAAGCGGGACGTCACCAATGGGTCATTGAGCAGTTGCGTACCTTACCACCGGGCACCCGTCTTCTGGATGCGGGTGCCGGAGAACGCATCTACGCCCCCTATTGTGCCCTTTTTGACTATATTTCCCAGGATTTCGCCCAGTATGACGGTCAGGGAGACGCCACGGGCCTGCAAATGGGGCGGTGGGATCAAGAAGAACTCGACATTGTCAGCGATATCTCCGCGATCCCCGAGCCCGACGGGGCCTTCGACGCCATTCTGTGCACCGAGGTCCTGGAGCATGTCCCCGATCCCTTGGACGCTCTGCGGGAGCTGACCCGTCTTCTGCGTCCGGGTGGTGTCCTGCTTTTGACCGCACCCTTTCTGAGCTTGACCCATTTCGCACCCTATCACTTCGCCACGGGCTTCAATCGATATTTCTACGAAACTCACTTGGCCAAATTGGGATTCAAGATCGAGGAGCTGACCCCCAATGGGTCATACTTCCATCTTCTGGCCCAAGAACTGGGTCGTCTGGATAGCGTGGCGCGGCAATACGGGGGCGATGGCCTGGGAGAAATCGGTGATCGGGCGGTGACGACCTTGACCGAGCGGCTGTGCGATCTAGCGGGTAAGGACAAGGGGTCGGCGGCTCTTGGTTGCTATGGATACCATGTTCGCGCGATCAAGATTTCCGAAGGTTGATGGCTGCTTCTCGATTGGGCCTTCGGCATCGGTCTTGCCCTGGACTTTCCCCCTGGCCGTCCCATTGATTTGATTGAACGAGGGTGCTCATCATGGATGAGGAAATATTCAAAAAAAACTATTCAGCCCTTCTGGCGGGGCACCGGAAAAATCCCCGATTTATCCTGTCTCCGAACGAGATTTATCCATGCTTGGAGGATGATCAATCTCAAACGGATTTTGATGCGCACTATGTTTACCATACCGCCTGGGCGGCACGCGTGGTTCGAGATCGGGCTCCGGTAGAGCATGTCGACATTTCTTCTTACCTTTATTTCGCGACCTTGCTGTCGGCTTTTGTTCCAATCCGTTTCGTGGATATCCGTCCGGCGCCTATCGTTTTGGACAATTTGGTGTCGGAACGCGCGGACGTGACGGCCTTGCCCTTCGCCGACGCGAGCCTTCCTTCCCTATCCTGCATGCATGTTGTCGAACATGTGGGACTGGGGCGCTATGGGGATCCGGTGAACTATGAGGGGGACTTGGATGCGGTGGCCGAATTGAAACGTGTTCTTGCCCCCGGTGGCGACCTGTTGTTTGTGGTGCCAGTGGGGACGCCTCGGTTGGTTTACAATGCGCACCGTATCTACGCCGCGACCGAGGTGGTCCGAATGTTCGCCGATGACTGCGACTTGACGGAATTTGCTTTGATTCCCGATGATCCGCGCGGTGGCTTGGAACGACACTCCGATCCGGCTCGGGGCGACGCGCAGGTCTATGGTTGCGGTTGCTTTCATTTTACCCGGCGCGAGGCTTCCGTGGAACCTGACGGAAAACCCGTCGCCGCGCGACTCACGGCATCCTTGACCTGAAGAGCATTGGAACCACCATCGATCGGGATCAAACGCAGCCGGGAAAGCCATCCCCGATCCGCCCTCTGGCTATTTGGCGCTATCCCAATGGAAAATTATAAGAAAATGAAGTTTCAATTCAAAAGAAACGGGCCCCAATTCCGTTGACACTGTCCAGTCCCGATTTTAAGGTCATTGTTTATGCTTGATCCATATCTGGTCGTGCTCTCCTGTTTCCGTGTCCTACTGTTCATGACAAACGTCATGAGTTGAGCAATCAATCCGGGCGCTAAGCCCTCATGAGTCAGACGCTAAGGCAAACACAACTCTCCTTTCGCCAGAACCAACCGCACGTCCCCTTGGGCACTGGAAAGGGCTCATACAACGCATGTCCAAACTCTCGATCATCACCACGACTAAGAATTCCGCCCATACATTGGAAGAGGCAATCCAATCCGTCCAATTCCAGCGTTTCTCGGATTACGAGCACATCGTTGTGGACGGCGCATCCACGGACGGAACGCAGGCCTTGTTGGACCGGTATGATCATCTCCGATGGATATCGGAACCGGACAGTTGCATGCTGGAGGGATTCCGAAAGGGTTTGGCCATGGCGACCGGTGAATACATCGGCCATTGCTGTGCCTCGGACGGTTACATGTCTCGCAACTGGTTTGCCCGCGCCGTGGCGGCGCTCGATGCCGATCCACGGCTGTCTCTTGTTTGGGGCGGTTGCCAGTATATGGAAGAAGATGGTGGTCTCATTCATCTGTGGTGGCCGGTTCTGCTTGATCGTCCTCCGCCTAAGGGGGAAGCTTTTCTGGGCTTCTGGTTCGCGACACGCCTATGGTACCCGGAAATCAATTACATTGTTCGGCGCTCCGTTTTCGAAGACTGCTTTCCGTCCGCCGAGCGGAACGACTTAATGTCCCGAGCTAACCCATTTCTTGAAATGGTTTTGAATTTCAATCTTAGGGGTTATCAATCGACTTTCATTCCCATCGTGGCCGCCTATGGTCGTCTTCATCCTAATTCCCAAACGGAAATTAACCGCGAGGACAACGAGAAGACGGTCAAGGACTATGTGGAACGAGTGGACGCCCACCGTCGCGCCATCTTTAGGGGTGGTGAAGTAAAGACGTTTCGAAGCGGCTCTGGTGCCATGTATGGAGAGATGTCGTCCTCCGATATTCTCGCGCTCGGGCGTGTCATGGAGGCCTGCGAGCGATCCTATCCGGTTGCCGCTGGCCGGTCCCCCTCGGCGGAGGTCGGAGAGATCGGGTGGGAAGGACAGGCGCTTGGCTGATCCCATGGGTGCCTTGTTCGAGGCTGCTCTGGCTTCGCACCGAGCGCGAGATTTCCAGCAAGCTTTGGCGTTATACGCGGCCTTCCCGCAGCCGACTGTTTCCGCCCAGATCACCCGTTTGACCGGTCTCGCGGAGCGGAGAGAGGCGGATTTGCGGTGCCGCCGGATCATCGACCTCGTGGAGGCCGGGGATTTGGTGTTCGATATCGGCGCCCATCGCGGAGAAAAGGCGAGACCGTTTCTTGAGCAAGGCTGCCGTCTGATTCTGGTGGAGCCTCAACCGGCTTGTCTGGCCGTTTTGGCGCAACGGTTCGCCGATCTCCCTGACGTGTTGATCGAGCCGGTTGGATTGGCGGATCGGTCGGGGGTGCTGCCCCTGTCCATATGCGAGGACGCGCCCACCATCAGTACGTTTTCCGAAGCGTGGAAGCACGGTCGATTCGCGGGTTACCGATGGGAAAAATCCCTCTTGATTCCGGTCACGACCCTGGACGATCTGGTGGCTCGCCATGGTTCGCCAACCTATTGTAAGATCGACGTGGAAGGGTTCGAGGAACGCGTGGTTGCGGGGTTGGGCCGGAAGATTGGGATTCTCTCCCTGGAGTATGCCGTGGAAGCCGCCAAGAGTGTTTTCCGGGCGCTCGACCATCTGGAGACTTTGGGGTATGACCGGTTCAATTTTTGTCGAGCAGAAGATCCGTTTTTTTGTTTCGGTACTTGGGAGAATAAAGCCTTCTTGATCGATTATCTTCATGCGGATGCCGATCCATTATTGTGGGGTGACATCTACATTGACTCGTGATTTGAGTTCAACTAAATTTTATAGTAAAAATTGCGAATTTTAGCTTATCAGATATAAATTTTCCGAATCCACAAATCGTTATTCCCCCAGAAGGCAGTTCAGAAAACTAATCCTTCATAATTCCTTGAAACTCCGTCTGTAGTCGCCAGCTTCCTCAATCTCCGAGAGCTTGCGATGCAGTTCGCTCCGCAAAACCACCGCCTTCGCTTGGCGCAGGAAGTCGAATTCGAAACGACGCTCCTTGTCGGTGAACAAGGACGGGTAGGCCACTCTCAACAGATCCGCCTGAGCCCCATCATCGGCACCCACGCGACTCCCTAAGGCCTCGTGCTCCGCCAAGATCGGACCAAGATAGAGATTCCGATACCCCAAACGCTCCAGACGCAAGCCATATTCCACGTCGTTCAAGCCGATGGGAAAATCCACATCATTTAGCGGTCCCGCGTGCTGGAAAACGGCCCGCGAAACGCAAGCACAAGCGAAGGTATTGGCAACCACCTCGCGAATGGACCCGGCAAGGTGATGATCGAACCCCTCCACAACAAGGGGCAGGAAATTCTGATTGAGATAAAGAGCGCTAATTCCCGAACAACTGAGCTTTCCCTCGGCGGTTTCGATCCGTGGCCCCACCGATCCAATGTCGGGGACAAGGGCCCAGGCGGCCATTTCGTCCAAGGTTGCTGGCCCCAAAACGCAATCGTTGCTCATGAACAGCAAGACCTCTCCCTGTCCCACGGCCGTGGCCAGATTGGTCTGAGCGCTGTGATTGAAGGGACGATCATAGGACAAGACCCGCGCCACGACCCCATCACGGGTTGTCCGCGCCGCGTCCTCCACCAAACGGCGTTCTTCTGGATCCGATTGGTTGTCAACCAGGAAAACGCAAAGTCGCGCGGTGGTTTCCTGCCTCTCCAAGGACCGCAAGGCCTTGATGGTCAAGTCCGCCTTATTTCGAAAGCTGATGATAGCATCAATGGTGAGTGCCCGACGCAGGGGCGAACGACGAATGGGTTGCAGCGCGTTCTCCGGATCGACCACGAGGAGGAATCCCTCCGTTTCCAGCAATCGCCGATAATCAGCGAGAGCGTCCCGCGCCAAAGGCCAGGCGTCGATGTGGAAGGTGTCCCGATGGTGAGCACCCAAAAACTCCGTCAATCGCGTGGTCTTAAAGTCTCGACGAAAGAGCTCGATGGTCAAGGGATGGCGCCATCCTTCAACGAGACGGGTTTCCAACGGACCTTCGATCGAGGACAGTAAAGCGGGCGAAATCGCCCAGGATGGACCGCAGATATCCATATGGTCCAAGGCGTGAGGTTGGGTGCGCGGATCGGGGCACCGCAAGTACGTCACCCCATCGATGTCCCCGCTTGGCGCTATGAGCACATGGTTCCAGACCATGAAATCAGGCTGGTCCCGCCGCGCGGCTCGGGCCACGCCCATGAATAGGCCGGGGTGAGCGACCGTCCCTTCTCCCAAAACCACCACGAGATCGAGAGTTTCGGCGGCCATCCAGGCGCGAACGTCGGATACCACGCAAGTGGGCAAGGATCCCATGGTCATCGCCCAGATCTCCAGGTGATCGGGATCAACACCGACCGCGGGAAGCAACGCGACAGAAGTTGGAAGGAAACTCTGAACCACCAGGGAATAAAGCAACTCCCTGGCATGGGGTGTCAGTGGATCGGCACCCACCACCAAGGCCCCAACGCGGATTGGCCGTCCGTCTCCCATGACAAGGCGACCATCCTCGACAAGGCTTCGCTCGGTCTCGAGCCGATCTGACAGGCCTTGCGTTTGTATATTATCCAGAATGATCTTATAATCAAAAGGAAGAGATCGAATAATCGCTAATTCTTTACCAGATGGGTAATTTGCAATCGACATTCTTTTCCTCTTTGGTCTCTTCCCGTCACGCGTGGTGCGAAACTTTCTCATCGAACCACGAGAGTTTTAAATGATGGATTAACTTTTTGCGGCTATCGAGTGGTTTGTATGGGGGGCCACTGCTCTTCCGAGGGGACCCAGATGATGCGGTCGATCCACTCGAATAGCGATGGATCATACGATCATGGCACGAGTCAAAACGATGACTTTATCGGCCCCGACGAGGGAATCGTGTCCCTGGTCGTGGGCTCGGAGGGGCCGTCCAGCGATCCCGTTACATGACCCTGGAATCCGTTGCCCCCTTGGGCGATGATCCCCTCACCAGCCTGCCGCCCGTCGCGGCAGCCTGATCAACCCAGCCAAGCCTGCCGGAGATAAAACGGCGATCACGCTGTTACACCAATTCCAGGGACACGATCATCGAATAATTGGCCTTTGCCGCTTGCTTGCTTATGGTGACAAGAAAACAAAAGTCTCTCCGCGAACCAGCCGCGACCATTTGCATGACTTGAAACTTGGGATGTGACCATGGCTTCGAAAAAGACCTTGAACGCGAAAAACCTGGAAGCCCTTGGCGTGGAGCGTCTGGTGGCCCTGCTGATCGAAATCAGTACCGGAGACGCGGCGGCCAAGCGTCGGTTGCGCATTGAACTGGCGGCGGCGCAAGGGCCGGGTGATCTGGCCAAGGAAATCCGCAAGCGTCTGACCACCCTCGCCCAGTCGCGGTCTTTCGTGGATTGGTCGGGTATCCGCGCCCTCGCCGCCGATCTCGATACGCAGCGTCGAGCTATTGTCGAAACCCTGGCGCCAGCGGATCCGAATGAGGCCCTCGACCTTCTATGGCGCTTTATGGATCTGGCGGAACCCACCTACGAGCGAAGTGATGACAACGGAACCATCGGTGACGTCTTCCGCGAGGCCCCTCGGTGCTCTCGGCGATTTGGCCGTGACGGCCAAGGCCGATCCGAAACCCTTGGCCGATCGGGCATTCAACGCGCTGACAGGCCCCGACTACGGTCAGTTCGACGGTTTGATTCCGATCCTGGCTCCCGCCTTGGGAGCGACCGGTCTGGAGCACCTGAAACAGCGTATGATCATCTTGTCCGAAACCCCTGTCAAACGACCGGCGGAGAGGGATCGCAAGCAGATTGGCTGGTCGTCGTCGGGGCCGATCTACGCCGATGAAATCCGGGAACAGTCGCGGGTTAGTGTCGTTCGTCTGGCCCTGAAGGACATCGCCGAGGCCCAGGGAGATGTTGATGCCTTCATCGCCCAATACGACGGGGAAACGCGCAAGGTGCCAGGTATCGCCGCGGAGATCGCGCTTCGGTTGGTGACGGCGGAGCGGGCGGAAGAGGCCCTAAAGATTCTTGATGCCGCCGAGCGGCGCGGGTCGGAGGACGGGCGGACCTGGATGTGGCGGGACCTCGCGTGGGAAGATGCCCGGATTACGGTCCTCGATACTCTCGGGCGGCGCGAGGAGGCCCAGCGGGTCCGATGGGACTGCTTTGATCGCGTCCTGTCGGCGGAGCACTTGCGGGCCTATCTGAAACAACTTCCCGATTTCGATGACGTGGAAGCCGAGGAAAAGGCGCTCGATCATGTCGAACACCATGACCATTGGCTTTCGGCCTTGCGGTTTCTGACTGATTGGCCTGCCTTGGATCGGGCCGCCAAGGTGGTCTTCGACCATGCCAAGGAGTTGGACGGCGATCGGTATGAAACCCTGACCCCGGCGGCTCGGCTTCTTGCGGAAAAGCATCCACTGGCCGCGACCCTGACGCTTCGGGCCATGATCGATTTCGCCCTGACCCAAGGGCGCTCGAGCCGCTACAAGCATGCCGCCCGCCACCTTCTGGAGTGCGCCAGTTTGTCGTTGACCATCCGTGACTTCGGGGAGGTCGAGACACACGAGGCTTACGAGGCCCGTCTCCGTCGGGAGCATGGCCGCAAGTCTTCGTTCTGGAGCGCGCTCGGGTAAGGTGAAGGGGCCATGGCGGTGGAGAACCCGGAGTCGGGCAAATCGGACCCCATCTGCTTACATTTTGCTCACACCACGCCTCATCCGGGTTGTGTAAACAAAAACGGCCCCCCGAAGGGAGCCGTTTTTGGAAGCCGATGAAGGCCTCTAGACTGGAGCGGGTGAAGGGATTCGAACCCTCGACCCCAACCTTGGCAAGGTTGTGCTCTACCCCTGAGCTACACCCGCATCCGTGATCCAAGTCGGTTCGTACCAAGTGAACCGCCCTGGATCCAGGGTAACCGGCCGGTGGAGGACTGTGTCGTTCCGTGGCGCGGTGGAGGCGGATAATACTTAGGATGGGATCGATTGCAAGCGCCTTTTTTCCGAGAGGGATTTTTTTTCTTCGAACCCAGGACCGGGCTTGGAAACCCCGCCATTTCTCCTTGCCCTCTTGCGAATAGGCTGGGAACAAGTCACATAAGGGCCGTGAAAGCGCCCCCCGGGATGGGCGCGAGGCCATGTGACGGACGGAACGGATAGGTGAGGGAACAGGGCTTATGTCTCTGATCATTGATGGAAGCGGACGGCCCATTTCGTCGGGCAAAACGGGCGGAGTAGGACCGAACGGGGCGGGGCCGAACGGGGCTCCCTCGGGGGCCTTGGTGACGGAGACCGACACTGAACGGTTCATGGACGACGTGGTCCAGACCAGCATGCGGGTTCCGGTGATCGTCGACTTCTGGGCGCCCTGGTGTGGACCCTGCAAGACCCTTGGTCCGGCCCTGGAAAAGGCCGTGAACGCCCGGGGTGGGGCGGTGCGCATGGTCAAGGTCAATGTGGACGAGAACCAGGATCTGGCCGCTCAATTCCGGGTCCAGTCCATTCCCACGGTCTACGCCTTCCGTGATGGCCAGCCGGTCGACGGCTTCATGGGTGCCCTCTCCGAGAGTCAGATCGCCGCGTTCATCGATAAGCTGACGGGCGGGGCGGCGAATGTCATCGACGACGCCCTGGCTCAGGCCAAGGAACTGCTGGACGGGGGCGACCCGGCCAATGCCTTGGGGGTCTACCAGCAGGTGCTCGCCCAGGATCCGCGGCACGCGGGGGCCATCGCGGGCGCCCTGCGCTGCCAGATCGCCCTGGGCGCCACGGATGACGTGCGCGGCCTGTTTGATCAGTTGCCGCCCGAGCTTCTGAAGGATCCGGAAATCCAGGCGGTGAAGGCCTCGCTGGAGGTCGCCGATCTGGCCAGCGCCGCCGGACCGGCGTCGGAACTCCAGGCCAAGGTGGACGCCAATCCCGACGACCACCAGGCCCGCATGGATCTCGCGCTCGCCCTGTTCGCCGGCGGCGCCGAAGCCG
Source organism: Rhodospirillum sp. (assembly GCA_021741145.1). GTDB lineage: Bacteria > Pseudomonadota > Alphaproteobacteria > Rhodospirillales > Rhodospirillaceae > Rhodospirillum. The sequence continues at coordinate 104,822 of JAIOYK010000005.1, read as the reverse complement.
AGGCCCAGGACCAGCTTCTCGAATCCATCCGTCGGGACCGAACCTGGGAGGAGGAGGCCGCCCGTAAACAGCTTCTGAAGTTCTGGGAGGCCCTGGGCCATGCCCATAAGGTCACGGTCGCGGGACGGCGCAGGCTGTCCTCCATTCTGTTTTCCTGAGCCATCCTTCGGGATCGCCGTGTGAAGGGGTCTAGGCCGTGAGTGGACAGGTTTTTCAGCCCCGATTCCAGGATCTCCCCCGGGAGGTGGCCGTCTTTCCGTTGACCGGGGCGCTTTTGCTTCCCGCCGGTCACCTGCCCCTGACGATTTTCGAACCCCGCTACCTGGCCATGACCCTGGATGCCCTGGCCCAGGGGCGCATGTTCGCCATGGTCGAACCCAGGGATCCAACCCTTGATCCCTCGCCCTTGCACGGCGTGGCCTGCCTGGGACGGATCGTCAGCTTCAACGAGACCAACGACGGGCGGTTGATGATCACCCTCTTGGGGGTATCGCGCTTGAAGGTGGTGGAGGAGATCGAGGGCAAGGAGGGTTATCGCCGGGTCCGGGCCGACTATGGGCCTTACGCCGACGATCTCAATCCCCCACCCCAGGCCCTTGGCTTGGACCGGGATGGCTTTATGGAGGCCCTGAAGGCCTATGCCGGGACTCATGGGTTGACGTTCAACTGGTCGGCTATCCAGGATGTGGCCGATCCGGCCCTGGTGACGGCGCTCTGCATGGCCTGCCCTTTCGAACCGACGGAAAAGCAGGCCTTGCTGGAATCGGAAACGGTACGGGACCGGGCGGACCTGTTGTATGGTCTGCTGCGCATGGGGGCGGCGACCTCCTTCACCGGCGGCGCCACCCAGTAGATCTCATTCACGGAGAATCGATCGATGACCGAAGGTTCCTCTCGCCCCACGGATCCCAAACTGCTCGAGTTGTTGGTGGCGCCCGGATCCCATAACACTCTGCGCTACGACGCGGAAGCCCAGGAGCTGATCGATGACCGGGGTGGCTTGGCCTTCCCCATCCGCGACGGCATCCCCATCATGCTCATCGACGAGGCCCGCGCTCTGGACGAAGGAGAGGCGCGGAAGGTCTGACCCTCAAAGCGCCTCACCTTTCATCAACTTCGGCGTATGGCCGAGGTTGACGGTGCCCATGGCGTGGTTCATGAACAGCTTCTTCAAGGGGGTCATCTTGTCGACCGCGGCGATGCCCAGGCGGCGGGCCAGGGCGACGGGCTTGATGTCGTTGGAAAACAACCGGACGATCACGTCGGTGATCCCCAGCATCAGCAGATTGTCGTACCGGCGCATGGCCTGGTAGTCGGTCAACAGGGTGCTTGTTCCCAGGTCCATGCCCAGGCGGTGGGCGTTGACCAGGATCTCGGTGATCACCGCGACGTCCCGCAGGCCGTAGTTCATGCCCTGCCCCGCCACGGGATGCATGCCATGGGCGGCGTCTCCCACCAGGGCCAGCCGAGTATCGACGTAGCGATCGGCGAACTGGAGGGTCAGGGGGTAGGCGAAACGGGGACCCACCGGCTTGACCCAGCCCAGGAAATCCCCGAAGCGCTTTTCTAACTCCGCCTGGAAGATGTCGTCGGGCAGGTCCAGGATGCCCTTCACCAAATGGTCCTTCTCCGTCCAGACCAGGGAGGAGGTGTTGCCGGGCATGGGCAGGATGGCGAAGGGTCCGGCGGGGAGGAAATGTTCCACCGCGCAGCCCTCATGGGGCAGTTCGTGCTCGACGGTCAGGACGATGGCGGTCTGGCCGTAGCCCAGCGTCTTGATGCCGATCCCGGCCATGGACCGCACCTGGGAGCGACGGCCATCACAGGCCAGGACCACACGCGCCTTGATCTCCCGACCATCCGCCAACACCGCGGTGACACCATCCACGGACCGATCCAGGGTCGCCAGCCGCGCCGGAGCCAGCAAGGTCGCGCTGGGCAGGGCGGGCAGCATCTTCAGGATGGCTTTGCGCAGGGACCGGTTTTCCGCCATGTAGCCCATGGGGCCGCCCGCGTCTTCTTGCCAATAGTGCAGGAATAGGGGCGAGTCGCCGTCGGCCACCCGGATGTCTAGGATGGGCTGGGTTTCCTCCGCCATGGGTTCCCACAGGCCGACGGTGTCCAGTACCTTCTGGCAGGCCAGGGCGATGGCCGAACAGCGGCCGTCGTAGTCCGCCGCGAGCAGCGCCTTCGGGTCCGTGCCATCAATCACCGCCACGTCGACGCCATGGCGGGCGAGCGCGCAAGCCAGGGTGCCGCCCACCAAACCGCCGCCGACAATCAGCACATCCTTGACCAAGGGGGTCGGGGTGGTGGAGGAAGAAGGGGCGGTGGGCATCGGTCCAAACTCCTAAGGATATAAGACGGAGGCACCATGGCCCGATCCCTCGCGCATGTCCAGATTCGACAGGGAATCCCGTCCTTGTCGGAGCGGTGCGTCTGGCCTAAAGTAATGGGATATTGGATCCAATATTGGATAATGTCATGATCAACCCGCGTTTGACCGCCTTGCCGACCTATCCCTTCCAACGTTTGGCCGCCCTGCTTGATGGCATCGAACCTGGGGGAGATCCCCTGATGTTGTCCCTGGGCGAACCCCAGCATCCGACCCCTCCCCTGGTTGGCGCTGAATTGGCGCGGCACGCGGACCAGTGGCGCCGTTATCCACCGGCCGCGGGGGCGCCCCGGTGGAAGGAATCCGTGGTGGCCTGGATGACCCGCCGCTACGGCCTGCCCGAGGGTATGGTCGATCCAACCGCCGTGATCCCGGCCAGCGGCACGCGCGAAGCCCTGTACATGATGGGCCATTTGCTGATTGACGGTACAGTGACCGCGTCGGGCGGGAACCGGATCCCCCTGGCGATCCTGCCCGACCCCTTCTACCTGCCCTATCTGGGGGCGTCGGCGATGAACGGGGCGGAGGTCCTGACCGTTCCCGCGGGGCCGGAGACGGACTTCCAGCCCGATATCGCCGCCCTGCCCGACGAGGTTCTGGACCGGGCCGCGGTGGTCTTCATGTGTTCCCCGGGCAATCCCCAGGGCTCCCTGCTGTCCTTGGACCAATGGAAGGCCCTTATTACCCTGGCCCGGGACCGGGACTTTGTCCTGGTCGCCGATGAATGCTATTCCGAGATCTATGACAAACAGGTGCCCACGGGCGTATTGGAAGCCTGCCGCGACCTTGGGGGAAGCCTCAAGAACGTCCTGGTGGCCAACAGCCTGTCCAAGCGCTCCAATGCCGCGGGGTTGCGGTCAGGCTTCATCGCCGGGGATCCGGACCTGATCGCCGCTTTTCTGCGTATTCGCGCCTATGGGGCCGCGGGGATGCCCCTGCCCATTCAAGAGGCCAGCGCGGCCCTGTGGGACGACGAGGACCATGTGGTCGCCAATCGGACCCTCTATCGGGAGAAGATCGACGCGGCTGAAAAACATCTGGTCGGGCGCTTGGGCTTCCGCCGACCACCAGGGGGGTTCTTCCTTTGGCTCGATACCACCGAATGGGGGGAAACGGGCGAGGAGGCGACTCTGCGCTTGTGGCGGGACCGGGGCCTGAAGGTCCTGCCCGGTGCCTATATGTCCGCCCATCCGGAGGATCCGGACAACCCCTGCCGGTCCCGCTTGCGGGTCGCCCTCCTCCACAATGCGCTGGTGGTGGAGCGAGCCATGGACCGCTTGATCGCCGATTGATCGTGATGAAGAGGGCGTAAATGGCGGCGCGAAAGTCGCTTTTGGGCCAAGGCGTTGGGGGAAGAGTGGGTTGAGCCCCGCTCTTCCTTTTCCATTCGCGGTGCAAAAAATCACTTTTCCTTTGGTGCTTATCGGGTGATCTTGATCCAGATTATCGGGAACGATCGAAGATGGACTCCTGTCTTCGATGCCTCCCGCATGTTCAGATCCAGAGGATTCCCAGAGGACCCATGGCCAAGAGTTCCAGCCTCACGCCCTTGCTGTCCCCGGCCACCGAGACGGCCTTGCGGATGGCCCTGAAGCGTGGCCTGGGGCTCCTGTTGCTCGTCGTCAGCGCCCTCGTGGCCGCGACCCTTTTGACCTACACCGTGTCCGACCCGTCCCTGAACACCGCCAGCGATGGGCCCGTCGCCAATCTGTTGGGACCGCCGGGGGCTCTGGTGGCGGACCTTTTGCTGCAATGGGGGGGGCTTGCCATGGCCTTTCCCATCTTGACCATCGCCCTGTGGGGTCTGCGTTTGATGGCCGGGCAGACCGTTCCCGCACCCTGGCCCCGGGTCCTGGGCCTCCTTGTGGGAACGCTGTTGACCGCCCTTGCCCTCGCGCTTTTCGAGCCGCCGGAAAGCTGGCCCGTTGGCGCGGGATTGGGAGGGTTCGCGGGGCTTCTCCTCGACGAGCGGCTGTCCATCGGGCTGGCCCTTCTGGGGCTGGAGTCGGATCTGGGATGGATTTCCTCCGCCGTGGCTGGCCTGCTGGCCTACCTGTGTTTCCAATGGGTGGCGGCCATTCGCTGGCGGGACTATGGGGCCACCCTGGCCAGCCTGGGTCGGATCGGCGCGGTCATTCTTGGGGCTGGTCCAGCTCTGGCGGCCCGTCTGTCCACTGTTGGCATGGTGTCGGACCGGACACGACGCGATCCCCTCGCGCCCAAGGCAAGGGAAAGGCGAGCCCCCCAGGCGCGGCGGGAGCCGACCTTGGGTCCGGGGAAGAGCGCGGGAGCGGAAAAGCGGGAGGCACCCTCCCCCACGCCCCGGGGGGGGGGCTCGGTGGTCGTTCCCCGGGCGCCCGAACCCAGAGCCGCGACCAAGCCGGAAGCTCCGCGCCAGGGGTCCCTGCTGCCCGAAGAGGACAGGTTCGATCCGCCACCCCTGGATCTGCTGACCTTGCCCGATCCGGCCAAACGCAATCGGATCGACGAGGACTCCCTGACCCAAAACGCCCGCCTTCTGGAAGGGATTCTTGCCGATTTCGGCGTGAAGGGGAACATCGTGAAGGTGCGCCCCGGGCCGGTGGTGACGCTCTATGAGCTGGAACCGGCTCCGGGTACCAAAACCTCGCGGGTGGTGGGATTGGCCGATGATATCGCCCGCTCCATGAGCGCGGTGTCCGTGCGGATCGCCGTGGTGCCCGGGCGTAGCGTCATCGGCATCGAGTTGCCCAACAATCGGCGCGAGATGGTGCTCTTCCGCGACCTGCTGTCCGCCCAGGATTTCGTCAAGCACATCGGCGGATTGATTCTCGCTCTGGGCAAGGACATCGGGGGGATCGGCGTTTACGTGGACTTGGCCCGCATGCCTCACCTGCTGATCGCGGGAACCACCGGGTCGGGGAAATCCGTGGCGGTCAACACCATGATCCTCTCCCTGCTCTATCGCATGTCACCGGAGCAGGTCCGGTTCATCATGATCGACCCGAAGATGCTGGAGTTGTCCGCTTACGACGGCATTCCCCACCTGCTTACACCGGTTGTTACCGATCCGGGCAAGGCGGTTGTCGCCCTGAAATGGGCCGTGCGGGAGATGGAAAACCGGTATAGGGCCATGAGTCAGCTCGGGGTGCGCAATATCGCCGGCTATAACCAGAAAGTGATCGAGACCGTCAATAAGGGCGGAAAATTGACCCGGACAATTCAGACCGGCTTCGATCCCGAGACGGGCAAGCCCCAGTTCGAGGAGCAGGAGGTCGACCTGCGTCCCCTGCCCTTCATCGTGGTCATCGTCGATGAAATGGCCGACCTGATGCTGGTGGCGGGCAAGGATGTGGAAGCCGCCATCCAGCGCCTAGCCCAGATGGCCCGGGCCGCGGGCATCCACCTGATCATGGCCACCCAGCGGCCCTCGGTGGATGTGATTACAGGGACCATCAAGGCCAACTTCCCCACCCGCGTCAGCTTTCAGGTCACCAGTAAGATCGATAGCCGGACCATCCTGGGAGAGCAGGGGGCGGAGCAGCTTCTAGGTCAGGGGGACATGCTGTACATGGCCGCGGGCGGGCGCATCACCCGCGTTCATGGTCCCTTCGTCTCCGACGGTGAGGTCGAACGGGTCTGTGACCACCTGCGCACCCAAGCCGAGCCCGACTACGTGGACTCGGTGACCGAGGAAGACGAGGCCGCGGACACCCTGATCCCTGGCATGGGTGGGGGCGGCGACTCCGGTGGAGAGGGACGCGACGACCTCTATGACCAGGCCGTCGCCCTGGTGGCCCGGGAACGCAAGGCCTCGACCAGCTTCGTCCAACGCCACCTGCAAATCGGCTACAATCGGGCCGCTCGTCTGGTCGAGCGCATGGAGGCTGAAGGCGTGGTCAGTCGCGCGAACCACGTCGGCAAACGGGAGGTTCTGGTGCCGGACCATGGTGGGGATACCTGATCACGGAATCGTGAAGGCGCTCACGGAACCGATCACATTGTTGAAGGCTCACATTTTTTTCTTTAATCATGTCTTTTATGCAAGGCAGCCATGCAAGTGTGTGCATTCAGTTTTTGTACGCGGTGCACCATAACCGTCTGGACGGTACAGTACTGATTGAACAGTACATTCATTTTTATGGTTATTTGGTGAAAAGGGAAAGACCGATGGCAAAAGCGGATACCCGTGATCGCATCGTGGACGCGGCCATGACCATCGTGCGGGAGCGTGGACCCGCGCGATTGACCCTGGACGAAGCGGCCCGCGTGGCCAATGTATCCAAGGGCGGCGTTCTCTATCACTTTAAATCCAAGGATGAGTTGATCCGGGAAATGGTCCACCGGATGATCGACCGGTGCGACACCTTGTCCGAGTCCTATTTCGAAGAGGAAGAAGACAACCCCTATCGCTGGAACCGCGCCATGATTCACACGGCGTTCGACCCCCGAGGTCCGGGCAATGATCCGGTTGGCGCGGCGGTCCTGGCGGCGATAACGTTGAATCCCGATTTGATGGAACCGCTCCGCGCCAAGTTCCTCGAATGGGACAGCAGGATCATCGAGGGGAGCCCCGATCCGGATCTCGCGATCCTTGTCGATCTGGCCTTGAACGGCTTGTTTCTGAACCGGGTGACCGGCTTGAACCGATATGACGACGCCCAACTGGATCGTCTCAAAGCCAAGGCCCTGTCCCTTTTGACGGTTTGATCAACCTAGAGATTCGATTTTTGACGCGTTTGGAGCCCCCAATGAAAAAGATGCGCATGGCTATCATGCTGGTTGGAAGCACGGTCCTCTTTGGCGGAGTGATCGGCTTCACTGTTTTCAAGGACCAGATGATCAAGCAGTATTTCGCCACCCTGCCCGAGCCGGTGGTGACCGTGAGCGTCGAAGACGCCCTGACGGAACAGTGGACCGATGTGGTTCCCGCCGTGGGCACCCTGCGCGCGATCAATGGGGTGTCGGTTAGTCCCTCCCTTGGTGGAATCGTTACGGCCATCGCCTTCGATTCTGGTCGGACGGTCCAAACCGGTCAAGTTCTAGTCCAATTGGATACCAGCGAGGAGGAGAGCCAACTTGCCTCCGCCAAAGCTCAGGTGGCCTTGTCCGAACTGGCCGCGGACCGGGCCCAGCGCCTGGCGCGCTCCTCCGCGGGAACCCGGGCGGATCGGGATGACAGCCTGGCCCAATTGGACATATCCAAGGCCAAGGTGATGGAAATCGGGGCTTTGATCGCCAAGAAGACCATTCTGGCGCCCTTCGATGGAACCCTGGGTGTGCGGGCCGTCGACCTGGGTGAATATGTCCAGCCTGGCCAGGCCCTCGTTGACCTTCAGGACCTGTCGGTGATCCTCGCCGATTTCACCGTGTCCCAAAAGGATCTGTCCCAGGTGAACCGGGGGGCCACCCTGACCATGACAACCGACGCCTGGCCCGACCGGACTTTCACGGGCAAGGTGTCCGCGGTGGCGCCCAAGGTTGACGAGAAGACAGGCATGGTGAAAGTGGAAGGCCACTTCGACAACGCCGATGGTGCCCTGCGCCCGGGCATGTTCGCCCGGCTCGAGGCCCGGCGGTCCGAGTCCCGCTCGGTGATCGTGGTTCCGGCCAACGCCATATCCTACAGCCTGCACGGGGATACATTGTTCGTGGTCAAGGATGTCCCCGCCGAGGGAGACAAGGAGGCCGCCAAGCGGGTGGAGCGCCGGGTCGTGACCATTGGCGAACGTCGGGGCAATCTGGTGTCCATCGTCAAGGGCGTGGACGCCGGCGAACCGGTGGTGATCACCGGCCAGCTCAAGTTGCAGGACGGCACCAAGGTGACCTTCGGCGAAGGCGTGCCCGACCCCGTGGCCAAGACGGACGCCGCGACCGATCCGGCGCCGGAGTCCGAAACCGATCAGACCGCCGAAGCCAAATAGGGGCCATCGCGTCATGAAAACCTTCGATATCTTTATCAAGCGTCCGGTTTTGGCGATGGTGATCAGTCTGCTGATCCTGGTCGTTGGTATTCAGGCGCTGATGAACCTTCAAGTGCGTCAGTATCCGGAAATGAGCAACACGGTGATCACCGTCACCACGACCTATCCGGGCGCGGATTCGGACTTGATCCAGGGGTTCATCACCCAGCCCATTCAGAAAGCCGTTTCCACGGCCAAGGGCTTGGATTACGTGACCTCCAGTTCCGTTTCCGGGGCGAGTACCATCACGGCCCACGTTCAACTCAACGGCGATCCAGACGCGGCCATGACCGAGGTCACCGCCAAGGTCAACGAGGTGCGGTCCCAGCTTCCCCGGAGTATCAATGACCCCGTGATCAGCAAGGAGACCGGGCAGACCTTCGCTTCGGCCTATCTGGCGTTTTCCTCGGATCGGTATTCCCAGGAACAAATAACAGACTATGTGAACCGGGTGATTCAGCCAAAGCTAGCCGCCGTGCCCGGCGTGGCCAACCCGGAAATCTTCGGCGAGAAAAAGTTCTCCATCCGCGTCTGGTTGGATCCGGATCGCATGGCCCAGCGGGGCATGACGGCATCGGACATTGAGACGGCGCTGACCACCAACAACGTGTCTTCCGCGGCTGGGTCGACCAAGGGGGCCTTCGATATCGTTCCCACCAAGGCCGAGACGGATCTGACCGATATTGATGCATTCCGGAAAATGGTGATCGGCCACAACGGCTCAAATCTGGTGCGTCTGTCCGATGTGGCCGATGTGTCCATGGGGGCCGAGAACGAGGACATGAGCGTCTTCGCGGCTGGAGAGCCGGCGATCTTCGTCGGTGTCTTCACCGCTCCGGACGCCAACCCGTTAACCGTGATTGGCCAGGTTCGGGACAAGACCTTGCCCGCCATCATCGAGCAGCTTCCCGATGGTATGACCGCCAAGGTTGCCTATGACGCCACGATCTTCATCGAGGAATCGATCAAGGAGGTGATGAAGACCATCGTGGAAGCGGGCCTGATCGTGATGGTGGTGATCTTCCTGTTCATGGGCAGCCTGCGGTCAGTTCTTATTCCCCTGGTCACCGTGCCCCTGTCCCTCGTGGGTGTGGCGGTGTTGCTGGCGGCGTTGGGCTTTTCCATCAACCTTTTAACCTTGCTGGCCATGGTCTTGGCCATCGGATTGGTGGTGGATGACGCCATCGTCGTGGTGGAAAACGTTCATCGCCATATCGAGGAAGGCCATACCCCCTTCGACGCGGCGATTATCGGCACCCGGGAGATTGCGGGGCCGGTGATTTCCATGACCATCACCCTTGCCGCGGTCTATGCTCCCATCGCCCTGATGGGGGGGCTGACCGGCGCCCTGTTCAAGGAGTTTGCCCTGGCATTGGCCGGGTCCGTGGTCGTATCGGGTGTTGTCGCCCTGACGCTGTCACCCATGATGTCGTCGCGCATCCTGAAACACGATACGGACAAAAAGGGTCTCGCGGCTCGGTTGGATCGGTTGTTCGACAAGGTGCAGGGTCGTTATGGGCGGATTCTGGAATCCTCCTTGGCAGATCGACCGACGACCATTCTGTTCGCCTTGATCGTCATGGGCAGCCTCTATTTCCTTTTCACCGCCATTCCCACGGAATTGGCTCCGGAAGAGGACCAGGGCGTGGTCTTTACGGCCTTCAATGGTCCGGCTCCGGCCAACAACGATTACATGTCGGCTCAAGTTGGGGAGATCAACAAGGCCCTGGCTCAGTTTCCGGAAATCGAGGACACCTTCATGATCGCGGGCATGGGAACCCCCAGTTCGGGTTTCGGTGGCGCCGTTCTTAAGCCCTGGGACCAACGGGACAAGCAAGCCAAGGACCTGACCGCGTCGATCCAGCAGGCCATGAATGGCATCGCGGGGGTCAAGGCGAGCGTCTTCGCGCCCAACGCCCTGCCCGGCGCCGATGGCCTGCCTGTGGAGTTCGTGGTGTCGTCCACCAACGACTACACGGTGTTGGAGGAACTGCAAGCCGCGCTGCTCGGCAAGGCCGCTCAATCGGGCATGTTCGCCTTCGTCGATGGGGATCTGAAGTACCAGACCCCGCAAACGGTGGTGGTCATTGACCGTGAAAAAGCCGGTGCCTATGGCGTGTCGATGACTCAGGTGGGGTCGGCCTTGGCCACCATGACCGGAGGAAATTACGTGAACCTGGTCAACTTGGAGGGCCGGTCCTACAAGGTCATTCCCCAGGTGCCTCGGGAGTTCCGCCTTGATCCCAGCCAACTCGGTCGGTTCTACGTGCGGGCCTCCAATGGGACCGATGTGCCCTTGTCCTCGCTGATCTCCGTCGAGCAACGGACCATCCCCTCGGCCTTGAACCAGTTCAATCAGTTGAACTCCTTCACCATCTCCGCCTTTCCCATGCCGGGCGTGAGTTTGGGCCAAGCCCTGGGTTTCCTGAAAGGGGCCGCCAAGGAGGTTCTGCCCCAGGGGGCAAGCATCGACTATGCGGGCCAGTCCCGCCAGTTCGTCCAGGAAGGCAGCAGCCTGATGGCCACCTTCGGCTTCGCGCTGATCATCATCTTCCTGGTGCTCGCCGCTCAGTTCGAGAGTTTTCGGGATCCGCTGGTGATCCTGACGTCGGTGCCCTTGTCCATCTGTGGCGCCCTGATCCCCCTGGCGCTCGGCGTGGCGACCATGAACATCTACTCTCAGGTGGGATTGGTGACCTTGATTGGGTTGATCACCAAGCACGGTATCCTGATGTGCGAAGTGGCCAGGGAGCGGCAAGAGGAAGACGGTCTAAGCCGGACGGAAGCCATCGAGGCGGCGGCCAAGCTTCGGCTGCGGCCCATCCTGATGACCACCGCGGCCATGGTCGCGGGTTTGATCCCACTGATGTTCGCGACCGGCGCCGGGGCCATGAGCCGTTTTTCCATCGCCGTGGTCATCGTCGCGGGCATGAGTATCGGGACCTTGTTCACTCTGTTCGTTCTGCCGGTGATTTATACCTTCTTGGCTTCGGACAGGAACAGCGCCAGTCAGCCTCATTCGGTCCACGATCATGATGGGACAGGTTCGGAGAAGGACGAGAATCAGGGGGAGCTGCCCCTGCCCCGGGCGGCCGAATAGGCGGTCCCTCGCCGGTTTCGGCGACGCCAAAATCTTGAAAACCCAGGAAACGGACGGCTCGGCCGTCCGTTTCTCTTTTTTCGAACATCTTTACCGACTACCCTGCCGCGACACTGGTGGAAGACACCGCCGGGCCTTCCGGGGGAGGGGCCGGGACAACCGCGAGGACCGTCCATGACGCGCAGACTATTCATTCGCCTGTTCGCCCTGTTCCTTGGGCTGTCAAGCCTAGGGGGCGTGACGAGGGTCGCTTGGGGCCAGGAACCCCAGAGCATTCTTCCCGCCCTCACTCAGGATCAACGGGCCTTCGTTGCCGCCGTTGAGAGCTACCTGAATAAGATGACGACCGTTCAGGCCCGGTTCCTTCAGATTTCCTCCACGGGCAATTACGCGGAGGGGACGCTTTACATCAGCCGCCCCAACCGCATGCGCCTGGAATACGACCCCCCCAACGACGAAATTTTACTGCTCGCCAATGGCAGTCATCTGGTGTTCTACGACAAGGAATTGAACCAGGTGTCCTATGTGGGATTGGATTCCACGCCCCTGGGTGTGTTGTTGCGCGAGCATTTCTCACTGACCGATCCGGAAATCGTCATCACCGCCTACCGCGAGGCCGCGGGCGTGGTGGAAATTTCCATGGTTCAGGCCGATGACCCCGGCCAAGGGACCTTGACGCTCGTGTTCACCAAGTCACCCATTGAATTGCGTCAGTGGCGGGTACTTGATGCGCAGAATACGGAAGTGACGGTGTCCCTGTTCAATCCCCGGTCGGGAATCGCCTTTGACCGGCACTTGTTCATTTTCGACCAGGACAAAGAGCGTCGCTAGGGTCCAGCAAGGGGCCGGTCCGCCCAGGACCGGACGTTTGGATCCAAAATCCCGTGAAACCGTGCACTTGTGTGGCATGCATTAAGCGAATGGCTGGCAGGTATTATTTGCAATGGTGCTCACTCATGTCGGACCTATTTACTCTGGTATAGGTCATTACCCGGAACGGTATGGCTTAGAGAGGGTCCGGTTTCCCCTACCGCCCTCGTGCTCCGACAGGAGTTCCCGCGAGCTGGTTACCCCCCTAACGGGTTCGCGATGAAACGACGCCCGGCGGCCCCCCCCGCTGGGCGTCACTTCGTTTGGGGGGGATCACTTCATTTCCCAGGTTTTTTGGATCCAGCCCCTTGGGGCTCGGCGCGCCGGGATTGTCATCGCGAGGCCGGTGTCTATACTGCCTCCTCCATTTCGTCTCATGGAGTTTTCCGGTGACTCAGGTTCCCTCAGATTGGCCGCGTCCGGCCCTGCCCTTGCGGGGGTCTTCCGCCCTTTTCCCGGCGCGTCGGGTGTTCTGTGTCGGTCGCAATTACGCCGACCACGCCCGGGAAATGGGATCGGACCCTGAACGGGAGCCGCCATTTTTCTTCTCCAAGCCCCAGGACGCGCTGGTTCCCCTTGGGGGGGACGTCCCCTATCCCATGGCAACCGAGGCCCTGCACCACGAGGTGGAACTGGTTGTCGCCCTGGGTTTGGGGGGGCACCACATTCCCGTGGACCGGGCCATGGACCATGTCTGGGGATTCGCCGTCGGCATTGACCTGACCCGTCGGGATTTACAAACCCAGGCCAAGAACAGCGGCCGCCCCTGGGACATGTCCAAGGGGTTCGATGCCAGCGCGCCCATTGGCGCCCTGTCGCCCATCGCCGAGTGTGGGCCGATGGCGGAGGGCGCCATTTCCATGACCGTGAACGGCGAGAGTCGTCAGACCGGCCGTCTGGAGGACATGATTTGGCCCGTCCCGGACGTCATCGCTTTCCTGTCGACCCTGATGGTCCTGCAGCCCGGTGACTTGATCTATACGGGCACGCCCGCGGGCGTGGGCGCCGTGGTGGAGGGCGACGAATTGCGGGCCGAGGTGGAGGGGCTCGCCCCCCTGGTGGTTACCATCGTTCCGGGTCCGGTTCTCTGAGCACGCTCCCTTCCCCTCCCATGGCGCACTCCCCGAACGGCCTGACCGTCGCCAGTTGGAACGTCAATTCCCTGCGTCTGCGTCTGCCCCAGGTGGGACGCCTGGTGGGGGCGCGGTCCATCGATGTGCTCTGCGTCCAGGAAATCAAGGCGGCGCCCGACAAGGTGCCCCTGATGGAGATGGCGGCCCTGGGGTTCCCCCACCACGCGGTCCATTCCATGCCGGGCTATAATGGCGTGGGGATTTTCTCGCGATTGCCCATTGAAGACGAGGAAGCCTTGGATTGGTGCGGTAAGGTGGATTGCCGTCATGTCCGGGCCCGGGTGGCGGGGATTGATCTCCATTGCCTCTATGTCCCCGCCGGGGGCGACCTGCCCGATCCGGAGGAAAACCCCAAGTTCCGCCACAAGTTGGAGTTCCTCGACGCCCTGACCGATTGGTCCAGCCGGTCCGTCGACCCGGACATCCCCGCCTTGCTGACCGGGGATTTCAACGTGGCGCCCCTGGAGACCGACGTCTGGGACCACAAGAAGATGCGGCGGATTATCACCCATACGCCCATCGAACGGGAGAAACTGGGGGCCTTCCAGCGGAGTGGGCCCTGGGTGGACGCCATGCGACGCTTCGTACCACCGGAGGAAAAGCTGTTCACTTGGTGGAGTTACCGGGCGCGGGATTGGAAGGCGGCTAACCGGGGGCGGCGCTTGGACCACCTATGGGTTACCCCGACCCTGGCCCCGCGTCTGGCGGGGATGGAGGTCTTCGACGAAGCCCGGGGATGGGAGCTCCCCTCGGACCATGCGCCGGTGATTGTCACCCTCTCTCCCGCGTTGGCGGAGACCTGAACACAAGGTCACATCCAACGCGATAGGCTCGGGATCGAGTCCGACCTGGGCCCTATTCGTCCGTCTCGAGCGCGCGCTTCAGGGGTTCGAGGTGGCTTTCCACCTTGCGCCATTTGCCAACGGAGCCCTTGTGAACGGGCGCGCGCACCTGGACCTTGGACAGGGAATGGACGGCCCGCTCCGTTTCCGCTGGGTGCAGGCAGGCGGGATCCCAGTCCAGGCCAAGGAAGGCGACCAAGCGCCGCGCTTCCCCCTCCAGGTCGCCCACCAGGGCCTCGTAGTCCACGGCGGTTATTCGTTCCGGACTAAGAATGGCGGCCCAATGGGCCGTCAGCCGGTCCTGGAGGCGCTGATAGCGGCCCAGGCGGGACAAATCCGTGGTCCAGGCATGGCCTCGCCCGAACAGGTTCTTGTAGCAGGACCACCCCACGTCCAGGGGATCCCGGCGGCTGTGGATGATCCGGGCTCCGGGTAAAGCGAGGCGGAGGATCCCCAGATGCAGCCAGTTCGCGGGCGTCTTGTTGATAATTCGTTTCGCCTCCGGCGCCATCGCGCGGAGTCCGGCCAGATAGCCCTCCCCTACCCTTCGCACGCGCTCCGGCGTGATCACGCCGGGATCCAAGGCGTAGGCGGATAATCCGGCTTCGGCCAGACAGTGGTCCAGAAGCAGGGTTTCCCCGGCCCCATGGACGGCCCCATGGCTGGCCAACATTTGTTCCAGGAGCGTGGTACCGGAGCGGGGCATGCCGACGATGAACACGGGCAGGGGATCGTCCGGTCCCACCCCATCCGACGCGAACGCGGCCAAGCGCGGGCCATCCCAGGTCACCATGGCGGCCACATGGGCCTCCACGGGCGGAAGGTCGTCGGGCAATGTCCGGCCCTTCAGGGCGTTTCCCTGGGCGAGCTGGTCGAAGGCTCCGTCCAGGTCTCCCTGGTCTTCCAGGGCCTTGGCGGCGGCGAAGCGCAAGGATACCGCGTCGTTGGGACCCAGGCTGTCGGCCTTTTTCAGAAGTGTTTCGATGGCGGTCCAGTCCGGATCGCCGGGCGTGAAAGTCTTGAGCTTGGCCAGGGTGGCGAGTGCGTTCACGGACTCCGGCCATCGGGCCAGGGCGGCGCGGGCTCGGACCTCCGCGTCCCCCATGCGACCCAGGCTGAGGAGAATATCCGCGCCAAGCGCCAGAGCTTCCGGATCCGTGGGCGCCAGGGCGAGGGCTTGGCCCAGGGCCTCCTCCGCCTCCTTGGCCCGTTCGCCAAGCAGCAGGGCCCCGGCCAGAGTCACCCAGGCCTCTGGATCCCGGACGGCGCGGCGGGTGGCCTCCCGGGCGTGGCGTTCGGCCTCGTCCGGCTGGCCCGCGGAAAGCAACAGCCGCGCCAACCGAAGACGCAGGGGCGCCTCCTTGGGGGTGAGGCGGGTGGCCTCCCGGGCTTGGTCGATGGCGGCTCCGAGTTTTCCGGCCCGGGCTAGCACCATGGACAGATTTCCCCGTTGGGTGGCGTCGTCCGGTTTCAGCTCCACGGCCTTGCGCAGGGCCAGTTCCGCGTCGTCGAAACGACCCAGGCCAAACAGGCATTCGGCCAGTTCCCCATACAGCCGCGCCCCCTTGGGCTGGGTCTGGATGGCGGCCAGATAGGCCTGGACCGCCTGGGCGGCCTGACCGCGCTTGCGCAAGGCGCGGGCCTGGGCGAGGGAATTGGACATGGTCAACCCTGGAGACGAAAGGACGCGGGTAATTTCACCCGCCGGGAAGGGCGTAGCCGTTGCGGCGGCTGACGGTACGCAGTGTAAACGACGACCGGATCCGTGCCACCCCCGGCATGCGGGAGAGGTAGACCTTGTGGATGCGCTCGAAATCGGCGGTATCCGCGGCGACAAAGCGCAGCAGGTAATCGGCGTCGCCGCTCATCAGGTGGCATTCCATCACCTCCGGACAGGCGCGGACCGCGGCCTCGAAGGCCTCCAGGCAGGCTTCCGACTGGCTGGCGAGGCTGATCTCCACGAAAATGGAGGAGGGCTTGCCGATGGCGGTCTGATCCAACAGGGCCATATAGCCGCGGATGACCCCTTCGTCCTCCAGCCGTTTCACCCGTCGCAGACAGGCGGACGGCGAGAGGGCGATGCGCTCCGCCAGATCGGCGTTGGTGATCCGCCCATCCTGCTGAAGAGACGAAAGAATCTTACGATCCACCGTATCCAAGGTGATTGGTCGCATTTTCCACCTAAAAATTGCAGCTTCTTCGAATACTCTTGCTTAATACAGGATGAAAACGCTTGGTTACGCAAGCACATTTCGAGGCCATCGGCGCATACTCGGACCACTGTCGAAGAGGGCGCCGCCCCGGGATCCGATCCCAGCCGCGCCCTGCTTCCATTGGGAACGTCCAACTCAAGCGAATGGTGGGTTTCATGCTTGTCGGTGTGCCGAAGGAAATCAAAAACCACGAGTACCGGGTCGGCCTGACTCCGGACAGCGTCCATGAATATGTGGCCCACGGTCACCAAGTCATCGTGGAGACCGGCGCGGGTCTTGGCATTGGCGCCGCCGACGCCGAATACGAGGCCCAGGGCGCGACCATTGTCGCCACCGCCAAGGAGATCTTCGAGCGCGCCGATATGGTGGTGAAGGTGAAGGAACCACAGGCCGTCGAGCGCGCCATGCTGCGCGCCGGTCAGATCCTCTACACCTATCTGCACCTCGCGCCGGATCCGGAACAGACCAAGGATCTGGTGGCCTCCGGCGCGACCTGCATCGCTTACGAAACCGTGACCGACGCCAAGGGTGGTCTGCCCCTGCTGACCCCCATGTCCCAGGTTGCCGGGCGCATGTCCATTCAGGCGGGTGCCACCTGCCTTGAAAAATCCCACGGCGGCGAGGGGATGCTGCTGGGCGGCGTGCCCGGCGTGGCCCCGGCCAAGGTGGTGATCCTCGGCGGCGGCGTGGTCGGCGAGAATGCGGCTCAGATGGCCCTCGGGCTGGGCGCCGATGTGACCGTTTTGGACCGGAACCTGGAGGTTCTGGCCCGTTTGACCGCTCGTTTCGGATCCGCTCTGAAGACGGTGTTCTCCAGCAAGGCCGCTTTGACCGCGGCCGTTATCGACGCCGATCTGGTTGTGGGCGCCGTGCTGGTGAAAGGTGCCTCGGCGCCCAAGTTGGTGACCAAGGAAATGTTGGGCCAGATGCGGAATGGCGCGGTTCTGGTGGACGTGGCCATCGACCAGGGCGGTTGTTTCGAGACTTCCAAGGCGACCACCCACGCCGATCCCACCTATATCATCAATGGGGTTGTCCACTACTGCGTGGCCAACATGCCCGGCGCCGTGGCCCGGACCTCGACCTATGCGCTGAACAACGCCACCCTGCCCTTCGGTCTGGCCATCGCCAATAAGGGGTGGAAGCAGGCCCTGGCCGATGATCCCGGCCTGCGCGAAGGCCTGAACGTCCACGCCGGTCAGATCACCTGCGAGCCCGTGGCCCGCGACCTGGGCTATGCCTATGTCCCCGCCGAAGACGTCCTGAAGTAGGGACCCGTTTCGCTACCGGAGCCCGACAGGCCCGGCGGTTTTGGCTCTCTCCCCGGTTGTTTGTTGATGGCATTCGATGACCGGGTTCCCTCCCCCTCCGCCCGATCCCCTGGGCGGAGGGGTTTTTTATCGCCGTCGCGGGGCTCTGCCCCGCCCCCCAACTGGGGCGTCGGCCCCGGACCCCATGCCTGGTTAAAATTCCACCCCCGGCTGGGCCTTGATGCCCGAGCGGAAGGGGTGTTTCACCATTTTCATTTCGGTGACGAGATCCGCCGCGTCCATCAACTCGTCAGCGGCATTGCGGCCCGTCAGCACCACATGCTGGTCACTGGGGCGCTTCGCTAGGGCGTCGAGCACCTCTTCCAGCTCCAGGTAACCGTAACGCAGGACGACGTTGATCTCGTCGAGCACCACCATGCGCACCGAAGGGTCGGCGAGGAACCCCTTGGAGACCTCCCAGGCCCGTTTGGCAGCGGCGATATCGCGCTCCCGGTCCTGGGTCTCCCAGGTGAAGCCCTCGCCCATGGCGCGGATGGTCACCAGATCGGGAAACCGCTCCAGGACCTGCCGTTCGGCGGTGTCCATGGCGCCCTTGATGTATTGGACCACGCCGACCTGGAAGCCATGGCCGATACAGCGCAGAACCATGCCGAAGGCGGCGGAGGACTTGCCCTTCCCCGGCCCCGTATGGACAATGATCAAGCCCTTCTCGCCGCTTTTCCCGGCCATCATGCGGTCCCGGGCGGCCTTCTTCTTCGCCATCTTCTCCTTGTGGCGCTGGAGATCCTCGGTTTCTTGAGGGGCTTCGCTCTCGGTCATGATTGGTTTTCCTCGGGCTTGGGGGAGAATCGGCCCTCGGCGAGGGCGCTCAGGAGGGATCGGGTATCGTTGCGTTTGCCTCGCCAAAGGCCCCGGTCCTGGGCCTCCATCAGGCGGGCGGCCATGTCCTTCAGGGCGTCCGGATTGACTTCCGCCAGGAAGGCCCGGACGGTGTTGTCCATCAGATAGGCATCCAGAACGAGATCGAAATGGTGGTTTTGCACCGCCCGGGTCGTGGCGGAGAAGGCGAAAAGGTAATCGACCGTCGCCGCCATCTCGAAGGCGCCCTTGTAGCCATGGCGCATGACGCCCTCGATCCATTTGGGATTGACCACCCGGGCGCGGACCACGCGGGCGATTTCTTCCTCCAGGGTGCGGACCCGGGGATCTTCCACCCGGGCGTTGTCCCCATGGTAGACCACCGGTTGACGCCCCGACAGGACGCGGGCGGCGACGGTCGCGCCCCCCTCGAATTGGTAGTAATCGTCGGAGTCGAGGAGATCGTGCTCCCGGTTGTCCTGGTTTTGCAGGATCACTTCGGCCCCGGCGAGGCGGGCCTCGAACTGGCCATGGGCGGCCTCTCCGGCGGACCCGGCGCCATAGGCATAGCCCCCCCAGGCCACATAGGCCTTGGCGAGGTCGGTTTCGGTCTCCCAGCCCTTTTCGTCGATCAGGGCTTGCAGGCCCGCCCCATAGGCCCCGGGGCGGGAGCCGAACACCCGGTGTCCGGCCCGATGCGCCGCCTGTTCCGGATCCGTTCCGGAGGCAATCAGGCGTTGGGTGTCCTCCCGGACCCTTTGGGCCAGGGGATTGAGGTGGGCCGGTTCGTCGGCCTGTCCGGCGACGGCCCGGGCGGCGGAGTCCACCAGATCAATCAGGCCTGGGAAGGCATCCCGGAAGAAGCCGCTGACCCGCAAGGTCACATCGACCCGGGGGCGGTCCAGGACGGTCAGGGGCATGACCTCGAACCCGGTGACCCGGCGACTGGCCGGATCCCAGGTGGGTTGCACGCCCATCAGCGCGAGCGCCTGGGCGACGTCGTCCCCGCCGGTACGCATGTTCGAGGTGCCCCAGGCACTGAGGACCAGGGTGCGGGGCCAATCTCCATGATCCTGGAGGTGACGCTCCAACAGAACGTTCGCCGCCCGCCAGCCCAGGGTCCAGGCGGCGGGCGTGGGGACCACCCGACCGTCCACGGAATAAAAGTTCCGGCCCGTGGGCAGAACGTCGGGCCGCCCCCGGGAGGGCGCGCCGGAGGGGCCGGGTTCGACAAACCGGCCATCCAACCCCGTCAGCAGACCCGCGAGCTCCGCCGGACCGCAGGCGTCGACGGCGGGGGCCAGGGTGGTCCGGATATCCTTCAGGACCGCCGCCGTGGCCGACCATTTCGGATTGGCATCGCTGTCCCCCGACACCAAGGCTGCGGCCAACAGTTCCAGCCGCTCCACCGTGTCCCCCTGGGTACGCCAGGGATCGGCGGATAGGGTATCAAGGGCGGTGGGTCGCGCGCCCTCCCAGGGCTCGCCCATGGGGCAGGAGAGGGGATCCAGCTTGAGACCCAAGTCCTTGGCCAGGGCTCGGGTCAGGGATTCCTGGGCGGGTGTTTTGCCCCGGGGACTCCGGGCCAGGGCCACCAACAGGTCGGTGCGCAAACGCCCTTCCGGTGATTCCCCAAAAATGTGCAGCCCGTCGCGAATCTGCATTTCCTTCAGTTCGCAAAGGTGGTTGTCGAGGGCCGCCAGGGCGCTGTCCGCGTCGATGCCCCCGGACAGGCCCAGGTCGGCGAGCAGTCCGGCGCTTTCGGCCAGGGAGAGAATCTCCCGCTTGAGCACCGCGAGTCGCCGGGGATCCACCGCCGCCGCTTCGTAGAACTCGTCCACCAGGCGCTCCAGGTCGCGGAGCACACCATAGCTCTCCGCCCGAGTCAACGGGGGGGTCAGGTGGTCCAGGATCACCGCTTGGGCCCGTCGTTTTGCTTGGGTTCCTTCGCCCGGATCGTTGACGATGAAGGGGTAGAGGTGCGGCAGGGGACCAAGTGCCGCCTCGGGCAGACAGTCCGCGGAGAGGGCCAGGGCCTTCCCGGGCAGCCACTCCAGGTTCCCATGCTTGCCCATGTGGATCACCGCATGGGCGGCGAAGGGGCCGCGCAGCCAGGCATAAAAGGCCAGATAGCCATGGGGCGGCGGCAAGGCCGGGTCGTGGTAGCTGGAAACGGGATCAATATTGTACCCCCGGGCCGGTTGGACCCCGAGGGCCACATTTCCCATCACCATCAGGGGCAGGGCGAACCCGTTCCGGGATCGGACGAAGAACGGATCCTCCTCTGGCGGACCCCAGCGGTTGGAGACGGTGGATCGGGCGCCGGGGGACAGGCCGTCAAGGAACGCGCGATAGGTCTCCAGGGGGAGGAGGATTTCCCCCCCCTCCCGCTTCTTTGGATCCGGGGCATTGGTGGGTCCGGCCAGCAGGCGGGCGATCAGGGTGGCTCCGTCCTTCGGGCGCCCGGTGACGGAATAGCCCGCGCCGTCGAGGGCATCCAGGACCTTGGCGGTCGCGGCGGGCACGTCCAACCCCACCCCATTGCCCAGACGGGCATTCCGATTGGGATAGTTGGCCAAGATCAGGGCGATTTTGCGGGTCTTCGGCGGTTCGTCGCGAAGTCGGATCCAGTTTGCGGCAAGGTCGGCGACGAAGGCGATTCGATCCGGCACGGGGTCGTGGCGGGTGATGGCGGTCTGAAGGGCGTCATCCCGCGCCGTCGACCCCTTGAAGGAAATGGCCCGGGAGAGGATGCGGCCGTCCACTTCCGGCAAGGCCACGGCCATGGCGATATCCCGGGCGATCAGGCCGTTATCCATGGTGCGCCAACGCTCGACGTCGCTGCCCGCCAGCACGGCCTGGAGGACCGGAGTATCCACAACCCCCAGAGGGGTGGCTCGGGGCGCACCCGGGGCGGCCACGGAAAAGCCGGTGAGGTTGATGATCAGGGCTGGATTCTGGCGGAGAAGCACCGTTTCCACGGTCGCGCCCGCCAGGGCGTCCTTCAGGCTGGTGCAATAGAGGGGAACCGGACGCAGTCCCCGGGCCTCCAGGGCTTGGGCGAGGACGGTGACCGGGGCCAGATCCCCTCCCTGGACCAGGGCGCGGTAGAACACGATGGCCACGCCGGGGCGACCGTCCTCGGGATCGGGTTCCTCGCCCAGGACACCGGCCACGGGCAGGGGAACCGGTTCCCGCCAATCCGTTTCGGTGCCGCAGAGATCGGCGCAGTGGCGGAGGAACTGACCGGCATTGTCGACGCCCCCCTCGACCCAATAGCGCCAGAGGCGGTGGAGCACCTCCCGGGGCAGGGTCGAGGCGCGGGTCAGGTCTTCGTCTGGATTGGCGTCGCCGGGCAGCAAGGCCAGAGTCAGGCCCGTTTCGCGGGCCAATTCCACCAACCGCTCCACCCCATGGGTCCAATAACCCCGCCCTCCGAGCAGACGCACGACGACCAGTTTGGCCTTGGTCGCGAGCCCGTCAACCCAAAGGTCGACGCTCATGGGGTGTCCCAGGTGGGTGAGATTGGCGGCGCGGATGGACGGACACTCGGGCAATCGGGCGGGCCAGGCGGCACGGGCCGCGGCGAGGCAGGCGATTTCCGTGTCGGCGGCGGAAAGGAACAGGATATCGGCGGGATCCTGCCCCAGGTCCACCGCCTCCGACCCGTCGGTTACGCGTCCGGGTTGGGCGGCGAGGAGGTGCATGGGGGCTCCCGGTGGGTGAGGGAAAGGGGACGGGGGCTAGTCGTCTCCCATCTTCAGGGCGTTGATGAAAGCGGTCTGAGGGATTTCCACCCGACCGAACTGGCGCATCTTCTTCTTGCCCTCCTTCTGCTTCTCCAGAAGCTTCTTCTTGCGGGAGATGTCGCCGCCGTAACATTTGGCGGTGACGTCCTTGCGCAGGGCGGCGATGGTTTCGCGGGCGATGACTCGGCCTCCAATGGCCGCCTGGATGGGCACCTTGAACATATGCCGGGGGATCAGGTCCTTCAGCCGGGCGCAAATCTGGCGACCACGGAATTCGGCCTGTGAGTGGTGGGCGATGAAGGCCAGCGCATCCACGGGTTCATTGTTCACCAGGATCGACACGCGGACCAAATTGCTTTCCGTATAGTCGGCCATATCGTAATCGAAACTGGCGTAACCCCGGCTGATGGACTTCAGGCGGTCGTAGAAATCGAAGACGATTTCGTTCAGGGGCAGCTTGTAGACGGCCATGGCCCGGGCGCCCGCGTAGGTCAGGTCCATCTGGATCCCGCGCCGCTCCGTACACAGCGCCAGCACCTGCCCCAGGTACTCGTCGGGGACCATGATGGTGGCCTTCACCCAGGGTTCCTCGATCCGGTCGATCTTCACCGGATCGGGCATGTCCGCGGGATTGTGAAGCTCCATCATGGTGCCGTCGGTCATATACATCTTGTAGACCACCGAGGGCGCCGTGGTGATCAGATCCAGGTCGAATTCCCGCTCCAGGCGTTCCTGGATGATCTCCATGTGCAACAGGCCCAGGAAGCCGCAGCGGAAGCCGAAACCGAGCGCGGCGCTGGTTTCCATCTGGAATTCGAAGCTGCTGTCGTTCAGGCGCAGCTTGGCCAAGCTGTCGCGCAGCAGCTCGAAATCGCTGGTGTCCACCGGGAACAGACCGCACCAGACCACGGGGATGGAGGGCTTGAACCCGGGCAGGGCTTCCGTCGTGGGATTCCGGTCATCGGTCATGGTATCGCCGATGGAGCAATCCGCGACGCTTTTGATGCCAGCCATGATGAAGCCCATTTCGCCAGCGGACAGGCTGTCGGTCTCCAGCATCTTTGGGGTGAAGACGCCGACCTTATCGATCGGGTGGACCGCGCCGGTCTGCATCATGCGCATGCGCATGCCCTTTTTCAGGGTCCCGCTGCGCACTCGGACCAGGATGACCACGCCCAGGTAGGAGTCGTACCAACTGTCCACCAGCATGGCCTGGACCTTGGCGTTCAGGTCCCCCGTGGGGGGAGGCAGACGGGTGACGATGGATTCCAGGACCTGATCCACGTTCAGGCCGGTTTTCGCGGAAATACCAACGGATTCGCTGGTGTCCAGGCCGATCACGTCCTCGATCTGGGTTTTTACCCGAGCCACGTCGGCCGCGGGCAGGTCCACCTTGTTGAGGACGGGAATGATCTCGTGGTTGGCGTCGATGGCCTGATAGACGTTGGCCAGTGTCTGGGCCTCCACGCCCTGGCTGGCGTCGACCACCAGCAAAGAGCCCTCGCAGGCGGCCAGGGACCGGGAGACCTCGTAGGCGAAATCCACATGGCCCGGGGTGTCCATCAGATTCAACTGGTAGACCTTGCCGTCCCGCTTGGCGGTGTAGAGCAGGCGGACCGTCTGGGCCTTGATGGTGATGCCGCGTTCCCGCTCCAGATCCATGGAATCGAGGAGTTGCTCCTTCATTTCCCGGTCGTCCAGGCCGCCGCAGAGCTGAATCAGCCGATCCGCCAGGGTGGACTTGCCGTGGTCGATATGCGCGATAATCGCGAAGTTACGGATATGGGACAGGTCGCTCATGGTTCGCCGGACAATAGGAGTGGGGCCGCTCGAGAATGCGGAAGGGCCGGAAGATAGGCCCAAACAGGCCACCATTCAACCGCGCGCGCCACCCAAGGGAAAAGGGGGCGGTATTCGGAGCCCCATTCAATTCATTTTCCGGGATGGACAAGTCGTTATAGTCTGGGGCAAAGCGATCCTGTTTTCAGCTTGCCGCTGGGTGGGAAAGCAGCCAATGGGGAAGACTGATCTTGAGTGAGAAACGCGGGACAGACGGACTATCGGACGGACACATGGATGCGGAGACGCTTCTGAGGCTTGCCCGCGAAAAGACGGTGAGCAGCCGCAACCGTCTCGCCGAGGCGATGGTGGACATGTTCTCCGCCCGTGGCCGCGACCTGAGCGAGCGTGAGCGGAGCTTGATGGTCGATATCCTTAAGCGGGTGCTGCGCGAGATCGAGCACTCCGTCCGTAAGCGGATCAGCGCCGATCTGGCCACGCGGCAAGACGCCCCCCGGGCCCTCATCTGTTTCCTGGCCAGTGACGAGATCGACGTCGCCTATCCGATCCTCAGCCAAAGCCGGGTGCTCCAGGACGCGGACCTGATCGAGGTCATCCGCAACCGGACCTTGGAACATCAGTTGGCGATCGCCGTCCGCTTTCAGGTGAGCGAGGCGGTCACCGATGCCCTGGTGGAAAGCGGAAACCAGACGGTCATCACCGAAATGTTGGGCAATCCCGATGCGGAGATTTCCGCGGCGACCATGGATTACTTGGTGGAGCAGTCCCAGCGGGTGGACACCTTTCAGGAGCCGATCCTGCGGAGGGAGGATCTGCCCCCGGACGTGGCCAAGCGCATGTTCATGTGGGTTTCCGCGGCCCTGCGGAAATACATCCTCTCCGAATTTGGTCTGGACGCGGACACCGTGGACGATCTTTTGGAGAAAGCCGCCCAGGAGGGGTTGTCGACCGAGCCCGTGGCCCAGCGGGCGCCCGCCGCGACGCTCGCGGAGAAGCTTCATGCCAAGGGAAATATCGATCCGGATCTTCTGATCAGTGCCCTCCATGACGGGGAAATCGCCCTGTTCGTCCAGCTTTTCGCCCGCATGTCCGGCATGCGGGCGACCCTCGTCCAACGCATGCTGTTCGAACCCGGCGGGGAAGGCTTGGCCATCGCCTGCAAGGCCTTGGACTTCTCGCGGGAGGATTTTTCGGTGCTGTTCCTGATGTCCCGCCAGGCGCGACCGGAGGCGTCCCGGAACGTGCGCCAAGCCCACCTGCATGTCATGGATATGTTCGACCGCATGGTCGCCAACGACTGCCGGAAGGTGCTGCGCAAGTGGCAAAGAGACCAGGATTATCTGAAAGCTCTGTTGTCCGTGGAGGGAGATGGGACCGCAGAGTCCCAGTCCTCGAAGGCATCCCGGTCCCAGCGTTCGCCGAAGGTATGAGGGATCATGAGCCAACCGGACTCCCATTCCCTGACCCGTCAACGTCTTTATGACCTGACCCGATTGGTTTCCGATTGGCTTTGGGAGACCGACCGCGAGGGTCGTTTCACCCATGCCAGTGACCGGGTGTTCGAAATCCTGGGGCGTCCAGCCCAGGCTCTTTTGGGGAAGACCTTCGCCGACCTGGGCCGCTTTCCCGATGGTGGTGACTTCGACAGTCCCTTCCGGGATCGCCGGTTCGAGGCCACGGACCACGGGGGCGGGATCCATTATTTGCTGATCAGTGGCTTGCCGGTCTTCCATCCCGAAAGCGGTGAACACCTGGGAACCCGGGGAACAGCCAAGGATGTGACGGCCGAAAGGCGAGCGGACGCGGAAATCCAGCGTCAACGGTCTTTCCAGCAAAGTGTCCTCGACGCCATCCCCCTGCCGGTTTTTATCAAAGGCGCCGAAGGGCGTTACGAGATCTGCAACCAAGCTTTTCTCGACGCCAATAACAAGCGTCGGTCCGAGGTCATTGGTTTGTCCATGTTCGACCTGTTGCCCGACGAAGAGGCCCAGCGTCATGCCCGGGAGGAGGCGATCCTGTTGACCGAGGGGCGCACGCGGGTCTGGGAGTCGACGAGCCATTTCGCCGATGGGAAAACCCGATCGGTTCTCGTCACCGCGTCCCCGCAGACCGAACTGATGGGGGGGCATGACAAGGGATTGATCGGAGTGGTCCTGGATGTAACCCGGGGGAAGGAAGTGGAAAACACCCTGCGGGCGACGGTGGCCGAACTGACGGAAACGAACAACGACTTGCAACGATTCGCCGAGGTCGCGGCCCATGACCTGCAGGAGCCGGTCCGGGCGGTGGTCAGCTATTGTCAATTGCTGGATCGAACCCTGAAAGACCGCCTGGACGAACAGGAACGGGAATACATGTCCTTCGCCATCGATGGCGCGAAGCGGATGCGGGCCCTGGTCCAGGACTTGCTGGCCTATTTCAGCGCGGGCACGGAGGAGCTGGAGGTGGAATCCGTCCCGGTTCTCGACCTGGTGGAAGAGGCCATCAACGAACTGCGGTCCGAGATGGAGCGTCTGGAAGGAACCTTCGAGGTCGGTGATTTGCCGGAAACACGGGGACGGCGCAAGGAACTGGCGAACCTGTTCCGAAACCTCTTGGGCAACGCCGTGAAATTTCGTTCTCCCCTCCGTCCTCCCGAAATATCCGTGAAGGCACAACCCCTGTGGGATGGCAGTGGGACGTGGAGATTCTCCATTAGAGACAACGGAATAGGCATGGATCCCGCCCATGCCGAGAAAGTTTTTTCCATCTTTCGTCGCCTCCATGGCTCCCGATCCTACGAAGGAACGGGCGTTGGTCTGGCCATCTGCAAGCGGGTGGTGACCCAACATGGGGGAACGATCTGGATCGAAAGTAGTCTGGACAACGGCTGTACGGTTCACTTCACGCTGTCCGCCGACCAGAAGGCTTCCGGGATGTCATAGGCCCGGAAGACAAAAGCGGATCTCATAAGTTGTATGATTCGGGGCGATCCCGGGCGATCCGGAAAATTCGATATCCCAGCTTTCAGGACCAGCCTTCGCGATGGCGGAACCCACCGGGTGGACCTTTTCACGGGAGTGATTGGCCATCGGAAGGGGGGCGGACCGACGGCGACTTCATGAGTCTCGCGGAGTCCCTCGAGGGAATCGGATTCGGTTGCATGTCTTTTGTTCAGTATTTTTTAAAGTGTATCTTCACCCGCTATTCTCATGAATCCGTTGCGACGTAATACACTCTAAAGTTTATTTTTCTTGGAAAATACACCGAAGAGGAGCCCGTTTTCCGGGTTTTTTATTAAATTACTCGCGAATGCCTAGTATGCTCATCCCGTTGGATGCATTCTTTGTAGGTTAAATTGCTCAGATTTCATGGGGAAACGGGAATATGACATCTGGCGATGGGAAAGTTCTGGCCTCCTTCGTGGGGGCGCTGGGGGCGGTAACGTCCCCGGCGGATCTCACCACGGTGTTGACCGACACATTGGCGACCATGGGGTTCCGGCACGCCTGTTACCATGTCGTTCGGTTGGAAGGGACGGGCCATCGTCTTCCCTATGTGATGCACAATTACGGGGAGTCTTGGGCGGAGCACTATTTCAAGGAAGGCTATCTGGACGTCGATCCCATTCTTCAATCGAGACCGGATCGGATCTTGCCGTTTTTCTGGCGGGACGCGGTCGAAGTGGAGAGCCTGTCCAAGCTTCAAATCCGTTTGTTCGAAGAAGCCGCGGACGCCGGAGTGCGCGAGGGCTATTCCGTTCCCATTCCCGGTATGCATGGGGACTACGCTACACTGTCGGTGATCGCCGACGACGTGAAGGGGGGGGATGCGTTGGTCGCTGAAAAGGCCAATTTGCTGCATCTGATGGCGATCTATTTCGACCGCCGCGCCCGCAGTCCCTTGATCAATGCAAACATGACATCGCGCCGCCAGAAGACCTTGCTCAGTCCCCGCGAGCAGGAAATGCTTCGCTGGACCGCCGAGGGCAAAACCTCTGGCGAGATTTCGAGTATCGTGCGCATCAGCGTCAAAAGCGTGGAATCCCATCTGGAGAACGCCAAGCGAAAGCTGGGGACCTATTCCAAGACCCACGCGGTGGTGGTCGCCCTGACCCGGGGTCTGTTGACCATGTGAGTGTCGCGCGGCTCCCTTCTTCGTCTGGACTTTGGAATTCGGCTCCGAGTCCGGCAATTTAAAACCCCATCGATTGATAATCGGCGGGGTTTCTTTTTTGAACCATTTCGAGTGCACAGGGAGGAAACCCGTGGGTTTCCAAGCGTTTTAAAAGTCAACTCGGTAAAATTCCGGAGGGAACCTTCCCCCCTGAATGTATCCGGGATTTCAAGGCTCTCGAAGTCTGCTCTCTTCCTGAAATTCACAGGCGGGGAGATGCCAGATGTTTACGATTACGGATCGGCATAACGCGATATCCAACGCGTATGACATTCACTCGTTTTCCGAGTTGCGGCACGAAATCTTCATCAATCGGCTGAAATGGCCTTTGGTCTGTCCTCCCGGGCGGGAAATTGACCAATTCGATGATCAGGACGCGATCTACCTGACCACCAAGAACCCGCGTGGTCAGGTCGTGGCCGGTGCCCGGCTGCTTAACACGGCGAAGAGAAGTCTGCTGGGCGAGGCATTCCCGATGCTGGTGGAGGGGGAGATCCCTCGGCGCCAAGGGGTGGTTGATGTGACGCGGTTCGCCGTGGATCACCGCCCAGAGCGGACCGACGGGTGCGGGAACCTATGTGGCATGCTGCTCTGCGCCTTGCAAGAATACGGCCTGCGGGAAGGCCTCGACACCTACGTCTCCGTCTCGGATGTGCGCATGGAACCGATCCTTCGCCGCGGTGGCTACCGCTTCAAGCGTTTGGGGGGCATGGTGAAAATGGACGGGACCGGCGTGGTGGCCCTGGAGGTGGAAATCTCCGAGGAAATCCTGGCGATCGCCCAGCGGCGCGCCAAGGTTACCGTGGAGATGCTTTCCGTCGAAGACATCCGGAGGGCCGCATAATGGGGGCGCGCGAAAAAACCCACACCGATACCCTGGCCACTTCCCGGGACGAAATGGACACTGTCGAGATCGTCGATGATGGGCCGGACCGGGTGCGGGGCCTTTGGGAAGCACTGGCCTATCTGGAGACGGAGGCCTTGAAGGTGGGGGGGCAGGAAATCAGTGTTCTGATTGGCTGCGCCCGGGAATCCCTGGAACGCCGCTGGGGTGGCTATCCGCCGCCAGAACCGGGGCGACCGAACCCTTTTCATTGAGGCATTCCGTCTCGCGCCAAAGCACTCTTCCGGCCGGACCGAATCGCCATTCGATTCAGTCCGGCCGGATAGAATGGGTGCGCTGGAAGCACACCAAAGGTGTGATGGGATTCAGCCCGATCGGAAAGGACTCTCTGGATCAGCGAAGATCAGGGACGCGATCCATCGGCTTGCTGCTCCGGGAATGGGCCTAAAGGCGCGGCGGTGGGACCCTCGCGGCTTTCGTTTCCATCCTCGTAGGCGGGCTTCTCCAGGGTCGCGGTGACTTTCAGGAAGTCCAGGAACCGTTTGCGAACCCGGGGGGACGCCGCCCAGAAGGCGTAGCACAGTTCCAAGGTCTCCGTCCGGGTCAGGGGATCCTCTGAAACGGGCAGGGTATTCCCCAGTTCCAACGCGTCCTTGCGGGCGCGGGGGATGGTGCGATCCACGTCCGCCGCTTCGAGGTCCTCGAAAAAGAACGAAACGCTGACCCCTAGGATCGTCGCGAAATCCCACAGGCGGCTTGAACTCAACCGGTTCACGCCCCGTTCGTACTTCTGCACCTGTTGAAAGGTGATGCTGACCGCGTCCGCCAATTGCTGTTGACTCAACCCCAGCAATTTGCGGCGGAGCCGCAACCGTCGTCCCACTTCTTTATCCAGCGGATCTGGGTTGTCGCTCGAATACGGGCGTACCTCCGCTTGTTTTCCTTTGCGCATTTACATTGTCCGTACAGTAAAATTCCGTGACCTAAAGTCACCTTGTAAGTGCGATATGGGGGCGCAAGCATCCTTATGTCCAGAAAAGATATGCCCGAATTGCCAGTTTTTTGGGTTTTTTCACGTCAGACTATCAGGAGTTGCCTATTCTGCACGGGTTGAGTACTTTACGATGTCATGGGGTAATTTCAGGATGGCGTGAGGTATGGGTTGGAATAATCGTTTACCGTGTCTGATTCGGGGGGAATACAAGCCGACCTTTTGGGTTTGCCAAAGGGATGGGGCACGGGGAGGGGACGCCAGGGCAATCATCTTCACCTGATTGCCCTGAAGGGGCCGCGGACTCCTGTTGCGCGAAGAGGTCCCGTTCTGTATAACCCTCGCCTTCGTGATATGCCGGACGGCGCGGCGGTGGGTCCCTTGGACCCCGGGCATGCCCAGTCGTCCGATAGGGTAAACCGGTGGTTCGGCGCGTCCTCCCCTCACAGGGGAGAGGGCCAACCCCTAAAAAGGAACTGAAAATGCCCAAGATGAAAACCAAAAGCGCGGTTAAGAAGCGCTTCAGCCTGACCGGCACCGGCAAGGTCAAGGTCAAGGTCGGTTACAAAAGCCACCTGCTTTCCAACAAGAGCACCAAGATGAAGCGCCACGCGCGCGGCACGTTCATCCTCTGCGACGCGGACGAAAAGATCATTAAGAAGTTCATGCCCTACGGCTGATCCTCCGATCACATTTTTCGCATTTCCCGACTGATCGATGACAGCACGCTTATTGGGAGCTGAACCATGTCCCGCGCGACAAACGCCAAGACCAACCACGCCCGCCATAAAAAGATCCTGAAGCTCGCCAAGGGCTACCGGGGTCGGAATTCCACCAACTATCGCATCGCGATCGAAAAGGTGGAGAAGGGCCTCCAGTACGCCTATCGTGACCGCCGCAACAAGAAGCGCAACTTCCGCAGCCTGTGGATCCAACGCATCAACGCCGGTGTGCGCGAGCACGATATGACCTATTCCCGCTTCATCGACGGCCTGAACAAGGCCGGCATCGAACTGGACCGCAAAGTCATGGCCGACCTGGCCGTGCACGAGCCCGAAGCGTTCGCCAACTTGGTTTCCCAGGCGAAGGCGGCACTCCAGTAAGGATCGTTCCCGAGGGTGTTCGCAGTCCTCGAACGGTTGATGCGTAGACAAAAGCGGGAGTCGCCTTGATGGGCGGCTCCCGCTTTTTTCGTGCTCCGCGCTTTTTCGCTTCGAAAGGGTCCGCGTGGTCTGGCATTCACCGGGCAGGGCGGGTACTTAAGAGGCCACGAACTTTCCGACCCTTTAGGGGGGGGGGATCCTTGGGAGGGCCTGTCGGCTCCCATGCTGTCGCCCACCTTGTAAAAAACCATGGAACCGAGACACATGGACAACATGGAAGAGCTGCGCGGCGATCTGCTCGACGCCGTCGCCAAGGCCGAGGATCTGGAGGCGCTGGACGCCATCCGGGTGTCCGCCCTGGGCAAGAAGGGCCGTATCACCGGATTGATGAAAGGCCTGGGGGGAATGGATCCCGAGGCTCGGAAGGCCGCTGGCCAGGCGCTCAACGCGGTCAAGGACGAGGTTGCCCAGGCCCTGGAGACCCGCAAGACCAACCTGGCCGCCCAGGCCTTGGAAGCCCGACTGGTAACCGAGTGGATGGACGTCACCCTCCCCGCCCCCGGCGAAGCCAGCGGCGCCATTCATCCGATCACCCAGACCTGGGAGGAGGTGGTCGCCATCTTCGCCCAGATGGGTTTTATCGTGGCCGAGGGTCCGGAGATCGAGGACGACTTCCACAATTTCACGGCGTTGAACTTCCCCCCCGGCCACCCGGCCCGGGAGATGCACGACACCTTCTTCCTACCCACGCGGGAAGATGGCACCCGACACCTGTTGCGGACCCACACCTCGCCGGTGCAGATCCGCACCATGGTGACGGAACAGCCGCCGATCCGCATTTTGGCGCCGGGCCGGACCTACCGCTGTGACTCGGACATGACTCATACGCCCATGTTCCACCAGTTCGAGGGGCTGGTGATCGACAAGGCGACCCATTTCGGCCACCTAAAGGGCTGCCTCCAGGAATTCGTTCAGGCCTATTTCGAGGTGGACAAGGTGCCCATGCGCTTCCGCCCCAGCTTCTTCCCCTTCACCGAACCTTCGGCGGAGGTGGATATCGGCTGTTCCCGCAAGGGCGGCGAACTGCGTATCGGCGAGGGTGAAGGTTGGTTGGAAATCCTCGGCTGCGGCATGGTGCACCCCAACGTGCTCACGTCCTGTGGCTTGGATCCGGAGGAATACCAGGGCTTCGCCTTCGGCATGGGCCTGGAGCGGATCGCCATGTTGAAATACGGCATTCCCGACCTGCGGACTTTCTTTGAGTCCGACCTGCGTTGGCTGCGCCATTACGGCTTCGCCGCCTTGGATTTTCCCACCGTTCATGGAGGGCTGTCCCGATGAAGTTCACCATCGGCTGGCTCAAGGACCACCTGGAGACCGACGCCAGCGTCTCCGAGATCGCCGAAAAGCTGACCGCCCTGGGTCTGGAAGTGGAAGAGGTCCAGGATCCTGGCGCCCTGCTCGGCCCCTTCGTCGTGGGCCATGTTCTGGAAGCGGACAAGCACCCCGACGCCGACCGCTTGAAGCTGTGCAAGGTGGACGCCGGGGACGAGATCCTTCAGATCGTCTGTGGAGCCCCCAATGCCCGCAAGGGCCTCAAGGTGGCCTTGGCCAAGGTGGGTACGCTCATTCCCGTGACCGGGGAGAAACTTAAGAAGGGCAAGATTCGCGGACAGGACAGCCTGGGCATGATGTGCTCCTACCGGGAGCTCTGCCTGGGCGAAGACCACGATGGTATCATCGAACTGCCCGAGGACGCGCCGGTGGGCGCGCCGCTGCTGTCGCTCCTGTCCATTGATCCGATGATCGAGATCGCCATCACCCCCAATCGGGCCGACGCCCTGGGTGTGCGTGGCATCGCCCGCGACCTCGCCGCGGGGGGCTTGGGGACCCTGAAACCCGATGCCGTTAGCCCCGTGTCTGGAACGTTCCAGAGCCCCATCGGGGTCGAGATCGCCCCGGAGGTCAAGGCGGTCGAGGGGTGTTCCATGTTCGTGGGACGAACGATCCGCAACGTGAAAAACGGCGAGAGCCCGGCTTGGCTCAAGGACCGACTGACGGCCATTGGCCTGCGGCCCATCAGCGCACTGGTGGATATCACCAATCTGGTCTCCTACGATCGGGCGCGGCCCCTACATGTCTTCGACGCCGACAAGATCGAAGGTCCCATCACCGCCCGCTTCGCCAAGCCCGGGGAATCCCTGATCGCCCTGGACGAGGTCACGTACAGCCCCGACGCCGAGACCGTCGTCATCTGCGATGCCAAGGGTCCCCAGGGGATTGGCGGCATCATGGGCGGGTTGGACAGCGGTTGCTCGCTGGAGACGGTCACCGTCTTCGTGGAATCCGCCCTGTTCGACCCGGCGCGCGTCGCCGCCTCGGGCCGGGCTTTGGGCATCGACTCCGACGCCCGCTACCGCTTCGAGCGGGGCGTGGACCCGGAAAGCTGTGTCCTGGGCGCCGAACTGGCGACCCAATTGATCCTGGACCTCTGTGGGGGTGAGCCTTCGGAGCTGGTGATCGCCGGGGCGCCTCCGGCCTGGAAGCGGACCATCGCCCTGCGGCCGGCGCGGGTGGCCCGCCTGGGTGGGGCGGAGATCCCACAGGTCGACATGGTCGACTCCCTGACCCGCCTGGGGTGCCAGGTGGAGGACAAGGGCGATGTCCTGGCCGTGACCCCTCCGAGTTGGCGGGTCGATGTCCACGAGGAGCATGATCTGGTGGAGGAAGTGATCCGCCTGTTTGGGTATGACAATGTGGCGGCCGTGCCCCTGCCCCGGGATCCCCAGCCCAAGGCGGTGTTGACACCGGGCCAACGGCGGATGGTTACCGTCAAGCGGTGCCTCGCCACCCGTGGGTTGCTCGAGGCCGTAACGTGGTCCTTCATGCCCCGCGCCTGGGCCGAGCGTTTTGGTGGCGGGCAGGACGCCATGATGCTCGCCAATCCGATCAGCAGTGACCTGGATGCCATGCGCCCGGCGATTCTACCCAACCTGATCGCCGCCCTGGGCCGCAACGCCGCCCGGGGTTTCCCGGACCTGGGTCTGTTCGAGGTGGGGCCCCGGTTCCACGGTGGGGAGCCCGGGGAGCAGGCCCTGGTGGCCGCCGGCGCCCGGGCGGGCAAGAGGATTGGTCGGGAATGGTCGCGTCCCGCCCGCGAAGTGGATCTGTTCGATGCCAAGGCCGACGTGCTGGCGGTGATGGAGGCCGCGGGCGTGCCCGTGGCGAACCTCCAGATCTCCCAGGACGCGCCGGATTGGTACCACCCGGGCCGCTCGGGTCAGATGCGCCTGGGTAAGACGGTCTTGGCCACTTTCGGCGAGATCCACCCGACGGTGCTGGAGCTGATCGACGTGAAGGGACCGGTGGTCGGTTATGAGGTCAACCTGGACCGTCTGCCCTTGCCCAAGGCCAGGCCGACGAAGACCCGCCCGGCGCTGGTCTCGTCGCCCTTCCAGCCGGTGGGCCGCGACTTCGCCTTCGTGGTGGATGCCGATGTCCCCGCGGAGACCGTGGTGCGCGCGGTGAAGGGGGCGGACAAGACCCTGATCACCGAGGCCGCGATTTTCGACGTCTACCAAGGCGATCGGATGGACGCGGGCAAAAAGTCCTTGGCTTTGGCGGTGACCCTCCAACCCATGGACCACACCCTGTCCGACGAGGAAATCGAGGCGGTCTCCACCAAAATCGTCGACGCGGTGGTGAAGGCCACCGGAGGCGTTCTACGGGGGTAATCCTCGGTACTGTTTGTCGAGGGAAAAGGGGAGTGGCTCGAGCCACTCCCCTTTTTTCTTGATCGGGAGGAGGTGATCTGCCCTCCCCCTGGCCCGATTAGTTTTCAAACACACTTCAAGAAAACGACTCTTGGTCAGGATGGCGTCAGATTTCGGTCGTATTGTCGATCTTGGCTCCCGGGGAAGAGGGCTATGAAATCAATAATAGATAAAAATAAATAGAAGTGGAGAACGACATGAAGTCTAGAAATGATGTGTTGAATTATGAAGCCAGAACCGAAATGGAAGGGCGTATCCGTGGTTTTGAGTTTCGACGCTCCGCCCTATTCGCGACGGCGGGGTTGGCTATCGCCATCGGCGTCTGCGCTCCTCTTTCCCCGACGTCCTTCAAGGACGGCCTCGTCGTGTCGAATCTGGCCCATGCCGATGGGGATGGAGGTGGAGATAGCGATGGTGGTGGCCACGACGGCGGCGATGACGGCGGTCATGATGGCGGCGATGACGGTGGTCACGACAGCGGTCACGACAGTGGCAATGATGGTGGCTCCAGTGATAGCGGCCACGACGGCGGTTCGAGCGACGGCGGTTCGAGCGACGGCGGTTCGAGCGACGGCGGTTCCAGCGATGGCGGCTCCAGCAACAGCGGCGGTGGAGACGACAGTTCCAGTGGCCATGATCGCAATGGAGATGAATGGAATGGTGGACGGGGTCGCGATGGAGAGGATCAATCCGGGGGCAGTGATCACGACGGCGGCTCCAAGCGGGGACATCTGTCATGATGTCGCGCTGGATCCTTTTACTAGTCGGTGTCGGTGCAATCGCTGTTTCCGGTTGCGCCCAGGTTCCCGCCCAACGGTCCGCCGAATACGGAGCCGTCGCGTTTAACGCGGGAACCCGCGATTATGGCGTGAGTTGGGGCAAGTCCAGTCCGGATGCCGCGCGCCGCGAGGCGCTGGGTACCTGTGGACCGGATTGCGCTCTTCTGGAAAACTTTGGTCCCCGGGAATGCGCCACCTTAGCGAGCCGGCCCAACAGCCCTCCTCAGGTGGCCATTGGCGCCACGAAGGATCGCGCCAAGCAAAGGGCGCTTCAGTCCTGTGGCGCGGGCTGCACGGTTGTTCCACCGGAGTGCAACCGGTAACGGTCCGTGCTATCTGGGCGGGGGGGAACGGAGCGTCTGTTCCCCCCCGCCCCGCACCTCATGTGAACAGCCCTGGGGCGGGCCCCTTGTGGTGGCGGCTGGGAAGGCAAAAATTCATCTCACGAGTATTCTCGGCCTGAAGCGGACCTCCGGGGCGGGCCGACATCCGATCAAACGTCCAGGTTCTTCACATTCAGCGCATTGTCCTGGATGAACTCCCGACGGGGTTCGACGATGTCGCCCATCAGGGTGCTGAAGACTTCCTCGGCTTGGTCCACTTGGGCGACCTTGACCTGCAAAAGGCGCCGGACATTGGGATCCAAAGTGGTTTCCCAAAGCTGTTCCGGGTTCATCTCGCCCAGGCCCTTGTAGCGGTTGATGGCGATACCCTTGCGGCCCCACCCCATGACTTCGTTGACCAGGGCAACGGGGCCGGTGATGACCTTTTCCTGGTCCTTTAACCGCAGGGTTCCGCTTTTGGCGTAAGCATCCTCCAATTCGGCGGCGATAGCGTCCAGGCGACGGGCTTCGGTGGAATGGGCCAACTGGCTGTCCAGGTGGTGGGTTTCCGTCACGCCCCGCAAGGTCCGCTTGAAGACCAAGCCGCCTTCGCCATCGGCCTCGCCGGTCCATCCCCGCTCCAGGGGATCCTCCAGGTCATCGACGCGCTTGGCGACGGTGGCCGCGATCCCGCTGGCCTGGTCCGGATCGGCCAGAACCTTGGGGTTGAAGGCTCCGGCGATGGCCGCCTGCTCCAGAATCTTCCAGGGCATTTTCAGGGTCATGGCGTTGATGGCGTTGCGCGCCACCCGCGCCCGCTCCACTTGGTTGCGCAGGTCCTGGCCGGTCATCTGGGCGCCGGACCCCTCCGTGAAAACCGAATCCTCCAGGCCCGAGGAGATGAGGTAATCCTCCAACTCGCGGTCGTCCTTCAGGTACTGCTCGGAATTGCCGCGCTTGGCCCGGTACAGGGGAGGTTGGGCGATGTAGAGATATCCTTTCTCCACGATTTCGGGCATTTGCCGGAAGAAAAACGTCAACAGAAGGGTTCGGATGTGACTGCCGTCCACGTCGGCGTCGGTCATGATGATGATCTTGTGGTAGCGGGCCTTCTCGACGTTGAAATCATCCCGTCCGATTCCCGTGCCCAGCGCGGCGATCAATGTGCCGATTTCCGCGGAGGACAGCATCTTGTCGAAGCGGGCGCGCTCCACGTTGAGGATTTTGCCCCGCAGCGGGAGGATGGCCTGAAAGGCCCGGTCCCGTCCCTGCTTGGCGGAGCCACCGGCGGAATCACCCTCCACCAGGAACAGTTCCGACTGGGCCGGATCCCGGTTCTGGCAGTCGGCCAGCTTGCCCGGCAGGCTGGCCATGTCCAAGGCCCCCTTGCGCCGGGTCAGTTCCCGGGCGCGGCGGGCGGCCTCGCGGGCCGCGGCGGCCTCCACCACCTTGCCGACGATCTTCCGGGCGTCCTGGGGATGCTCCTCGAACCACTGGGACACGCGATCCGATACCACGGATTCGACCACGGGACGAACCTCGCTGGAGACCAGCTTATCCTTGGTCTGGCTCGAGAACTTCGGGTCTGGGACCTTCACCGACAGGACGCAGGACAGACCCTCGCGCATGTCATCGCCGGTGAGCGCCACCTTTTCCTTCTTCAGCAGGCCACTTTCCTGGGCATAGGCATTGACCGTCCGGGTCAGCGCGCCGCGGAAGCCCGCCAAATGGGTTCCGCCATCCCGCTGGGGAATGTTGTTGGTGAAGCACAGGACGTTCTCGTGGTAGCTGTCGGTCCATTCCATGGACAGTTCCACCGTGATTCCGTCCCTTTCACCCACGGCGGAGATGGGGGGGCTGTGCACGACACTTTTGGACCGGTCCAGGTATTGGACAAAGGCCTCGATCCCGCCATCGTAATGCAGGTCCGTGGTTTTGGGCTCGGCCCCGCGTTTGTCGGTCAGAACAATGCGCACCCCGGAATTCAGGAAGGCCAATTCCCGCAGGCGATGCTCCAGCGTGGCATAGTCGTAGTCGGTCACGCCGGTGAAGGTGGTTCGGGAAAACAGGAAGGTGATTTCCGTCCCCTTCCGGTCGCCGCAATCCCCGACCACCTTCAGGGGGCTGACGGCCACGCCATGCTCGAAGCGAACCAAATGTTCCTTGCCATCCCGCCAGATGCGCAGGTCCAGCCAATCGGACAGGGCGTTGACCACCGAAATGCCCACGCCATGCAGTCCGCCGGAGACCTTGTAGGAGTTCTGGTCGAATTTGCCGCCCGCATGGAGCTGGGTCATGATGACCTCGGCGGCGCTGATGCCCTCTTCCTTGTGGATGTCCACGGGGATGCCCCGGCCGTTGTCGCGCACGGTGACCGATCCATCCCCGTTCAGGACCACCTCGGACAAGTCGCAATGGCCCGCCAACGCCTCGTCGATGGCGTTATCCACCACCTCGTAGACCATGTGATGCAGGCCCGACCCGTCGTCGGTATCGCCGATATACATGCCGGGGCGCTTGCGCACCGCCTCCAGCCCCTTGAGTACCTTGATGGAATCGGAGGTATAGGCCTGCTGGGTCATGGGGTCCCATCTTCATGTTGACCGGCGCCGAACCAAAACATCTCCAAGGGGATCCAAGGGGTCGGTGGAATCCCCGGACGGAGCGGCGCCAACTGGTTGAAAAATAGAAGGGTTATCCGACAGCAAAGACGAACAACCCGGGGGACCCGAAGGTCCTTCTGGATGACAGTTTTATTCTACCACGGACGCCTCTTCAATGCGCAGGAATTGCGCCGATTTTTCCCAAGACTCAAAGGATTGGCGGTCGGTGCCGGTGACCCAAGCCTGGACGCCCAAACCATCCAGGGCCTCGAACAGGGTGGACCGCCGTCCCTCGTCCAGATGGGCGGAGACGTCGTCGAGCAAAAGCAAGGGCGCGCCCGTCCGGGTGCCCGCCTGAACACGGGCCTGGGCAAGCAGAAGGGCGATCAAAACCGCCTTTTGTTCCCCGGTCGACGCCTGTCCCGCGGGCAGATCCTTGGGACCGTGGCGAACCAGCAGGTCATCCCGGTGGGGGCCATGGGCCGCTCCGCCCACTTGGGCATCCCGACGGCGGGAGGAGGCCAGGGCATCCCGCAGGCGATCCTCCGCGGCCAGGGCCGGTCCTTCGGCCAGCCATTGGTCCACTTCCGACTCCAGGGCCAACCCCGCCCGGGGAAAGGACCCCACCGCCCGGGACACGGACGCGGACAGGCGCTCCACCAACTCCCGCCGGGCGGCGCCCAGGGCCACCCCATGGCGCGCCATGGCATCCTCCAATCCGGCGAGCCAGGCATCGGTTCCCCGTCCCTCCCGCAGCAGACGGGCCCGCTCCCGTTGGGCATGGGCATAGGCATTGGCCCGACTGGCGTGGTCGGGATCAAGCGCGGTCACGAGTCTGTCGAGAAAGCGGCGCCGGTCCGAGGCGCCACCCCGGAACAGGCCATCCATATCCGGTGTCAGCCAAAGGACGGAAAGCCGTTCCCCCAGGACCCCTTGGCCGGAGGCCGCCTCCCCATCCACCCGCACGACCCGCCGGTCGCTTCCGGGGCGGTCAAGGGGACCCGGTTCCCGACCCGTTCCCAGGTCGACGGGAGGGCCCTCGACGGGGGAAACCCGCGCGGCCACGGCCCATCCCCCATCCCCGGCGGCGGCGGTCAGACCGGGTCCCCGTCGCGCCACCTCGGCGATGGCGGCCCGACGCAAGCCCTTGCCCGGCGCGAG
This sequence comes from Rhodospirillum sp., assembly GCA_021741145.1. Taxonomy (GTDB): domain Bacteria; phylum Pseudomonadota; class Alphaproteobacteria; order Rhodospirillales; family Rhodospirillaceae; genus Rhodospirillum. Next base: position 64,917 of record JAIOYK010000005.1, on the reverse strand, counting down.
GAAGGACAGGGCCTCCAACAGGTTGGTCTTGCCCGCGCCATTGGGTCCGGTCAGAACGACCGACCGGGGCTCGACGATCACGCGAAGGCTGGCATAGCACCGGAAATCGGTAAGGATCAAACGCGTAACCGCCGCCCCCAGGCGCCCCTTGGTCGAAGGGGGCACGGGGGGAGGAGGGAGCCAGGGAGGAGGCGGCACGGAAGCCGGAGCCTCGTTTGGTGGAGAGCGGACATCGGTCACGGGAAGGACGTCCCCTTGGCAAGCCTCGTCCCGGTCACACCCGCATGGGCATCAGCACATAGACCGCGGACGCATCGGCCACGTCCCGCACCACCGTGGGAGAGGCGGCATCGGCCAGGGTCAGGCGCACGGCGTCCCCCTCGACCTGACCGAGGATGTCGAGCAGGTACCGGGAGTTGAACCCGATATCCATGGCGGTGGAGTCATAGCTGGCTTCGATCTCCTCCACGGCGCTGCCCGCGTCGGGACTGGAGGCCGAGAGGGTCAGGCTGCCGGAATCCACGGTGACCTTGATGGCCCGGGACTTTTCCGTGGAGATCGCGGAGACCCGGTCCACGGCCTGGGCGAAGAGCTTACAGTCCACCTCCAGAACCTTGTCGTTCTCCGTCGGGATGACCCGCTCGTAATCGGGGAAGGTGCCGTCGATCAGCTTGGAGGTCAGGCGGGTGTCATCAAAGTCGAAGCGTGCCTTCTGGTCGGACAGGGCCAGGGTCACATCCATGCCCGTCTCGTCGATCAGTTTGCGCAGCTCGGCCACGGTCTTCCGGGGAATGATGATCCCCGGCATGTCCTTGGCGCCCTCGGGCAGGGGCACCTCGGCCCGGGCCAGACGGTGGCCATCGGTGGCGACGGCCCGCAGCACCGGAAGGCCGTCGCTGTCCGCGGCATGCAGGAAAATGCCATTCAGATAGTAGCGGGTCTCTTCCGTGGAGATGGCGAATCGGGTGCGGTCGATCAGACCCCGCAACTCCGCCGCGGCCAACGAGAAGGTGTGGGAGAACGCGCCAGCACTCATGGCCGGGAAATCCTCGACCGGCAGGCAGGCGAGCGAGAAACGGGAGCGTCCGGCCTTCAAGACCAACTGCCCATCCCCGCCATCGTAGGCCAGCTCCACCTGACTGCCGTCGGGCAGCTTGCGGACGATGTCATAGAGGGTATGGGCGGGCGCCGTCGTGGACCCGGGCACGGCCGTCTGCGCGGCGACGCTTTCCACGATTTCCAGATCCATGTCGGTCGCGTTTAGGCTCACCCCACGATCCGTCGCTTCCATCCGGACATTGGACAGGATGGGAATCGTGTTGCGGCGTTCGACGACGCTTTGCACATGTCCCAAGGATTTCAGGAGGGCGGTGCGCTCGATGGTCAGCTTCATGGACTGGCCTACTTGAAATCCGGGCCGACACCGCGAAAGGCGTCCGCCCGTGGATGGTGGGATGACCGGCGGGTGAGCCCCGCCGAAAGGGCCGGAAGTATACGCGGGGCGGCGCCATGACCCAAGCGCTTTTCACCTCTCATCGGGCACCGAAAGAGACCGCGAGGTCCATCCCAGCTCGGAGTCTCACCCCTCAAGCATGCGCCGCAGCAGATCCACGTCCTCGGCGAAGGCCGGATCTCCGGTGATCAATTCCTCCACCTTACGCACGGCGTGCATCACGGTGGTGTGATCCCGTCCGCCGAAATTCTTGCCAATCTCCGGCAGGGAGCGGCTGGTGAGTTGCTTGCTCAGGTACATGGCCACCTGACGGGGCCGGGCAACGGAGCGGGAGCGCCGGGCGGAGTGCATGTCGGCCAGACGGATCTTGAAATGTTCCGCCACCTTCTTCTGGATCTCGTCCACGGTGACCCGCTTGTCATAGGACCGCAGCAGGTCGTGGAGGACCTCCTGCGCCGTCTCCAGGTTCAAGGATCGGCCGACCAATTGGGCATGGGCGACCAGACGGATCAGGGCGCCCTCCACCTCCCGGCCGTTGGTGGTGATCTTATGGGCAATGAACTCCAGCACCTTCTCCGGCACGGAAGCCCCCAATTGCTCCGCCTTGGATTCGAGAATCCCCAGGCGCAGTTCGTAGGTGGTGGGATGGATGTCGGCGACCAAGCCGCTGGCCATGCGAGAGCGCAGACGGGCCCCGATGTTTTCCAGGTCGTTGGGGGATTTGTCCGCGGACAGCACGATCTGACTGCCTTGGTCCACAAGGGCGTTGAAAGTGTGGAAAAACTCTTCCTGCGTGCTGTCCTTGCCGCTGATGAATTGGATATCGTCGACCATCAACACGTCCACGCTACGGAACTGTTCCTTGAAGGACAGGGTGTCCTGTTGCCGTAGGGCGCGGATGAAGCGGTGCATGAACTGCTCGGCTGAAAGATAGATCACCCGACGGGCCGGATTGCTTTCCCGGGCGTGGCGGGCGATGGCGTGCATCAAATGGGTCTTGCCCAGACCAACGCCCCCATAGAGGAACAGAGGGTTGAAGGCGACTTGATCCGATTCGGCCACCCGCTTGGCCGCGGCGTAGGCGAATTCGTTGGGTTTGCCGACCACGAAATTCTTGAAGGTGAACCGGGGGTCGAGGGGGGCGGACAGGCCGTTATCCACCCGTTCGGTATCCCCCCGCTCGGCATCCCCCCGCTCGGTATCCCGACGATCCCCGAAGGCATTCCGTGCCGACTGGTCCACTCGCGCCGGAACCGCCGGATCGGGGGTGATCTCCCCCTTCCGGCCCTTCCGGGTGACCGCGTCGACCCCCGGGGTCGGATCGGACCCGTCTTCCACCAAGGGTATGATGGACCTTCCCTTGCTTTCTCCGCTCCGCTTCACCGATGTGGCCCTAGGGGAGGGAGACGAGGACAAACCCGAATCCACGACGAAATCGACCATGCGGACGCTGGGGTCCTCGGCGCACCACAGGGTGCGAATCCGGTCCCCGTAGTGATTCATCACCCAGTCGCGCATGAATCGGGTGGGGACTCCCAGACGGATCTGGCCCTGGGCACCATCGGCCAGGGTCATCGGCGCCACCCAGGTGCGATAGGCCGCGTCGCCAAACTCGAGGCGCAACTGACCCCTGACCCGATCCCAACGATCAGCCAAGAGGCCATCCACACCCGTCGTCTCGCACATTCCCACGCTCACGCTCACGTTCACTCTCAATTTCCACTTCCAGCGGTTGGCCGCTTGGTTTCCAGGTCCATGGGCGCGCCGCCCGCTTTCCAATGGACCCAAACCGTCCTGGTCACATCATCCGAAACGCCGGAGTCGGTTATGACAACGGAGGGGCGGAAAAATGACACCTGACTATTCAACAAATACCACAAGGCATCGCATACTATAAAAGCAAATACATGCAGTCATATTTGCTTAAAATCCCTTGCCCTCCGTCACTTCATAAAGAAATAACCAAAAGAAAAAAGATTTCTTCGCCATTTTCCGAGGAAATTGGCGGGTCGCGGGATACCGTTGATCCCCGTGTCACGTCATGAAGTCGGCCTCGAATGGGCCGCGATGGAGAGAGTATGTCTCCCTCGGATTCAAAACAACGAGAACGAAAGGAGTACATTGGAAATTTCGCGCGTTGACACCACATTTCGTGGCGGCCATGGTTACCGGCACTAGGAAACCCCTAAATGATGCGTTTTCAAGGGCTTCATTGAAGTCCTGCGACGGGGATCGTCAGGCATTCAGCTCGGACTCGTTAAATCCCGGTGACAGGTCCGAAATTGGCACGAAAAAGCACGCCCTCACCCTGGTGGAGCGTGCTCTGAAAAATACAATGATGTGCTCGACATCGAAGAAATCTTATTGTTTGTCTTAATCGCGACCGGTTTTCTTTTTGTATTATTTCGGTCTTTGAATAAAGAAAGGACTGAATCAAACCAGGGGCGGAAATGAGAAGGGTCGTCCCCATGTCGGTGCGACGACCCTTTTTTCCATGGCGACACCCATGACTATCCGTTCCGAATCGCCGCCGATTCGGCCGCCTTCCCATTCGCGCCAAACTGGAGCGTCGCCTCAGATCGCCTTGATGCGAGCGGACAGGCGAGAGATCTTGCGGGAGGCCGTGTTCTTATGGAGCACACCCTTGGTCACGCCGCGCTGCACTTCGGGCATGGCGACTTTGAAAGCGGCCTGGGCCGCGTCCTTGTCACCGACACCGATGGCGGCTTCCACCTTCTTCACGAAGGTCCGGATACGGCTGATGCGCGCGTGATTGATCTCGTAACGGTTGGCGTTGCGACGAATGCGCTTCTTAGCCGATTTATGATGGGCCATGGACTTCTACCTGCTCGAATTTGCCGTCCCCGACGACGGCCCCGGAAGGACCCGCCAAGCGACGATGGGAATTTGGAGACCGCGCGCGGCGGATCCCAGCCGGGCTGGGGGCGCGGAAGGGCGGCGTTATAGATCGCCCCCGCCCAACCGTCAAGAAAAAGAGGGGGGAACCCGCGGGAAAGGGAAAATGCGCCCCACGGACTCCCTGGTTTGAACCCAAACCAACCCCTCAACGGTCGGAGAAATTGGGCTGCCGCTTCTCGACAAAGGCAGCCATGCCTTCCTTTTGATCGTCGGTGGCGAAGGTGGAGTGGAACAGGCGCCGTTCGAACTTTATACCCTGGGTCAGGGTGGTTTCGTAGGCGGCGTTCACCGATTCCTTCACCATCATGGAAATGGGGAGGCTCTTGTCGGCGATGGTTCCGGCGATCTTCAGTGCCTCGTCCTTCAGGTCATCCAGGGGGAAAACCCTGCTGACCAGCCCGCATTTATGGGCTTCCTCGGCGTCCATCATGCGCCCGGTCAGGCACATATCCATGGCCTTCGATTTGCCGACGAATCGGGTCAGGCGCTGGGTACCGCCGGCGCCGGGCATGGTGCCCAGGTTGATTTCCGGCTGACCGAACTTGGCGTTGTCCGCGGCGATGATAAAATCGCACATCATGGCCATTTCGCAGCCGCCCCCCAGGGCGAATCCGGAGACGGCGGCGATGATCGGTTTACGACAGGTGGTTACCCGCTCCCATCCAATGGTGATGAAGTCCGCCAGATAGGCATCCATGTAGGAAAAACTGGCCATCTCCTTGATATCCGCCCCGGCGGCGAAGGCCTTTTCCGAACCGGTCAGGACGACGACATGGATATCGGGATTGGCCTCGAAGGTGTCGAGCGCCGCGCCCAGGTCCTTGATCAGGCCCGCGGACAGGGCATTGAGGGCCTTCGGCCGGTTGAGCGTGATGACGCCGACCTTGCCGTTGGTTTCCACGAGAATGTTTTCGTAGGCCATCTGAGCCTGCTCCCTAAAGTTGGATTCGGTGGTCTCGGCTGTTTGCTCGGGCGGGACGCCCAAAGGTATGCTCATGGGCGGGACGCCCAAACGTATTCCCATGGGCGGGACGCCCAAACGTACTCCCATGGGCGGGACGCCCATGGTGAAGGAAGGATGGCGTGGGGCGCGTTCTCCCTAGCCACCAGGAGCCAGGGAATACCGAACGGTCAGGTTGGGGGCCTCGCCCAGGAATTCAAGGTCGAGGGCTTCCCCTTCCCGGCGATAGGATCCTACCCCGGTGCTCCGCCAGCCCATTTGGGGCAGGGTGGCCCCATAGAAGGACAGGACCTCTCGGTCGGAGAAGGGGCCTCGGGCGAAGGCCTCGACCAGCCGTCCACCGGAAGATTCGAAGACCATTCCCGAATCGGGAACCATGGTCAAACCAGGCATAAGGGGGATGTCGCCGGTCCCGGACACATAGATCACCGAGACACCGATCCCCTGGGCCAGGGACGGCGATAGGCCGATCGGCAGTCCGGTGGCGAGACAACCCAGGACCACGACCAGCGGAGCCGACGATACCAGTTGCACCGCCAATGCCATTGGTGCCGCCAATGCCAGCGGCGCCGCCGATGGACATCTGGGAAAGACCCGGTGGTTCCGGGCGGGACTGTGTTCGGGTCCGGACATGGGGCGGAGCGTACACCATCACCGCTGTCGACGGGGACAGAAAAACGTGGACCGTCCGGACTGAGTGATCCGCTGGATCCCGCCAGTCTTGGCCACATCGCAATCGCATCCCGGACAGGCCTCGCCCTCGCGGCCGTAAACGGCGAAGGCATGTTGGAAATAGCCCAGTTCTCCGTCGGCTTGCCGGTGATCCCGAAGGCTGGATCCACCCGCGGCCACCGCATCCACCAGAACCTGGCGAATCGCCTCGGCCAGACGGTCGGCACGGCGGCCCGTGACCGAGGCGGCGGTGCGCTTGGGCGAGATCCCGGACCGGAACAGGGCCTCGCAGACATAGATGTTGCCCAGGCCCGCGACGATTGTCTGGTCCAACAGGGCCATCTTGATGGGCGTCAGCCGCCGCCCCAGTCCATTCACCAGGACCCGGGCGTCGAAGGCCTCGGACAGGGGCTCTGGCCCCAGTTTCGCGAGCAGGGGATGGGTATCGAGCGCATCTTCGGTGGTCAGAGTGATCAAGCCGAATCGCCGGGGATCACGGAAGGTGACGCGCCAGCCGTCCTCGGTCTCGAAAATCACGTGGTCATGGGTCCCTGGGTCTGGGTGGGACTCCAGGCGCCGGGCGACCATGGACCCGGACATGCCCAGGTGAATCAAGGCCACCGTTCCCCCCTCGAGCCGGAGCAGCAGGTACTTGGCCCTGCGGTCCAGGGCAAGCACGGTCCGCCCCACGCAGCGCTGTGCCAAATCAACGGGGATGGGAAGGCGCAGGTTCGGCCGGTTGGCCTGAACCCGGATCAGACGGCGCCCGACCAGGACAGGGGTCAGGCCTTGGCGGACGGTTTCGACTTCAGGCAATTCGGGCATGGGCGCGGACTTTCCAGGACGGCGAGTGATGTGCGGCGATGGCGAGGCCATAACCATATGGCGCGGGACTCTCGCTTATACTAAGGTGCGGCGCATGACGCGGGAAAACGACACCACCCATTTCGGCTTCAGGACCGTGCAAGCGGCCGAGAAAGCCTCCCTGGTGCGCGGAGTCTTCGACTCCGTGGCGCCCCGGTACGACCTGATGAACGACCTGATGAGCGGGGGAGTCCACCGGATCTGGAAGGACACCTTCGTCTCTTGGCTCGACCCGAGGCCGGGCCGCGCCTATCTGGATGTGGCCGGAGGCACGGGGGATATCGCCTTCCGCATCCTCGAGTCCGCCGAGCGGTGTGCCTCCGTGCTCCGTGGTGATGGGTTGGTTCCGGGCACCCATGTGACCGTCTGCGACATCAACAAGGAAATGCTGGCCGTTGGCCGCGACCGGGCGCTCGACAAGGGCCGGATCCAGGGGATGTCCTGGACCTGCGGCGACGCCGAGGCCCTGCCGCTGCCCGACCGCTCCGTCGATGCCTATACCATCGCTTTCGGCCTGCGCAATGTCACCCGGATCGACCAAGCCCTGGCCGAGGCCCGGCGCGTGCTCAAGCCCGGCGGGCGGTTCCTTTGCCTGGAATTCAGCACCGTGGTTCTTCCCGTGCTTGACCGGCTGTACGACATCTATTCCTTCAAGGTCCTGCCCGCCATGGGCCGCTACGTGGCTCGGGACGAGGAAGCCTACCGGTATCTCGCGGAGAGTATCCGCAAGTTTCCGCCTCAGGATGAACTGATTGCCCGCATGGAGGCCCAAGGTCTGCGCCAATGCAAATACCGGAACCTCTCCGGGGGCATCGCCGCCATGCATTCGGGTTGGCGTCTCTGACATGCTCCGATATGTCCGGAATCTGTCCCGGTTGATGACCATCGCACGGGTCTTGGCCCGCCACGACGCCCTTTTTCCCCTGGAAAAATTGGGCGTGGCCAAGCCCGTGGTCTGGCTCGCCAAGGCGGTCAGCCGACGGAACGTACCCGGACGGCCCGGCCAGAAGTTGGCTTCGGCCTTCGTCGAACTCGGCCCCTCCTTCATCAAGCTGGGCCAGGCCCTGTCCACCCGCGCCGACCTGCTGGGCGAGGAGGTGGCCATGGACCTGTCCAATCTCCAGGACGATTTGCCGCCGTTTCCCTTCGAGGAAGTCCGCCGGGTCATCGAGACGGAAATGGACCAGCCCCTTGAGGCGCTTTATTCCCAGTTCGAGACCAAGCCCGTGGCCGCGGCCTCCATCGCCCAGGTGCATTTCGCTTTGACCACCCCTGACGAGAACGGTGTGGTGGAAGAAGTCGCCGTCAAGATTCTACGTCCCGGTGTGGAGGAGGCCTTTCGCAAGGATATTGCCCTCCTCCATTGGCTCGCGCGCATGGCCGAATACACCCAGCCCTGGCTGCGCCGCCTGAAGCCGGTGGGAATGGTCCTGGCCTTCGAGGAATCCGTGACCATCGAGATGGATCTGCGGTTCGAGGCGGCCGCGGCCTGTGAAATCGCCGAGAATTTCGCCGAGGACGAGACGTTCCGGGTGCCTGGGGTGGACTGGCGCCGCACGGGCCGCCAAGTCATGACCCAGGAGCGGGTACGCGGCATGTCCACCGACGAACGGGACAAACTGATCGCCGCGGGCCTCGACCCCACGGAGGTCGTCCGGAACGCCGCCAACACCTTCTTCAACATGGTCTTCCGCGACGGCTTCTTCCACGCCGACATGCACCCCGGGAACATGTTCGTCCAGGACGACGGGACCCTGGTGGCCGTGGATTTCGGCATCATGGGCCGAATCGACCGGAAGACGCGCCGCCACTTGGGGGAAATGCTGCTGGGCTTCCTGACCGGGAACTACCGCCGCGCCGCCGAGGTCCATTTCGAAGCGGGCTGGATCCCCGCGGACAAATCCGTCGAACAGTTCACCCAGGCCTGCCGCTCCATCGCCGAGCCCATCATGGGCAAACCGCTCAACGAAATTTCCGTCGCCCGGTTGCTCGGCCAATTGTTTCAGGTGACCGAAACCTTCCAAATGCAAGCCCAGCCCCAACTCTTGCTTCTACAGAAGAGCATGTTGGTGACCGAGGGCGTGGGGCGGACCCTGGACCCTAATGTGAACATGTGGGAACTGTCCCGTCCCCTCGTCGAATCCTGGATGGCGGACAACCTGGGGCCCCAGGCCAAGTTGATGGATGGGTTACAAAAGCTCGGCGGGACCGTCGAGAAACTGCCCCGCCTCCTGGATGCCGCGGACCATGTCCTGGGCGGCGCGGACAAGGGCGGTTTCCGCCTTCACCCGGACAGCATCAAGGCCCTGCGCGGTGGAAAAGGCTCCATCACGACCCTGTTTCCTTGGATCCTCGCGGCCATTCTGGGCCTTCTGTTGTTGCTGAATTGACGGCCCCGCCGTTGGCGCCTAAGTAAGAAGAGACTGTGGAAGTTCCACATAATCACGGTTGAGTAGTGTACTTTCGGTGCGAGATCAATTCGCCTGCCAGGGTCTTGCCGTGCCAGGGTCTTGCCGTGAACGAAGGGAGGACGTCGCCTTGCGGGGGAAGCGCATCCTATTGGTGGTCGCTGGGGGCATCGCGGCCTACAAGACCCTTGAGGTGATCCGCCGTCTGCGGGACGCGGGCGTTTCGGTCCGCTGCATCCTGACCCGTGCCGGATCCCAATTCGTGACCCCCCTGTCCCTGGCCGCGTTGACCGGTGAACCCGTGCACGAGGACCTATTCTCCCTGACCGGTGAGACCGAGATGGGCCACATCCGCCTATCGCGGGAGGCCGACCTTGTCGTTGTCGCCCCGGCGACGGCGGACCTGATGGCCAAGATGGCGGGGGGCCATGCCAACGATTTGGCCAGCACGGCCCTGCTCGCCACGGACAAACCGGTGCTCCTTTGTCCGGCCATGAATCCGGCCATGTGGAGCCATCCGGCGACCCGGGCGAACGTGGTGCTTTTGGAGTCCCGGGGCATCCACCGCGTGGGTCCCAACCCCGGGGACATGGCCTGTGGCGAGGAAGGCGAGGGGCGCTTGGCCGAACCCGCGGAAATCCTAGCCGCCATCAACCGATTGCTCACCATGGCGCCGCCCGGATCGGAGTCCGTTGGCGGCGGATCCCTCGCGGGCCGTCACGCCTTGGTCACCAGTGGACCCACCCACGAACCCATCGATCCGGTCCGCTATATCGCCAACCGCTCCTCGGGCAAGCAGGGACATGCCATCGCGGCCGCTTTGGCTAATCTGGGGGCTCGGGTCACCCTGGTCTCCGGTCCGGTTCACGAGCCCGATCCGCCGGGCGTGTTGGTCGTCCGGGTGACGACCGCCCGCGACATGCTGGCCGCCTGCGAGGCCGCCTTGCCCGCGGACCTGGCCGTTTGCGCCGCGGCCGTGGCCGATTGGGCGGTTGACGGCCCGGCGCTCCAGAAGATGAAAAAGACTCCAGGTGGAGCCCCACCCACCATTGCCTTGCGGCCAAATCCGGACATTCTGGCGACCCTCTCCGCCACCGGACCCCACCGCCCAACCCTGGTTGTCGGCTTCGCGGCGGAGACGGAGAGGGTGGTGGAGCACGCTCGGGACAAACGGCGTCGCAAGGGCTGTGATTGGATCCTTGCCAATGATGTGTCCGCCAATGGAAACCAAGGGCGGGGCGGCGCCTTTGGCGCGTCGGAAAACACCGTCCATTTGATAACGGATGACGGCGCCGTCGAGGAGTGGCCAACCATGGACAAGGACCAGGTGGCCGAACGCCTGGCCGAACGCCTGGCCGACCATCTGGCGAGGCTCCGTCGTGACACTTCCGGGAGGCCAGAAAATCCCGGGGGACCAATTTTCCCATGACTCCACAGCCCTCGAGAGGGAACACGGTGCCCTTCGCATGATTAAGCTTTCCAAAAAAATGCTCTTCGCCATCGAGGCGGTGTTGGACATCGCTTACCACGCGGGGGGAGAACCCGTCCAAAGCCGGGAAATCACCCGACGACAGGGCATTCCCCGGCGGTACCTGGAACAGACCCTGCAACACCTTGTCCGCCATGGCATCCTGACCGGTGTCCGCGGTCCCAAGGGAGGCTATCGTCTGGCCCGGGAACGGCGGAGGATTTCCGTCGGAGAGATCGTCCGCGTGGTCCGCGACCTGGAAGCCGCCGAGGACACCACCACCGAACTGCCTGGATCCGACCTGGGACGCCATGTCGTGCGTCCCCTGTGGAACGAGATGCGCGAAGAGGTGATGGCGAAACTGGACAACCTGACCGTGGATGACCTTTGCACCCGGGCCTATCAGGGCGGGGTACCCAGCGAAGCGGTGAAAAATATGGATTTCATCATTTAAGACGCGGGACCGGTTGACTCGGGCCGCCCCCGATGTAAATACCTTGGATAAAGTGTTGTTACGTTCAGTTTAACACAAGATAAATGGGAAATGGCCATGAGCAACGACGGCGAGTTTCGCGGCAAGATCTACGACAGCATCCTGGATACCGTTGGGGCGACGCCTCTGGTCCGGGTGACGCGCTTCTCCGAATCCCGCGGCGTGGTCGCGGACCTCTTGGGCAAGTGCGAGTTCTTCAATCCTTTGGCCAGCGTCAAGGACCGGATCGGCTTGGCGATGGTTGAAGCCGCCGAGAAGGACGGCAGCCTGACGCCCGGCGCCACCCTGGTTGAACCGACTTCGGGCAACACCGGCATCGCGCTGGCCTTCGTCTGTGCCGCCAAGGGGTATCGCCTGATCCTGACCATGCCGGAGAGCATGTCCATCGAGCGGCGCAAGATGCTGACCCACCTGGGCGCGGAGATCGACCTGACGCCCGCGGCCAAGGGCATGAAGGGCGCCGTCGCCCGGGCTCAGGAACTGGTGGACAGTACGCCCGGCGCGGTCATGCTGCAGCAGTTCGAGAACCCGGCGAATCCGGAGATCCACCGGCAAACCACCGCCCTGGAGATCTGGAAGGACACCGATGGGACCGTCGATATCATCGTTTCCGGTGTCGGCACCGGCGGCACGGCCAGCGGCGTCGCCTCGGCCCTGAAAAAGCTGAAGCCCGAGGTCAAGCTGGTGGTGGTCGAGCCCGAGGACAGCCCGGTGATCAGTGGCGGTGCTCCAGGTCCCCATAAAATTCAAGGCATCGGCGCGGGATTCATTCCCGGCAATCTGGATACGGATCTCATTGATGAAGTGATCAAGGTCGCGAACGAGACCGCTTTCGCCACGGCGCGAGAGGTGGCCAAGAGCGATGGTCTGCCGGTCGGCATCTCGTCGGGGGCCGCCCTGGCCGCCGCCGCGGAAATCGGTGCCCGCCCGGAGAACAAGGGTAAGATCATCGTCGCCATCCTGCCCAGTTTCGCCGAACGGTACCTGTCCACACCCCTGTTCGATCAGGCGTAACCGCGTTCTGGGCGGTCGCCGGTCCCGGGCCGGTGACCGTCCAACCCTTGCGACGGGCGCGAAACCCCTTTACCTGAAGGGGGACGTGCCCGTTGCCATTTCAGGACCTGTTCACCCATGGATTTCACCGAGGACCAGATCAGCCGGTATGCCCGCCACATCCTGCTGCCCGAAGTGGGTGGCCTGGGGCAAGCGAGGCTGCTTGGCGCCAGTGTCCTGGTGGTCGGCGCCGGAGGCCTGGGCTCCCCCCTTGTGCTTTACCTTGCCGCCGCGGGGGTCGGGCGGATCGGCGTCGTGGATGCCGACGTGGTGGACCTGTCCAACTTGCAGCGTCAGATCCTGCACACCACCGATCGCCTGGGCATGAGCAAGGTGGAGAGCGCCCGCGCCGCTGTCGCCGCCATCAACCCCGATGTGGTCCTGGAAACCCACGAGACCCGGTTGACCGTGGACAACGCCGAATCCCTGATTGGTGCCTATGATCTGGTCGCCGACGGCAGTGACAATTTCGCGACCCGCTTCCTGATCAACGATTGCTGTCACTTTCTCGGCAAGACCCTGGTCAGTGCCGCCGTCCTCCGCTTCGATGGACAGCTTTCCACCTTCCGCACCCACGCCGATGGTCCATGTTACCGTTGCCTCTATCCGGAACCACCGCCCCCCGACGCGGTGCCGACCTGCGCCCAGGCCGGTGTGTTGGGCTCCGTGGTCGGAGTCCTGGGCAGTCTGCAGGCGACGGAAGTCCTGAAGGAACTTCTCGGGATTGGCCGGTCCATGGCGGGCCGCCTGCTGATTCTCGATGCCTTGGGGGGAAGCTTCCGCGAGGTTCGCCTCAAGCCGGACCCACACTGTCCCCTTTGCGGAGAGACTCCGCGCATCACGGACCTGTCCCTTCACCGGAAAAATCTGGACGAGGCTTCCCTTGGCGGATGATTCCCACACCACAACGCCGAATGGCTTCTCCGCGGTCGTGCTGTCAAGCAGGTACGAGACGGTGCACTATGCCCTGATCCTGGCCAGCGCCGCGGCGGCCATTGGCAAGCCCAGCGTCTTGTTTTTCTCCATGGGCGCCTGTCGTGCCCTAGCGGCCCGGCTGGAGGCGACCCGATCCCCGAAGGCGGAATATGCCGACGCGCCGGGTTGGCATGACCTGGCCTCCGAACCGGCCTTCCCGAGCGCCAAGGATCAGGACAGGCATTATATCGCCCGGGGCATCGCCGACATGGAAACCCTTTTGACCTCCTGCGCGGCCCTGGGCACCCGATTCATCGTGTGCGAGGCCGGTCTGAGGTCCATCGATTTGGCTGAAAGCGCCCTCCGCGCCGACCTCCCCATCGAGGTGGCGGGCGCGGTCACCTGGCTGACGGAAAGTCCCGTCGGCGCCATCACCCTGTTGGCGTGACTGGATAGGCGCCAGCCCGCCTACCGCTCTCCGGGCTTTTTCATGGCTTTCATGACGATGAAGCCACCCAGGCCGAAGGTAACGGCGAGAATCAGGACAATGCCCCCGATTCCATACATGAACATTTCCTCGAAGGTCATGGCTCAACTCCTTTGCACCAACCCGACCGCCGTCCCGTATGGGGAAAGAGGCTAACGGAAGCTTGGAGAGATTCATCCCAAAGTGCATTGCGAATCCGCAAAAGAAAGCAAGGACCGGTGGAAAATGAAGGGCAAGTTCCGTCGATACGGGGGCTTTCCGAAATCACCTTAATAAAGAATTTACTGCGTTGTTATACTCAAGATTGTTAAGACAATCACAGATTGTCAGTATTAACTCAGACACCTGGATGGTCCAATCATGAATAAACACGCCACGCAGACCCGCCTGCCCAATGAGTCCCCCTTCCCCACGCGACACACAGCGGCCAGGGCCTTGACCAAACGGCGAGCGAGAATCCGTGCCCTGGCCCGGCTGTACGTCCTGCTGCCGCCTCTTTTCCTCTTGGTCTTGTGGCACCATGGGGTCGCCGCCCGGCCCGCCGGGACTCTGGGGCTCCGCTTACGGACCCTTCTTCGGGCCCGCCGCGCCGCTGGGGTCCTGGGTCCTTGGTGGGTTCCCGCGCACCAGGAACTCCATGCCCTGTGCATCGCGGCGGGATGTCGTTTCGGGGAACCTCTTCCTAGGGGAAACCCGTTCCCAAAGGGAAAGGCGCGCCAGGGGCGCGCTCAACCCGACTGGAATGGACCCCCAAATGTACCTGGAACTCCTCCGCGCCGCCCTTGGTCAACCTTGGCTCCTGGCGATATGGCTAGGATCCGTGGCCATCGCCTTGGTGGTGGCTGCCCATGATTTGACACGCGGGCCGGGACGTCATCTCGCCGGTATGATGCGCGTGGTCTGGGGATTGACCATCCTCTATTCCGGAATCCTTGGATTGGCCCTGTATTGGTGGAGTGGACGACCGACCATCACCCGGGATGATCCTTGGCGGCGGGCTGGACGGTCCGTGGCCCATTGCTATTCAGGGTGTGGATTGGGGGAGATGACCGGCGTGATCCTGGCCGTTGGGGTTTTCTCCCTTGGTTCCTGGGGGACGGCGGGCCTGACCTTCGCTCTGGCCTATTTGTTCGGCGTGGCGCTGACCGTGGGTCCGATGACCCAGACCGGCGTTCCCTTGGCAACCGCGCTGAAGGACGCCATCGCCGCGGAAACGCCTTCCATCGCCACCATGGAAGCGGTGGCCATTTCAACGGATCTGGCCTTCGCGGGATCCGCCGGGCCGAGCCATATTCTGTATTGGACCAGCCTTCTGACCTCCCTGTCCCTGGGTCTACTCGCGGCTTGGCCCGTCAACAGACTGTTGATCGGGCTGGGCGTGAAGGAGGGCATGCACGACCCCCGCCATGCCATTATGAAAGGCGGCAAGAAGGAAGGCGTCATTCAGGAAGGGTGAGGACGCACCGATTTTCCCAGGGACCATTCCGGCAAGGATCCAGAAAAAAACCCCCCGATCCCACAGAGGGGGTGCGGGACCGGGGGGCAATGAATGGAACGCGAACGGGAAGCTTAACTTTCGGAGGACCCTTTGGGGAAAGCCATCCGGCGCATCCCTGATACGCCAGTGTCCGACTTCGGGCAAAGTCCAGGACCCAACGAATCGCGCTCATCAAGACGATCCTCGCCGCTTTGGTGATCGGGGGCGTCGCGGCGACACCGCCATGCTAGTGCATGTCGTTCTCACGTTTGGCCCTTTCAAGGGGAGAGGAATGGCTTCGTGACGATTCCCTGAGTCCGGACGAGGGTATTATGGGCATCTTCTCGATTTCAGTGAGTGTCTGGCCCGGGGCCTTGGCGTAGCGCGCATCCACCGCTCCCCTTGTCCGCCTGTCCACCATTCCCGTGCACCGCCGCATGCGGCTTCTGTCCCGTGGCTTCGACCTGTTCAGTCTATGAAAGTCACGATCCGCGCCTCGCGACAACCGATCCTAAAAAGGTCACGGTCCGTCAGGCGAGAACGCGCGTTGCCAGGGCGAGAAAATCCAATCCCTTACCCTCCCTTCCAACGATCAGGACATCCAGCCCCGCCTGACGCGCCCCATACCCGTCACGCAGGGGGTCACCCCCGATGACAAGCAGGCGGTCCAGGGGAAGACCCAACCCCCGCGTCGCGGCCAGAAAGGGCGCGGACCTGGGCTTGACCGAGCTTCCATCGGACGAAAAAACCAGGACATCGAAACAGGACAGGATCCCCACCCGGTCCAGTTCCGCCAGCCAACGCGCTTTGGGCGACCAGATGTTGGAGACCACCGCCAGGGCATGGGTCCGGGCCAGCTCCCGCACGGCCTCCGCATGGGCCAGCGGTACGGTGCCTTGTTCAAAGACCGCCACCGTATCCACCAGAGCCGCGACCAGGGACGGATCCCCGGCCAACTCCGGAGCAACCCGGTGAAAGACCGAAGCCAGAGAGGGAAAGCGGCCCCAATGGGTCGGGTCCTCATACAGGATGCCCATGAACTCCAAGGCATCATCGAACCACCGGCGGGCCTTGTCCTCGGGGATTTGCCGGTGACCGCCCTCCCGCCGAAGATGGGCGACCAGGGCATCCCGGTCCTGAAAGCGATTCCCGTCGACCATCACCGTCCCATGCAGGTCCAGCAGGAGGCCTTGGGACCGGGCAAGGTCGGGCGTGACCCGATCCCGGTGCCCGGTCATGACCCCAAATCCCGCAAAACCGGAACCAGCGACAGGACGAGCAGTCCGGCCATGGCCCAGTTGAACAGGCGACGCGCACCCTCCGACCGGGCGAGCAATCTCCCGATCGCCACCCCGAACCCGGCCCAGGTGGAGGTGCTTGTCAACCCAATGGCCACGAATAGGACGAAGATCCCCAGGATCTCCACGGTCGGAGCACCCCCGGTCCCACCGGAAGTGAAAGCCGCCAGCGCCCCCAGGATCATCACCCAGGCCTTGGGATTGGCCCATTGGAAAGCCGCGGCCTCCAGGAAGGTCATGGGGCGACTCCGCCCTTTCCTGGAGGTTGTTTTCTTCGCGCCATCTCCTTTGCCTTGGGGGGGTGCCGCGTTGGCGATCCGCCAAGCCAAGTACAGAAGATAGGCCGCGCCGCAGACCGTCATCACGGGGCGAATCCAGGGCACCGCGGAGAATATGGCGCCGAACCCCAAGCCGACGGCCAGAAACATGGCCGGGAACCCCACCGCCACCCCCAGCATATGGGGAATGGTGCGCCGGAACCCGTAAGTCGCCGCGGATGCCGTCAACATCACATTGTTCGGCCCGGGGGTATAAAACATGGTGATGGCGAACAGGAACAGGGGGAACAGCGTTTCAGCCATGGGACTCTCCGCGGATTGATCGTCGTCGAACATAGGTCATTTTGACAAAGTGACCCATCGGCAGTAGGGTCTGCTCGAAGGAATCTCTGGGAGAATCCCCGAATTCTCCAAGCTACCCATGGACCACCGCCCTATGTCAATTTCGTTTGAGACCTATGACACTTCTTTCCAAAGGGGGCCCGGGCATGCGTGACCCCTCCCCTTGGACGCCCCGCTTCGCCGAGGGATCGGGGACCCTCGCTGATCGGTTGGCCCGGGCCATCGCCGAGGATATCTCCCAGGGATTGCTGCCCCGGGGAACGCGCCTGCCCGCCCATCGGGTCCTGGCGGCGGATCTGTCGACCAGCGTGGTCACCGTGGGCCGGGCCTACACCCTGCTGGAACAGCGGGGATTGGCCCGGGGAGAACATGGCCGGGGAACCTTCGTGACCGGTCCAGGGCCGGGTGGTGGCGGTGGGCGAGGGGCCACGGCGAACCTGGATTCGGGCACGGCGGAGTCCGGACTGGCCGACCTGAGCTTGAACCTGCCTCCGGTGAGGCTGGGACGGGAGGACTTCGCCCGCGCTGTCGCGAGGCTGGCGGAAACCGATGGCTTGCCCGATCCGGCCCACTATCCGCCCTGCGCGGGGTCGATGGCCCTCCGCCGGGACGCGGGCGCCTGGTTCGTCCGCCAAAGGCCGACGGCGCCGGAGGATGGCTTGTTGATCACCAATGGAGCGCAACAGGCCATCGCCATCGCCTTCACCCTCGCCGCCGAACCGGGTCGCCCGGTGGTGACCGAAGCGGTAACCTTCCCCGGCGCCATCGTTGCGGCGGACAACCTGGGACGCCCCCTCTTGGGGACGGAGATGGATGGGGAGGGCATGGTTCCCGAGTCCTTGGACGGGATTTTGACCCGCCATCCTGGCGCGCTGGTCTATGTGACTCCGGTCCTCCACAACCCGACGGGCGCCACCATGGGCGAAACCCGGCGGCTGGACATCCTTGCCGTGGCGCGGAAACACAAGGTCCAGGTGGTGGAGGACGACGCCTACGCCATCCTGCGGGACAACGCGGCGCCGACCCTTTACCACCTTGATCCAGAGCGTGTCTGGTATGTGAACAGCTTTTCCAAGGCGCTGAGCGCCCTGTTGCGCCTGGGCATCCTGGTGCCCCCCCGGGGACGGGAAGCCGAGGCAACGCGCGGCATTCAGGGCAGCACCTGGACGGCGGCGCCCGTTCCCGCGGCGATTCTCAACCTATGGCTGAACGACGGGACCGCGGATCGCACCGTGCTCGCCCTCAGGGAGGAGGCCATGGCTCGGATGGACCTGATTCGCTCCACCTTCCTAGGCTTGGTGCCGCCGGATCACCGGGCCTTCCATGTTTGGCTGCCCCTGCCCGAGTCGCGGGCGGAGCGGATTTGCCGCTGGGCCTTGGCCGAGGGGATTTCCCTGACTCCGCCCCTGGCGCCGGTGGTCGACGCGAGTCTGGCCATGGGGTTGCGTCTCTGCCTGGGAGCTCCGCCCCGCCCGGCCCTGGCCCGCGCCCTGACCACGTTGAAGGGTCTCCTCGATCGGGAGGAGCACGCGGCGTCGGCGATTCTATAAGAGGTTTTTGACCGATTCGAGGGTGGGCGGTACCCTCACCAAATCAGCATGGAAGGACGTGGCATGACGGGACCATGCCTGTTTTGCGAGATCGCGTTGGAACGCATCCCATCGGAGCGAGTCTTCGAAAGCAAACGAGTGCTGGCTTTTCTGGACATTCATCCAATTCGACGGGGCCATATTCAAATCATCCCAAAATCCCATTTTTCCTGCTTCGACGACCTTCCCGAAGGCATCGCTTCGGAAATCCTGAGCCTCGGCCAGAAAATCGCACGGGTTCAGAAGCACCTGTACCGCGTCGAGCGGGTCGCGTTCCTCTTCTCGGGAGGAGACATCGACCACGCGCATGCCCACTTGGTTCCCATGGTGGAAAAAACGGACATCACGTCCCGAAGATACATCGCGGAGACCGCGATCACGTTCACCCCGACCAAGCGGATGGCCGACGCCGATTTGCATCTGGTCGCGGGTGAACTCCGAGATGGACTTGGGATGGACTTGGGGGCGCCTCGCATTTAAGGAATAAGACGGGAAGCAAAGCCGATCCGAGGCGCCGCCATTCCCTCACATCACCAGACGGGCGCCCCGAGGGCCTGCCGAGCGCGCGGCGCGGGGGTCGTCCTCGAACAGTTCCAAAAGCTGGCTCATCATGGTGCCGCCCAGGTCCTCGGCGTCGTTGATGGTCACGGCGCGCTGGTAGTAGCGGGTGACATCATGGCCAATACCAATGGCGACCAGATCCACCGGCGAGCGCCGCTCGATTTGCTCGATCACTTCCCGCAAGTGCTTCTCGAGAAAATTCCCCGAATTGGCCGACAGGGTGCTGTCATCCACCGGAGCGCCGTCGGAAATCACCATCAGGATCCGTCGGGCCTCGGGCCGGGCCAACAGCCGGGCATGGGCCCAGAGCAGGGCCTCCCCATCGATGTTTTCCTTCAGGATGCCTTCCTTGAGCATCAACCCCAGGGCGCGCCGGGCCCGGCGCATGGGCAAATCCGCTTCCTTGTAGATGATATGGCGGAGGTCGTTCAGGCGACCGGGCGCCGTCGGCTTGCCCGCCTTCACCCAGTCCTCCCGGGATTTCCCGCCCTTCCAGGCGCTGGTGGTGAAGCCCAGGACCTCGACCTTCACACCGCAGCGTTCCAGGGTCCGGGATAGAATATCGGCGCTGACCGCGGCCACGGAAATGGGCCGGCCGCGCATGGAGCCGGAATTGTCGATCAACAGGGTCACCACCGTGTCCCGGAACTCCATGTCCTTCTCCCTTTTATAGGAGAGGGACATGGTGGGGTTGGCGACGATCCGGGCCAGCCGCGCGACGTCCAGAAGCCCATCGTCCAGGTCGAATTCCCAATTGCGGGTCTGCTGAGCCATCAGGCGCCGTTGCAGACGGTTGGCGATGCGGGTGACCACGCCCTGCAAATGACCGAGCTGCTGATCAAGTTGAGCCCGCAGACGGTTCAATTCCTCCGGATCGCAAAGGTCCTGGGCCCCCACCACTTGATCGTGTTCGGTGCGATAGACCTTGTAGCGCTCGCCATCATCGTCGCTGGAAAACTCATTCCGACGCTTGGAGGGGTCGGATTCCCCCGCTGGGTCGTCGGATCCCGCGCCGGGCATCATGGTTTCCTGGGAAACTTCGGTTTCTTCGTCGCCCTCGCCCCCTTCGCCCTCGCCGGGCGCCAGCTCCATCTCGGAGTCCGGGCCGGGGGTGGACATGCCCTCCGGGTCGGATTGGTCCTCGGCGGAGTCCGTCTCCTCCTGATCCTCCGGTCCCCCCTCGTTTTCGGAATCCGCCTGTTCCGTCTCCGTGGCGTCGAACTCCTCCAGGCCCAATTCGTCGAGCATTTCCCGGCAGGAGCGGGCGAACCGCCCCTGGTCGGCCAATTGTTCAACCAATCTGTCGAGCGTGGCCTCTGCCGCCTCGGGCAGAACCTGGTGGGCGAGCGCGGTGACCTTGGCCGTCACCGGCCCCTGTTTGACGATGCCGAACCGCTCCAGGGCGAGCAGACGGATGGCTTCGCCCATGGGGATTTGGCTGGGGTCGCTGGCCCGGTCGTACCCCTCGGCGCTCAACCGCTGTTCGATGGCCCCACCAATATTGACCGCCACTCCGGCGAGACGGGAGGAGCCAACGGATTCATAGCGGGCTTGTTCCAGGGCGGAAAAGATCTCGCGGGCTTCCACGCCGTTCGGCTCCAGCGTGGCCTGGACCTTGGCGTCGTGGTGCCGGAGCTTGAGCGCCAGACTGTCAGAGGTGCCCCGCAAGCGGGTCAGCAGGGCCTCGTCCATCTTGCGGGGCGGCAGGGGCAGACGGGCTTGTCCGCCCACCAGGGCGGCGGAACCGGGTGCGTAGGTGACTTGCAGATCCGGCTTCCCGGACACGGCGCGCATGGCCGCGGAGGTGGCGCCCTTCAAGGCTTCCACCGCTTCGTTGGCTCGCTTGTTCGAACCCAGGGGTTGGCGGCTCATGCTGATCCCTTAGGGAATAACGACGATGGGAAGGACGCGGGAAGACCGGCCAGATCCGGCCGCCCGCCACCCCTTAAACGAAGGCCGTGCGGTTGGCCGCGCTTTCCGGCAAATCCTTGCCGAAACACCGCTGGTAGTATTCCGCGATGATCGCCCGTTCGGTTTCGTCGCATTTGTTCAGGAAGGTCACCCGGAAGGCGAAGGCGTCATCCCCGAAGATGATGGCGTTTTCCGCCCAGGTCAGGACCGTACGGGGCGACATGACGGTGGAAATATCGCCGTTGATGAAGCCCGACCGGCTGAGGTCGGCGACGGCGACCATGGCCGAAATCTTCCGCCGCCCTTCCGGCGTGTCATATTCCGGATGCTTGGCGAGCCCGATTTCCACCTCGGCGTCATGTTCCAGGTAGTTCAAGGTCGCGACGATGTTCCACCGGTCCATCTGGCCCTGGTTGATCTGTTGGGTGCCGTGGTACAGGCCCGTGGTATCGCCCAAACCCACGGTGTTGGTCGTGGAGAACAGCCGGAAATAGGGGTGCGGGCTGATCACCTTGTTCTGGTCGAGCAGGGTCAGGCGGCCCTCCACCTCCAGCACGCGCTGGATCACGAACATCACGTCCGGCCGTCCGGCGTCGTATTCATCGAAGGTCAGGGCCACGGGGCGCTGCAGACACCAGGGCAAGATACCCTCGCGGAACTCGGTGATCTGTTGGCCGTCCTTCAGCACGATGGCATCCTTGCCGACCAAATCGATGCGGCTGACATGACTGTCCAGGTTGACCCGGATGCAGGGCCAGTTCAAGCGAGCGGCCACCTGCTCGATATGGGTGGACTTGCCGGTGCCATGGTAGCCCTGGATCATCACCCGGCGGTTGTAAGCGAATCCAGCCAGGATGGCCAGAGTCGTGTCTTTATCAAAGCGGTAGGTATCGTCCCGCTGGGGCACATGTTCCGTCGGCCGGGAGAAGGCTGGAACGGTCAAGTCAGTGTCGATCCCGAACACATCGCGCACGGAAAGTCGCGTATCGGGCTTGTCCAGGGGGTACTCCGCGGCGGCTTGCATCAAAACTGTCCTCGCATCATCTTGAAGTGGCGGACGGACCCAGGGACACCGGCTTTCCCTGTTTCCGCCCCGCCCGACCAATGGGACCCAGCGCCCCGTCCCCCCGGGCCGCTGGGAAAACTCTGTATACAAGCGATTAGCGGAAAAGTGGATCCCGGAATTTCCGCCAAATCTCGAACGCGACCGAGCCCCTTCGCCCTCACACGTTCAGCGCCTTTTTCAGCAGGTGATAGGCCTCGCTGACCATCTTGAACCGTTCCTCGGAGTCCTTGTCCCCGCCGTTGGCATCCGGATGGTAGCGCTTGACCAGTACCTTGTAGCGGGCCTTCAGCTCCCCCTGCGTCAGGGGTTCCTCAAGGTCGAGGACCCGCATGGCCCGGGCCCGGGGGCCGTCTTCCCGGTGGAGGGGGGCTCGGGTATCCCGCCTGGCGCGGGCGGCTTCCTCGGCTTTCTCCTCGAAAACACCCAAGGGATCCCGAAAGAAGCGGGGATCCGGTCCCGTGGCGCCCTCGCCACGGCCCGGGGCCATGCGGTCTCCCAGGGGCCATGTGGGGCGGAAACCGACGGCGGCCTGACGGATCTCCTGCTCCATATCCAGATCGCTCATGCCCTCGTAATAGTTCCAGGAGCGGTTATAGGCCTGCACATGCTCCAGGCAGAACCAGTAGTATTCGTTCAAGCCTCGGTTTTTGGGGGCGCGGTAATCCCCTTCCCTCTTGCAAGCTGGGTGGTCGCACAGCCGTTTGGGCTCCGGCCCCTTCAGGTCGAAGTCTTCCAAGGGCGGAACGCCGCGCCGTCCGCGCCGCCGTCCGCCACCGATGTCATTGGTTCGTGCCATTGTGGCCCTACTATGGAGAGGGAGGCGGAACAAGGCAAGGCCAGGACTCCCGCGGATCCGAGGACAGTTCCTCTTGACAGCCCCCCCATCACAACCCATTCCGGATGGGTTCGTTCTTCCACCCGCCCAGGACGCGCGGGTTCACCAGGGCCCCCGCCGGATCGGTGGAGGGCCAAACCGCCGAAAGGGTCCCGCGACCATGGCTGAAACCTATCACGATAGAATCCTTCGCAAGTTGACCGAAGGCCTGGCGCCCGCCGCCCTCTCCGTGCGGGATGAGTCGCACAAGCACGCGGGCCATGGCGACCGGGTGGCCGCCGCTGGAAAAGGCGCCCATGCCCCGGTGGACGGCCAGGGGGAAACGCATTTCCATGTTGAAGTGGTCTCCGCCAGGTTCGACGGACTGTCCCGGGTAAACCGCCAGCGTCTGGTCAACGACCTGTTGGCCGACGAACTGCGCGAGCGGGTCCATGCCCTGTCCATGCGCTGCCAATCCCCGTCCGAAGTCGGATAGGCAATGCGTTTGGGGAGAAGTGAACCTTGGCATTTCGCGGATCGTCGCGGGTTGCGTTGCAAATGGCAAAGCCCCATGCGATTGAGATGATACCAAAAGTCTACATCTTGCGGTACATCAGTAAGAATAGAAGGCTCCGCAAAAATCTGATTCCAATATGTAATTTTTATTCCAAATAAAAAATCTGAATTTGGCACGGTGCTTGCTTTGATTGGTTCTAACCGAGCCATGGACCCGAACGTTTCGGGGTAACAGCGAAACCGTCCTGGGTCTATGCTCGAGAGATAGACGTCGAACCTTAGGCAAACGCCTGAATTTCGACGCGACCGGAGGAGCGACATCGATGCTGCCCTTACATGACCTCTTGCTCGTTGGCGACTTGCCGACCCTGACACCCGACGAACGCGATACCCTGTCCACGGATGGGGTGCGGTGGCGGGTGCGGATCGCCATGGACGCGGCGGAGGCCCGGTCGATGCTCGCGGATTCGCCCCCCCACGTGATCGCTTGCACGGCGACCCTAAACGACACCTGCGGCTTGGATCTACTTGAGAGCCTGCGTTTCACCCACCCCGAGACCATCCGGATCCTTGTCGGCGAATCCTCGGACGAAGCCCAGTCGGTGCGCGCGTTGACCGTGGCCCATCGGATGGTCGACCCGGATCGGAGCCAATTGCTGCGGACCCTGACCGAAGCCGGTCACCTGCTGAACCACATCAACAATGCCGCCGTACGGCGGGTCTTGACAGAGATCTCCGACCTGCCCGCTCGGCCTCAAATTCATCTCGCCGTATCCCAGGCCGCCCGTCACCCCGACCGCGCGGCGGATGAAGTGGCCAAGCGCGTGACCTCGGACCCGGCGTTGGCCGCCCTGGTCCTGCGGGTCGCGAACAGGGGCGCGCTGCACCCTCATCATGCCATCGGTTCGGTGGAACTGGCCGTGCGCTACCTGGGCCTGCGCACCGTGGAAGCGATTGCCCTCCTCCATGGACTGGGTGCGCCGGTGCCCGGTGACGCCGTCGCCACCCACCGTTTCGAAACCTTTCTGACCCATGCCGAGGCCAGTCGGGTCGCCGCGGAAATCCTTTGCGAAGCGGAAGGGATCGAAGGCGATCAGCGGGACAACACCATTACCGCGGCTTTGCTGCATGACATCGGCATCCTGGTCTTGGCCCGTTACGCGCCGGAGAAACTGGCCATGGTGGAAAACGCCGCGACTCGAGCGGGAGTCCACCGGGCCGTGGCGGAGCAGGCCATGTTCGATTGCACCCATGCCGAGGTTGGCGCCTGCATGCTCGCCCTCTGGGGTTTGCCCGCCGAGTTGACCCGGGCGGTGGCCCATCACCACCAACCCGACCGGGATGGACGCCCCGGCTTGACCCCGGCCCTGCTGGTTCATGTGGCCCGGGCCCTGGCCCGGGTCCCCATCACCTGCGATCCGGAGGGATCGGCGGAACAATGGCGCTCCCTGGATATCGACCTGGATGCCCTGCGCCGCGTCGACCTGATTGGCCGACTGCCACACTGGGCTAGAGCCATCCGCGACCAGTGGCCCGCGGACTTGCCTTCCGCCCCGATCAACCGGACGCCGACCCTGGCGACGGCTCTCCCATCGGGACGAAGACCCAACTGACCGTCTGGTTCCAACGAACCACTTCAGACTTCCATTCGTACACTTTCAGCAACTCCGTCGGTTCCGACCGGTTCCGGTGACCGCCCGACCCATGTCCAAGGACAAGACCCATGACCCAGAACTTCTCCCAGCCCGATCCCGCCCGTGTCCTGGTCCTCAGCGAGGACGACACCGTCCTGCGCCTGGCCGAAAGCGAGCTGCGTGTCCGCTACAGCGTGACCACGGCGACCTCGGCGGACAACGCCATCCGCCTGTTGGCCGAGCAAGGTCCCTTCGCCGCGGTGTTGACCGACCGCGGTGCCTCCCCCAGGGGCATGGACAGCCTGCTGCCCGAGCTGATGGGCCGCTATCCCGAAACGGCCCTGATGGTCTTCGATGGCACGATCACCCTGGCCCACAGGGACGTCACCATTCACTAACCCCTCATGCCGCGGAACCGATAAAGCACCTCATGCGCCTGGTTGGTCCGGTCGGGAGCACGGCATGCACCCCGTGCTCCTGGCCGCGACCGCGAGATCCCGATCCCTTGGGAACTGGTGGCCCTGCCCGACGTTACGTCCTCGACGAAATCATCGAAGAGGGTCCCAGGCATGTCCGTGGACAGTGACGGCCAAAAGCCGGTGGGGGAGGATAGCCCCCTGACATCACCCGACGCCC
This sequence comes from Rhodospirillum sp., assembly GCA_021741145.1. Lineage (GTDB taxonomy): Bacteria > Pseudomonadota > Alphaproteobacteria > Rhodospirillales > Rhodospirillaceae > Rhodospirillum. The sequence continues at coordinate 39,102 of JAIOYK010000005.1, read as the reverse complement.
TTTCGGTCGCCCGAAAGGCATCGGGAGTCTGGCGCCTGGAACGGGCGGATCGTTGCGCCATCCTGTTCAACGGGGAGGCCTATTACGCGGCCTTACGCGAATCCATCAAGACCGCCCAACAGTCCATCTTCATCCTGGCCTGGGAACTCCATTCCAAGATCCCCTTGCTTCGCGACGTCCCGCTGGACTCCGAAGGCCGGGCCGAGGACGGCTGGCCGGTGACCCTCCGCTCCCTTCTCTTGGAGGCCCTGGAGCGCAATCCCGAATTGGAGGTCCGCGTGGTTCTTTGGCGGGCCGCGGTCCTCTTTCGCCTGGAGCGGGAGGTTTCCTTCAACCTGCCCAGCGTTTGGTCCGGCCACCCCCGCTTGCGGTTCGTCGAGGATGGAGATCTGCCCACCCTGGCCAGTCACCACCAAAAAGTCGTGACCATCGATGACCGCTTGGCCTTCGCCGGTGGGCTGGACATCACCGGGTCCCGCTGGGACAGCGCCGAGCACCGGGTTTCCGATTCCCGGAGGACCAACCCCGATGGCTCCGAGGGCGGTCCCTGGTTCGACCTCCAGGCCGTGGTCGATGGCGACGCGGCTCGGGCCATCGCGGAATTGGTCCGGACCCGCTGGTCCTGGGCCACGGGGGAAACCCTGGATCCCCCCGATCCCTTTCCCCCCGACGGGGCGTCCGATTCTTGGCCCCCGTCGGTCACTCCCCAGTTCCGAAACCAGGCGGTCGCGCTGTCCCGCACGGAGCACCCCCACGCGGGTCGGGAAGCCGTCCGCGAGGTGGAAGCCAGTTTCGTCGAGGCCCTGGAAAACGCCCGGAATTGGATCCTTATCGCCCAACAGTATTGCACGTCCGAAACCATTGGAAATGTCCTGGAACGGCGGCTGGCCGAGGAGGACGGGCCGGAGATGGTCCTTATCATGCCCCATGGGTCCGACGGCCCCACCCAACAGGCGGTCATGGACACGGGCCGCGACTCCCTGCTGGACCGCTTGCGCGCCGTGGCGCCCCCGGGGCGCCTGGGCGTCTACTGGCCCCTCGCGCGGGACAAAGACAACGATGGTGGCGGGACCTCCCCCGCCGCGTCCTTCAAGGACCGGTCCACGGAGGAAAAACCGATCTATGTCCATGCCAAGGCCCTGATCGTCGACGGAACCCTGTTGCGGGTGGGATCGGCCAATCTGGCCAACCGCTCCATGGGCCTCGACACGGAATTGGATCTGACGGTGGAGGCCCGGGACTCCTCGGAATCGCGCCGGACCATCACCGGCCTCGCCCATCGCCTCTGTGGAGAACTCCTTGGCATGGAGAGCACCCACTTGAAGCGGGAAGTGGACCGCCAAGGGTCCTGGGTCGCGGCCATCGAGGCCCTCCGGGACAAACCCGGCAACACGCTGATGCCCCTGACTCACCGCGTCCCCGCCCTTTACGCGGATTTGGCGCCGGATCCCCGCTTGACCGATCCGGACCGCCCCCTTGACCCGGATCTGGTGGCCGCTCTTCTGGTCGTCGACCGGGACGAAGTCCCCCCGCCCCCCGGTCCGGACGATCTGAAATCCAGACGACTGGGTCGGCGGGCATGGCTGGCCCTGGGCGGTGGTGTCGCCCTGTTGACCGCCCTGGCGATGGTCTGGACCAATCCCGATGTGTTGGCCTGGATCAAACCCAACCACTTGGTTTCCCTGGCCGGAGACTGGGCCAGAGGTCCCTTCGCACCCCTGCTCGCCATCCTGACGATCATCCTTCTGGGACTGACCGGTTTTCCCGTTCTCGTAATCATCCTGACCGTCGGCCTGCTCTTCGACACCTGGCTGGCCCTGGTCATCAACGTCGTCGGCGTCAACGCCAGCGCCGCCCTGCTGTTCACCCTGGGCACTGTCCTTGGCCGGGACGCGGTGGAACGCTTCGGCGGCCGGGCCATTCCGGCGCTCAGCAAACGCTTGGCCAAGCAAGGCGCGGCAACGGTGGCGGCCCTGCGCAACCTGCCCATCGCACCGTTTACCCTGGTCAATCTGATCTGTGGCGCCACCCATATCCGCTTCCGTGATTATATGCTGGGCACCTTCCTGGGCATGGGGCCGGGCATCGTGGCGCTCTCCGTTCTGGGCGATCACCTGGCCAACAGCCTCAAGGACCCGGACCTCGCCACCCTGGCCGGCTTGGCGGGGGTGGCCTTGGTCACCGCGGGTGTCGCCCATCTGCTTCAACGCTGGGCCGAGAAGCGGAGTGAAGCCTAAGGACATGCCCAACGGGGACTCCACAAGAACGACCCCGCCCCTGTCTCTCAGAGTGGTCTGTTGGAACCTACACGGCTGTGTCGGAACCGATGGCCGCCGGGACGTGGCGCGGGTGGCTCGGGCGTTGGCGGCCTTGAAACCGGATATCGCCGGACTTCAAGAGGTGGACCTGTCCCGGTTGCCGAATCCTCCCCACGACCCCTTGGAGGTCCTGGCGAACGGGACGGACATGCGCGCCGTTCACGCGCCCACCCTCTGGCGGGGGGGACATGCCTATGGCAACGCCGTGCTCTCCCGCTGGCCCATGAGCGCGACGTTGCCCCTGGACCTGTCCGTTCCAGACAAGGAGCCCCGCAACGCCATGGATGTCACCCTGGAGCACCCCGCGGGTCGTCCCCGGGTGCTGATCACCCACCTGGGCCTGGGCCGCAAGGAACGGCGCATCCAGGTGGCCCACCTCGCCGAGCGTCTGGCCCAACCCCTGGGGGGGACGGACGGGGATGACGGCGCCCACCCCATGATCTTGATGGGCGATTTGAATGAGTGGTTGCCCTGGGGTAGGACCTCCGTGGCCAGCCTGAAATCCCGTTTCGGCGCGGACTTCTCCCGCCGGACCTTCCCCAGTTTCCTGCCCCTCTTCCGCCTGGACCGCATGCTGTTCCGACCCAGCCCCCGGACAGTGATCCGGGTTGCCGACCCACCCCGGGGATTCGAGGTCCGCCGGGCTTCGGACCACCTGCCCTTGGTGGTGGACCTGGAGTTCGATTAGCCTTCCCGATCTCCCTCCAGGGAAAGGGCTTCCTCCACCGTCGCGGTGACATGGGCGAGCGGTGGCTTGACCCCATGGGCGGCCAAGGCGGCGCGAATTTCCGGCGATGCGCCAGAGATATACAGCCGAACCCCCTGGCGAACCGCCTTTCTGGCCGCGCCCTCGATGGCGTTGGCGCCCGTTGAGTCGAGGAAGGGCACCGCGGTAAAGTCCAACACGAAGGCCTGACGCCGGTCGGCGATGCGGTCGAGGATCGCGCTCACATTGGCCGCCGCCCCGAAGAACAACGCGCCGGAGATGCGATAGACCACCACGGAGGGATCCGCGGCGCCGCCCTCGTAGGCTTCACGGTCCGCGGGCGCGCCATCGGCCTGATCCTCCGCCACGAAGGGCTGGAGGGCGGACACCTGAATACTCTGAGACATGCGGTGGACGAACAGAAGCGTTCCCAACAGAAAACCCGCCAGGATTCCCTCGGTCAGGTCCCGGAACAGAGTCAGCAGGAACGTGACGGACAGGACCAGGGCGTCCCCCCAGGAGGTCCGCATCAGGATGGCGATAGCGTGGCGTTCCACCATGTTCCAGGCCACCAGGGCCAGGACCCCCGCCAGACAGGCCAGGGGGATGAAAGCCGCCAGCGGCGCGGCCACCATCAGGAAGACCAGCAGGAACAGGGAGTGGAACACTCCCGCGAAGGGGCTCCAGGCTCCGGCCCGCACATTGGTCGCCGTCCGGGCGATGGTGCCGGTGACGCAGATGCCGCCGAACAGAGCGGAGCCCATATTGGCCACCCCTTGCCCCACCAGTTCGCAATTGGACCGGTGGCGGCGCCCGGTCATGCCGTCGGCGACCACGGCCGAGAGCAGGCTTTCGATGGCGCCCAGCAGGGCGAAGGCCCCCGCGTCGGGCAGGATGGCCAGGATCCGCTCCATCGACAGATCGGGCAGACGCGGGGCGGGCAGACCCGCGGGGATTTCCCCGAAGCGGGACCCGATGGTTTCCACCGGCAATCCCAGCCCCCAGGCGATTCCTCCCCCCAGGGTCACGGCGATGAGCATGCCCGGCCACCCCGGCGCCAATTGTCGCAGGAACAGGATGAGCCCGATGGTTCCGAATGCCAGGACGGCGGTCACCGGATCGATGGAGGGTAACCCGTCGGCCAAGGTTACGAGGCGGGCGGTCAGCCCGTCACTCCCCCCACCCCCCTCGACCAGATCGAGCCCCAAGAGATCCCGGACCTGACTGAGAAAAATGATCACCGCGATTCCGGCGGTGAACCCGACGGTCACGGGGAACGGAATAAACTTGATGTAAGTCCCGAACCGCAGAAATCCCATGGCCAAGAGAAACAGACCCGATAGGAACGTCGCGAGAATCAGCCCGTCGACCCCTTGGCGTTGGACCGTGGAGGCAACGAGGATAATGAAAGCCCCCGCCGGACCGCCGATCTGGAACCGACTTCCTCCCAGGGCGGAGACCAGGGCGCCGCCAACGATGGCGGTATAAAGCCCCCGCTCGGGACCCACGCCCGAGGCGATGGCGATGGCCATGGACAGGGGCAGGGCGACAATGGCCACGGTGAGTCCGGCCAGGGCGTCGGCTTTCAGTCCGGCGATCCCCTGGTTTTCCCGCAGCGTCGTGATGAGTTTGGGGGTGAACAGGTCGATGAAGGACGCGCGGTCGGGGGGGGCTCCCCTCGCGATATGGTCCATGGCGAGAATTCCTCGATTCAGAGTTTCCCGGCCCCTTTTCATGTCTGGCGGGGTGACCGGGTGGCGGATGCCTTGGCCCCGCCAATGAACGCTTTTTTGTTGCTCTTGTTCGCTGGCATAGCACGCCACCCCGCCCGCGGGAAATGGGAGAGGTGGTGTTCCTTGGCCGCTTGCATTTTTCGCGGCCAACGCCCAGGCTGACGCTCCCTCCGACTCACCCCGGCCCCCTTGTTCATGCCCCATCGCCCCGCGCCCCATGCCCGCTGACCCCCTCCTCCCCGCCCCCGTTCTGACCCTGGCGGCGGGTGCCGTCGCCGTGGCCGCGGGGTGGATCGCCCTGCGCTGGCGGCGGGCCTGGCTGAAGGCCGAGGGACAAAGGGACATCGCCCGCGCCGAGGCCGACAGCCTCCGCGAGACCCTCTATACCGCCGACGACGGGTATTTCCTCTGGCTGCTCTCCGGTCCCCGGGCGGGGACGGCGGTCTGTTCCCGCCGCCTCGCCGTTCTGGCCCGCCTGTCCTCGGGCCTGGACGCCACCTTCTCGGATCTGCTGGCCGTACTACGCGAGGATGACGCCCGTCTTCTTGCTGAACGGGTGGCCCGCTTGCGGTCGGATGGCGCCGGCTTCCAGTTGGAGGTGTTCCACGCGGATTTGGGCCGCCGTCTGCGGGTAACGGGGATCCGTGCCGCCGTGGAACAGGGGACGGAGCTGGCTGATCTGCTGTGGGTCCGGGACGTTACCGACGCCGCCTGGGCGCTGGAGACCCTGAGCGATCAGGTCGCGGCCCTGGAAGCCGACCGGGATCGTCTGCGGGGCCTTCTCGACGGCCTGCCCGTGCCGGTCTGGGTGCGGGATGACAGTCTGACCATCGTCGCCTGCAACTTGGCCCATGCCCGGGCCCTGGGCCTGGAGGACCCCTTGGACGCGGTGGAGGCTCGGCGGGAGCTGGCGTCCGGCGGGACCGGACAGGAGATGCGTGCCCTGGCCGCCCGGGCCCGTGCCGCGGGGTGGCCCAGCCATGCCCGCTTCCACGCCGTCCTGGCGGGGGAGCGCAAGCTGGTGGAGATCACCGAGACGCCCATTCCCTCCGGTCCCCTGGCGGGACAGACGGTTGGTGTCGCTCAGGACTTCACCGCCCTGGAGGAGGTGGAGGACCGCCTGTCCCAGGAAACCGAGGCCCATGGCGCCGTGCTCGAACGCCTGGGGTCGGCCATCGCCATCTTTGACGGCGCGACCCGTTTGGCTTTCCACAACGCCGCCTTCGCGAGCCTGTGGAGACTGGACGGCGATTGGCTGGAGGAAAATCCCTCCTACGGTGATTTCCTGGAACGCCTGCGCGAGGCCCGGCGCCTGCCCGAGGTCGCCGACTTTCCCGCCTTCAAGTCTGGAGAGGTGGCGCTGTTCACCAAGCTCCTTCGTCCCCGGGAGGACATCCTGCACCTGCCCGATGGGGCGACCCTGCGGCGGATTCTCGCCCCCCACCCCCTTGGCGGGTTGCTGGCCACCTACGAGGACGTTACCGACAGCTTGGCCATGGAGCGGTCCTACAATCAGTTGACCGCGGTCCAACGGGAGACATTGGATCATCTGCACGAGTCCGTGGCCGTTTTCGGGACCGATGGCCGCCTCCGCCTGTCCAACCCGGCTTTCGCCGCCCTTTGGGGACTGGACCACCCGGACGACACGCCCCTGGCTTCGGAGCTCGTGGCCCGTTTGGCCGCCGCGGGCCAGGGCGGCGAGGATTGGGAGATTTTGGGCCGCCGTCTGACTGGTGGCGGCGCCGGGCGGGGGCCCCTCACGGGCCGTGTGATCCGGACCGACGGCCGCCACCTGGATTACGCGACGGTCCCCTTGCCCGACGGGGGGCTGCTGCTGTCGATGGTCGACATCACCGACCGGGCGCGGGTCGAACAGGCCCTGCGCGAGCGCACCGACGCCCTCAGAGCCGCGGACCGCATGAAAAGCGAGTTCATCGCCAACGTATCCTTCGAGTTGCGCACGCCCCTGACCACGGTGGGGGGCTTCGCCGAGATCCTGGCGGAGGGCTATTACGGCGACCTGAACCCGCGCCAGAAGGATTATGCCCAGGTCATTGCCCAAACCGCGGGGCAGGTCACCCGACTGATCGACGATATTACGGACTTGGCGAGCATCGACGCGGGCAACCTGACCCTGGACCTGGATGCCTTCGACGTCCACGCCGCCCTCGCCGCGGTCCTGGCCCTGGTGCGGGAAGCCGCCAAACGCCGGGGCATCACCCTACATTTCGATTGTCCCCCCGACGCTGGATGGATCGTCGCCGATGAAACCCGGATCAAGCAGGTCCTCTACCACCTGATGGCCAATGCGATCACCCATTCGGAGCAGGGCGGACAGGTGACCCTCGCCGTCCAGCGAGAGGCCCTGGGCGAAGGGGAAAGCCCCAACCGGGGCGAGATGGTTTTTACCGTGGCCGATACGGGGCAGGGCATGGACGAGGCGCAAATGGCCCGGGCCTTCGACAGCTTCGCCAAGGGTCTCCGGTCCGAGGGCGCCGGTCTGGGCCTGACCCTGGTCCGCCGCTTCGTGGAATTGCATGGTGGTACGATCGAGCTGATCAGCGTCCCCGGTGAAGGCACCACCATAACCGTGCGCGTGCCAACGGGAGGATGAGCCAGCGGAACGTTCCGCTCTCTCTTCACTCACCTCCGATTGGCTCTATCAAGGACGGATCAAAGGGACTCCGCTGAATTGTCTTTCCTGACTTTCGAATCTGAAAAAACGACAAAAATCCATCATTTTTTTTTGCTCAATGGGCGGGAACTAACACTTGACGTTAACCCGTCTGAGTCCGTCCGCAAAGTTATCTATGTATTGTAGCCTCTTATAACTCTACGCAGCATGAGGCGGATCAGGGCCAGACGTGGGAAGGCCAATGCCATCCGGGACAAGTTTTCGAAGTCCTTGGCAAGACGACGACACCGCCCCAGCCAGCCGAAGGTGCGCTCCACGATCCAGCGGTTCGGAACCCCTTCGCGGTATCGGAGCGCTTGACAATTTCCAGGTGCCAAGCTCCGAGTTGGCGCACTGCCGCCGCCGTGTCGGTGCCTTGATAACCGCCGTCAGCGAAGACGCGCTTAATGAATGGGAACAGACGACGGACGTCTTTCAGGACCGGCAATGCCCCATCGCGGTCTTGGGTGTCGGCGGGTTGGATCCGCGCCCCCCTTTTTCCGCGCCTTTGACGCTTTGGCTGTCGATAATCGCCGCCGTTGGGCTGGCCTCCTTTCCGGCCATCTCGCGGACCTCGACAAATAGGACGTGGTGGATCCGGGTCAGAGCGCCGTCCCACTCCCTCAGCCCAAGATATTCATGCACCGTACTCCTGGGCGGCGGGTCCTTGGGCAAGGCCCGCCACTGACAGCCGGTCATCGGAACATAAAGCACGCCGTTCAACACCTCACGGACGTCCACCGTTCGCTGACGACCGCCCCGTTTCGCAGGTGGGATCAGCGGCTCCACCAGCGCCAATTCATCATCCGTCAGGTCGCTTGGATAGCGCAGCCCATGCCGCTCATGGATCCGCGTCGATACCGTCGGCTTGCGCTTTGGCATCGTCATTCATGCCGCCGATATTCAGGATCGAGATGGCGCTCCCGCCGTTCTCGCCCCCATCCGAAAATCCTGTCCTTGGCCGCGCCATGTGGTCGCCGATGGCGGCTATGCCGGACCCAAACTCCGGGATCCTTGGAGAAACTCGGCAAGTGGACCCTGGAGATCGTAAAACGTACCGAGAAGGCCAAGGGTTTCGAGATCCTACCCCGGCACTGGGGGATTGAACGTACCTTCGCCTGGCTTGGGCGACGCCAACGTCTCGCCAAGGATTGGGAGAAATCAACCTTCTCAGCCGAGGCATGGCCCAATGCCGCCCACATCCGCCTTACGACCAGAAGGATCACAAGATATTGCCATCCCCCATCGAGTTTTAAGTCGGGCTCTAAGGTTTTGAAAAAATACTGCTTTCTTTAGGCGGGGGCTAGGGTTTACCGTTGAATCCTTTACCTATTTTGTTCCGGGCATTGTTGATCTTTCCCCTCCTCGCATTCAGAAAGAGCCAAGCCATGCGTCTCAGCATTCGCATTCCCCTGTTGATCGTCGGGCTTGGCCTCTTGGCCCTTATCGGACAAGCCACGTCGTCCTATCTCAGGGCCCGCGACGCCTTGGTGACCGAGACGCAATCGAAGCTCTCCGCGGTTCTCACGTCCCGCGCTTCCGAGTTGACCCAATATTTCAAGGGGATCGAGGAGGATCTGACGACGCTGGCCGCGGGGCCGGGGACCCGCATGGCTCTGAGCGAATTCATGACCGGTTGGACCGCCCTGGGGTTTGACCGGACTGAGCACTTGCAAACCCTGTATATCACGGACAATCCCAATCCCACGGGCCACAAGGAAGACCTGGACGCGGCGTCGGATGGATCCGCCTATAGCGCGGCCCATCGCCGGTGGCATCCCTGGTTCCGGAATCTGCTGCGCGCGAAGGGTTACTACGACATCTTCCTGTTCGATCCCAAGGGCAACCTCGTCTACACGGTGTTCAAGGAGTTGGACTACGCCACCAACCTGGTCACGGGGCAATGGGCCGACACGGACCTGGGGAACGTCTTCCGCGCGGCCCGGGACTCCGCCAAGCCCGGCTCGGTGGCTTTCTTCGACTTCGCCTCTTACGCTCCCAGCCACGGCGTCCCGGCCAGCTTCATTTCCACACCCATCATCGACCCCGACGATGGGACGCTTATGGGCGTTCTGGCCTTCCAGATGCCCGTGGAGCGGATCGACCACCTGATGCAGGCGCATGTCGGTCTTGGGGAAACGGGGGAGACCTATCTCGTGGGTGGGGACCGGACCATGCGCACCGACAGCCGTTTTTCCAAGGAGAGCACGATCCTGAGCCAGGCCGTGGACACGCCACAGGTCGCGGCCGCCCTGTCCGGGGAGCATGTCCAGGGGGTTTTCGACGATTATAAGGGGATTCCCGTGGCCGCCACGGCCATGCCGGTTGATATTCTGGGGGTGCGCTGGGCCCTGCTCGCCGAACAGGACGAGGAGGAAATGCTCGCCCCCACCCGCGCCCTGACCAGGTCGATCTTTCTTGTGACAACCATCGCCGCGGGTCTTCTGCTCGTGATCGGCATCCTGTTCTCCCGCTCCCTCACCCGCCCGATCCAGGCCTTGACCTCCGTTATGGGGCGCTTGAAAGCCGAGGAGTACGAGGTCGATGTTCCCGGTCAGGCGCGGCCCGACGAACTGGGAGACATCGCCAAGGCCGTGGACGTGCTGAGACGGTCCGGAGTCGAAACCGCGCGTCTCCGCGAGCAGCAGGAATTGGACCGTCAGGCCGCGGAAGACCAGAAAACGGCGGCTCTGCGAGCCATGGCCGAAACGGTGGAGCGGGAAACCCGTCAAGCCGTCAACGCCGTCGCCCATCGGACCGACGACATGAGCGAAACGGCCACCAACATGGCCGCGAACGCCACGAAAGTGGCGAAAAACGCCTCCGGCGTCGCGGCGGCCGCGGAGGAAGCCCTGGCCAACGCCGAGGCGGTCACGGCGGCGACCGAGGAAATGACCGCCTCCATCGACGAAATTTCCACCCAAATCACACGGGCGACGGATATCACGTCCAAGGCCGTGGACGCCGGGGAGCGGGCTCGCGGCACCATCGCCAAATTGAATGAAACCGTGGAGCGGATTGGCGAAGTGACCGGTCTGATCAGCGATATCGCCAGCCAGACCAATCTGCTGGCCTTGAATGCCACCATCGAGGCGGCCCGGGCGGGCGAAGCCGGTAAGGGCTTCTCGGTGGTCGCCGGAGAGGTCAAGAACTTGGCCAATCAAACCGCCCGCTCCACCGAGGAAATCACCCGGCGCATCGCCGACATCCAGACGGCCACTCGATCCGCGGTCGTCGCCGTGGATGAAATCGGGGTTACCATCCAGGATATGGACCACATTTCGGAAGCCATCGCCGCGGCCATGGAGGAACAGGGCGCGGCGACCCGGGAGATTTCCCGCAATGTCAGTCAAACCGCGGAGTCGGCGCGGGAAGTCGCGACTCGGATCACCGAGGTCTCGGACGATGCCCGGGCCAATGGTGACCGCGCCACGACCATGCGCCAGGGCGCGTCCGACGTCGCGGACTCCATCGAAGACCTGCGCAAGACCTTGATCGCCGTGGTTCGGACAAGCACCAAGGACGTGGACCGACGCAAGACCGAACGGTTCCAGATCAATGTCACCTGCGCCGTGGACGCGTCCGCCCAAACCGACCCCTGTGTCTTGGAAGACATCAGTTTGGGGGGCGCCCGCCTCACCCAGATAACGGCAAGCCTGCCCCAGGGGAGCAAGCTCACCATCAATTTGCCGAACGGTTCCAAACCGACGGGAAAGGTTGTCGAGCAGACTCGGGACTGGGTCCGGCTGGAGTTCGAAAAGGGCGAAATGACTCAAACCATCCTCGAGACATTGACCTGAGTCGATTGCCCTGAGTCGATTGCCCTGAGTCGACGGGCTCTCCGCTTGACGGGCGGAAGACCACACCCGTCAAGGGACGGACGCCGAGCTCTCGCCCATCACGGGACGGATGCCTAACTCTCGCCCGTCAATGGACGGGCATGGGCCTCATATCGTGTTGCACGATCGCGGCATTCGCCAGATCCAGGCTGGGCGCCCACCCAATACGCGCGCCATTGGCGGCGTGGATGGTGAAGCCCTCCGCCGGACCATCGTGTTCCACGGTGGAGAGGCGGGCATAGGCGATGGCGTTCATGCCAAGGACGGCCAATTCCTCGGGATTGATGGATGGGCTCTGGACCGCATCCTGATGGGCCGGTGTCGTCTTGACGGTCGTCATGGTGACAATCTCCCGTTTTCCTCGTATGCGACCCCCTATGGGCATCGCTTCAAAAACCCTACCACCGATCCGGTGGACAGGCGGTTAATCCTCTTCCCGCGCTTGGGCGGATACATCAATGGCGCGTGATGGCGCTCCCTTGCCCTTGGTGCCCTTCGCGTCGATGGGGATATGGCGTACTTTCGACTCGGGAATGGGGCGCTCCAGGTCGATGTGCAGCAAGCCATTCTCCAGGCTTGCCCCGGAGATCTCGATCCCCTCGGCGAGGACAAAGGCCCGCTGGAACTGACGCGAGGCGATCCCCCGGTGCAGATAGATCCGTTCGCAATCGTCGTTCTGGCGTTTGCCGCGGATGACGAGTTGATTGTCCTCGACCGCCACGGACAGGTCCGATTCGGCGAATCCGGCGACGGCCAGGGTGATCCTCAGGCCAATTTCGCTGGTCTGCTCGATATTATAGGGGGGATAGCCCTCCGCTTGGTTCTTGGACACCCGGTCGAGCACGCGCTCGAAATGGTCGAACCCCAGCAGAAGCGGGCTGTTGAATACGGATACTCTGGTCACCTGCGTCCTCCTCGGTGGTGGCGACTCAAGGGGGCTGTGCCTCCTCGGGTCCGGAGCGAGTCCACATGGGGCCCGTTTCCGGCGCCCATGGAGTGGACCGGTCCCAAAAAGGGCACCGACCCTATGACATATTTCGGGAGTCCAGCCGCCGCCGTCAAGCGATGGCGGTGACGCGCGCCACCAGCCAGTGTACAAGACCCCCCATATAAGACGACGTCCTTACGCCGAGACACGACCCGCCATGCCTCTGGACAACCAAACGATCCTCCTCGCCATCCTCGATACCCTGGACGACGATGTCGCCCTGGTGGATCTGGAGGGGCGCGTTCTGGCCATCGGTACGGCGAGCGCCCAGCGTCTGGGCGTGGCGACCGCCCGGGACGCCATCGGCCTGGACCTCTTCACCGCCTTGCCCCCCCCTCTCGCGGAAGGGCGCGGCGCCGCCTTCGCCCGAGTCGTCGCGTGCGGGACGCCCGAAGTGATCGAGGATCAGGCCAATGGCCAATGGTGGTCCGTCCGCCTGACGCCGGTCACCGGACTCTCGGGGGCCATGGACGCAATCCTGATCGGGACCCGGGAGATATCCGAGATCCGGGGATTGACCTTGGCCCTGCGGGATAGCGAGGAACGGTTCCGCGGGACCTTCGACGCCGCGGGCCACGGCATGGCCCTGGTGGAACTGGACGGTCGCTTCCGCATGGTCAACCCCGTGCTGCGCGATCTCCTGGACCTGTCCGAGACGGATCCCGGCGACTTCCCGTCCACGGTCTTCCCCGGGGACATCAAGATCGCGCTCGACCTCATCCGTCGCCTGGGCAGCGGTCAAGAGACCTCCGTCACCGTGCGCATGCGGTTCGTCGGTGGCCACGGCGAGACGATCTGGGCCTTGGTCAGCGCCACCCTGCAAAGTCCCCGGGTGGGAGAGCGGCCCTATGTGGTCATGCACCTGCGCGACATCACCCAGGAAACCCTGACCGAACATCGCTTGCGGGAAGCCAAGGAAGAGGCGGACCGAGCCAGCCGAGCGAAGACCCGATTCCTCGCCGCGGCGAGCCACGACCTGCGCCAGCCCCTGCAAGCGCTCAACATGTTCGTCTCCGTTCTCGCCGCGCGGGAGAAAGACCCGCGTAAGCGGGACATCGTTTCCAAGATCGAGAAGACGGCGGAAGCCTTGACGGGGTTGTTGAACACCCTGCTCGACATTTCCAAGCTCGATGCGGGATTGATGCGTCGGGAGCCCCGGGACATCTCCCTGTCCTCCCTTCTGACTCGCCTCGCGGAGGAATTCCAGCCGGTGGCCGCCGCCAAGGGCCTGGATTTCCGTTATGTCCCCAGTTCGGCGAGGGCTCACGCGGACCCAGCCCTGGTGGAGATCATCGTGAGGAACTTCCTGGGCAACGCCGTGCGCTATACCCCCAAGGGGCGGATCCTGCTGGGCGTCCGACACCGGGCCGGAGGCGCGGTGGAAATCCAGGTCGTCGACACGGGCTCCGGCGTGCCCGAGGAGCAACACGGTTTGATTTTCGAGGATTTTCATCAGGTGGAAAACCCCACCCGGGAAAAAGGAGAGGGGCTCGGCCTGGGTCTGGCCATCGTCAAACGGGTCGCTACCTTGCTTGATGCCCGGGTCACCCTGGCTTCGACCCCCGGTTGTGGATCCCGTTTCGGTCTGGTGCTGCCCCCACCCCAGGGCGTCCTGGCCGGATACGGCGCCATGGGGCTAAGGTCCGCGGCGCCGGAGGCGGCTCAGGGCTTGACCGTGCTGTTGATCGACGACGAACCGGCGATCCTGGATGGCCTGACCCTGGTATTGGAGGGCTGGGAGTGCGAGGTTCTGGCCTTCGACGATCTGAATGGACTGAGGGAGGGCTTGGACTCCGGCGGGTTCGAGGCGCCACCGGATGTCATCGTCGCCGATTACCGCCTGGGGGACCATGAAACGGGGGTCGACGCGGTGACCCTGGTTCGGTCCCATTTCGCCCAGCCCGTGCCCGCCCTGTTGCTGACCGGCGACACCGCTCCCCAGCGCCTGCGCGAAGCCGACGCCAGTGGGTTGCCCCTGCTGCACAAACCGGTCAAGCCGGATATCCTGCGCGGCGCCATCGCCGATCTTCTGACCGGGGGGTTGACCGGGGGACTGACCGGCGGGCTGACACTGGAAGACATGGCGCCGGAGAGCACTCCTGAGGATGCGGCGCTGGAGAGATCCGCTCCTGGCGCGGCGCCCCTGTTGTAACCGTCTCGGATCGGTGGTCAGGGACCATATCCCCGCCGCCGCCCGCGCGATGGTTTGGAAATCCCCGGGGTCGCGGCCCAAGACTCGCCACACCCCTTCGCCAAGTCCAACAGTCCACCCGTCCCGCATGGTTGAAAGCCGTTGATCCAGGATCGGGGATGGAGCCAGGAGGGCTATGTTTTGGAGATCAAACGACTGGCCCGCCCGACTGGCCCGCCGGGCTTTTCTCACGCCGCTTTCCTGCCGGCGGTGCCTCCGTAGTCGACTCCTGGCGGTCCTCATCCATGGTCTGGGTGAGTCCCTTATAGTTGTCCCCCCGCAGTCGACGCACCAGTTCGACCACCGCGGCCGGGTCGGCCTTGGCCGCCTTGGCCGCCTCCGCCCCCAGGCGTAGGCTCGCTTCCAGGGTTTCTGGCACGGCGTGGGCCGCCCCTTGGGTCCGCAGATGTTCGGACATGGCCAAATCCCTGGCCCGGGCGTGGATGGGAAGGTCCGGGAAGTGTCGGCGCACGGTCCAGAGGGTCCGTTCCGCGGCCCGGGGGTTGTCCAGGGTAATCACCAACAGGCGAGCCTTGGCGGCGCCGACGGCTCGCAGGATCTCGGGCCGACTGGCGTCGCCGTAATACACTCGGGTCCCAGCCTTGCGCCCCCGGTCCACGTTTTCGCTATCCAGGTCAATGGCCCGGCAAGGGATCTCCAGGCTTTGGAGCATACGCGCCACGGTCTCGCCCACCCGACCAAAGCCCGCGATCAGGACAGGGCGCTCTTCGGGCGGGTCGGTCCTCCCATGGCCTTCGGCCACGGCGTCGTGCTTGAACCAGGGTGCCAATCGGTCGCCGAGCAGGGCCAGCAGGGGTGTTACAGCCATGCCCAGGGCGATCACCGACACTAGGGGCTCGGACACGTCTAGCGGAAGCACGCCCTGCTCCCCCGCATAGGCGAACAGGACGAAGCCGAATTCTCCGGCTTGGGCCAGGAGCAATCCCGCCTGAAGGGATCCCGCGGCATCCAGTCCGGACAAGCGCGCCAGACCGAAGGTCAGCATGCTCTTGACCACCAACAGGACGACCAGCACCCCCAGGACCAGGGACCAGTTCGCAATCAGTCCCCCTAGGTCGATGCCCATGCCCACGGCCATGAAGAACAGACCCAGCAACAGACCGCGGAAGGGCTGGAGGTCGACCTCCACCTGATGGCGGTATTCGGAATCGGCGAGTAGCACGCCCGCCAGGAATGCCCCCATGGCCATGGACAGTCCGGCATGCTCCATGAGCCAGCCGAAGCCCAGGACCAACAGCAGGGCCGTCCCCGTGAAGACCTCCGCCCCCCGGGTCGAGGCGATGAGTTTCAGGGCCGGATTGATCAGTATCCGCCCTCCCAGGACCACCGCCACCAGGATCCCCAGGGTTTCGGCGATGGCCAAACCCAGGTCCAGGGACAGCCCCGAACCCCTGTCCGCGAGCAGGGGAACCATGGCCAGCAGGGGCACCACCGCGAGATCTTGGAAGAGCAAAATGGAGAACCCGGCCCGCCCCCACTTGGCGGAGAGTTGATTTCGGTCGGACAACAATTGGACGCCAAACGCCGTGGAGGAGAGGGCGAGGCCGAACCCCGCCACGAGCGCGGGTCCCGGATCCAACCCCAACCCCAGGGAAGCCAGCGCCGACAGGACAAATCCGGAAATCAGGACCTGGGCCCCCCCCAGGCCGAAAACCAAGCGGCGCATGACCCAAAGGCGGCTGGGCTTGAGCTCGATACCGATCAGGAACAGCAGGAAGACGACCCCGAATTCACCGATATGGGCGATTTCCCCGGGATCCCGGATCAATCCAAGCCCCCAGGGTCCGATACCCGCCCCGGCCACCAGATAGCCCAGGATCGCCCCGAAGCCGAGGCGACTGAACAGCGTGGCCGCGACGATCGCCGCGGCCAACAGGGTCAGAACTTCGACAAGGACACCATGGTCTTCCATGCGGAGGGGCCTTACCCTTTCTTGAGCCGCCGCTCCAGATCGTTACAGACGGTTCGCAGGATCTTCACCCGGGCGAACTTCTTGCTGTTCCCTTCCACCAGGGTCCAAGGGGCGATGGAGGTGCTGGTCCGCTCCACCATTTCATTCACCGCCGCCTCGTAGTCGTCCCATTTATCCCGGTTCCGCCAGTCATCGTCGGTGAGTTTCCAGCGCTTGTAGGGGATCTCCTCGCGCTCCTTGAAGCGAACAAGTTGTTCCTCCTTGGTGATATGCACCCAGAATTTGGACAGGACAATGCCGTGGTCGACGAGTTGGGCCTCGAAATCCCGGATCTCGGCGAAGGCCCGGCGCCATTCATTCCGGCTCGCGTAGCCCTCGACCCGCTCCACCAAGACTCGCCCATACCAGGACCGGTCGAAAATGGTGAACCGCCCGGACCGGCTCATATGCCGCCAGAACCGCCAGAGGTAATGCTGGGCCTTTTCCTCGTCCGTTGGCGCGGCAATCGGGATCACCTGATAGTCCCTGGCGTCCAGCGACTTGGTCAGGCGACGGATGGCGCCCCCCTTGCCCGCGGCGTCCCAGCCTTCGAACACCAATACCGTGGACATGCCATTGGCCTTGGCCTTGCGCGACAGTTCATTCAAACGCGCCTGTTCGAAGGCCATTTCCTTTTCGTACTGTTTCTTGGACAGATCCAGATCCATCTCCAGGGTATGCAGGATGGAGGGCAGACCCTGGTGCATTTCTCCAAGCACCGCGTCCACGTCGCCGTTGGTGGACAGGCTGGAGGCCAGTTGCTCCGAGGCCCTGGCCTTGGCGGACCTGGGCGGAGTCATGGCGGGCTTATCGGCCTTGGGTGTTTCCTTGGACAGATTGGCCACCGCTTTCAAAGCGGCCCGTTCGGCCAGTTGGTTGCGGATGGCGTCCCGCAGGGTTTTGAGGACCGTCACGGACCGGTAGCGGTGATCCTCCCCTTCAATGATCTGCCATTGGGCATGGGCGACACTGGTTCGCTGGATCAGGCGCTCCGCGGCACTGATGAAGGAGTCGTAGTCCCGCCAGTGGTCCCAGTCCGTCTGGGTGACCCGCCAACTCAACAGGGGATCCTTCTCCAGGGTCTTCAGGCGTTTGCGTTGCACGTCCTTGCCCAAATGCATCCAGAACTTGAGAATCAGGGTCCCGTCGTCGGCCAGGGTCCGCTCGAAGGCCGCTACCCGTTCCAGCGCGGTGTCGAAGGCCACCTGGTCGATTTTGGCGTGCGCCCGGTCCATGAAGGGACGGGAATACCAGGACGACAGGAACAGCCCCACCTGCCCCTTGGGCGGCAAATCCCGCCAGTAGCGCCAGAACTCCGGCCGTTCCCGTTCCTCGTCCGAGGACGGGCCATAGGCCCGGGTACGGATCCAGCGGGGATCCATCCACTCGTTGATCAAATTGATGCTTTCGCCCTTGCCGCCGCCGTCCACGCCGGAGAACAGGACGATCACGGGAAAATCCGCCTGCAACAGCAATTGTTGCAGCTCCAGCAATTCCGTGCGCAAGGGCGTCGCCAAACGCTCGAATTCATCCTTGGAGACCTTGCGCCCCAATTCGGCCGTGCGAAACATCTGAACGCCCCCTTTTCCTGGCTGCCCGCGTTTTTTCCCCTTGGATCAAAACATTAGACGAATTTTCCGCAAATCGGAATCGATTTAGGCCTCCGGTCGGTGTCCCGTTGGGAAAGACGGTTTGGTGTCACCGCGATACCGACCAAGCGCGGGGGTGGCCGGAAGAGGATCCCTCTGCTATTTTCCCCCTCGGCTTGGTGGACCTCTCAGTATCATTTGCGTTCGCGAGCCCTGGACTCCCAACAGGGGACCCGGCGTGGGTGGGATGGGGTGGATCGTCTCCCCTTCCCTCGACGCTTGGCCCCGGTCCCTCCTTTCCGGGACGCGCGACCGCGCGGCCCCATACGCGGATCAAACAACCGTTCTTGGCATAGGGGAAACGAGCCATGCCCAACTTCAAGACCATCGACGACCTGGATGTGAATGGCAAACGCGTGCTGGTGCGCGCCGATCTGAATGTGCCGATCCGGGATGGCAAGGTCACCGACACCACTCGCATCGACCGGTCCGCCCAGACCATCCGTGATCTGGCCGAAAGGGGCGCCTGTGTCGTCGTCTGTTCCCACTTCGGCCGTCCCAAGGGCCAGCGTGTCCCCGAGATGAGCCTGAAGCCGATTGTCGAGCCCCTGTCCAAGGCCCTGGGGAACATGGCTGTCTCCTTCGCCGATGACTGCATTGGTCCGGCGGCCGAATTGGTCGTCAACGGATTGGCTCCGGGCGAGGTCGCCCTGTTGGAGAACCTGCGCTACCACGCCGAGGAAGAGAAGAACGATCCGGACTTCGCCCAGAAGCTGGCCGCGCTCTGCGACCTCTATGTGAACGATGCTTTCTCCTCGGCCCACCGGGCCCACGCCTCCACCGAATATATCGCCCGTCTGGTTCCCTCGGCCGCCGGTCGCCTGATGCAGGCGGAGTTGGAGGCCCTGGGTAAGGCCCTGGAAGCCCCCGAGCGTCCCGTGGCCGCCATCGTTGGTGGCGCCAAGGTCTCCACCAAGCTGGAACTGTTGGGCAACATGGTCGAGAAGGTGGACATGATCGTCATCGGCGGCGGCATGGCCAACACCTTCCTCTTCGCCATGGGCACCGAGATCGGCTCCAGCTTGTGCGAGAAGGACATGGCCGACACCGCCCGGGAGATCATGGAGAAGGCCGCCGAGGCGGGCTGCGAGATCGTCCTGCCCATTGACGCCGTCGTCGCCTCGGAATTCAAGGAAGGCGCGGCCAATGAGACCGTATCGATCACCGAGGTGCCCAAGGACAAGATGATCCTGGATGTGGGCATGGCCAGCGCCAAGGCCGTGGTCGCCAAGCTGGAGACCTGCAAGACCCTGGTTTGGAACGGCCCCATGGGCGCCTTCGAGATCAAGCCCTTCGATACGGCCACCAACTTCATCGCCCAGGCCGCGGCCCAGGCCACCAAGGCGGGCAAGCTGCTGACCGTGGCCGGTGGTGGCGATACCGTCTCGGCGCTCGCCAATGCGGGCGCGGAGGAAGACTTCACCTATATTTCCACCGCGGGTGGGGCCTTCCTGGAATGGCTGGAAGGCAAGACCCTGCCGGGCGTCGCCGCCCTCGAGGAATAAATCAAAGGGGACCCGTGGCGGACATTTCGGTGTCCGCCATGGGCATGAACGTATTCGCGCCGGGGTCGGTTGGACCCCGACTCCGGCGCGGGACACGGAATTTGTAGCTACGCCCTAATTGATGGACAGGCGCACGTCGATATTTCCGCGGGTGGCGTTGGAATAGGGGCAAACGATGTGGGCCCTTTCCACGAGGGTTTCAGCGACGGTGCGCTCCAGGCCGGGAAGGGAGATGTTCAGATCGACCTCGATCCCGAAGCCGTTGGGAATGGCCCCAATCCCAACCGTTCCGCGGACGGATACGTCCGACGGAATCGGCAACTTGTCCCGCGCGGCCACGAACTTCATTGCTCCCAGGAAACACGCGCTGTATCCGGCGGCGAAAAGTTGCTCTGGATTGGTACCGTCGCCGCCAGCCCCACCCAAGTCCTTTGGTGTCGTGAGTTTGAGGTCGACCTTGCCGTCGTCCGTGACGGCGCGGCCGTCGCGGCCTCCGGTGGCGGTGGCATGGGCACGGTACAGAACTTGTTCGATAGACATGATGGTCTCCATTTTTCCGTGTGGTAATCGTGCATATTAATATCGTGCACGATATTGAAGATCGAAGGGGCGCGGACCGGGAGCCGTCCGAAGGCTGAGCCGATCGCCCCGCTCTCATCCGGCGCGGTACAAGGCACCGCGCAGTTTGATTAACTCCCGATGGAGGTCGGACACTTCCGGAACGGTGAGCTCCGTGGCCCGTAGTACGCAGGACGGGACATTCCGGGCCCTCTCCTTGAGAGACCAACCCCGTTCCGTCAAGGAGACGATTACTTGCCGTTCGTCCTCCTGGGATCGGGTCCGCCTCAGCAGACCGCCGACTTCCATGCGCTTGAGCAGGGGTGTCAGCGTTGTTGTCTCAAGAAGCAGTTGATCACAGATCTCCGAGACATTCCGGTCATCCCGCTCCCAGAGGACCAGCATGACCAAGTATTGGGGGTAGGTCAGCTCCAGGTCCTTCAATACCGCCCGATAGACTTTGTTCATGCCATGCATGGTGGAATAGAGGGCGAAGCAGAGTTGATTGGCCAGTTTCAGGGGATCGCCGGAAAGGTCGGGATCAGATATGGATGCGTCGTTGTTCATGGGACCTTTTTATATCGTGCACGCTATTCCGTCAAGCGATATTAAACCGAATGATCGATTCTAGGGTTGACGCGGAGGGGTCGTAACGAAATCGAGGGATCCGTATACTCTGTCCCGTCTCGTCACGCCCCTCTGGAGATGTCCCCATGGCCCAATCCCCCGGATCCGCGACCCTTCTTTCCGTGCTCGGCACCCCATTGCCCCTCATCCAGGCGCCCATGGCTGGGGTACAGGGGAGCGCCCTCGCCATCGCCGTCTGTCGGGCCGGAGGCTTGGGATCCCTGCCCTGCGCCATGCTCGCGTCCGAGGCCATCATCGCGGAGATCACGGCCATTCGGGTGGCCACGGACGCTCCCTTCAACGCCAATTTCTTTTGCCACGTGCGGCGGGAGCCTTCGGAGGCGGAGAGCGCCCGTTGGGCGGACGCACTGGCTTCGTATGCCGCCGAATTCGGTCCTCCGCCCAAAAGCTCCCCCAAAGGCGCAAGCCGCCGGCCCTTCGACGCCGCCGTCGCGGACCTGTTGGAGCCCCTCGCGCCGCCCGTCGTCAGCTTTCATTTCGGCTTGCCCGCGCCGGATCTGTTGGCGCGGGTTAGGAGCTGGGGAAGTCGGATCCTGGCCTCGGCAACCACCGTCGCCGAGGCGAGATGGCTCGCCGAGCGGGGCGTGGACGCGATTATCGCCCAGGGGGTGGAAGCCGGGGGCCACAGGGGGAGTTTCCTGTCCGAAGAGATCACCACTCAGGTTGGAACCTTCGCCCTGGTGCCCCAGGTGGTCGACGCGGTGGGTGTCCCGGTAATCGCCGCCGGGGGAATCGCCGATGCGCGGGGTGTGCGGGCGGCCCTGGCCCTGGGCGCCGCGGGGGTCCAGGTGGGGACGGCCTTTCTGCTCTGTCCGGAGGCGACGACCGCCCCGGCGCACCGGGCCGCGATCCGGGACTCCGCGCCAGAGGAGACGGCCTTGACCAACCTTTATTCCGGCCGTCCGGCCCGGGGAATCGTTACCCGGTTGATGCGGGATCTGGGACCCATGGGCGAGGCTCCGCCGCCGTTTCCCCATGCCTCCACGATGCTGGCGCCCCTCAGGGCCGCGGCGGAGGCACGGGGATCGACGGATTTCACGCCCCTGTGGCGGGGGCAGAATCGGGGTGCTTTCGATGGCATTCCCGCGGGAGAGGTGATCAGAGCCCTGTCGGAGGGGCTGTCCTGACCGGACTTACGGGGGCGGATTCATGACGGGCGCAAAAAAACGGGACGCCCCAGGGGGACGTCCCGTTTCACAAGACAACCGCGAGGGGCTTACACCCGGGGCGTCGACCCGTCGCCGCGCAGGATCATGTGACGGTGCAAGGACCGATAGCGGTTCAGGTAGGTCGGCAGGATCGGTTCGCAGGCCTCGGCTTCGATCCCCAGATCCGCCAAACCGGGCAGGGTGCCGGAGACGACGTTGTCTTTCTCCATCATCGCCACCTGATCGCTGGTCAACAGGGGCTTGGGCAGCAGGCCCATCAGGGCACCCTGGATCTTGGCGATACCGAACGGCAAGGGGATCACCGGCATCTTGTGCTGGGTCTCGCCGACGACCAGTTCCATGATCTCTTTCATGGAATAGATCTTCGGCCCACCCAATTCATAGGTTTTACCTTGATAGGCCGGGGTCTCGAGGATCCGGACCATGGCCTCGGCCACGTCACCGACATAGACGGGCTGGAACTTCGGGCCACCGGTGCCACCCAGGTCCACCGCGTAGCTTCCATCCCTCCGCTTGGCCAGCTTGAAGCCATCGCGGGTGAAATAGGGCAGGGCCGGGACAAAGCGGGTCAGGCCAGCGAACAGGTTAAAGAACCCGTCATTGGGGCCGAAGACCACGCTGGGGCGCAGGATCGTGGCGCCTGGGAAGGCGGCCTTCACGGCGGCTTCCCCCTTGGCCTTGCTCACCCCATATTTGGCGGCGCTTTTTTCGTCGGCGCCCAGGGCGGACATGTGGATCAGGGACTTCACCCCCGCGGCGGCGGACGCCTTGGCCACATTGGCCGCGCCATCGACGTGGATGGCCTGGAAGGTTCGGCGGCCGCCTTCGGCCAGGATCCCCACCAGGTTGATCACCATGTCGGCGCCCTCGACGGCGCGCTTGACCGAGTCCATGTTGGTGACGGAGGCCGAGGTGGGCGCGATCTGGCCCAACTGCCCCAAGGTCTTCAGGAACAGGGCCCCTTCGGTGTCGCGCACGGCGACGCGCACCCGGGCGCCCTTGTCGGCCAAAAGAGCCACGAGCTGCCTGCCGATGGAGCCGGAGCCCCCGAATACCGTGACGACGCGGCCTTGCATCCTCGTCCCCTCCCCTTAAGGTCATCGATACATTCGAAACGGACCCCTTGTCCAGATGGCCAAGGGGTTGGCCGGAACGTGCCACAGGACGGGGGCGAACGCAACGCGTATGGGGGCACGCCGGGGAGGACGAAACCGGGTGTCACGGGGTATTTTCGCGGGCCTGGGGGGAAAATGCGGGTTTCATCACTTTTTCCCTTTACAGATGCCGATCCGGGATTTAAGTACTCGCTCCCTGCCGAGTAACGCAGCCTAAGCCCAGGTGGCGGAATTGGTAGACGCGCAGGTTTCAGGTACCTGTGGCCGAAAGGTCGTGGAAGTTCGAGTCTTCTCCTGGGCACCAATTTTCGAGTTGGTTTTTACGACGTAAATCGACAGTCGGATCCCCTGGGATCCGGCTTCGTCGTTTTTGGGCTCTGGGTTCCATGAATTCTGGGGTCCGGAGATTTCGAAGGTGGCGCCGAATTTTCCTTTACAGGCTTTGATGGGGGCTTTAAGTACCGCTCCCTGCCGAACAATGCAGCCTATGCCCAGGTGGCGGAATTGGTAGACGCGCAGGTTTCAGGTACCTGTGACCGAAAGGTCGTGGAAGTTCGAGTCTTCTCCTGGGCACCAATTCCCTTTAAAGTTTATCTGTCTCATCGTCGACGGCGGGCTCCTTGATCGGGGCGGTCGGCGGCGATGCATGCTTTCCGATCCCAGTTAACGCTCGTCCAGTTAACGCTCTCCCAGTCCACAAATCCCAGGAAGCCGTCCATGACCGCCGCGCCGAAGATTCATTACCACCGGGGCGACCTGCCCCCGGGCCTGTCCTTTCCAGACGGAATCGCCATCGATACGGAAACCATGGGATTGCGGGTCCACCGGGATCGACTCTGCGTGGCGCAGTTGTCCGGCGGCGATGGGGTGGCCCATGTGGTGCACCTGAACCGGGACTTGGACGCGCCCATTCTGAAGGCCCTGTTGGCCGATGGCTCCGTGCCCAAGATCATGCATTATGGACGTTTTGATATTGCGTCCATTTACCATTGGCTTGGTGTGCTGTGCGAACCGGTCTATTGCACCAAGGTGGCCAGCAAGCTCTGCCGGACCAGCACGGACAGCCATGGGCTGAAATCCCTCTGCAAGGATTTGCTGGGTGTCGATCTTTCCAAGCAGCAGCAGACCAGCGATTGGGGCGCCGAGACCCTCAGTTCCGAACAATTGGCCTATGCGGCCAGCGATGTACTCCACCTCCATGCCTTGCGGGACCGACTCAACGCTCTGCTGGAGCGGGAAGGGCGGTTGGAACTGGCCAGGGAGTGCTTCCGCTTCCTGCCGACCCGGGCGCGTCTGGACCTGCTGGACTTTGGCGGCGATCTGACTCCGGACCTGTTCAGCCATTAGATCGAACCGCGGTCTGGCGGCTCCGAATTTTCGCGGATCGACCCCATCCCGCGCCACCGTTATACCAATGGGTAGTCTTGCCTCGTGGGGTTGGCCGGGCTAAACCTCTCGGGCTCGATCCCGTTCACGAATCATGCCATGATGACGCCACGGGATTGAACCAGGATGCGGTCAGCCAGCGTGGTGGCGCGCGTCGCACCGGAATGCGTCGCGCGGGTCCGGGGAAATTCGTGGCCGAAACCGGGACATAATTCCCGGACGGTGTTTTCCTGGCGCGGCGTCCCAGGCATAGTACCCTCCGCGGCCCAACGGTTCGGGTGGCGAGGAATCCGAGCCGGTTCCGGTTTCGGACCAACCAGGAAGGCCCACGTTCTTAAATGAAGTCCACCTCCACCGCCCAAAATTCCGAACCGCCCCCGCGCCCGGCTTCCGCCAACGCGCCAAGCGCCGCGTCCCGGACCGCGCCCGCGATTCTCACCGCCCGCCGCGTCCTGGAAGCGGAGGCCGCCGCCTTGCGGGATTTGGCCGGAGGCCTAGACGAGGCCTTCAGCGCCGCGGTGGACCTGCTGGCCGACAGGCCGGGCAAGGTCATTGTTTCGGGCATGGGCAAAAGCGGTCATGTGGCAAAAAAAATCGCCGCGACCCTGGCGTCGACGGGAACACCCGCCTTCTTTGTCCATCCGGCCGAGGCCAGTCACGGGGATCTGGGCATGATCGGCCGAGGGGATGCGGTCATCGCCCTGTCGAACTCCGGCGAGACACCCGAATTGGCCGATCTGGTGGCCTATACCCGCCGCTTTGGTTTGGCCTTGGTTTCCATCACCGGACGGGCGCCCAGCACCCTGTCCGATGCCGCGGATGTGGCCCTGGTTCTGCCGGGACTGGAAGAGGCCTGTCCCCATGGCTTGGCACCGACCACCTCGACGACGGCGATGATGGCCTTGGGCGACGCCCTCGCCGTGGCCCTGTTGGAACGGCGGGGGTTCACCGCCAGCGATTTCCGGGTCTTCCACCCCGGGGGTCAATTGGGGCGGAAGTTGTTGAAGGTCTCCGATCTGATGCGCGCCGCGGGGGAGCTGCCCCTGGTCACCGGTGCCGAACCGATGTCCGAGGTCATTCTGACCATGAGCGCCAAAAACCTCGGTTGCGCCGGTGTCGTTGACGGGGACGGCGTCCTTTTGGGAATCATCACCGATGGGGACCTGCGGCGGCATATGGAGAACCGCCTGTTGTCCCTGTCCGCGGGAGAGGTCATGACCGGAGCGCCCAAGACCATCCCGGCGGGTGTCCTGGCCATGGAGGCCCTGCGCTTGATGAATCAGAGCAGTATCACCGGACTGTTCGCCGTTGACGACGAAGGGCGGCCGATGGGCTTCCTGCACCTCCATGATTGCCTGCGCGCGGGGTTGGCATGACCGACGGGACGCCCCTTCCGCCCCAGGGCTCCCCGTCTCGGCCCCAGGGTCCCTCGTCTCGGGAGGTGTCCACGCGGACCGGACTTCCCAAGGTCCGGGGGGCTGGTCTACCCAGCCTGAGCATGGAAATGGGACAGCAACGGGTGGATGCGGCACGAAATTACAGCCGATTCGTTACCGGTATGAAGCTGATTCTCCCCAGCTTGGCGGCGGTGCTTTTGGGGGGCGTCCTCGCTTGGCCGCAGATCACCGAGCGGGCGGAGGATTTGTCCGTGGAATTCACCGCCCTGGACCGGGGCCAGGCGGACCTGGGGAGCGTGATCAACCCCCGTTATGTGGGAATCGACGATCAAAATCAGCCCTATACGGTGACCGCGGACATCGCCACCGAAATGGAAGATGGATCGGATCGCATGCGGTTGACCAACCCCAAGGGGGATATCGTCCAGAACACGGGGCGGTGGATGTCCGTCACCAGTGACCTGGGCTATTTGACCAATGGAAACCAACGGGTGGAGCTGGAGCACGACGTCATGCTCTACCGGGATGATGGTTTTCAGTTCGAGACGGCCCGGGCCTTCATCCGCATGGACGAGGACTACGCCTTTGGCGAGGAACCGGTCAAAGGTCAGGGGGATGGCATGGAAATCACCTCCGTTGATGGGTTCGATGTCACCGAGGGGGGCGATGTGATTGTTTTCCGCGGCAAGTCTCACCTGATCTTGCAAGACGCCAAATCCGCGGGTCTCTCACCGGGTGGCGGTTCCGGCGGAACCGGGAAAGGGGACGCGAAGTGAGCGCTTTTGGACGTCGAGCGGGGCAAGGTCAGATGATCAATGGGGAAACCACCAAGGACCAAGGTCGGGCGGGCCACGGCACCCGCGGGATTGGTGTCCTTCTGATAGCGGGCTTTTTGGGGTGTGCCGGACCGGCGTTGGGGCAAACGGCCGGAGGGGATCCGTTGGAGGTCTTCGCCGACGACGGCATCGAGTGGCGCCGGGACGAGGGTTTGTACATCGCCAATGGCAACGCCGCGGCGATCCAGGGCACCAGCGAGGTCTACGCGGACCGGTTGATCGCCCGCTACCGCCCAGCCGAGGGGGATGATGGAACCACCGGATCAACCGATGTCTATCGCATGGAAGCCCTTGGGAACGTGCGTATTCTGATGCCAAATCAGACCATTACCGGCGATAAGGCGGTGCGGGACATGGAACGGGATGTCATGTGGCTGACCGGTGACAACCTGCGCATGGAAACCTCGACGGATATCGTGACCGCCCGGGACAGCCTGGAATACTGGGAAACCCGGGATCTGGCCGTCGCCCGGGGCAACGCCGTGTCGACCCAGAAGGAGTCCGGTCAAACCATCACCGCGGACGTTCTAACCGCCTATTTCAAGGATGAAGCCGAGGGTATCGCGCCAAGCACGCCGTCCCCAGCGAAGGGAGGGGGGGCTGGAACCGGCATGGGCATGGCCGCCCCGGTGGGAGACCAGTCTCGGGTGAAAATCATGACCGCGGTGGGCAACGTGGTCGTTGTGACCAATGAGGATGTTATCCGTGGTGACGAGGCGACCTACGACCCCGCCTCGGGTGAGGCGACCATCCTAGGGACGGTGACCATCACCACCGCGGGAGAGCAGATGAGCGGCAATCGGGCCACGGTCAACATGCGCACGGGGGTCAGCCGCTTGTTCAGCGACGGAAAGGGACGGGCACGGGCCTTGTTCAACTCCTCCGGGGGCGCGAATGGTGAGTCGGGTGGACTATTGGGTGGATCGCGGGGGGGAAAGCAATGACAAAGTCGGGAACTGCGCGTTCCGCGAAGGACCGCATCGGAGGATCCCTGACACGGCTGTTCGGCCTGGGTCAGGGACGGGAGATCGGGAAGCGGGGCTTGGGTTCCGACAATGTCCCAGCCCTCGCCGCACCCTCGACCCCACGGTCGGACAGCTCTGTTCCCAAGGTCCAGGCCAATCGGATGCCCGCCATCGTGCCGTCCGCCAAGCTTGGGAACCGCATGCCCAGCCGGTCCGAATTGGACAACATGGGCTTGGTCGCCCTGGGAATTGGCAAGCGTTTCAAGCGGCGTCAGGTTCTGCGCGACGTATCGGTCTCCGTCCAACGGGGCGAGGCCGTGGGCCTGTTGGGACCCAACGGCGCGGGCAAGACCACCTGCTTCTATTGTGTCACCGGATTGATCAATCCAGACGCGGGGTCCATCTACTTGGACGGACGGGAAGTCACAAGCCTCCCCATGTACCAAAGGGCCCGTCTCGGAATCGGGTATCTGCCCCAGGAAATGTCCATTTTCCGCGGTTTATCCGTGGAAGAGAACGTCCGGGGGGTTTTGGAAATCGTGGAACCCAACGCCGATATCCGTGCCAAGGAACTGGACGACCTGTTGAACGAGTTTTCCATTTCCCATCTGCGCCACAGCTCCGCCCTGTCCCTGTCGGGTGGAGAGCGGCGCCGGGCGGAGATTGCCCGGGCCCTCGCTTCCCGGCCCGCCTTCATTCTGCTCGACGAACCATTGGCGGGCATCGACCCCATCGCCGTTGGAGAAATCCGTGATCTGGTCGCGCATCTGAAGGACCGGGGCCTTGGTGTCCTGATCACCGATCACAATGTTCGCGAAACCCTGGAGATCGTCGACCGCGCCTACATTCTTCACGAGGGAACGGTCATGATGGAGGGACGACCCTCCGAGATTGTTTCCCATGAAGGGGTGCGCCGGGTCTACCTGGGGGACCGCTTCAGCCTGTGACGGATCCTCGCCCATGGTGATGTCCCCTCGCCTGGACCTCAGGCAAACCCAATCCCTGGTGATGACGCCGCAATTGCAGCAGGCCATCAAGCTGTTGCAATTGTCGAACCTGGAGCTGTCCGCTTTCGTTGAACAGGAATTGGAGCGGAATCCCCTGTTGGAGCGGGACGAGCGTCCCGAGCTGCCCCGGGAAAAGGACCGGCGGGAGGAGCGGGCCGACAGCGGGGACACCCAGGTCATGGATGCCCGATCCGATGGGGCTTCGGACGCGCCCTTGGATCAGGACTTCAACACCGCGGCCGATGAAAGTGGCCCGTCGGATGCCTGGGGGGGCGACGATGGGGCCGGATTCGAGGCCGGATCCCAATGGGGATCGGGTGGCGGTGGGTCCTTCGAGGACATGGAAGGGGGGCTGGAAGGCACCCTAGCCCAGGGGGTGACCCTTCGCGATCACCTGACCGACCAGATCAACATGGACATTCCCGATCAGGCCGGACGGATCATCGCCCAGCACCTGATGGGCATGCTGGATGACGCCGGATATTTGGTGGGAACCCTGGAGGAGGCCGCGGAGACTCTCGGCTGTCCCGTGGACCAGGTGGAGGGGATTCTGACCCGCCTGCAGGCCATGGACCCCACGGGGGTGTTCGCCCGGTCCCTCAAGGAATGCCTGGCCTTGCAATTGGCCGACCGGAACCGCCTGGATCCGGCCATGCAGGCCCTATTGGACAACCTGGACCTCCTGGCCAGGCGGGATGTGGTGGGATTGCTGAAGGTCTGTGGCGTCGATGGGGAAGACCTGTCGGACATGATCGGAGAAATCCGTGCCCTGGACCCCAAGCCAGCCCTGCGTTTCGATACGGGTTCGGCCCAGCCCGTGGTACCCGACGTGCTCATGCGGCCCGACCCTCAAGGGGGATGGATCGTTGAGTTGAATGGCGAGACCTTGCCCCGGGTTCTGGTCAACAACCGCTATATGGCCCGCTTGAGCAAGACAGGGGACAAGGAGACCAAGGCCTTCGTCTCCGAAAGTCTGGCGACGGCCAATTGGTTGGTGAAGTCCCTGGACCAGCGGGCCAATACCATTCTGAAGGTGGCGGCTGAGATCGTGCGGCGTCAGGATGCCTTCTTCGTCCATGGTGTGACCCATTTGCGCCCTTTGATCCTGCGAGACATCTCCGAAGCCATCGAGATGCACGAAAGCACGGTCAGCCGGGTAACCAGCAACAAATACATCTCCACCCCCCGGGGGCTGTACGAGTTGAAGTATTTCTTCACACAAGCCATCGCCGGAGCCGATGGGGCGGAGAGCCATTCCGCGGAATCGGTCCGCCACCGGATAAAAACCCTGATCGACGAGGAGGCACCGGAGAAGGTCCTGTCCGACGACCGGCTGGTCGAAATCCTGAAGTCCGAGGGAATCGAGATCGCCCGACGGACGGTCGCCAAGTATCGCGAGGGGATGAAAATTCCTTCCTCGGTTCGGCGGCGCCGGGAGAAAACATCGAAATTGTCGTAAAAATGGCCCTTTTCGGGACGGTTGGATTCTGGGGTGGGGCTTCTCCCCTTTGCCCCTGTCCTCCCATCTTGACAGAGGCCGGCCTTGGGCCTAAGGTCCGCCTCCGCCGAAAATAATGGCTCCCCCCGGGTTTGACGGAGGGCTGGGACCAGACCGGAACTCCCCATGAAGGGGGAAATGCCCAGTCCGGGGCGGATGGGCCGTACCGCGAAGGCGCGGATTTAGGGACAGTATCGAACGGGACCGTGACCGGAAGGACAGGGATCCCTATCATGGGAAAGCGGTGAACGTGGGTCCAGGGAAAGACCTTCGTCGTTAGACCGCCGCACCCCATGAAGACCAATTATGAAGGGGCCGGAATGGAAATCACCGACCTGATCACGCCTGAATGTGTCGTGCCGAACCTCCGGGTTGGCAGCAAAAAACAGGTGCTGCAGGAATTGGCCAAGGTCGCCGCGGAAGTGACCGGGCAAAGCGAACGGGCCGTTTTTGATGTTTTATTGGAACGAGAACGCCTGGGAACCACCGGTGTCGGCAATGGCATCGCCATCCCGCATGGCAAGCTCTCGACCTTGCCGGGCTTGAAGGGTATTTTCGCCCGCCTTGAGGAACCGGTGGATTTTGATTCCATCGACGACCAGCCCGTTGACCTCATTTTTTTGCTTCTGGCGCCGGAATCCGCGGGCGCCGACCATCTGAAGGCCCTGGCCCGGGTGTCGCGCCTACTGCGTGACCGGGGGATTTGCGAAAAGCTGCGCGGAACCAGCGATCCCGAGGCCCTCTATACTCTTCTCAGTCAGGCCCAGACCTCCCAAGCGGCGTGAGCGCCGCTAAATATCCAGGTTAGGCGGCGTGAGCGCCGCTTATACCCCCCAAAACGGCACCGCCCTATCCTGGATGGATCAAACCAGGGGGGATCCGATGCGCCGTCGGACCCCTTGGGGAGTCTCACCGGACTCCCGAAGAGCGGCCAGTGTCATGGCCCGATCTCGTTTTGCGAGCCGCTTCCCCGATTCATCCACCAGCAACCGATGGTGCCAATAGCGCGGCGTCGGCAGGTCCAGAAGAGCCTGGAGCAGGCGGTGGACATGGGTGGCCTGCCTTAGATCCTCTCCCCGGACCACCAAGGTGACCCCCTGGGCCGCGTCGTCGGTGGTCACCGCCAGGTGATAACTGGTGGGACTGTCCTTGCGTGCCAAGACCACGTCGCCGAAGACCTCGGGCTGGGCCAGGGTCCGCGTTTCCCGACCCCTCTCCTCGATCGCCGTCCAGGTGAGCGGCCCGACTTGCTTTAATGCGGTCCTCATGTCCAGGCGCAAGCAATGGGGCTCTCCGGCGGAAAGGCGCGTCGTGCGTTCGTCAGGCGCGAGGGTCCGGCAGGTGCCGGGATAGAGGGGACCGTCGGGGCCCTGTGGGGCGCTTGGGCTGCGGGCGATTTCCTCCTGGATGTCCTTGCGGGTGCAGAAGCAGGGGTAGAGGAGCCCTTGGCTCTCCAGTCCGTCCAGGTGCCTCCGGTAGAGGGCCATACGCTCGGATTGCCGGAGCACCGGCCCGTCCCAGGTCAGCCCCAGCCATTGGAGATCATCAAGGATCCCGGCGATGAATTCAGGGCGGCAGCGGCCGCCGTCGATGTCCTCCAGGCGTAGAATGAACCGTCCGCCCATGGCCCGGGCAAGGTCATGGGCCAGGATGGCCGAAAAGGCATGGCCCAGGTGCAAGGCGCCGGTCGGACTCGGCGCGAAACGCGTCACCAGGAGAGCATCTGGCCCATGGACCGTCTTTCCAAGCGGGAACATATCGATACCGTTGCAGGTTGCCGGGGAACGGAGCTGCCCCAGGGGGGGCGGGTGTTTTCAGAAAGTGACAAAGTCTTGAAAGGAATTGATAATCCAGAAAGGGCCGCCCTTTCAATGGCAAGTCGCGGCTTGCCTTGATGGGCGTTTTTCAACAAAGCTGGTGAAGTTTCTCGCGGGCTTAATCCTTCCATGGACGGAACACCATGTCTCTTCTCGGTCATCTGCGTATTCGAACCAAGCTGGCCTTGCTCCTTGCCCTTTTCGCCCTCGGAATGAGCGCGACCCTGGCGATCAACGCCAACCGGACCTGGAATAATATGTACACGGATCGGGTCGAAAAGCTGAAGGCGGTGGTTGGTATGGCCACAAGCTATGCCAAGGACCTGGAAACCAGGGTCCAAAAGGGAGATCTGACCCGGGACCAAGCTTTCGAACGGTTACACGATATTGTCCATACCATGCGCTTTGATGGGGGGAAGGGGTTTATCACCGTTTTGCGGACGGATGGATTGGTGCTGTCCCATGGGGCTCGGCCTGACCGGGAAGGGGCGTTCGCCCCCGCCAAGAACGCCGAGGGGCGACCGATCAAGGATCTGATGGGCGATGTTCTGAAGACCGGAGACAGCGGAACCATCTGGTTTGACGGGACCAAGCCGGGGGAGGCTGAAATGCAGCCCAAGGTCTCCTATATCGAACGTTTCGCGCCGTTGGACGCCGTCTTTTTGACGGGGGCTTTCATCGACGACTTGGACCAGGATTTTGACGTGCAAACCACCGAAATTATTCTGGTGGGCTTGGCGATTTTCGCCGTGGTTCTCGTCGTGGCCTGGATGATCAACCGGGATATCACCGGTCCCCTGGGGCGACTGAGCGGGATCATGGAAGCCCTGGCCGGGGGCAATCTGGACATCCGAATTTCCGACGCGGGCCGCCGGGACGAGGTGGGGCAAATGGCCAAGACTTTGTCCGTCTTCAAGGACAATGCCCGAGAGGTGGCGCGTCTCAAGGAGGAAGGGGAAGCCGCCGCGGCACGGGCCGAGCGGGACAAAAGAGCGGCTCGGAACCAACTCGCCGACGCGTTCAGGACAACCGTGGGCGGAATCGTGGAGACCTTGACCGCGGCGACCCGGAAAATGGAAGAGGCGGTGAAAGCCATGACCACCCTGGCCCACCGGACCAATGACCAAGCCATCGCCGTGGCTTCGGCATCGGACGAGGCCTCGGTCAACGTCCAGTCCATGGCCAGCGCGGCGGAGGAGCTGTCGGCCTCGATCAACGCGATTCGCGGTCAGGTCGCCTCCTCTTCGGAAATGGCCGTGAAGGCGGTCGGGGAATCCAAACGGACGAATGAGATGGTCGAGGAAATGGCTTCGGCCGCCCAGAAAATCGAGGCGGTGGTGGAACTGATCACCGATATCGCCTCCCAAACCAGCCTGCTGGCCTTGAACGCGACCATCGAGGCGGCGCGGGCGGGGGAAGCGGGCAAGGGATTCGCCGTGGTCGCCAACGAGGTCAAGACGCTCTCCAACCAAACCGCGAAGGCCACGGAGGAAATCGCCGGCCAGATTTCCGCCATGCAAGGGGTGACCGAAGGCGCGGTTGGCGCGATCCGCGCCATTGGCGACACCATCGGCGCCTTCGAGGGGATCGCTTCGACAATCAGCCACGCGGTGGAGGAGCAAGGGAGCGCGACTCAGGGCATCGCCCTGAATGCCCAGCGGGCCGCCGACGGAACGACGGAGGTATCCCGCAACATCGCTGGAGTGAGCCATACGGTCGAGGAAACCAACCGGGCGGCCGATGATGTCCTGGAGGTGACCGCGGCCCTGGCCAAGCAAGTGGAAACCCTGCGCCGGGAGGTCGAGCACTTCCTGTCCCAGGTCCGGGACGCTTGATTCCGGCGCCATGATGAAACAGGACGGAAGGCGGGGCCGCGAGTGGACTTCCAGGTCCCGCCGAATTTATATAATGATTTGATTCGGATAGCGCTTTTTACCGAAGTGTCATAATCGACTTGACCGAAATCGCTTACAAGCTACCATTCAAGACCGCCGGACGACCATCTTGTGAAGAGGGGAAGGGACGGTGCGGATTACGGCGAATACATGCCCGGCTTTGGTGCTGAACGCTGACTTCCAGCCGCTCAGTTACTTCCCCTTGTCCCTGTGGTCCTGGCACGACACCGTCAAGGCGGTCTTCATGGATCGGGTCAACGTGGTCAGCGAATACGACCAAGTGGTCCGTTCTCCCAGCCTGACCTTCAACCTTCCCAGCGTGATCTCCCTTAAGGAATACGTCCCATCCTCGCGACGGGTGGCCTTCACGCGGTTCAATGTGTTCCTGCGGGATGGCTTCGCCTGTCAATACTGCGGGGTCCAGAAAAATACCCATGACTTGACCTTCGACCATGTGGTGCCCCGGTCCAAGGGGGGGCTGACCACCTGGGAAAACGTGGTCACGGCCTGCGGGCCTTGCAACATGCGCAAGGCAAACCGAACGCCAAGGGAAGCGAGCATGCCCCTCCTCTTCCCCGCCCGGGAGCCCAGTGCTCATCGGCTCAGGGATGAAGGCCGCTCCTTCCCGCCAGGCTATCTGCACGAAAGCTGGCGGGATTTTCTTTATTGGGATGCGGAACTCGATCCGTTTTAAGGCTCGGTACCGGTGTTTTGGCCAGGGCTTTGGCGCGCGAGGGACGCGAGTTCGCCGAGCGCCGCGGACAGGATGTCCAGCGGCGGCGAAGCCAAGGCGAGGCGGATGGCGTTGGGGGCATGGCCCGGTGAAACGGCGAAGGCCGACGCCGGCGTGACGGCGATGCCCCGGCGTTCGGCGGCTCGCACATAGCCATCGGCCCGCCAAGGCTCCGGCAAATCCAACATCAGGTGGTAGGCGGCGGACGTGGACCGAAGGGACAATCCGTTCAGGAGTTCCCTCGCGATGGCGTTGCGCTTCCGGGCGTCGACGCGTTTGGCCATCTCCAACTCCCGGACGGTCCCATCGCATAACCAACGCGTGCTAAGGTCCAAGGCGAAACCCTGCGCGGTCCAGGCACCGGAAACCAAGGCCTTCGCGACCCGGGACCGTAAAGGGTCCGGTACGGACAGAAAACCGAGGGTCAATCCCGGCGCGACGCGTTTGGACAGACTGTCCACCACCACGACATGGTCCGGGGCGAAGGCGGCGAGAGGGGGCGGAGTCTCTTGATCCAGGAAGGCGTAGACCCGGTCCTCGATCACGGTGGGAGAGGCCAAGCGTCCGATCATCGCCGCGATTTCCGCGCGCCTTTGGGACGACATCGTCAGCCCCAGCGGATTCTGCAAGGTCGGTTGCAGGTAGAGGGCATGAAGGGGGGCCTCCCTTTGGGCTTTTTCCACCGCATCGGGGCGAAGCCCCTCGGTGTCCGTAGCCAGGGGGACGGGCGTGAAGCCCAACAGCCGCGCCGTGGCCAGGGCGACCGGGTAGGTCAGGGATTCAAAACCAATGCGCCCCCCCAGGGGAACCAGCGCGGCAAAGGCCGCGGCCATGGCTTGTCGGCCATTGCCAGCGAAGAGCAGGGAGTCGGGTGAAGGGCGCCACGTTCCGTCTGTCAGGGCGGAGAGGGCCGCGCTTCGCGCCGCCTTGGTTCCGTCCGCCGTGGTGGCCGCGAGCGCGGTGCCAAGGACATCCGCGCGCGACGAAAAAAGAGCCAAGGCGGGTGCGAGAAGCCGGTGTTGGCCCGGTAAAATGGGGTAGTTGGTCTCCATGTCGACGGGGGTGCCGGGGGGCTCCGCCAGCGCCGGGTGAGGACGCGGCGCCTCGGCCCGGATATAGGTGCCACGGCCCACTTCACCCGTCACCAGGCCGCGGCGCGCCAATTCCGTGTAAACACGGCCAGCGGTGGAGGCCGCGATCCCCTGGTCATGGGCGAAGATCCGTTGCGGTGGCAAACGGTCCCCCGGGCGCAGACGGCCCGCGTCGATCTCCGCGGCGATCCGCGCCGCGATCTTGCGAAAGTCATCCATATTATATTGCACCGAGGATAATGTTCCAATTGCACCGAGAGTGTCGCCTGATCAGTGTGTCTCCACCAGCGAAAACCCCGCGTCATGAAAGGGCGGACCATGCACATCGCGATCCTCACGTTCGATGGTTTCAACGAATTGGACTCCTTCATCGCCTCGGTCCTCTTGAACCGGATGCGAAGCAAGGGGTGGAAGGCGTCGATCACCTGTCCCTCCGCCCAGGTGACATCCATGAATGGTGTGACGATTCAGGCGGAAGAGTCCCTGGATTTCGCCGCTGGCGCCGATGCGGTCCTGATCGGAAGCGGAGTGAAGACCCGGGATATCGCGCGGGACAAGACTTTGCTGGGACAAATCCGGTTGGATCCAAGGCGCCAACTGATCGGCGCCCAATGCTCGGGCACGTTGCTTCTGGCGAAGCTGGGACTGATCGGGGACTGTCCGGCCTGCACGGATTTGACGACGAAGCCATGGGTGATCGAGGCTGGCGTTCGGGTTCTGGAGCAGCCGTTCCATGCCGAAGGGACGATCGCCACGGCGGGAGGGTGCCTCGCGTCCCCGTATCTCGCCGCCTGGGTTCTGGCCAAATTGGGGTCCGAGGAAGACGCGCGCGCGGCGCTTCACTACGTGGCGCCCGTCGGCGAGAAGGAGAGCTATGTGGCCCACGCGATGGCGGCCATTGGACAGTGATCGACTCGATGCGCGGGTCCGCTACACCGGCGGCGTGCCGTTTTCCCACAGCGCTGCGCCCGCCAGATAAAGCGACCCGCAGATCAGGACCCGGGCCGGACCTTCGCGCCCCGCCAGATCCTCCAATGCCCGGGTCACGCTGGTGGCCGTGCGGACCTCTTTGAACCCCGCCTCTCGCGCCTTGTCGGCCAACGCATGGGCGGGCAGGCCCGCGCCGGTCTGGCCCGAGGCGACGGGGACCGCGATAAAGATGCGGGTGAGGCTCGCCAGTGGCTTGAGGAAACCCAGTGCGTCCTTGGTATCCAGCATACCACAGACCAGATCCAGGGGAGCCGTCCCATGGGCGGCCGTGGCCAAGGTGGCGGCCAGGGCACGGGCGGCATGGGGATTGTGGCCCCCATCCAGCCAGAGCGAGAAATCACCGGGCAGACGGCCCGCCAGGGTTCCCGTCGTCAAATGTTGTAGGCGGGCGGGCCAGTCGACGGTTGTCAGCGCCTTGGTCCGGGCTTTCCAGTCGACGGTCAGTCCGGTCGCCGTCTCCAGGGCGTCCAGGGTGGCGAAGGCGAGCGCCGCGTTGGCCTTTTGGTGCTCGCCCATTAGCCGGGGTTCGGGCAGATTGTGGGTCATGCCATAGCGCCAGCCAGATGCCGTATCCGTCCATTGCCAGGACTGCCCGCCCAGGGAAAGGGGCGCGCCGATCTCGTCGGCATGGGCGGAGAGGATCGCGAGCGCTTCCTGCTTCTGGGGCGCGACGACGGCGGTGACGCCGGACTTCATGATCCCTGCCTTCTCCGCGGCGATGGCCGCCAGGGTCGAGCCCAAATACCCCTGGTGGTCCAGATCGACAGGCGTGATCACGGTCACCGCGGGGCTCTCCACCACGTTGGTGGCGTCCAGGCGGCCCCCAAGGCCCACTTCCAGCAACAACACATTGGCGGGCGCCCGGGAGAAAGCCAGAAGGGCCGCGGCCGTGGTGACCTCGAAATAGGTGATGGGCCTGTCGCCATTGGCCGCCTCCACCTCCTCCAGCAGGGCGGTCAAGGCGTCTTCCGGGATCAGTTTGCCCGATAGGCGGATTCGTTCATTGAACCGGACGAGATGGGGGCTGGTATAGGCGTGGACCTTTAACCCAGCGGCCTCAAGGGCCGCGCGTAGGAACGCCACCGTCGAGCCCTTGCCATTGGTTCCCGCGACATGGATCACGGGGGGCAAGGTCCGCTCGGGATGGCCCAAGGTGGCCAAAAGACGTTCGACACGCCCGAGGGACAGGTCGATCACCTTGGGATGCAAGGCCATCATGCGGGTGAGCACGGCGTCGGAGGGACCCATGGTCACATCCCCAGTGTTTCGGGGTGGAACGAAGCGGCGGCTCCCATCTGGAGCCGCGCACCTTGCCAATCTACTCCGCGGGTTTGGCTTTGTCCGCGGAACCGTCGTGGACGACCTCGAAATCCGCGTCCTGGACGGTCGTTGCCTCGGCGGTCTTCTCTTTTTCGACCACCTTGGCTTTGACGGGCGCCTTGTCGGAGGGCAGAGGCACGACTTCGCCCTGGGCCGTCGTATGGGTCAGCATGGACAGGATGGTGCCGAGGGTTTCCTTCAACTCCGTGCGGGGGACCACCTTGTCGACCATGCCATGGT
Source organism: Rhodospirillum sp. (assembly GCA_021741145.1). GTDB lineage: Bacteria > Pseudomonadota > Alphaproteobacteria > Rhodospirillales > Rhodospirillaceae > Rhodospirillum. The sequence goes on along the minus strand of JAIOYK010000005.1, from coordinate 862 downwards.
CCAGCAGGTACTCGGCCCGTTGGAAGCCCTCGGGCAGGGTTTCGCGGATGGTGGCCTCGATCACCCGGGCTCCGGCGAAGCCGATCACCGCGCCAGGTTCGGCGATGGCGATGTCGCCGAGCATGGCGAAGGAGGCGGTCACGCCCCCGGTGGTGGGGTCGGTGAGCAGGACAATATAGGGCAGGCCTGCTTCCTTGACCTTGTCCACGGCGACCGTGGTCCGGGCCATCTGCATCAGGGACAGGATCCCTTCCTGCATGCGCGCGCCACCGGAGGCGGGAATGGCGATCAGGGGCGCCTTCTGCAGGATGGCCAGTTCGGCCGCGGCCACCAGGCCTTCGCCCACGGCCATGCCCATGGATCCACCCATGAAATCAAAGTCGAAGGCGGCGATCACCACGTTCTGGCCCTGGAGCTTGCCATGGGCCACCAGAATGGCGTCCTTCTCCCCGGTCTTGGCCTGGGCGTCCTTCAGACGGTCGCCGTAGCGCTTCAGGTCCTTGAAGCGCAGGGGGTCATGGGCGGGCTTGGGCAGTTCGATGGTGGTATAGGCCCCGCCGTCGAACAACAGCTTCAGGCGCTGCTTTACCGGTAGGCGCATGTGATGGCCGCAATGGGTACAGACCCGAAGCGCCTTCTCAAGCTCCTTGTGGAAGATCATATGGCCGCAGGATGGGCATTTCCGCCAGAGGTTTTCCGGAACCTCCTTGGGGCCAACCAAACTGCGGATCTTGGGGCGGACGAAGTTTGTCAGCCAGTTCATGGGAGCGTGCTCTTTTCAATGGCGCGATGGGCGCAGTGTAAAGACTTCTTGTGCATGGCGAAAGAGGGGGGCGAAAGAGGGGGGAGGGGGGTGCTTCCA
>JAIOYK010000052.1 GCA_021741145.1 Rhodospirillum sp. | reverse complement strand
GGGCGACACCATGGGGATCCGCCATGTGCTGGCGCCGAGGCTGCTCCGGATGAACCGCTTCCAGGCCGTGGACGCGTTGCTCTCCGACTACGAGGAAGAGGACTTCGCCGAATGGTGCTACACCCGCGCCCTGCTGAAACTCCGCCAGGGCGGGGCCAATTCAGGGGCGACGCAGGCCCTCACGTACGCCATCGAGAAAAATCCCCATGTGCCAGCCTATCTGCTCGGCGAGAAACGTCTTCCGAGACAGATCCCGCCCCACTACGCCCTGGGATCGAAGGAAGAGGCCATCTTCTATGTCCTCAACAGTGGCGACGTCTGGGCCGAGGCCAAGGGAGCCCTCCTCTGGCTCGCCAAAACCGCAAAAAACACCCTGTAATTTTTCGCATGCCCCGAATTCTAACGTAACTCTCTATTATCATTCACTCTTTCTTCGAAAAATCGAAGGGGGCGTGACCGATCCTGGGAAAGGCGCATTTCGTGCGCGTCAATGCTCTTGATCGGTTTTGGCTGCCATGGCAAATGACATGTTCTCTTGGGGCGTTCCGCGAAAATCGGCGACGGAAAGCGGGACGACGCGGCCAAGTGACTCCGATGTCAGCGCATAGGCGAAACTGTAATAGGTCACGCTCGCCATGGCGCCAGCCATATTGATCTGCGCGAAGCACGGCGCGAACCGCTCCAGTTCCTCGACAACGTCGCTTTCGTCGAACCCTTCGAAAAGCAGCGCTCCCTGGACGGAAGGTTTCGGGTTGGCGCCATTCATCTGAAACGGAACCGCCGGGACTTCCGGATCCTTGCGGATGATATGGGCCGCGACGATGCCGCCGGGGGAGGAGACGATCCAGTCGATGATCCCGGTCAGTTCGGGTGCGTTCAGGTCGATCCCGTCCTCCACGACCATGGCGGCCAGGCTACTGCCGAGACCGCCTCCTTGCGTAGCGAGGCGGGTGCAACAGATCCGCATGAAACCCTGAAATGATGGGCGCATGGAGCCGGACCATTCCGTCGGGTGGTTCAAGAGCCGAAGATAAGGTGGACTCGACAACACCGACACATCGGTCATTTCGTAGAGAGTGAGGTATTCGGGCAGCTCGCCACCGGTGCGCACATAGCGGCGTGCGCTCCGCATCCCGGGCACACTTAGCCGTTCAGGGACATGTTCGCGGCTGTGCCAGAGATTGTATTCCCGGCTCCGCGCCGGCTCCGCGCCGTTCCAGAGAGCCAATATCCCAGAGCCTTTGAAGTCCATTCTTTTCATACCTCGTGGTAGACAGATCCTGTGGCGCCGCGACCGACACGGCGCCAAGAAACGTTTAAGGTGGCCGTGGTCACGACAATCTCCGGTCCATCGCATCGCGAATGGCGTCGCCAAGAAGGTTGAACGCCAGTACGGTTATGAAAATGGCCAGGCCGGGGTAGAAGCTCATCCACCAGAAGTGCCAGTTCTGCATGCCCACAGACACCATGCCGCCCCAGCTGGGTGTCGGCGGCTGGATTCCCAGGCCAAGGAAACTGAGCGACGCCTCGGTCATCAGCGCCAGCGAGGCGGCTATTGACATGTAGACAAGCACCGGGCCGGCCGCGTTGGGCAGGACGTGCCGCAGGAGGATTCGGGGAAGTCCAAGCCCCATGGTCTCGACCGCCTTGATGTAGTCGAGAGTCCTGAGGGTCAGCACCTCACCGCGCATCAGCCGCGCGAAATGGGGGATCTTCACGATGCCAATCGCGATGATGGCGTTCGTGAGACTCGGTCCGAGTACGGCGATGATCGCGAGCGCAAGCACGATGAGCGGGAAAGCGAGCATCGCATCCATGACCCGCATGACGAGGGTGTCGACCCAACCACCGACCCATCCCGCGACAAGCCCGATCGCGGCGCCAGCCACCGAGGAAATCAACGTCGCGGCGACCACGACGAGGAGCGAGGTCCGCGCACCGAGTATCACCCGGCTGAGGATGTCGCGCCCAACCTCGTCCGTGCCGAAGGGATGCTCAAGGGTCGGCACCACCATGACCGACATGAAATCCACTTCGGTCGGCGAATGCGGCGTAATCCACGGCGCGAAAACCGCCATAAGCGTGAAGAAGGTCACGATCCCGCCGCCGATCCTGCCCTGCCAACTGGCCAGGACACGAGACAACAGTGATGTCCGGGCAGCGCGAACCGGCATGCGGACCGATGCCTGAAACATGGTTTCGGTCATTAGCGGATCCTCGGATTGACAAAGCGATAGCAAAGGTCGGTCAGGAGGTTCGTCACGACGATAGCGACGACGATCGTGATCAACGCGCCTTGAACGATCGGAAAATCGCGCTTGTAGATACCGTCCACCATCATCCTGCCCAGGCCCGGTAGGCCGAAGACGGTTTCCGTCACGATGGCGCCGCCGAGAAGCGTTCCCATCTGCAGCCCCAGAACGGTGATGATTGGGATAAGCGCGTTGCGCAGCGCATGATGCAGGATGACCCGGATCGGCGGCGTGCCCTTGGCATGGGCGGTGCGGATGTAGTCGGCGTTCAGGACCTCCAGCATCGAGGCCCGGGTCTGCCGCATTAGCGTCGCGGCGAAGGCCACCGCGATGGTCAGCGACGGCAACGCCATCAGATGAAGGTTCCGTACCGGATTCTCGAAGAAGGGGACGTAGCCCGATGGCGGCAGCCATTGTAGGTGCAAGGAAAAGAACATGATCAGCAGCAGGCCCAGCCAAAAGAACGGGATCGCCATGCCGCTGAGCGCGAACAGGTTGGTCGCCACATCAATCCAACTATCGCGTCGGACGGCCGCGAGGATGCCCAGAGGCACGCCGATGAGCAGCGCAAGGCCGGTGCCGAAGACGGCCAGTTCCAGCGTTACCGGAATGCGGCGGGCCAGCACCTCGGCGACCGGTTCGCCGCTTCTCAGCGAATTGCCCAAGTCCCCAGTCACGGCCCGTCCGAGCCAGTAGAGGTAGCGGACCGGCACGGGGTCGTTGAGGCCCATTTGCTCACGCATGGTGTCGAGTTGTTCCTGGGTCGCATCAAGGCCAAGGCGCGACAATGCCGCGTCCCCGGGCAGAAGGCTGGTGAGCAGGAAGGCGATCAGACTGACGACCAGAACCGTTGGAACAATCTGGAGAACCGGGTCAAGAACGCGGCGCATCAGACAGTCTCCCCTTGCCTGTCGGGGTGGATTTTTCGCAGAACGCAGGCGCAGGTATGATCCGCCGCGACCTGGGTCAGGAACGGTTGGTCCTTGCGGCACAGGTCCATGACGTGCGGACAGCGCGGCGCGAAAGCACAGCCGCCGCCGGCCGCGCGCGGATCGGGTCCCGCCGGATCGTCCAAAATAGCACTCTCGTCGAGCGGACGCGCGGGGTCGGGGATCGCGGCGAGAAGTGCCTGCGTGTAAGGGTGCGCCGGCGCGGCAAAGATATCCCTGGCGGGTCCGATTTCCACCAGCCGCCCGAGATAGAGCACCGCGACGCGGTCCGCGACATAGCGGACGACACCGAGGTCATGCGAAATGAACAGCATGGTCAGCCCAAGACTCTGCTGCAGATCCCCGAGCAGCGTAATGATCTGAGCCTGGATCGAAACATCGAGCGCCGAAACCGCCTCGTCGGCAATCAGGCAGCGAGGCTCGACCGCGATTGCCCGGGCGATGCCGATCCGCTGCTTCTGGCCGCCGGAAAGCTGGTGCGGGTAGCGCGAGGCGTGCTCCGGCTGCAAACCAATCAGGCGTAGCAGCCTTTCCAGACGCTCTTCGATCACGTCACGGCCGGCATGCGGACTGTGAAGGCGCAGGGCTTCGCGCAACGCATCGCCCACGCTCATGCGCGGGTTGAGGGCGGAGCTCGGGTCTTGAAAGATCATCTGTACAGCGGTGCGGCGTCTGCGGAACGCCCCGCGGGGCAACGTGGCGAGGTTCTCACCGTCCAATAGAATTTCGCCACCATCGGGCCGGTGCAAATGGACAAGGCACTGTCCGATGGTCGATTTCCCCGAGCCAGACTCCCCGACGAGGCCGAGCACTTCGCCTTCGCGCAGATCGAAGCTCACATCCGTCACGGCACGCACCGGCGACCCACCCCGCCGCCGCGGTGCGAAGGTCTTCCTCAGGCGACGGACTTCCAGAAGCGGACGGGTCATGACGCGATCTCTTTCCAGCGGAGGCAGCTAACGCCGCGGGCCGATCCAGTAGGCTCCAGGACGGGTTCGGTCCGGTCGCACAGACCGGCCTTGGCTTCACCACACCGCGGATGAAACCGACAGCCCGCTGGCGGGAAGACGGGGCTCGGCACAATGCCGGGGATGGGCTTCAACGGAAGCGGCGTGCCCGAGGCGTCCACCTGTGGAGCCGACCCAAGGAGCCCGCGCGTATAGGGGTGGTTCGGGGTGGCAAGCACGGCGCGGGCAGGTCCTGCTTCCACCACCCGGCCAGAATACATTACCGCCACGTCGTCGGCGATCTGGCCGACAATACCGAGATCGTGCGTGATGAAGACGAGGGCCATGCCAAGCGATTTCTGAAGCCTGCGCAACAGGAGCAGGATCTGTGCCTGGATGGTCACATCAAGCGCCGTCGTCGGTTCGTCGGCGATAAGAAGACCGGGTTCGAGCATCAACGCCATGGCGATCATCACCCGCTGCCGCATGCCGCCGGACAACTCATGCGGATAGGCGTGAAGGCGGCTTTCGGGATCCGGTATGCCCACCGTGCGCAGCATTTCCAACGCCCGCGCCCGCGCGGCGCCACGCGTCGGCCGGCCATGGTTCCTAAGCACTTCCACGAGTTGGTCGCCGATCCGTAGGACCGGATTGAGCGCGGTCATCGGTTCCTGGAACACCATCGCGATCTCGTCGCCGCGCAACGCACGGGACCGCCCCGGCGAAAGGCGCAGCAGGTCGACGACCTCGCCATCGCGGCGGCGAAACAGGGCGCGCCCGCTCACCGACGCCGACGAACCAAGAAGACCCATGACCGCGAGGCTGGTGATCGATTTCCCGGATCCGGATTCACCGACGATCGCCAGTGTCCGGCCCGGATCTACGGAAAAGCGTAATCCTTCCACCACCTTGGTTGCACCAAACGCGATACCGAGATCCTCGACCCCCAACAGTGGGGACGAAGTGGCGGGACCGTCGGTAAGGGGGACCGCACGGTTGTCGGTTGCCATCGCCATCATGCTATTCATGAGAGGAGGTAGGCCGCTGAAAGATGCCACAGACCATTTGGCTCGAAAGCCAGGCCATAAAGGGCGGGATTGCTGATATAGTTGACACTCCGCATCATCATGAAATTGTAGTAGGCTTCGTCGACGAGCTTGCCTTGGATGTCCTGATACACCGCCTTGCGCTCGTCTTGCCCGACAAGCCGAGCGGCCTTGACCGCCAATTGCTTCAGTGGTTCGTCCTGGATGTTCGCCCAGTTGAGCGCCCCCCTACCCAGCACCGAATTGCACACCTGATCGGGATCCACGAAGGGAATCGACCAGCGGCCCATGCCGATCTGGTAATCGCCTTCCAGCACCGCATGCACCCAGGCCTGACGTTCCAGAACATTGACATCGAGGTCGATACCGATCTGACCCAGCATGGCCTGCACCAGTTGCGCCAGTTGTACGTCCGGGTCACGCTGGATCACGTTCAGCGTCGCGGAAACACGTGGACCCAAGCCCGATTTTTCCAATTCGGTACGGGCGAGCTGTGGATCGTAGGGTGACGGAGCGGGTGTTGCACTGAAGGCCCATTCGCTGGGCGCGAACATCACCGGTGGGATGGCGCCGATGCCGAGTGCGACGGCCTGGAGCAGACCCGCCCTGTCTATCCCCGCGTTCACGGCACGACGCAGGTGAACATTGTCGAAGGGCGCCTTCTGGCTGTTGAAGGCGATCCAGGACTGGATGCCGCCCGGAGGCGTCACGAGCTTGACGCGCGGATCTCCTTTAAGTTGCATCGCGTCGCGCGGAGTGATCGCGTCGCCGAGATCGAGATTGCCTCCCTGAAGTTCGATCACCTTGGTGGCATTGTTAGAGATGAACCTCATCTTCAAGCCGTCGAGATAGGGAAGCCTGTTGCCGTCGGTCCCGGTCTTCCAGTAGCGGTCGAACCGCTCGGCCTCGATGAATTCGCCCGGAATCCAGCGAACAAAGCGGAACGGTCCTGTCCCGACGGGCGCACGCTGGACGGCATCGCCCTGTTCCTTCATCGCACGCGGCGACAGCATCATGGCGGGCTCGGTGCCCAGGGCGGCGAGAATGGCGCCGGAGGGCTCCTTGAGATTGATGCGGATGGTGTGGGAACCGAGGACATCAACGCCAGATACGACGGCCAGATCCGCTACATGGGGTGCCACGGCCTTGCCGCTGGTCGCGTAGTCCAGATTGAATTTGACAGCCTCCGCGTCGAACGGCTCGCCGTCGTGAAACACGACATCATCGCGCAGGTTCAAGGTTATCGACATTTTGGCATCGCCATAGCTCCAGTCGGTCGCCAGGGACGGAGACAGAGTACCGTCCTCTTCGATCCGCAGCAGCGCATCGAAGATCTGGTTGAAGAGGAAGCGGTCCGATGTCGGCGCGTTGCCGAAAAGCGGGTGTAGGCTGGCGGGTTCCAGATCCATGGACGCGGTGATGCTACCACCGCGCGAAACGGGTGATGTTGCCTGCGCCAATAGGCGGACAGATCCCACTGTGGACAGCGCGCCTGCCGCGACGGTTGAAGCCAGAAAACGGCGTCGTGATAAAGACATGAAATTCCTCCCTCCATTTGGCCAATTTGACGGCCTTATGGTAAGCATCGGAGTTTTTCCCGGAAGTTGTCCAACGAATAGGCGAAATGGGCCTATTTCGTCGATTTATGGTTCGCAAGATTGGCACAAAGCACGAGTTTTCATGGCGTCGAGAAGATATTGATGAAACACCTTCGTGGCACGGGAGAGAGCACGCGTGGCCGCTTCCACGGTGAAGACGCATTTGGGCATCTCCGGGTACGCCCCATCCTCAACCGGTCGCAGGCTTTCGCGTTCCAGCTCCAGTCGTGACCCGACGCTGATCGAAACGGCCAGCCCCGCCGCCACCGCGGCGATCGTGGCATCGACGCTCCGGCTTTCATAGATCATCCGCCAGGACCGGCCAGCGGCATTCAAATTGTCGATCATGAGCGTGCGCAGTAACGTATCTTGCGGTAGAAGCGCGACCGGCAGTGGGTTCTTGCCCCAGGTATTGGAATGGGTGGACTGGATCCAATACAGCCGCTCGCGCGACAGGATCCGGCCCTCGTGGTTGTCGGCGAGATAGAAGTTCAGGATCATGTCGAAGCGAACGCCGAGTCCGGCGGACAGCTCGGTCTGCCCACCAGTCGTCAATTCAACCTGAACCTCGGGATATCGCTCGCAAAATTCGGCGAGAAGCGACGGTAGAACCTTGGATGCATAGAAGCTGTTCGAGCCGATACGGATCAGACCCTTGAGCGTGCCGTGATCGATCGAGGCAAGTGCTTGCCGATTGAGCTCCACCATGCGCCGCGCATAGTCGAGAAACGCCTCGCCATCGGCGGTCAGCACGATCTGATGCCTGGGGTTTTCGAACAGTTGGGTACCGAGCGTTTCCTCCAGGCGTTTGACCTGCAAGCTGACCGCCGATTGGGTCCGGTGCAACACATTGGCGGCAAGCGTGTAGCTGCCCATATCGACGACCGCGAGAAAGGCGACGATGAGCGTATTGTCAAGCATGGGCTGGCGAAGACCGGTCTCCAGCATCGCCTTTTGGGTGGCAACGTCCCGCAGCATCTTGCTCCCTAGCTGTACCAAGCGGAGGATATCATCCGTTCCGCGCGGCGGACAGTGGGGCAAAGACCCGGTTCTTGCCGAAATCGGCGATAGCCGCCGCCAGTGCCGCCGGCTGCTCCTCGGGAATGTAATGTCCGCTTCCGTTGATCACCACCGCCGCGACATCGTGCCCCACCCGTCGCATCGTCCTTTCGGCGCCGCCCACATATCCGAGGTCCGCCGAAACAGCCAAGATCGGACAATCAAGCGGAACTTTCCCTAGGCTCCGGTTGTCTTCGGCGTCTTTGAACAGCGCCCGGTAATAGCCGAACATGCAGCGTAAGGCCCCTGGCCGCCGCATGGCTCGCGCATAAAGAGCGATGTCGGCATCCGAAATCGACTCTTCCGACAGCACGCCGATCTTGTCGCGGAGGAAAATGAAGTCGAGGAAGAGTTCCTCTCGCCCCGCCACCAGGGCTTCAGAGATGTCGCCGGCCATGTTGAAACCGAAATGCCAGCTCCCCCCGCTGCCGACGTCCATCGCCTTTTCCTGGCCAAAGCCGGGCAGCCCGCTCTCGATGAAAACCAGCCCGCGCACGGCGTCACGGTACTTTGCCGCCATGGGATAGGCAACCTGGCCGCCCATATCGTGCCCGGCGACAAGATAGTGCTGATGGCCAAGTTCGCTCATAAAGCGGTGGAGCAAAATTGCGATCTCACACTTGACGAAACTCTGTCTGAGCTTGGACGAACGCCCCATTCCAGGGAGGTCTGGCGCAATGACGCGGAACTCGCCGGAGAGAGCCGGAATGACATGGCGCCAGGCATGGGAGGTTTGCGGCCAGCCATGGAGCAGGAGGACTGGCGGCCCCTCGCCAACCGCCAGATAGTTCAGCCGTTCGCCGTCCATCACATGCGTCAAATGTCGTAATTCGTCCGCCCATATCGTCATTTACTTCTCTCCGCGGTCACCCATGAGTTTCCGAAATAGTTAGTATTTCAAAAACACATAAGACTTTCAGTTACTTACAGAGATAATCAGCATTGCTATTGGGCGGCAACAATTTTGTGAGGAGGATACATTGAACCGTTGTTTCATGGTCGGCTGGCTGATGCTCTCGGCCGTTGGCGCGACGGCCGGTCCCGTGGATGCGGCGGAGCTGATACGGGGGAAGATCGTCGCGCCTGAAGCGCAGTTGGAAACGGTCTACGACCAAGGAGTCTGGCTGGAAGGACCCGTTCAGGGACCTGACGGCAGGATCTACCTGAGCGATGTCACGATCTCCTTCTACAGCGGCGGGCAATTCGGCGAAATCCTCGTGCTCGATCCGAAGAGCGGAACGGTCGAGACCTTTCGCGGCCCGTCGGGAATGACGAATGGGCTTGCCTTCGCGCCGGACGGTGCTCTGATTGCGGCCGCGGGAGCCGATTTCGGCTGCCGATGCATCCTGCGCACCGATCCCGGGTCGGGAAAGACAACGATCCTTGCGGGTACATATGACGGCCGACCGTTCAATTCGCCGAACGATCTGGTCGTGACAAGCGACGGTACGGTCTATTTCACCGATCCCCGTTATTTCGGCCACGAACCGCTCACCCAGCCGGTCTTCGGGGTCTACCGCATCGGGACGGATGGCGCCGTGGATCTGGTCATCAAGGACGCGGCCCGACCCAACGGCTTGGCCCTGTCGCCGGACCAGCACACGCTCTTCGTGGCGGAAAACGATATCGGCACCAGCGACATCCGGATCAGTCCTCCCTACCGGCAGGGCGGGATGGACATTCTCGCCTATCTGTTGAAGAGCGACGGGATACCGGGCGATCGCCGCGTCTTCGTGGCGATGGAAGGTGCACGCGGCGCCGATGGTCTGGAGACGGATGCGGAGGGCAATCTCTACGCGACGATCCAGCAGCCGGATAACCAGGGGATCCAAGTGTTCTCCCCCGAAGGGAAGCTGCTCGCCCTGATCCCGACGCCGACGATGCCGACCAACACGGCGCTGGCGGAAGTGGACGGACGGACCTTTCTCTACGTGACGGGAGGTAAATTTCTTTACCGTATTAAGGTCGTGACTCACCGGAAATAGGACCGGGAGTGGAAAGCGGGCATGGAGGGCTCAAAGTGAACAGCAGTGAAATCGAACTTGTCGACGGGGTCGCGGCGGATGCCGTGGCGCGCCTGACCGGATGCAACCCCCACTTCGTCTTCGAGCGGTTCGATCCGCGGACGCGAAGGCCCGTACAGACCCATATCGGATTTAACGGTACCGGGGACGAGTTCCATCAAACGCCTGCGGATGGGGTCTTTTCCGCCCTTCGGCAACGGATCGCAAACGATGCGAGCATCCATTCGGATGCGCCCCCAGGAGCGGGCGGCGGCGTGCTTGCCCTCATCGGCTATAGTCTGCTGGCGGGACGGCCGCCTCTGCCCAGGAGCGCCGACGCCGCGCCGGAGGCGGTAATCCTGACGCCAGGGTTGCTGGTGACGATCGATCACGGGGCCGGTCGTGCATGGCTTGCCGCGGAGGTCGATGGCGCCTCCGAGGTCGAGGTTCAGACGATACGGGACGCCTTGAAGGGACTAGGGGAGGTTCCGGCCGGCAAGGCCCTGCCAGCACCTGCTCCGGAGTGGAGCGCGACCACGTCGGAGGCCGATTTCGCGGCCTTCGCGAGATCCGCGCAGGCGCGGATGGGACCGGGGCAGCCGGTCGAAGGCGTGGTCCTTTCGGTGCAGATGCGTTCGCGGCGGCGGTGTGACCCGCTCGCGGCTTACAGGGTCCTGCGCGCCATTAATCCGTCGAGCTACATGTTCCTCGCCCGGTCACCGTCTCTCGATGCCTGGGGAGCAACCTCCCTGGGACTGGTCCGACTGACGAACGGTCGGTTTTTCGCCGAGACCGACGGCGCGACACGCCCCTATGAAGACGAGAGCTTCGTCTGGATGCCGTCACCCAAGGAAATCGCCGAATATGATGTCGTTGTCGGCGCCCTTCGGGAAGCGCTGGAGCCGCTCACCGATGAAGACGGTTTGACATTCGACTCGGAAATGGAAGAGCGCCGTTTCTTTAATCTTGCCCATCTGTTCGCCACGGCCACTGGACGACTGGCACCGGGCATCGACCGGCTTGATCTGGTGCGCGCGCTGTCACCTCATGGAGCCGCCGTCGGCCATCACCGCCAACCCGCGCTCGACCTGATCGCCACCTCCGAGACCGTTGTACGGGGGCCTTTCTCCGGAACCATCGGCTTCTTCGGCTATGATGGTTCGATCGACGCGTCAGCTTTCACGCGGTCGATGTGGCAGACCGAGACCGGCATGACCGTTCATGCGGGCGCGAAGGTTGTGCCGGCGTCGATTCCCGAGGAAGAATACCGTGAATGCGTGCTGAAAACCTTGGCGCTGCGTCGTTGCGTGGAGCCCTCATGACACCGATATCGAACACCGTTCCGACCCTGCCTCGCCTTGGCATAGGCTGCGGAACAGTGGCCCTTGGCGCGGCCCAGGAGGATTTCCGTCGCCTGGTGGCCGCCGCGACCACGGAGAAAAATTGCTATCTCGATACCGCGCCGCTCTACGCCAACGGAGAGAGCGAAGCACGCCTCGGCGAGGCACTAACAGGCATTGCGCGCGATAGTTATATCCTGTCCACCAAGACCGGCCGGTACCCGGCGTCAGCGGGAACCGGTCGCGGTGTTATCCCGTCGTGGTTCGACTATACCCGGGAGGGCACCCTACGATCGATCGAAACGAGCCTCGCGCGGCTGGGGTGTGACCGGCTCGACATGGTTTTCCTCCACGATCTGGATGAAAAACAACACGGTCAGGATTACGCCGCTCGTCTGGATGAAGCTATGGCTGGTGCGGTGCCAGCCCTGCGGGACCTCCAGCGTCAGGGGATCGTTGGCGTCGTCGGGATCGCGTCGATGCGCTGGGAGGCGTGCCTCGAGGTGGTGCGGATCGCGGATCTCGACATCGTCCTGCTCGCCGGCGGCGCCACGCTACTGGACCGGTTTTCCGATCCGTTGTTTGACCATTGCGCGGAACGGAGCGTACCGGTCATCGTCGCCTCGCCGCTCAACTCGGGTATTCTCGCCACCGGCGCGATCGCCGGCGCCCGGTACAATTATGCCCCGGCGTCGCCGGAGATCGTTCGGCGTGTTGTGGCGATGGAGGCCGCTTGCCAACGGTTCGACGTTCCGTTGGTCGCCGCGGCGCTGCGGTATCCGGGCAGACGGCATCGGATTGCCTCACTGCTCGTCGGGCACGGCTCGGTGGAAGAGTTTCGCCAGAATGAAACGCTGCTCGACCTCGATATCCCCGAAGCCCTCTGGGACGAGTTGGAACGGCTGTGAACCCGTCAATGGAGAACCGATTGATGAACACCGAACTGGAATTCCATCGGGTGGTGTCGGATGACTCCGTCAGTCTTGCCGTGACACTCACAGGCTCGCGGGGAGACACCGGCTTCCTGTTCCTGCACGGCATCCTACAATCGGCTTTGAGTTGGAAATATCAACTATCCTCACCGGAGCTGGTTCCATGGAAATCCGTCGCCTTCGATCTCCGAGGACATGGCTTCTCATCGAAGCCGGTCGGTGCCGAGTACTATGGCAACGGCGATCTCTGGAGCCGCGACGTCGCGGCTGTCCTCGATGCGACGGGGTTGAAAAGGGTTATCCTGGTGGGCTGGTCCTTCGGCGGCCGTGTCATTCTGGACCATCTCGAACGCCATGGAAACGATCCGCGAATCGCGGGGCTGGTGTTCATCGATGCCAACACCAAGACGGCACCCGGCCATATCAGCGAAGAATGCGTGAAGGTTCTCGGCGCGACCGTATCGGAAGACATGGCGGAAAACATCGCGGCGCGCCATGCGTTTGTCCGACTCTGCTTTTCGAACCCACCCTCCGACACCGACCTGAGCGAGATGCTGGCCTATAACAACATGACGGCACCCGATGTGCTGAAAGGCATCCTCGGCCGGCCGATGGACCACGATGCCCTGATGCGGGGTCTGAAACCGCCAGTTCTCGTTATTCACGGAGAAGAAGACCGCCTCAGTCTGCCCAAATGCGGCGAGTATACCGCCGAAATCATTCCCGGCGCCCGGCTCCATTGCCTTGAAAAGACCGGCCACATGCCTCAGGTCGAAGCTTCTGGCAAGGTCAATGCCTTGCTTGCCAGCTTCGCACGGGATGTGTTCTTGGAACAGGCCTGATCGCGGCGGTCGATCACCCGGTTTGCGGGTTTGGATAAAATGTTTGAGCCCGCACCCTGCCGGGCGGCTGTCCGGTCGTTCGTTCGTGAGCCGCCCCGGAATTGCGGGAGGTATTGAAGCGTGAGTCCTATGCGGCCAGAGAGGTCTCCCTCACGGCCTGATGGAAGCGTGCTGCAGCCTCGGCGGGAAGGATATTCCCAATCGAGGAAAGCAAGCGGCGAATATTGAACCAATCCAACCATTCGAGAGTGGCGAATTCCACGTCTTCCAGATTTTTCCAGAGTCCTTTCCAGTGGAGAACCTCGGCTTTGTAGAGTCCGTTGGTGGTCTCGGCCAAGGCGTTATCGTAACTGTCGCCGTCACTCCCCACCGAACCCACTTGAGTCGCCCGCGTGATCCAATACGATCCGTACCGCTCGTTCGCGGACTTCAGGAGAATACCTCGTCGAAGGTCCAGCTCACTTGCTCATGGCTCCATCCTCTCAAGCTATGGAGTCTCCGACAATCCCGGGGCGGTTCAGGGAAACCTTCAGACGGGAGCGCGCCTCGGCGGCGACATGGTTGGGCGTGATCCCGAAATGCTCGAACAGGGCTTCCGGGGGTCCCGACGCCCCGAAATCGTCCATGCCAACGAAACCACCGTTTTCGCCGACGTAATAGTCCCACCCCTGGCGTATGGCCGCTTCCACGGCGACCCGAACCGTGGATTGGTTGACGACAGAGTCCCGGTAGGCCTTGTCCTGTTGTTCGAAGAGCTCCAGACAGGGCATGGACACGACGGCGGTGGGGGTCCCTTCCGCCTGGAGAATGGAGCGGGCCTTCAGGGCCACCGCCACTTCCGATCCGGTCGCGAGGAGGGTGACTTTTCTCGGCCCTCCCTCCGCCTCCTTGAGCACATAGGCGCCTCTGCGACAGAGATTTTCCTCCTCATGGGCCTCCCGAACCGGGGTCAGGGCCATCCGGGGGAAGGCCAAGGCGCAGGGCCCATCCCGGCGTTCCACGGTGAGTTCCCAGCATTCCGCCAGCTCAACGGCGTCCGCGGGGCGAAAGACATACAGGCGAGGGATGGCCCGAAGCGACGCGAAAAATTCCACGGGTTGGTGGGTGGGGCCATTGGTGCCGATGCCGATGGAGTCATGACTGAAGATGAACTTTACCGGCAGCTTCATCAGGGCCGCCATGCGGATAGCCGGTCGTTCGTAGTCGGAAAACACCAAGTACGTGATGCCGCAGGGGATCACACCCCCATGGGCGGCGATACCGTTGAGCATGGCCCCCATCACGTGCTCGCGAATGCCATAATGAACATAACGGCCGCTTCGGTTGGTGGCGGTGAAGGCCTCCAGACTCCGCTTGTGCAGGGTGGCGCCTTCCAGGTCTGGCGCGCCGGACAGCAATTCGGGAATCGCGCCCGCCAGGGCCTCGATCAATTCACCGGAGGTTTTGTAAGCGAAATCGGTGGGGGGATCGCTGAGGTATGTTCGCTTGTGGTCCTCGATCACCCGGGTCCAGCTCTCCGGAAGGTGTCCCGCTCGCAGGCGTTCGAACTCGGCCCGGTCCTCTGGGGCCATGGCTTCGACCCGTGCCACCCAGGCGTCGTATTCGCCCTGGCTCCGGCGGCCAGCGTCCAACCATGCGTTTCTCAAATCGTCGGGGACTTCGAAGGGGCCGTGGGGCCAGTTCAGGGCCGTTCGGGCCGCTTGGGTATCGTCGGCGAAAACCCTGCCTCCGTGGGCCGCGCGCTGGCCCTGGACCCGGGGGATGCCCTCGCCGATGCGGGTGCGGCAGGCGATCAGCGAGGGTCGGAGATCGGTCTTGGCCAGGGAAAGCGCCGCGGAGACTTGCTCGGGGTCGTGGCCATCGACTTCCTGGACATGCCAGTTGCTGACCCGGAAGCGTCCGGGAATGTCGTCGGACAGAGCCAGACGCGTGTCCCCGTCATCGGTCATCTGGTTGTCGTCCCACAGGACGATCAGCTTGCCCAGACGCAGGTGTCCAGCCAGGGAAATGACTTCCTGGCCCACGCCCTCCTGAAGGCAACCATCCCCCACCATCGCGTAGGTGTAATGGTCAACGATAGCGTCCCCGAAGCGGGCGTTGAGCAGGGCTTCGGCCAGGGCCATGCCCGCGGCATTGGCGATTCCCTGACCGAGCACACCGGTGGTCACCTCGATCCCGAGATCCTGGTCGATTTCCGGGTGTCCGGCGCAATGGGACCCGAGGACCCGGAAGGACTTCAACTGGTCCAGGGTCATGCCCGGGTAGCCGGTCAAATGGAGCAGGGAATAAATCAACATGGAGCCATGTCCGTTGGACTGCACGAAGCGGTCCCGGTCCGGCCAACGGGGGTCGAGGGGATTGAATTTTACATGTCGGGTGAAAAGGGCGGTGGCTGTGTCGGCGGCCCCCAAAGGGGTGCCAGGATGGCCCTCCCCAGCGCGCTCTATGGCGTCCATGGCGAGGAAGCGGATGGCGTCGGCCATCCGGCGCATAAGGTCCGGTGAAGGGGTTTGGGTGGACATGTCGCGATCTCCGACAGGGGGGGGGTGGAAGAGAAATGTTTGAGCTGGGGGCGCCATGGCTATGAGCCTTCCTTCGCCCGTGGTAAGCAGGGGTTGGACGGGAAGGACCCATGAAGAACGACCTGAATCTGAACGGAATGCTCTACTTCGAGGCTGTGGCCCGGCTGGGACGGGTTTCCAAGGCCGCGGGGGAATTGGGTATCTCCGCCTCCGCCGTCAGCCAGCAGATCCGATTGCTCGAAGAGCAGTTTGGGGTCCGCCTGTTCCGTCGGGAAAAGCGCCAATTGAGCCTGACCCAGGAGGGGGAGCGCCTCTACCAGACCTCTTCCGTTGCCTTCCGCATGATTCGTGAGGCCCGTCAGGTGGTGGCGCGCCGCCGGGAGAATCGACAGCTGATTTTGCGAGTGAGTCCCAGTTTCGGCGTCCGGTGGCTCGGTCCCCGGCTCGCCGATTTCATCCAGACCCATGACACCTGGGACCTGAGGGTCGATGCCCAGCCGGACCCGACGGATTTCGAGCGGGAAGTGGTCGATATGGACTTGCGGTACGGCGCGGGCAATTGGTCGGGCCTGTACCTGGAGCCAATCCTCAACGACTATGTTGTTCCGATGTGTAGCCCCAAATACCTGCGGGATCTGCATGACCGGGTCGGACGTCTTCCGCCCCAGGAGTTGCTGGCGGAAGCCCGGCTGATCGACAGTATCAAAACCCTGTACCGGTGGGATTTCTGGCTGGCCCGGAACCGGATTCCCGTGGGCGATGGAGCCCTGGGTCTGCGCTTTGATCGCTCCTCCATGGCGATCCAGATGGCCATGCGGGATGTGGGGGTTGTGCTGGAATCGGTAACCTTGGCCTATCAGGAATTGTCCGGTGGTGCCCTGGTGCCGTTTTCGCCCAGCTTCGAGATTCTCCGCTTTCCCGCCTATTGGATCGTGAGCCCAAGCCGCCACCAAAATCGCCGCATCGTGCAGCTGTTCAGCACATGGCTCCGCCAACAGGCCGCGGTCCATGACGAGGCCGCCCTGCATCTTCTTCAATCCTTTGGATGTTCGGTGACCCATCTGGGCAATCTCTCCCAGGATGATCTGCTTGGATCGACCCCTGAGAGAGGCGGCGCTGCGGGTGGTCCGTGAACCGGGGAGGTTCTGGTTCCGCTGGGTTTAGTGGATGGTCAGTGCCGGGATGTAGCTGATGGCCATGAGCACGACGAAGGCGACCAGATAGAACGGTGCCAGTTCCTTGACTGTCTCTCCAATGGGGACCTTGGCGATGGTCGAGGAAATGAACAGCGTCGTACCCACTGGTGGGGTGTAGAGCCCGATGGCCAGATTGACCACCATCATCAGGCCCAGTTGCACCGGATCCAGGCCGATGGCCGAGGCGATGCCCACGAAAAGGGGACCGAGCAGGAGAACCGCCGCGGGCAGGTCGAGAAACATACCCACCAGGATCATGATTAGGTTGAGTGCGGCGATGACCATCCAGGGCTCATGAAGGGACCCGGTGATCCATTGGGCCAACAATTGAGGGGCCTGTTCGCGGGTGAGGATCCATTGGATGACCGAGGAGGCCATGATGATCACCAGGACCGCGCCGGTCATGATGCCGGTCTCGACGATGGCGTTCAGAATGATCTTAAAGGTCAGATCCCGGTAGACCAGGAAGCCCACCAGCAGGGCATAGGCGACAGCCATGACGCTGACTTCCGTCGGCGTGGCGACGCCGAAACGCAGGGTGCCGACCACGAAAACGGGCATGAACAACGCGGGTAGGGCGGGGAGAGCCTGGGCCTTCCAGGCTGCCCATCCCCCTTCGACCTTGGACGCGGGCAGATCGCGCATTCGCGCCGATATATAGCAGGCAGCCAGCATGCCAACGCCCAACATCACACCGGGCAGGATTCCGGCGAGGAACAGGTCGATGATGGAGGTTTCCGACACCAAGCCGTAGAGGATCAGCGGGATCGACGGCGGGATCAGCACGGAAATGGTCGAGGAGCTGGAGTTGATGGCTGCGGCGAACCCGCCGGGATAGCCTTCCTTTATCTGCACTGGGATCAAGGCATTGCCGAGAGCCGAGGCGTCCGCGACCGCAGAGCCCGAGACACCGCCGAACATCACCGAGCCGACGATACTCACATGGCCCATTCCCCCCCGGAAGCGTCCGACCATGAGTTTGGCGAAATTGACCAAGTGTTCACCGAAACGGCCACTCATCATCAGGCTGCCAGCCAGGATGAAAAAGGGGATCGCGAGCATGGGGAAGCTTTGAGTGGGGCTGTAGAGCCGCTGGGCGATGACGGCCATTGGCTGGTGCTCGACGAGCAAAACAATGCCCGAAGCGGCGATCATCGCGTAGGCCACTGGCACCGAACAGAGCAGCAACAGCGGAAAAATCCAAATTAACAGGAGGACCATGGACTCCGCTCCTAGCTATAATTCGTTTGGGTTGGGTCGGCGATTTCCATGGGGTCACCAAGGGCCAGGCGTATGGCGTCCAGGGCCGCCAGAAGGGCGATCATTCCGAAGGCGTAGAGCAGGCTCAGATAGCCGTACATCTGGGGAATGCCCGTTTCCGCCAATCGGGAAAACTTGGCGGCCTTGATAATGGGAAAGGAGGAGTCGATGACCGAGACGGCCATGATAACGATGAGTCCATGGACCAGGATCGACATTACCCGCCGCCCCCCATCAGGCAGCATATCGACCAACAGTTCCACGGCGATGTTGCGGCCCCGGGCCGCAGCCATCGTGGCGCCTCCGGCGACCATCCAAGGCAACAGGATAGCGTGGATCTCATAGGCCCAGGTGATGCCTCCGTTAAACGCGTAGCGGAGAATCACATTGACCAGCAAGGCCCCGAACATGAATGTCAGGGTGGAGAGCACGATTAGGAGGGCCATCAGATCAGCCACGCGGGTGACGGTGAAAAGGGCGTTTCGGACGGATTGGAAACGGTCCGTTTCCTCCGTCGCGGATGACCGTTCGGGCTGCATCATCGGTCGGAGTTCCATGAGTCAAGGAAAAGGGCCCGCCTGCGGCGTCTTCGGGAAGAACGATGGCGCCGCAGGCGGTCATTGGTTTACTGGGCGGCTGCGGCGCCGCGCAGTTTGGGAACGAAATCGCCCAGTTTTGCTTCGTACTCGTCATAGACCGAGGCGGTGGCCTTCTTGAACGCTTCCTGGTCCACTTCCTTGAACTTGGCGCCTTCTTTGGTCATCACATCAATCAGTTTTTGGGAATCCTCCAGGCTGCGTTGGCGCTGGTATGCCCCTGCTTCCTTGGTCGCAGAGGTGATGCAGTCCCGGGCCGCATCATCCAGGCCCCGCCACCAGCCCAGACCGGCGACAACCGGGGTGCTTTCGTACTTGTGGCCTGTCAGCGAAATATAGGGGGTGATCTCATGCAGCTTGGCGGAATAAATGTTGGTCAAGGGGTTTTCCTGGCCGTCGAACACGCCGCTGCGCAGGGCGGTCGGCAGCTCGGACCAGGCAAGGGGAGCCGGAGCGGCACCCAGGGCCTCGAAAGTGGCGATGGTCACCTGGTCGGGCGGCGTGCGGATCTTCATCCCTTTGATGTCCTCGGGGGTCTCGACGAACTTGCTCACATGGGTGACATGGCGGATCCCGTTGTCCCAGAACGTGACAATTTTCAGGCCAGCCTCTTGGGCCTTCTTGTCCAGCTCATCGCCGGTGGGACCGTCCAGGACCTTCCAGACCGCAGGTAGGTCGGAGAACAGGAAGGGCAGACCCAAGGCGCCGACTTCGGGCACGATCTGGGCCAGGGGACCTTGGGAATTGGCCGTCATCTGGATCACCCCCGCGGCGGCGGACGTCAGCATCTCGGCGTCGTCACCCAGGGTGGACGAGGGGGCTACGCTGACCGTCCATGCGCCGTTGGAGCAGGTGGAAACCAATTCGGCGAACTTATTGGCCGCATCGTAACGGGGATTGCCTGGATTGGCACCATGGGCGAACACGAAGGAGTCGGCCAGGGCTTCGGTGGTGCTCATTGTTCCTGCGGCCGCGGCAAGGATGGCGGTGCTGGCGATGCATTTTGAAAACGTTTTCATTATGATTCCTCCTGGATATTCCGACCGGTTCACCGGCTGACCGTTAGGTCTTTTGTTTCGGCTTGGGGGGATTGGCGATAGCTGACCAATCGCGATGGACGTCGTGGGTTCGCTTTATGGCACCTCCGTAGTGATGTAAAAGGCCCTGAAATCGTTGACATTCGTGCCTGTCGGACCTGTCACGAGAAGGTCTCCCAGAGCCGAGAAGGCGCGATAGGCGTCGTTGTTCCCCAGAAGGGTCTGGGGATCCAGTCCTTGGGCGTGTAGCCGCGCCACGGTGGCGCCATCAAGGAAGACACCGGCGTTTTCTTCCATGCCGTCAATACCATCTGTGTCCGCGGCCAAACCGTGGATGTGCGGGATCCCTTGGAGTACCAAGGCGGAGGACAGCCCGAATTCGGAATTGCGGCCTCCTCGACCGGTGCCGGAGACCGTCACGGTGGTTTCTCCACCAGACAGCAGGACGACAGGGGGGGAGAAGGGGGCTCCTTGATCCCGGCAGGCCAGGGCCAGGGCAGAGAGGACCTTGGCGACCTCGCGGGCTTCCCCTTCGATCCGGTCGGACAGAACCACTGCGCGAACCCCTTCGGCCTCCGCTGTAGCCTTGGCCGCGTTCAGGGATTGGCTGGCCGAGGCAATGACCCGATGAGTGTTCGCTGCGAAGCGAGGATCCTCCGGTGCTGGACTATCGGCGGCCGGGCTGTCCAACAGGGCGCGCACGGTCTTCGGCAGGTCGATACCGAAGCGGTCGATGATCGCCAGGGCATCGGCGCGGGTGGCCGAGGGGGGCAGGGTGGGGCCGGAGGCGATGGTTTCCGGCAGGTCGCCAGGAACGTCGGAAATCAACAGAGTCACGACGGGGGCCGGGGCCGCCAGGGCGGCCAAACGCCCGCCTTTGACCGCCGAGAGATGTTGGCGAACAATGTTCATGTCTCCGATGGTCGCGCCGCTGCGCAAAAGGGCGCGGGTGATTTCCTGCTTCTGCTCAAAGGTCATGCCGGGCAGGGGCTTGCTCAGCAAGGAGGATCCGCCGCCGGAGATCAGGGCAATGACCAGATCCTCCTTCCCCAGTCCGGACAGCAGGGACATCAACCGGTCCGTGGCCTCCCGTCCTGCGGCATCGGGGATCGGATGGGCCGCTTCGACGATTTCGATCCGTCGGCAGGCGGCACCTTCCCGTCCCTGGCCGTGGCGGGTGATCACCAGTCCCTCCAACGGACCTGACCAATGGGCTTCCAGGGCGGCGGCCATGCCCGCTGAGGCTTTGCCCGCGCCGATAACCACCGTGCGCCCCTTGGGGGGGCGGGGCAGGGCGGGGGGAACGACCTGCCCCGGGTTCGCCGCGGCGATGGCTGCGTCGAACAACCGGGTCAGGAAGGCTCGGGGCGCGGCGCTGGGGGAGGTGGCCTGTTTCATGGGGAGAGTCTCGCCGAAATCCATGGTCAGACCAGCACCCGGATCGGTGTGCCGGACAGGAAGGCGTCGATGCTCTCGGTCACCTGACCCCAAAGGGTGGTTTGTGCCTCCGCGCTGGCCCAGGCCACATGGGGGGTGATGATCACATTCGGGCGGTCCAACACCGAGAGCAGCGGGTTGGTCGCCTTTGGCGGCTCGGTGGTCAGAACGTCGAAGCCAATGCCGGAGATCAGTCCTTCGTCCAGGGCGGTGACGAGGTCCGCTTCGTTCACCAGCCCGCCCCGGGCGGTGTTGATGATCAGTGGCTTCCGGGTCATCTTGCGGAACTCGGGCAGGGCTAGGGTGTCGCGGGTCTCTGGCGTCAGGGGGGCGTGAATGGTGATGACATCGGCCGTCTCCAGAACCTCATCGAAGGGCGTATAGAGGGGGCCAAGGCCCGTCTTGCCCTTATGGGCGGCAAACAGGGGGATCATCCCGAAGGCCCGGCATAAGGCGGCCACGGATTGGCCGATACTACCTTCACCGATGATGCCCACCCGGGATCCGGCCAGATCGGAAATGGGATGGTTGAAGAAGCAGAACTGACCGGCCTTTTGCCACTCCCCTTTGATCACGTCCTGGCGATAGGCCACCAGGGACCGTTTCAAGGCCAGGATGAGTGCCAGGGTATGCTCGGGGACCGTGTTGACGGCATAGCCCCGCACATTGGAAACGGTGATTCCTTTCTCCCGACAGGCGGCCACGTCGACGCAGTCATAGCCGGTCGCCGCGACGGTGACGAACTTCAAATCCGGCAATTGGTCCAGGGTCTCGCGGCGCAGGGGCACCTTGTTGGTGATGGCGACGGTCGCGCCTTCCAGCCGCTCCAGGACTTCGTTGGGCGCCGTATGATCGTATTCCGACCACTGATGGGGGGCGTTCGGTTTCACCAGCTCAATGGCGGGGCCGATGGTTTCTCGGTCAAGGAAGACGACGCGGGGGGACTTGGTGCGGGACATCACCGGAAACCTTTCGGGCGCAGGATAGGATCAAAAAAAAAGCCGGGGTGGCGGTGGGGAGAGCCAGGGAGAAGACTCACCGCCACCCCGAGAGGTACAGGGAGGAGATCAGTGGATGAGGGAGCCGCCGTTGACGTCCACCTCCGACCCGGTCACATAGGCTGAGAGACTGGAGGCGAGGAACAGGCAGCAGCCCGCCACGTCGGAGGCTTCGCCAGCGCGGCCCAAGGGGATGCCCGCCAACACGCTCTGGCGCATCTCTTCGGTGAGCTTGCCAGCGGTGATGTCCGTGGCGATAAACCCGGGGCAAACGGCGTTGACGCGGACGTTGTCCGGCGCCAATTCCCGGGCCATGGCCTTGGTCAGCCCAAGAATTCCGGCTTTGGCGGCGGAATAGTGCGGGCCGCCAAAGATGCCGCCCCCCCGCTGGGCGGAGACCGAGGAAATATTGACGATCGAGCCGTTTTTGTTGCCCCGCATATGGGGAATAAGAGCTTGGCTCATATAGAGGGTGCCGCGCAGATTCACATCGAGGACGGCGTCGTAATTGTTGGGCTCAATGTCCATGATCTTCAGGGGCTGTGTGATGCCCGCGTTGTTAACCAGGATGTCCACCCGGCCCCATGTCTCGATCAGGCTGGATGCGGCGTGCGCGCAGGCGGCCTTGTCGGTCACGTCACAAGCCAAACCCAGGTGGTGGTTGCCGATATCGGCGGCCGCAGCCTTGGCGGCGATGTCATCCAGATCCAACACCGCGACGGTGGCGCCGTGTTCGGCGAACAGGGTGGCCATCGATTTTCCTAGGCCCCGGGCCGAGGCGGCTCCGGTGACGATGGCGAATTGTCCGTTCAACAGTCCCATGGACCGGTTACTCCCTAGTGGTACGATACGAAGTGAAGAGGGAAAATGGTTAGAGCCAGCCCCGAACTTGGTCGATCACCGCCAGGGTGGAAATCCTGTAGCGGTCATGAAGGGTGGGCAGGGCTCCGGCATCGAGGAACTCGTCGGGTAGGCCGATCTGCCGGAAAGTGGGGGCCACGCCATGGGTCAGAAGCAGGCTCGCCACGGCCTCGCCGAGGCCGCCGATCTTAGTGTGGTTCTCCGCCGTGACGACCAGCCGCCCCGTCTTGCCACAGGCCGCGAGGATGGTGTCCGTATCCAAGGGCTTGATGGTGGGGACGTGGAGGACTCCGACGCGGGTTCCGTCCTTTTCCAGCGTGACCGCAGCTTCGAGGACACGCATGGTCATGAGGCCGGTGGACACGAACAGGACATCGGCGCCGTCCCGCAACATTTTGGCTTTGCCCAGTTCGAAGCTGTAGTTGTAGCGGTCCAGGATCCGGGGGACTTTGCCGCGCAACAGGCGCATGTAGGTGGGTCCCTGGTGGGCGGCGATGGCATGGGTCGCCTGCTCCACGTCCAGGGCGTCGCAGGGATCGATGATGGTCAGGTTGGGCATCCCCCGGAAGATGGCCAGATCCTCTGTCGCCTGGTGGCTCGGCCCATAACCGGTGGTTAGGCCGGGCAGGGCGCAGACGATCTTGACGTTCAATTGCTCTTCGGCGATGGCCATGCAGATGAAGTCATAGGCCCGGCGCGAGGCGAAAACCGCGTAGGTCGTGGCAAAGGGCGTGAACCCCTCCCGGGCCAATCCGGCTGCGGCGGAAATCATGACCTGCTCAGCCATGCCCATCTGATAGAAGCGGTCGGGATAGGCCTCGGCGAAGACATGCATGTCCGTGTATTTGGACAGGTCCGCAGAAAGGCCGACGATATCGGCCCGGGTCTTGGCCAAGTCGGCCAGTGCCTTGCCGAATGGCGCCGAGGTCGTCGGCGTATCTCCATCCGCGAGGGAGGCGATCATGGCCGAGGTGGTCAGGCGCTCGCCAGGGGGGGGGGCCTGCCTCGGTTCCGATTTGGACTTGCGCTGACTTAGGATCTTCGGCTGACCGGTCATTGGGGCTTTCCTTCTTCTAGAACGGCCAGGGCCTTGGCCCATTCGTCGGGCTCGACGCGAACGAAATGCGTGACCTCCCGCTCTTCCAGGAAGGGAATTCCCTTGCACATGCGGGTATCACAAATGATGACTCGGGGTTTGGGTTCGGCGAGGGCCTTCGCGGTATCGAAGGCCGCGACCAGGGCGCCGATGTCGTTCCCGTCCACCCGCTGGACATGCCAGCCGAAGGCCACCCATTTCTCGGGAAGGGGCTCGGAGGAGAGCATCCGGGTTGAAGGGCCGTCCGCCTGCTGGTTGTTGAAGTCCACCAGACAGATCAGGTTGTCGAGGCGGTGGTGCGCCGCGGACATCGCCGCTTCCCAGGTGGAGCCTTCGCCCAACTCGCCATCGGACATGAGGTTATAGATGAAGGCGTCCGATGCCTTGCGCTTCAGGCCCAGGGCCATGCCCACGGCGATTCCCAGTCCGTGGCCCAGGGAGCCGCCCGTGATTTCCATGCCGGGGGTATAGGTGGCCATGCCCGACATGGGCAGGCGGCTGTCATCGGACCCATAGGTCTCAAGCTCGTCTTCGGGAAGAAATCCAGATTCGATGAGTGCGGCATAGAGGGCGATGGCATAATGCCCAATCGAGAGAAGGAAGCGATCCCGCCCCTCCCACTCGGGCATCTTTGCGTCGTATCGCAAGGCATGAAAATAAGAGACGGAGAGGACATCGGAAATTCCGAGTGCCTGCCCGATGTAACCTTGTCCCTGTACTTCACCCATGCGCAGTGATTTGTGTCTTATATTCCATGAGCGCTGCTCAAGGCTGGTGTTTGACGGATTATCTATCATCGTGTCGCCGATTTTCTTCTGTGTGTTTTTTTCATAGGGCGACGATGCTGCGAGTGCGGCGCAGCAAACAAGGTTCCACTGCTACATTAAAGTGAAGCTGAGCTAAACATGTCGCGGGATCTCCGGTGAAGAGGCGGATGATCGTGCGGGCGATGGAGTCCGAGACCTTACTGGCGGTGACTTGGGTCCGTATGTGCCCGATAGGCTTGCCGATTATCGGCAGCCCCTCGTGCAGGGCCAGGGCGAAGGGGCCACTGACCTAAGAGTGATGACGGTGATGGATGTGGACATCGGGGGGCAAGTGCGTCCCTTAATAGGAACGATCATGGGTGAACCGAGAGGTGGCCCCGGAAAATCGGACAGGGTGTTATACTGTTCCCATCTCTGAGAAGGAGAGGGACCTTGGGCAAGTTCTTGAGAGGTTTTTGGCGGATTGAACCACGCGGCTGTTGGAAGGTCAGGGGGCCGGGGGGTTTCCCGGACGAAGCGTTCGGGATGGCGCGCCCTGGCGGTGTCGAAGACGCCCTGGCGATATTCTCGGATGTGAACGGCACGTCCTGAATGGACTTGCTGAGGTGTCATCAGTCCGATGCCACCATCAAAGGACCCGCGCATCCTGGATGGATCCAAAACGGTCGGGAAAGGTCGGCCGGTATGTCATGGTTTTGAACAGGCTTTCCGAATAGGGATTGTCGTTGGACTGATAGGGTCTGGAGTGGATCTTGGTGATCCCCAAATCCGCATACAGTCGCGGCACTTGGCTCTTGGAGATGCCGCTGCGCGAGCGCACTCCCTTTGGTCGTCCCATGCCCAAGGCCTTGATCAGATCGTCCACGGCTCGCGTCGAGATGCCCTGCACATAGGCTTCCTGGATAACGGCCGTCAGGGCCTTTTCGGCCAAGCGACGCGGCTCCAGAACGCTGGGGAAATCGCTGCCCTTTCGCAACTTGGGAATGCGCAACTCCACCATCCCTGCCCGGGTCTCCCACAATCACGGTCGCGGTAACCGTTGCGCTGGGCAAGTCGCTGGGCGGGATTACGCTCGCCGTGTCCGGCGCCGGTCAGTGCGCCCACCTCCAATTCCATGAGCCGTTCGGCGGCAAAACCGATCATCTCGCGTGGTAGATCGGCATCGACGCTCTTGTCCAGCAGACCACGAAGGGTCATCGTCTCGTCGGTCATCGTCGGGTCCTTGGTTCGGTTGGAGTTCGCAACCAAACCCCACCGAAGATTAACGATAACCACCCCCATCTCGGGGTTGCCTGGGGTTGATGGCTCCGGGCGCTAGGCACCCTGCGCTATCAGCCCCAGGAATTGGCTTTCTCCATTGTCGTTCGCCGCGGGAGGAACACGTCCTTATTACACTATAAGGATGAAATTCTATAGGAATTCGTGTGGAAGGAGTATTTGGCGGACGACTTCTCCGGCGTTTAGTTGATCCAGGCTTCGATTCAAGTCTCCGAAGCCGATCCTTTGACTGCGGAGCTTGTCCACCGGCATGGATCCCGACATGAAATGGTTCACGTAGAGAGGAATGTCACGGCCGGGGACGCAGCTGCCCATGAAGGACCCGCGAAGCGTCTTCTCTTCCGTCACTAAGTTGACGTGATTGTAGTCATAGCGCTCCGCCGCCGACCCCAAGCCAACGCAGATCACTTCGCCTCCCGGTCGGACAATGGCCATCGCCGTCGCCATCGCCGCCTTGGCTCCCGACATCTCAAAGGCGTAATCCACGCCACCGCCGGTCGTCTCGCGGATAGTTTCCACCAGGTCGGGGTCCGTGGCGAGATAAACGTCACTCGCGCCCAATTCCTTCGCCAGGGTGAATTTGTCGGCGCGGGTGTCGATGCCGATGATCCGCCCGGCTTCGGCCACCTTGGCCGCCATAAGACCGTTGAGGCCGATCCCGCCGAGACCGATGATCGCTATCGTCGCGCCCGGAGAAGGGTGGGCGGTGTTGAAAACCGATCCGGCGCCGGTGACCACGGCGCAGCCAAACATCGCCGCCACGTCCAAAGGCACGGA
Organism: Rhodospirillum sp.; assembly: GCA_021741145.1. Lineage (GTDB taxonomy): Bacteria > Pseudomonadota > Alphaproteobacteria > Rhodospirillales > Rhodospirillaceae > Rhodospirillum. The sequence goes on along the minus strand of JAIOYK010000052.1, from coordinate 15,532 downwards.
TTCGTCGATAGGAATCAAGGATTCCGGCATGGTCACCGCGTATTGGGCAAAGCCGGAAATGCCGCTGTAGTGGTAGATCGGCTGGCCGTTCCGGGTCAGTCGCCGCTGACCGTTGGCAAGCAGGCCCTGGGTGCGGGGAAGGGTCACGGATTTGCACAAGGCCGGGCGTCCGAACACGCAGGCGGGACAGTGGCCGCAACCGGAGACCACGGTCATAACCACGTGATCATCCGGCTTGATCGAGGTCACGCCTTCGCCCACCTCGCGCACGATCCCAGCCGCCTCATGCCCGCCAACCACGGGAAGGCGCCGCTTGCGCAAGCCCTTCACCTGCGAAAGGTCGGAATGGCAGAGACCGGCCGCCCGAACCTCGACCAGAACCTCGCCCGGGCCGGGGCCATCCAGTTCCACCTCCTCGATCCGGAAGGGGCGTGAGTCCGCGAAAGGCATGGGAAGCCCCTGTTCGTACATTACCGCGGCGATCATTCGCATTGTCCGTTTCTCTCCGTTCCAAAGCCGGTCGTCTGGCCTATTGGCGTACCCGCTCGTTAGAGAAGCAGGTTGCTAAAAGATTTAAATGATATATTTTAATTTCCGTGAGCTGTCAAATTTGGAGTTACCCCATGCCGAAAGACGATCATCGGAATTTTCACATTCAGGCCCAAGCGCTTATCGATGGCGAATGGCACGTGGGCGAGCGGATGGAGGCCGTCCGCGATCCCTATCGGGGGGAGGAAGTCGGACAGGCTCCCGTCAATACCCTGGAGGATTGCGGCGCGGCTCTCGACGCGGCGCGGCGTGGCGCGGCGGTGATGGCGGAGATGCCGCCGCGTGAACGGGCGAACCTGCTGCGCGCCATCGCCGACCGGGTGGATGAGCGAGCCGAGGAGATCGCCCTGGCGATGACCCGCGAGACCGGCAAGGCCATCAAGGACTCCCGCTTCGAGACGGAACGCTCCGCCGAGACCCTGCGCCTCTGCGCCGAGGAGGCGGTGCGGATCGAGGGGGCGCATATCCCCATGGACGCCAGCCCCATCGGCTCCGGTAAGATCGGCATGGTGCTGCGCTTTCCCGTTGGCGTGGTGTCGGCGATCACGCCCTTCAACGCGCCGGTGAACATGGTTGCCCACAAGCTGGGCCCCGCTATCGCGGCGGGCAATGCGTCGGTTCTTAAACCCTCGCCCATGGCGCCCTTGAGCGTGCATCGGATGATCGAGTGCTTTGTCGAGGCGGGCCTGCCCCGGGGCGCGGTCAATGTGCTGTATGGGGACGCGGTGGGACCAATGATGGTCTCCGACGACCGCGTGGACTTCGTCAGTTTCACTGGCTCCACCAAGGTGGGGAAGATTATCCGTCGCGAGGTCGGCATGAAGCGGGTCGCCCTGGAACTCGGAGGCGTGGGGCCGACCATCGTCCATGGTGACGCCGATCTGCCAACTGCGGCCACCGCCTGCGCGCGCAACGCCATGCTGCTGGCCGGGCAAAGCTGCATCTCGGTGCAGAACGTCTTCGTCCACCGCTCGGTCGCCGATCGCTTCACGGCGATGCTGCTGGAGGAGGCGGCCAAGCTGGTGGTCGGTGACCCCTTGGATCCCGCCACCGACGTGGGCACGCTCATCGACGCGGCCTCGGCGGAACGGGTGATGGGCATGGTCGGGGACGCCACGAAAAAGGGCGCGCGGGTCCTGGCTGGCGGCGAGCGGGAAGGGGCGTTGATGCGGCCGACGATCCTGTCCGACGTGAGCAAGGGCATGCGGATCGTTGACACCGAGGTCTTCGGTCCCGCCATGTCTGTCATCCCCTATGACGAGGTGGAGATGGTGATGGAGGGGATCTCCTCCAGCCGCTTCGGCCTGCAATGCGGCATCTTCACGTCCTCCGTTCACCTCGCCCTGAAGGCCATCAAGGGGCTGCGCACCGGAGGCGTGATCGTCAACGGAACCTCGCGCTGGCGGTCCGATCAGATGCCCTACGGCGGCGTGCGCGACAGTGGCATCGGTCGCGAGGGACCCAAGTTCTCCATCCGCGACATGATGGACGAGCGCTTCTTCGTTTTGAACTGATCTCCCGCGTGGTCGAGGATAGGGGTTGGATGGCCCCCGGGCGCGGATATGCTCTCGGGGGCCTTTTTACGCGTTGGGGAAACAAGAAAAGGGGGAGAGACGCTGGAAGCGTCTCTCCCCAAGGCGCGCGCGGGATAGGAGGAAGAGTGGGACCCCGGGAGGGGGCCTACCCCGCGCCGAGGCTTGGCTTGGGAGGCTGACCGGAACGGGGATCAGAAGTTCCCCATGCCGAGGAAGCCGTCGTGGTCCGAGAAGCCGTTGTAGATCTTTTTGCCCACCAGGTCCTTCAGGGTCTCGTGGGTACCCCCGCCAAGGCTGCCGTAACGGGCCCCCCGGTAGAATCGCGACACGGGGAATTCGTCTGTGAAGCCGTAACCGCCATGCACCTGAATGGCCTCGCTGGTGACACGGACAGCCATCTCGTTGTTGTAGAGCTTGGCGATGGCGGCCATGTGGGGGTCAGGGAAGGGATTAGCCGTGGCGCAGGCGCGGTAGAGAACTGATCGCCCGACTTCGATATCGCGATACATTTCCGCCAGTTTCCAGCGCATGCCCTGCATGGTGCCGATGGGCCGCCCGAAGGCCTCGCGATCGCGGCTGTAGCGCACGGCCTCCTCGAAGGCGCCTTCGGCCAGACCCAGGGAGATGGAGGGGTTGAGACAGCGCTGGGTGTTGAAGGCGTTGAGCAGGCGGCGGAAGCCATCTTCCTTGACGATCAGGTTCTCCACCGGCAGTTCGCAGTCGTTGAACTGGATCTCCGCCAGGTTCTCGCCGCCCATGGTGTGGTAGCGGGAGATGATCTCGAAGCCCGGGGTGTCGTTCTCGATGAGCACACAGCCGATACCCTCGCGCCCCGGCTTGCCGTCGACGCGGGTGAAGACCACGAAGGCCTTGGCTTCGTCGACGCGGCTGATGAGGGTTTTGGTGCCCTTGAGGACGAGGCGATCACCCTTGACCACCACATTGGTCTTGAAGTTGGCCACATCCGTGCCTGCATGGGGCTCTGTCATGCAGACGGCCAGGATCACCTCTCCACTGCAGACACCGGGCAACAGGCGCCGTTTGATCTCCTCGGGGGCATAAGTGGCGATGATCTTGGTCTGGACGCCGACTTCACCCATCACCGCCATCGCCGTCACGTAGCAGGTCTTGCCCAACTCCTCCAGGACCAGGGCGGTGTCGAGAACGGGCAGGCCGAGGCCACCGTATTCCTCCGGCACGGCCATGCCGAGAACGCCGAGCTCCGCCAGCTCCTTGATGTTTTCCCAGGGGAAGGTACCATCCATCCATTTCATGGCGCGGCCCTTGAACTGGTCGCGGCACAGCGCGCGTACCGTTTCGACCATGGCCCGTTGCTCTTCGGTGAGAGAGAATTCCATGTGAGTCAGTTCCTATAGATCATCTACATTATTAGAGAAAAAAGAGAGGCCCGCCCCAAGGCGGGCCTCTCCCGCTTCCCGGGTCAGCCGATCTTCCGGCTTGGTCGCGAGGCGATCCGCGTGGGTTCGTCCAGAAGTTCCTGGTATCGGGCGCGCAACAGGGCTTCCAGTTCACGGACGTGTTCGCCCATGACGGCCGCGGCGGCTTCCTCGTCGCGGGCCTGGCAGGCTTCCAGGATGCGGCGGTGAGCATCGACCACATGGGCTTGGTTGCGGGCTGAATAACGAACGCCATGCCCTTCGCCGCTGGCGAGGATGCTGATGGTCGACCAGAAGGCGGCGAGCACCGGGTTGGCCGCCGCCTTGGCGATCAGGCCATGGAAAACCCTGTTTTCCTCGATAAAGGTTTTCTGATCGTTGCGGATGGCGGCCATCCGGGCGATGGAGTCCCCCATCTCGCGGAAATGCTCATCGGTGCCGTTACGGGCGGCCTCGCGGGCAAGGGCCGGTTCGATGGCCTCGCGGGCATGGACCACGGCGATGAAAGGGACGTCGTTCAGCCGCAGATAGACCGACAGGGTATGGGCCAGGAAATCGACGCTGGGCTTGTTGATGATGATGCCTCCCCGGGGACCGGGGCGTAGGCTGAGCACACCGTGGGATTCCAGAATGCGCAGGCTTTCCCGCAGGGTTGGGCGGCTGACGCGATAGCGTTCGAGAAGCGAAGCCTCCGTGCCGAAACTGGTTCCGGGCTTGATGCCCGTATCAATGATCTGGGCTAGCAGAAGCTGGGCGACCTGCTCCGACTTGCTCATTGAAATGGAAACGCCGTCTTCCATCGGGATTATATTCTCCGTTTATCGAAATCCGGGGCGCGCTTCTCGGCGAAGGCGGCCAGTCCCTCGGCATAGGCGTCCGAACGAAAGATATCGAGGATGGCCGCGTGCTCTAGGCCCAGGCCGTCGGCCAGCGGCCGGTCAAGCCCATCATATACTACCCGCTTCAGTATCGCCGCGGTTCCGCGTGATCGACTCGCCAGGGTCTCGGCGATGGCGAGGACGGTGGCGTCCAGGTCCTCGGCCGGGGCGACGCCGTTGACGAGACCCCAGCGGGCGGCGGTCTCGACGGTGATCGGCTCGCCGGAATACATCATTTCCAGGGCGCGCGCCGTTCCGATCAATCGGGGTAGGCGTTGGCTGCCTCCGGCCCCGGGGATCGCGCCGATCCGCGCCTCTGTCAGGCCAATGATCGCCGCATCGGCGGCGAACCGCAAGTCACAGGCGAGCGCCAATTCGCATCCGCCGCCCAGAGCGAGGCCATTGATGACGGCTATGGTGGGGAAAGGTGTGTCGGCCAGGGCGTTGACGGTCCGATTGATGGCGCGGTTGTGGGCGTAGCGTTCGGACTCGGACATGCCGTTCCGCTCCTTAAGGTCGGCGCCCGCGCAGAAGGCCCGTCCCACGCCGCGTAGGAGGAGAACCTTCGTCGGCTCGCTATCGGGGTCCTCGCATCCGGCCTTGTCGAGCATCTCCAGCAGTTCGTCGACCATGGCCTGGTCCAGGGCGTTCAGGCGCTCCGGACGGTTCAACCGAAGTTCGAGAATCCCGGGTCGAAGGACCCGCGCGAGGATGGGTCTCCCCGGTTGTTCCATGTCTTTCATTGGGCCTGTCTCGGTTGTTGTCATCTTGGGGTCGGACCGTTAGGGCAAGCCCTCCCGATCTATGCCATCCCTTGGAAGTAAGCCTAGGCTGGGCCCTCGTAACTGTCAAATCATTTATATTGTTTGCGCACCGCGGAAAGGGTTGGTGGGGTTGTTGTAATCATTTAGATGATATATCGTATTTTTAGACGCGCGTCCGCGCTTCCTCCGACCGTCTCACCCAGGAGCACCGAAGTCATGTCGATCCGCCTCTTCGATTCCTTGACCCTGCGGGGCCTGACCCTGCGCAACCGTGTGGCGATATCATCCATGTGTATGTATTCCGCCACCGAGGGTTTGGCCGAGGACTTTCATCTGGCCCACTACGGCCGGTTCGCCTTGGGCGGGGCGGGTTTGGTGATGGTGGAGGCGACCAGCGTCTCCCCGGAGGGGCGGATCAGTCATGGTGACCTGGGGCTGTGGGACGACTTTCAGATCGAGCCGCTCGCGCGCATTGTCCGGCTGGTGAAGGCGCAAGGGGCCGCCATCGGCATCCAATTGGTCCACGGCGGCCGCAAGGCCTGTCGCCAGCGCCCGTGGCATGGCAACGGTCCCTTGGGGGAGGACGACTTCGCCCGCGGCGACCGGCCCTGGCCACTCGTCGGGCCGAGCGCCATCCCCTTCGGCGAGGCCTATCAGACGCCCCGGGTTCTGGAGGACGCGGACATCGCGGGCATTCGCGCGGCCTTCATCGCGGCGGCACGGCGGGCCGAGGTGGCGGGCTTCGACCTGATCGAGATCCATGCCGCCCACGGTTTCCTGTTGCATTCCTTCATGTGTCCGGCGACCAACCGGCGGAGCGACGCCTATGGCGGTGATTTCGCGGGCCGCCACCGGCTCGCCCTCGAGGTGGCGGCGGATCTGCGCGCGGTCTGGCCGGAGGACAGGCCCCTCTTCACCCGGCTGTCCATGGAAGATGGGGTGGCTGACGGACGCCCCTTCGCGGAGACCATCCGCCTCGCCGCCGCCCTCAAGGAGCGGGGGGTGGACGTCATCGACTGTTCTTCCGGTGGCATTGGCGGCCATTCGGCCTCCACGGCGGGCGGACCTTCGGGATATGGCTTCCAGATCCCGCTGGCCCACAAGGTTCGCGAGGGCGCGGGAATCCGAACCATGGCCGTGGGGCTGATCACCGAGGCGACCCTGGCCGACCAGGCCATCGCCGGAGAGCGTTGTGACCTCGTCGCCATCGGTCGCGAGGCCCTGAACGATCCCAACTGGCCCCAGCACGCCCATGCCGCCCTCGGCCTTGGCGGCGAGGGCGCGGTTTACGACCGTTGGCCGGTCCAGTATGGATGGTGGTTGGAGCGCCGGGAAAAGACGCTCCGCGCCCTCGACGGGGAGAGGCCGCCGTCAGGGCGAGTGGGGCGGTAGGTGCAGACGGATCAACTCCACGCCGTTAACGGTCATCGCCGGATAGCGGGCGCGCACCAGGGGGTCGTGGCCGGGAATCACATGGTCGGCGCCCGGCGAGAGGTCGTGGATCCGCCGGTAGCTGTTCAAGGTCTCCGGCACGTCGATAGTCAGGGAGAAGGGCGCGTTCCCCTCCAGATTGGCGTAGAGATGGGCGGCGTCGGAGGCGAGGAGCACGGGTCCTCGCGGGGTGTCGACCAGGACACCTTGCATGCCCTTGGCGTGGCCGGGTAACAGATGCAGGGACACGCCGGGGAAAAGTTGGGTGTCGCCGTCGTGGAAGATGGCCTTCTCCTTGTAGACCCGGCGCAGGAAGGTCGCCACGTCCTCCACGTCATAGGGGAACCGCATGACCTCGTGGCACATGCAGCGTCCCGTGGCGAAGGAGACCTCCGCGTCCTGGATATGGACGGTGGCCTCGGGATAGTCCTCCAGTCCGCCCGCGTGGTCGTAATGCAGATGGGTGAGGATCACCGTTTCGATGCGTTCCGGCGGCAGGCCCACCCTGGCGAGGCCCTCGGCGGGGGAGAAATCGATGGGCCGTCCCCGCTCCGCCGCCGCGCGGTAGCCGTAGCCAGTATCGACCAGGATGACGTGGTCGCGGTCGCGCAGGATCCAGACGAAGAAATCGAGCGGCTGCGGGCCATCGTGCATGTCCCGGCGCAGGAAATTCTCGTGGACGCGGCGTTCGGTCATGCGCGCGTAGCGCAGGGCATAGACCTCGTGCAGCCCGCCCTCCAGCGCGCAGGGAGGCAGGGCATTCTGCTCCGGTCCGGTTTTCAAGGGGGACATGGCGGGATCCTTTCTTCGCGTTGGGGGCGGGGCTCAGGCGATGGCCAAGGCGGTGAGGGTCCCCTCGCGGATGGCGTCGATGAATTTGCGCGACCCGCTGACATCGCCGACCAGATCGATGGGAATGCCTAGGGTGCTCCAGGGGGTGGTGTCCGCCAGCCGATCTTCGTAACCAGTGCAGAAGATGACATTGTCGATATCGCGCAGGATTCGGGGGATCCGGCCCTTGGGGGAGAGATGGATCCAGTCCTCGCCGATCTCGACGACGGCGCAGTCGCGGATCACTTCGATGCCGTGACGCTCGATACGGTCGCGGTAATAGACATCGTCGACATGGACGGCCTTCTTGAGGATGTCGGAGCGCGCCACGATCACCGGAGTGCCCCCGCGTTCGGCGAGGAAGTCGGCCACCTCGACGCCGACGAGCCCGCCGCCGACCACCACGCAGCGGGGACCGGCGGGTGCCTCGATGCCCGCCAGTACCTTCCAGCCGGTGAGGACCATCTCCCGGTTGGCCCCGGGCAGGTCGGGCCGTTTCGAGCGGGCGCCGATGGCGACGATGACGCGGTCCGGCGCCAGGGCGGTTAGGTCCTCCGGAGTCGGCGAGCGGCCAAGAACGACGGTGATGCCCATGCGCTCCACCTCGGCGCGGTAGAAGCGAAGGATGCTTTCGATCTCCTCGCGGTGCGGTGGCTGGTGCGCGAGAGTGAGCTGGCCGCCCAAGGTCTCCTGGATTTCAAAGAGGGTCACGGCATGGCCGCGGCGGGCGGCGGTGACGGCCGCCGATAGTCCGCCCGCTCCGGCGCCGATGACCACCAGCGACCGTGGCACGGGGCGCCGAGCGATGGCCTCTCCCAGTTCCAGCTCGCGGGTCGCCAGGGGATTGACCGTGCAGGTCATGCCTTCGTGCCGGTGGATGCTGGCGACGCATTCGTTGCAGGCGATGCAGGGCGTGATTTCTCCCTCGCGGCCGTCCCGGGCCTTGTTGGCGAACCAGGGGTCGGCGATCAACGCCCGGCTGACGCAGACCATGTCCGCGTCTCCAGCGGCCAGGATGTCCTCCGCCAAGGATGGGGCGTTGATGCGCCCGGCGATCATCACCGGAAGGGAGACGCGGTCGCGGATTGTCGCGGCGGAGGAGCGGTTCCAGCCGGGTGGGATCGACATCCCCGGGACGATCATATAGGGCCGCGAGGCGTGGATTCCCCCGGAGATGCTCAGCGCGTCGGCTCCCGCTCGCTCCAGAAGGACGGCGATCTCCGCGGCGTCGGCGAGGTCCAGGCCGCCTGGCACGTGGTCCGCGCTGTTCATGCGGCAGATGATGGGAACCTCGGGGCCTAGACGCTCGCGGATGGCGGCGATGATTTCCACCAAGAAGCGGGCCCGGTTTTCGACCGAACCCCCATAGGCATCGGAGCGGCGGTTGGCGTCGGGCGAGAGAAACTGGCTGATGAGATAGCCGTGGGCGCCATGCAGTTCGATGGCGTCGAACCCGGCGCGCAGGGCGCGCTCCGTGGCCTCGGTGAAGCGTTGGACGAGGCGCGCGATATCCTCTCGCGTGGCCTCCCGCGGAGGACTGACCGTGCCGCCCCCGGTGAAGCGGGAGGCGATGGGGGAGGGACCGATGGGTCGCGCGCCGGAGACAGCCTCCACCGCCTCGCGGCCCCCATGGTTCAGTTGCAGCGCCGATTTTCCTCCGACCGCGCGGATCGCCGCCGCCACCCGCGCCAGGCCTGGGATGTAGCGGTCATGGTCGATGCGAGCGTTACGCGGCAGACGCAGACCGTCCCGGTCCACATAGGTGGCTTCCACCGTCACCAGTCCCACGCCACCCCGGGCACGCTCCGCGTAATAGGTGGCCATGGCCTCCGTCGCCCGACCGTCCAACTCGGCGAGTTCGGAACTGGACGCCCCGAAGCAGATCCGGTTCGGCAGCGCGAGGCCATTGACGAGGAGGGGCGAGAAGAGCGTCGGATAAGTTGTCATGGACGGTCCCCGGGTCCGGCCCGACCCCTCCCTCTTCGGGAGGGAAGAGCGCGGACAATTTGTGATTTTATAATTTTAATCATCTATATGAATGAATGGGCTGTCAAGCCTTCCGAGAAAGCATGGAACTTTGCCATCAAACCATAAAAAAATAAAATAAAACATATACTTATAAGAAAATATTCGGCACCGAGGGGAGTGGACGTGATTTTCCGCAGTGCGGCAATGGATCGAATAATATATTGAAATCAGTTAAATGATTGACACATTCATCGCGACCTGAAAGGATCCATTCGGATAGCGCTCCTCCAAGGGGGCAAGACCGGGTCCGGGGTGAACCCCGGGCCGCGCCGGAACCGCGGCGAAGGAACAGGGAGACTGTCATGCGCGTCGATCATTCAATGGGGTGTCACCGCTGGACTCCTGGCGCCGCCGCCGTCGGGCGTGGAGCCGGGGCCGCGTCATGATCCAACTCACGGAACAAATCATCGTGAATGGGATTTTGAGCGGGCTGGTCTTTGTGCTGATGGCTCTGGGTTTCACCATGATTTTCGGCATTATGCGCGTGGTGAATTTCGCCCATGGCGAGCTGTACATGATGGGCGCGGCGGGAGTGCTCGTCCTCTATTCCCAATGGGGGATCGATTATTCCCTGTCGGTGATCCTGGCGGCGCTCTTCACGGGTGTGGTCGGCGTGGCCATTGAGCGGAGCCTCTTCCGGCCCTTCGTCCGCTCCGAGTTGAACGGCATGATCATGTCCCTTGGGGTGTCGATCTGCCTACAGGCAATCGCCCTGATCGTCCTCGGTCCGGCGCAGCAGGCCATGGCGCGGCCGATCTCCGGCGTGATCCGCCTGGGCGGCGCGGTGGTACCGCTCGACCGCCTGGCTGTCGGGGGCATCGCGCTCGGGGTCATCGTCCTTTTCCAGGTGTTCCTGAAATACACGCGGACCGGATTGTCCATGCGCGCCGTCGCCCAGGACCGGGAAGTCGCCGCCTTGATGGGCGCGCGGGTCCAATCGATGGCGGCCCTGGCCTTCGGGATCGCCGCCGGTCTGGCGGCCCTGGCCGGAGGGTTGATGGCGCCGATCTATTCCGTGGCCCCCTACATGGGCGAGCTTCCCATGCTGAAGGCCTTCGTCGTGGTCGTTCTCGGCGGCCTGGGCAGCATTCCCGGAGCGGTTGTCGGCGGCCTGATCATCGGACTCGTGGAATCCGTTTTCGCAACGTTCTTCGACTCCACCCTGGCCTTGATCGCTTCCTTCGTGATCGTCCTGGCCATCGTTCTGGTCCGTCCGCGTGGCCTCTTCGGAAAGCTCCAGGCATGAGCAAGCCCCTCGTCATCGCCGGGGCGCTCGCGGCCCTGGTTTGCGTTATCCCCTACCTGGTGGCCGACCGCTATGTCTTTCACGTGGCGATCATGGGATGCGTCACGCTGATCCTGGCGTCGAGCATGAACCTGATGCTCCGCGTCGGCCAACTCTCCCTGGCCCAGGTGGCCTTCATGGGGATCGGCGCCTATGCCTCCGCCCTGTTCTCCATGCGCCTGGGCTGGCCGACCGGTTTGTCGCTGGTCGCGGGCGGCGGGGTCGCCATGGTCTTCGCCGCGGTTCTCGGCCCGGCTTTCCTGAAGATCCGCGGTGTCTATTTCGTGTTGCTGACCTTCGCCTTCGCGCAGGCCGTCAACCTGATCTTCCAGGATTGGACCAGCCTGTTGGGCGGCAACAATGGCCTCTACGGCATTCCCAAGCTCGAGTTGTTCGGGATCCGCCTTGGCAAGCCCGGGGCGTTCTACGGGCTGGCCCTGGCGGTTGCCCTCGGGTGGCTGGCGCTGATGGGCGCCCTGCATCGGTCGCGGGTGGGCGCGGTCTTGTCCTCCATCGAGGAGAATGAGGATCTGACCCGCTCGCTGGGGGTCAACGTGCTGGCCTGGCGCATCGGCTGTTTCGCCCTGTCCGGGCTGATGGCGGGCATCGCCGGGGGGCTCTACGCCTATTACATCGGCTTCCTGTCGCCCCAGGCCTTCACCTTCCACACCTCGGTCAACGTGCTGGTGATCAATGTGATCGGGGGCGTCGCCTCACCCCTTGGGCCGCTGATCGGGTCGATCCTCATTGTCCCCTTGCCGGAACTTCTGCGGGACGTGGAGGAGTATCAACTGCTGGCCTATGGCGGGATCCTGATCCTATTCCTGGCCTTCTTCCCCCGCGGTCTGATCGGCTTTTTGGCGGAAGCTCGCCAGGATGCCGCCGGGCGTCGCCTCGGCCGCCCGATCTGGCGTCACTCCACCAAGAGGACGAAATGAGCGCGAATCTGAGCATCCAAGGAGTCGGTCGTCACTTTGGCGGCTTGCGAGCCCTGTCCAATATCTCCTGCGAGGTGGCGCGGGGCGAGTGCTTCGGCATCATCGGTCCAAATGGCGCGGGCAAAACGACCCTGTTCAATGTGATCGCGGGGGTCCACCCGCCCAGTTCCGGCGAGATCCATCTCGGTGAAAAACGGCTGACGGGGCTATCGCCGGACCGTGTCACCCGCGCCGGGATCGCTCGCACCTTCCAGTCCCCTAATCTATTCCAGGACCGAACCGCCCTGGAGAACCTGGAACGGAGCCGCGACTTCTTGTCCCTGCATTCGCCCTGTGCCTGGCTCGGCCTTGGGCGCGACGCGACGGCGGACAAGAGCGCGCCGGATCCGGACGACATCCTGGACTTCATCGGTCTCTCCGCCCAGGCCGGGGCGCGGGCCAGCAATCTGGCCTATGGCATCCAGAAGATCCTCGGGGTAGGACTGGCGCTGATGCGCGGCCCCCGGGTTTTGCTCATGGACGAACCCGCGGCCGGACTCAATCCCACGGAGAAGGTGGAGATGGCCGACCTGATCCTGCGCATCCGCGAGCGCTTCAAACTCTCGGTCCTGGTGGTCGAGCACGACATGAAGCTGATCATGAGCATCTGCGACCGCATCATGGTCATCAACCACGGTGCCCATGTGGCGACCGGAGAACCCGCCAAAATCCAGGCCGATCAGGCGGTCATCGATGCCTATCTGGGGGTGGATCATGAGCTTGCTTGAGGTGGAGGATCTAAGCGTCCATTACGGCCAAACCGCCGCCCTGCGTTCGCTGTCCCTGGGCGCGGCCCAGGGCGAGGTCACCTGCGTGCTCGGCGCCAACGGCGCGGGTAAGTCCACCCTGTTCCGCGCCATCATGGGGCTGGCCCCCAAAACCCATGGCGTCGTGCGCTTTGCCGGAGAGGACATCACCAGCCGCTCGACTCAGGAGATCGTCTCCATGGGCATCATCCTCTGCCCCGAGGGGAGGCGGCTGTTTCCCGAAATGACGGTGGGAGAGAACGTGCGCATGGGGGCAATTCGCGTCAGTGATACCCGCTGGATCCGTCAGCGTCTGGATTTCGTCCACGCGCTGTTTCCCCGCGTGCTGGAGCGGCGCGAGCAGCAGGCGTCGAGCCTGTCGGGCGGCGAGCAACAGATGGTCGCCATCGCCCGTGCTCTGATGAGCGACCCCACGGTGTTGCTGCTCGACGAACCGACACTGGGCCTCGCGCCCATGATGATCCGGGAAGTAGGGGTGATCGTCGGCGATATCCGCCGCGAAGGCATCACCGTGATCCTGGTCGAACAGAACGCCAGACTGGCCCTGAAGGTCTCCGACCGGGGGCATGTGCTGGAAACTGGAGAGTTGGTTCTTTCCGGCGACAGCGCGGACATCCTCGATGACCAACGGATCCAGGAAGTCTACCTGGGCGGATGAGCGAAGCCGCCGCCCGAACCAACAACCGACAAAAAAACATTAAGTCGAAACGGGAGGTTAAGCATCATGAAGTCGATCTGGAAGTGTCTCGCCCCAGCCGCGGCCCTTGCCCTGGTGGCGACGGCGACGGCGGCGGGGGCGGAAACCTTGACTATCGGGGTCATCGCTCCGTTGACCGGCGGCGGTGCCCCTTGGGGTATGGCCGCGGCGGTCGGTACCCGCCTGGCGGCGGAGGAGGCAAACGCCCAGGGTGGCCTCGACGTCGGCGGCGAAAAGGTTGATGTCAAGATCATCGCCTATGACGACAAGTACATGGCCAGCGAGGCCGTGTCGGCCTACAACCGGCTCGTCAAACAGGACGGGGTGAATTACATCGTTCTCGTGACTTCGGCGGCGACCATGGCGCTGCGCCAGAACATTGAGGACGACGAAGTCCTGGCCCTGACAGCCTCCTACACCAAGAAGGCCCTGGACGAAACCACCCATCACATGTTCCGCCTCTACAGTACGCCCAGCGACTACGTGCCGTCCTTGGTGTCCTGGCTGAAGGACAACATCAAGGAGCGCCGGGTGGTGGTGGTGAACCCTAACGACGAAACCGGCTGGGACCAGACGGAGTTGAGCGAACGGGTCTTTCTGGACAACGGCTTCGACGCCCTGGGCCATGAGCTCTTCGAGCGCTCTCAGGTGGATTTCCAGCCGATGCTGACCAAGATCATCGCCATGAATCCGGAGATCATCGAAATGGGCGGGACCTCGCCCGCCACCGCCGGGCTGATCGTCCGTCAGGCGCGCGAACTGGGGTACGAGGGGCTGTTCACCAAGATGGGCGGCGCCGGTCCCCGGGACATCGTCGAGGCCGCCGGAAAGGAGGCCTCCGAGGGCATCATCAACATGCTCTACGCCGATCCGGCCAACGCGGGATACCAAAAGCTGGCCCAGGCCTACACCGCCTCGGAGGGACATCCCCCCAACGAGATCATCGTCTCCTTCTACGACGGCGCCAAGGTGCTGTTGGCGGCCATCGAAATGGCGGGCACCGTTGACGACACCGCCGCCGTGGCCGCGGCCTTCTCGGAGGTCCTCCCCATGCCTTCGGTCCAGGGCGACGAACTGTCGCTGGGCGGTAAGGCGATGTATGGCGTCGACGCCCAGGTGATGACCGTGAACTACATCGGCGAGATTCGCGACGGCGAGCCCGTGGTCACCGGCAAGACCCACTGAGCGGGCATCCTCCGTGGGTTCGGCGCGCGCGTTGGGCCGCGGAGGCTCCCCTTTTCGTTCTTTCATCCCCCACTTCCCCTTACGGAGGAAACTCCCATGTCCTTCCCCGTCCGTCGCGTCCGTGCCAGTGCCGCCCTATTGCTCGCCGCCACCTTGGTTCCAGCGCTCGCCGTTCCGGCCCGCGCGGCGACCTTGATGGTCACCCACGGCTATTCCCCGACCCATGTGATTTCCGCCCATGGTATCGAGCCCTGGATGAATTGCGTGAAGGAGGTGGCCAGCGGAAGCGTCGACTTCTCCTATTTTCCCTCTGGTCAGGTGGCCTCCATCAAGGATTCCCTGGACGCCCTGAACTCGGGTCTCTCCGCCGCCTCCGCGGTGGCCATCGGTTACGTCAGTGGCAAGATGCCGCTGAACGGTGTCGCCATGTTGCCCAATATGGGCGACACCGCCGTCGCCATGGCGACGGCCTATGGCGCGGCGTTGAAGTCCGGTCCCCTGGCCGATGAATTCGCCGCCAACGGAGTGCGGCCGGTTTTCAACATCATGTTGCCCGTTTACCAGATCGTCTCCCGCGTCGGACCGATCGACACCATTCCCGCCTTCGAGGGCAAGGTGGTGCGTTCCGGCGGCGGCGCCATGAATCTCACCCTGGCCTCCTTGGGTGCCTCGCCGGCAGCCATTCCCAGCGCTGATATGTACATTGCGATGGAGCGGGGCGCGGTGGACGCCACCCTTTCGGCCCTCGCCAGCGTCAAACCCTATAACCTGCAGGAGGTGATGAACGCCCTCAGCACCAATGGCCGGTTCGGTTCCTTCGCCACGGTCTTCGCCATCTCCGCCAACTCCTGGGAAGGGCTCACGGGGGCGGAGAAAGCGGCCGTGGAGAGCTGCGGCGCCCGGGTCGAGAGCGATCTCGCCGCTTATCTGGACGCCGAGAACGAGGAGTTGAAGAAGGACTTCGCCGAGGGCGGCGCCACCGTCTACGCTTACTCCGACGCGGTCCTGGCGGAGATGGACAAGCGCCTTGACCAAGTCAGCGAGGACTGGGTGACACGGCTGGAGGAACGGGGGCTGCCCGCCCGCCGGGTGCTGGAGGATTATCGCGCCAGCCTTGGCGCGAAGTGAGACGGATCGACGGCACCATGTCTCCCGACCGTTTTCATGGGGCCATCGACGCCCTGGTCAGCCGCGTCGAGTCTGTCGCC